>NZ_LQYA01000045.1 GCF_001531445.1 Sporosarcina koreensis
AGCCAGCCGCCGAAGGTGGGACAGATGATTGGGGTGAAGTCGTAACAAGGTAGCCGTATCGGAAGGTGCGGCTGGATCACCTCCTTTCTAAGGATAATTACGGAATATGAACCTCAGGTTCATACGTTGACGTTTTGCGTTCAGTTTTGAAGGTTCGTTGAAAAGTGGAAAGCACTATTATGTGTTGGAAACAGGACGAGAGAAACTTCATAATCCCGGAAGGGGCCTATAGCTCAGCTGGTTAGAGCGCACGCCTGATAAGCGTGAGGTCGGTGGTTCGAGTCCACTTAGGCCCACCATTTATATTCCGGGGCCTTAGCTCAGCTGGGAGAGCGCCTGCCTTGCACGCAGGAGGTCAGCGGTTCGATCCCGCTAGGCTCCACCAATTACTCTATTGAGAGTGATTTGTTCTTTGAAAACTGGATAAAACGACATTGAAGCAAGATAGAAAAGCCGAAGCAACCGTTCAGGTGCGACAGGCATAAGATGGATCGGCGAAGCGGCGCTTTTTGCCGCGTAGTTGATACACCTTATGACCCAAGCAACTGGTTGCCGAGGCTGGACAAAACATCAAGTAATCAACCGAGTCGATCACTTTGTGATTGAACAATACTTTTTTAACGATTATTAGTGCATATCGCTATGCATTGGTAGTCGCCCGAGGATTGCGAGAAGCAAGCAGTGCTAAGAAGCGATGGATAGAGGGAAGGAGCGTACTTCAGTACGTGACTGACTGATCGACTGAGCTGACAACGCAATGCGCAGCTTATCGAAATCCGTATAAAGGTTAAGTTAGAAAGGGCGCACGGCGGATGCCTTGGCACTAGGAGCCTATGAAGGA
>NZ_LQYA01000046.1 GCF_001531445.1 Sporosarcina koreensis
AGACAAAAACAAAAAGAACCTTCGAAGGTTCTTTTTTTATCTACTCATATCATTATTTCGCTCACGAGCCTTTTCACGCTTGTGTAATCGTTCAAATTCGCTTCCAGTTGTTTTTTCCCTTATCTTGTCCACCAACTCACCAAAAACCTTCTTAAAGGCTCTCACGTTGTCTGTGCGATCCCTTAAAAACTCTTTCGCACTTTTATAAACTAATCCTATTTCAGCCTTTAAATCGCTCACACG
>NZ_LQYA01000047.1:0-38702 GCF_001531445.1 Sporosarcina koreensis
GGGAAAAAACCCGCCACTCCGCATCTTCGCCTTATGCCCGTTGCAGTGAAAGCCGTCACGAAGAACGGCTTTTGCGAGTAAAAGCGTAGCGTTACGAGCACCGGTCCCGCCACCAAAGAGGTGCCTTAATTTCTGCAAAAACCGCAGAAATACGGCAAATCGAACCCTTCGCAGTTCGATTCGCTTTTGTTATCGTCTAGACTCCGGGCGCTAGCTTCTCGGGTCATAAGTCAAAGCTACTGCGTGGCAAAGACCGCCACTTCGTATCTTCGCCTTATGCCTGTCGAAGCTGAGCAAGCGCCCTTCGCTTTTGTTGATACAAGCAATCATATCTTGGCCAAGGAGTGCGTATAGTGGAGGAAAAAGGCGGTGTGAGATTGAAACGATGGCTTATCGTAGGGTTATTATTTGCAAGCTCTCTTCTTGTCGTACTTTACGGTGTGAATGCCTCGGACAGAGGGTTTTTCATGCCCGAACAGCTTGGGGGGCTGAAGATAGTCATTGATCCCGGACATGGTGGATTGGATGGCGGAGCTTCCTCAGGTGAAGTGGTGGAAAGGGATATAAATTTAAGCATTTCACATGAGTTGAAAAAGCGGCTTGAAAAGAAGGGCGCAATGGTCGTGATGACACGGGAGAAGGAGGGAGACGCAATTGCGGAGCATGCGCCGAGTGACAAGTTTGGAACGAACCGGGAGAGGAAATTTGCTGATTTAAAGCTGCGGGAAAGCATTACAATTGAAGAGGATCCAGACTTGTTCATCAGTGTCCATGTCAATGCAATTCCTGAGTCCAGATGGAGGGGTGCACAAGTGTTTTATCATGCGGAAGGCGCTCCAGGCGGTGAGATGTTAGCAAAGTCGATTCAAAATTCATTCAAAGAAAAATTGAAGAATACCGATCGCGAAGCTTTGTCCATTAAAGGGGTCTACTTGCTGAAAAAGGCTCCGATGCCGGCCGTACTAGTCGAAACGGGCTTTATTTCAAATCCTGAGGAACGTGCGTTATTGACGGATCCTGCCTATCGTGGGAAAGTGGCGGATGCTATCGTGGATGGAATTATCCAGTACCATTTATCCGAAAAGCAATGAAGGCGTATCCAGACTTTGCAGGTGAAGCAATATGGTATACTTAGAGGAGAATGAATAAACCTCTAAGGAGTGGCCAAATTGATTAATGAACAAATTGTCCGTGACGTTGTAGGCGAGTTGAAGGATCCGTTTTTACATAAAACTCTTGCGGAAACCGATGGAATTGTCAGCGTATCGGTTAAACCGGAGAAGAAGCATGTCAGTGTAAAATTGGCCATCGCTAAAGTCAACACGGCGGAGCAAATGAATTTGCAGACGAAAGTGGTTGAAGTGATTAAAGCGGCTGGGGCGGATTCAGTTGGGATCCGATTTGAGGAACTTCCGCCCGAAACGCTTGAAAAATTCCGTGGCACCGCAACGGAGGCGGAAGCTCAGGATTTACTGTCTCCGCTGAACAATATTGAATTCATTTCAATTGCATCCGGGAAAGGCGGAGTCGGGAAGTCAACAGTCTCGGTGAACTTGGCGGTTGCGCTCGCTCGTCTAGGAAAAAAGGTCGGTTTGATCGATGCGGATATTTACGGGTTCAGTGTACCGGACATGATGGGGATCACTGAGCTGCCGGTCATTCGTGAAAATCGTATCATTCCGGTGGAGCGTTTTGGCGTGAAAGTGATTTCCATGGGGTTCTTTGTGGAGGACAATGCGCCGGTCGTATGGCGTGGACCGATGCTTGGAAAAGTTCTGGATCAGTTCTTCCGCGACGTGGATTGGGGACCATTGGATTATCTTATCCTGGATTTGCCTCCGGGTACGGGGGACGTTGCGCTTGATGTCCATCAAATGATTCCTTCATCGAAAGAGATCGTTGTTACGACGCCGCATCCGACTGCTGCATTCGTGGCGGCACGTGCAGGGGCGATGGCGCTTCAAACAGATCATACCTTGCTTGGTGTCATCGAAAACATGGCATGGTTCGAGTCGAAGCTGACGAACGAAAAGGAATACGTATTCGGACAAGGGGGAGGCACGCGCTTAGCGGAGGAATTACGAACAGAGCTGCTAGGTCAAATTCCACTTGGCCAGCCCGATTGGAATGAAACCGATTTTGCTCCTTCCGTCTATGCAGAGCATCACTCGATTGGTCAAACGTACACCGAAATTGCAAAGGCAGTTATCGATAAAACTCAAAAATAAACAGGTGGTGGAGGATCATTGTCCTCCACCACTTTTTTCGCTTCCGCCTCCCGATTGTTCACCGCCGCCTCCGCCAGATTCGCCGCCTCCGCCTTTCTCGGTCGGAGTCACTTCACCTGCTTTAAGGATTAGTTCCTGCCATTTCGCTTTGAGCAACGGACTGTTAATCGTCTCCTCAATGGATTTTTCCATCTGCTTTTTCATATTCGCCGATTGCAAAATAGTTTCCATCTGCTTTTGCATATCGGGCTGGCCGAAAAACTCCACCATTTCTTTTTGGAACGAAGAGTCGTTAATAAGCTTCGACATGATATCCTGCTGTTGTTCCTTCATGCTTTTTGCGATTTTCTCGGTGAATTTCGGGTCTTCAAATGCTTGTTTCCAAAAATCCTCACCTTTCTTCGACAATAATGTATCCTCGATGGATTTTTTCACTTCCGCCTGCTCCAGCACCATCAATTCCCTGAATTCAGGGTCAGATAGCATTTTACGGACGGCCTTCTTTCCATCTTCCGTCTGCAAAGCATCCGTCATCATCTTTTTCATTTCATCGTAATTCGGTCCTTGCTGTTGCATGCTGCAGCCCGATAAGAGTATGGCAAGTACAAGTAAATGAACCCATTTTTTCATCATGAGATCAATTTCCCTTCCGATTGCATTTTCAATTATTGTTCACAATATGAAGAGGAATATGCATTGCGTATCAAAGGAAATAGATTTTTCGGCAAAACGTTGATACACTAGTAGAAGCAATTAAAAACGGGGGAACAGTATCGTGACCATACGAAATTGGGTTAAATTCTTTTTTACTGCATTGATAATCGGAGGAGTTGTCACGGGCATTCTAGGGTTGATCGTCCGTTGGGAATTCTTCTCACAATATTTATCTGCCGGTGAATATATGGAGTTTCTCGGCGCTTTTTTATGGATGATCTTTCTTGGATTTACGATGAGTGTCGTCGCGCAAATGGGCTTCTTCGCCTATTTGACGGTTCACCAATTTGGGGTGAATTTATTCAGGACATTGACATTATGGAATTGGGTGCAGCTGCTCATCATCGCGGTTGTCATCTTTGACCTCGTATTTTTCAGATTCAAGTTGACAGCCGGGGATACAGGGCGGACCGTCCTCTATTTGACGCTGCTGTTTTCATTGTTGGCAGTATCTATTGTCACGGCGTATTTCAAAGCGAAATGGACGAAAAAGCACACGCTTATTTCTGCATTGTTTTTCATGATCGTCATTACAACGCTCGAATGGCTACCGGCTTTGATGGTTCGATCAGGCAATATCGACTCATGGGTGACAATTTTATTATTCCCGCTACTCGCGGTAAATGCATATCAGCTTCTCATGCTGCCGAAGTATAACCGCCAATCCGATGAGGACAAGGCTAGGCTTGACGCACGTAAACAAGCTCGTAAATCGGCAACCGCGGCGAAAGCGAAATGATAAAAAGCGCAGTTCCTCACCTGAATGGGGAACCGCGCTTTTGTTTACGCCTAGACTCCGTGCGCCAGAAGCTCGGGGTCATAAGTCAAAGCTGCTACGTGGCAAAGACCGCCACTTCACATCTTTGTCTTACGCCTGAGGCCGGCAGGAAGCCGGTCATGCAGTCGTTGCCGAAGGACGCGGCGTACTTAGACTGCGAACCTCTACTAGGCAGGCGCCCTGCGCTTTTGTTTATTCCGGCAACTTTTTCGTCTTGATTGACATATTGAAAAGGACATCTTCCAAAGATTTGTTCTGTCGCGTTTCAGTGAGCTTTTTGAAATCAGTCAACGTGATCCGTTCTTCACGGTGATGCGGCAATGATAGGATTTCCCCTTCGATGACCGGAGGCGGCTCTCCCGTATGCCATCGGACAGAAGAGCCAAGGGCATTCACTTCGGTATCCCAAAGCGCATTCCGCAATGAGTAAGGGAACTGTTCATCGGATGTTCTGAACCATAACGGTTTTGCCCCGAATAAATCCTCATATTTTTCTAGCTGTTCGATCAGAAGAGGTATGTTCTGTTCATACTCCAACCCGGCATGTCCCAATAAGCCGGTCGGGATGTTGCGTTTCTTGATCAATTGTACAATTTCAGGAAAACGCCCAGCCCAATCCATATCAAGAAGAAGCAATGGATAGGGAGCCTGTAATTCACGGATCAGCTGCTCCACGTCCTCGTCTCCAAATGAAATATTAATAGTCAGCGCAGATCCCGACATTCCTCTGACGATGACTTCATTCGGCTCGTCCGTCAAACGGAAAACGGACTTCAACGAATCCGATCCGGGCATGCTTGGGAAAAATAGTGCGGCAGCGCAGCAGAAGATAATAAGTAGTATTAGTTTTGCTCTCAAGTCACATCCCCTTTGAAACGAAATCTATAGGGTACTTTATGATAAAGGCTTGACCAATATGATTAGAACATGCTAATATAAGAAAGTCGTTACGGGGTAATGAAAAAGTTGTTGATTTTCTCCTGGCTTTCGGCTAAACTAAATAGTGTCGTTGGAAAAATTAATTACGATTCCGCAGTAGCTCAGTGGTAGAGCAATCGGCTGTTAACCGATCGGTCGTAGGTTCGAGTCCTACCTGCGGAGCCATTTTTATGCTTCCATAGCTCAGTAGGTAGAGTGCTTCCATGGTAAGGAAGAGGTCACCGGTTCGAATCCGGTTGGAAGCTCCAGATGAAACTTGCGATTTCTGTTTCATAGGGAAGACGCTTTTTTTATGTCCGCCTGCTGTTGCAACAGAAGATTTAAAAATAGGCTTGCACTATGAATACAAATTTGTTACTATAACATTTGTGCAATTCATAACGCAGAACTTATTATTAGATGGCCCCTTGGTCAAGCGGTTAAGACACCGCCCTTTCACGGCGGTAACACGGGTTCGAATCCCGTAGGGGTCACCATGTTTGTTTCCTATTTTGAAGTTCCAATGTTATGCGCAACTTAGCACAATTCTCCGTTAAAATTGGGAGAAGCAAGCAGGTCGCGGAAGCGATTGAGAGAAAGAGGGAGCGTACAATAGTACGTGACATTAATAAAGGAACTTCGATTAAGAGCGCGACGTCCTGTCGCAACATCGAAGTCAGCACATCCTGTGCAAGCGAAGCTGACAAAGAGATGCGCAGCTTATCACAATTTTAACCTGGTGGGGTAGCGAAGTGGCTAAACGCGGCGGACTGTAAATCCGCTCCCTCAGGGTTCGGCGGTTCGAATCCGTCCCCCACCACCATTTATACATATAGCAATAAAAGGTTACGCGACTGACTGAACGAGTGAAGCTGACGCAGTAATGCAAAGCTTATCTCAATTTCAATGTTGGGGTATAGCCAAGCGGTAAGGCAACGGACTTTGACTCCGTCATTCGTTGGTTCGAATCCAGCTACCCCAGCCAATCATTTTTTTCGCTCCACGAAAAAAATGATTTGCGAGTAATTCCGTAAGGAATTAGGAGCAAATCGGTTTTAATACTAGAGAATTCCAAGTTTCAGGTATTGCGAGCAAAAGGTTTTATTCCAAAGCATTCTAACTTAAAATCCTTACCAACAGAAATTTCGCAACATAAACCAAATACACACCACTCAAATCCATCCCAAGATAGGATTTTTTTTATTGCCAAAAATCCCTCCACTACTTTCAAAAAATATTCATATAGCTACCAACCAAATTCAGTTTATGCGAGTATCATAGAAATGTATCGTATAGTAGAGACAACGAATTATATTTACGTTCAGTGAAAGACTTCAGGATTGGCAGAAATGACGTAGATATCCCATAAATAGAGAACAGTTCACATACATTTATGCGTGCTTTTCCACATATATGAGCGTTTAGACACAGTTATGCGTTTTTGTACTCGTTTATGAGCTTTTCGGGAGTTATATGCGTATGTAGAAACGTTTATGCGCTTCTAGACTGAGTTATGCGTAATTGTATTATTATGGAGTCACCGAAGTTTATTCAAATAGGCAGCAAGGTTTTCAGTTGAAAGGATTGTTGATGTTCACATGCAGGATTATTTCGAAGTGATGCGTAAAATGACAGGCGAAGGCAATCAGCATGATATGGAGGCAATTCTCGCCGATATTGCACTTGCTCTCGATCAAACTGTCATCGTCGCGATGACCGACCGCACGGGAAAGATCACCTACGTCAATGAATTGTTCACCAAAATATCCAAATACGAAACGGAAGAACTGATCGGGGCAACACACTCCATCATTAATTCTGGCTACCATTCGAAAGAATTCTTTAAAAACATGTGGGCGACAATCGGGCGCGGCATGATCTGGCAAGGAGAGATTCGCAACCGTGCGAAAGATGGCAGCTTCTATTGGGTGGATACGAAAATTGTTCCGTTTTTGAATGAAAAGGGAATCCCGAACAAGTATATTTCCATCCGCTATGATATTACGCAACGGAAGTTAATGGAGGAGAAGATTCGGAGGGATGCGCAAACGTACCGGCGCATTGCCGAAGAGAACCGGGATCTTTCTTATAATGACCAACTCACGTCTTTGCTTAATCGGAATGCGTTCAGCAAAGAGTTGAGCTCCTATCTTGAAAGAATACGGAAAGATGGGGCAAGACTAGGATTGGTTTATGTAAATATTGATAGATTGCGAAATGTAAATGATTCTTTTGGACAGGAAACTGGGGATTATGTACTCTCGGTAGTCGCAAACCGATTGAAGAGTGTACTAAGTATGGAAGATATCATTGGTCGCATTTCAGGTGATGAATTTGCTTTTACGTTAACGCAGGCTGCGAATGAGGAAGAAGCAGAGCGATTGACGGAAACCATAAAGAGCAGTTTGGAAAATTCGATTAGCATCCACGGTGATTTGTTTAGCATTTCCACTAGCTGTGGGATTGCGCTATTTCCAAAGCACGCAAAAAAGGCATCGGAGCTCATGATGAAAGCCGAAAAGGCGTTGCATTATGTTAAAGAGCATGGCGGCGGGAATTATAAAATGTACGAACCTGGAATGGCGACGAAAACATTGGAACGCATTTTATTGGAGAATGAATTACGGAAAAGTGTTCAAATGGGACATTTCACGTTGGAATATCAACCGAAAATGAATTTATCCCGCGGTGATCTGTCTGGTGTCGAAGCGCTAGTTCGCTGGAATCATCCGGATCTCGGCAGGATTCCGCCGGATAAATTCATCCCTTTAGCGGAAGAGACGAAAATTATCCTGTCTTTAGGGGAGTGGGTTTTACGGGAAGCCTGCAAGCAGGCGGCTCAATGGAAACGGCAAGGGTACTGCCCTTTTCGTATTGCGGTGAATATGTCGGCTGTTCAGCTGGAAGACCCGGAAATTGTCGGGACGATCAAGCGCATTTTATTGGAAGAGGATGTTGCACCGGAACTGATCGAGATCGAACTGACTGAAACCTCCTTCGCGGACCGTGATGAAATGCGGGAGACAATTGAACGAATCAGGGAGTTAGGTATGCATGTGGCGATCGATGATTTCGGTACGGGGTATAGCACATTCAGTTATATTAAAGAGCTGCCGGCAGACACAGTGAAGATTGATATGTCATTTGTGAAGGACATTGATGTGAATGAAAACAGCAGGACGATCGTCAAGGCGATCGTCACGTTGGCGGATACGGCAGGGCTCAATGTCATTGCGGAAGGGATTGAGACAGAAGAGCAAGCGAAAATTCTCCGTGGATTAGGTTGCAGGGAAGGCCAAGGATATTTCTTCAGCAAGCCTTTGCCTCCGGCTGACTGCGAATTTTTGTTTTCTAAACCTACGAAAAATGAATAAATATCCGAAAACTTGTCAGGTTGAGCCATTCCATTGAACGAATTACAATAGAAGTGGGGGGCTGACATAATGAGAAAATTGGATATATCACTAATAGGAGTTCCGCTTGATTATGGACAAAGTCGCAGAGGCGTGGACATGGGACCGAGCGCCATCCGTTACGCGGGTGCAATAAAAAGATTGGAAGCAATCGGGCACACGGTGAAGGATGAGGGAGATGTTCAAGTAAGCGCAGTCGAACATACAGATCGGGAAGCTACGAACTTGAAAAATTTAGAGGAAGTTGTCCGAGCGACGAATGAACTTGCGAATCGGGTTGCCGAAGTCGTCGGGAAAGGGAACTTTCCACTCGTGCTCGGAGGAGATCACAGCATTGCTATCGGGACAATAGCTGGTTTAACTTCTAAATATAAAAACATAGGCGTCATCTGGTACGATGCGCATGTTGACATGAATACGGCGGAGACGTCGCCATCTGGAAATATTCACGGGATGCCGCTTGCGGTCCTGATGGGGCGAGGGCACGAAAGATTAGTGAATATTTATAAGGAAGGGCAGAAAGTGAAGCCCGAAAATATCGTCATTATTGGAGCCCGTTCGGTCGATCCGGGCGAGCGCGTATTAATAAAAGAACTAGGTATCAAAGTATTTACGATGCATGAAATTGACCGGGACGGCATGACTTCGGTTATGAAGGAAGCGATTGCTTATTTGCAAGCAAAGAACGTGGATGGCGTCCATCTATCATTGGACTTGGATGGCTTAGACCCGCTGTATACACCCGGAGTCGGAACACCGGTGCCAGGTGGAATCAGCTATCGTGAAAGTCATCTTGCAATGGAAATGCTCGAGGACTCAGGTATGATCACTTCTGCGGAGTTCGTCGAGGTCAATCCGATTCTCGATGAAAAGAACAAAACTGCAGATGTCGCAGTTGGTCTGATGGGATCATTGTTCGGTGAAAAATTACTATGAGAATGGACGCTTGGATTCTGATCCAAGCGTTTTTCTGTAAGATTATTTCCTAAAACAACGGAAATAACTATCAATCTTTGGTAAAATAAAAAATATGGTTAAAAAAATGAAACCTGTTGGACCCTTCAAACGTATAGAAGGAACAGCCGCATAGAGCGGAGGATGAAAGTCATTGGATGAATTGGTCAATAAAAGAATAAATGAAGTGATCAAAGGCGATCAGGATGCATTCGAAGAAATTGTTACGATGTTTCAACATCGGCTGTATCATGTTTGCTATCGAATGCTCGGCAATTCACAGGAAGCGGAAGATATAGCCCAAGAAGCATTTGTTCGTGCATATGTGAACATTCATACGTACGACCAGAAACGGAAGTTTTCGACTTGGCTATTTCGGATTGCAACAAATTTATGCATCGATAGAATTCGCAAAAAGAAGCCGGACTACTACCTCGATGCGACAGTGCCAGGAACGGACGGCCTAAACATGTACTCGCAGATTGCAGCGCAAGGCGACTTGCCGGAGGAAGAAGTGGAGCGTATGGAAGAGCAGGATCGTGTCCAGTATGAGATTGGACGGCTTCCTGAAAAATACCGTACTGTTATCATTCTTCGCTATATGGAAGAATTGCCGTTGCAAGAGATTAGTGATATTTTAGAATTACCACTTGGAACCGTAAAGACCCGAGTTCACCGTGGACGGGAAGCACTACGGAAACAGATGGGTAATATGTAGGAGGGAATTAAGTATGAATACGTGTCAGGAACCAGTTATCCATTTAATGCACGCGTATTTAGACGGGGACATTAGCCGCGAAGATGAGCAATTGCTCCAAAAGCATTTAGTTGCCTGTGAACATTGCAGGGAAATGATGGATGAACTGAAAATGTCGGCTTTATTCCTAAAAGGTGCGGCACCAATCCAAGCACCGGACGGATTTGTCTCAGGCGTCATGGCACGTCTCCCAAAAGAAAAAAAGCAAGCAGGTTTTCAACGCTTATTACGCAGGCACCCACTCGTGGCTGCGGCTGCACTATTTTTGATATTAATGAGCGCGACGCTCTTTTCAAGCTATGGCAATAATCAGCAGTTTTCTTTCACGAAACAACCGAATCTGATTGTCGAAGGGGAAACGGTCATCGTTCCTGCCGGTGAAGTCGTCAAAGGGGATATTATCGTCAAGAACGGTAATATCCGGATTGAAGGAGAAGTGGACGGCAATGTGACGGTAATCCGCGGTTCCAAATACATGGCTTCGACAGCAGTCGTTACAGGAAAAAGCGAAGAAATCGATCGGGCCTTCGATTGGCTTTGGTATAAAATCAAATCAACCGCCAAGGACATTTTCTCGTCCTCCGGCGGTGAGCCGCAAGAAAAATAGGTATGCAACGATCGCCTTCCCTGAACGGGAGAGGCGATCGTTTTTTTATTTATAATGAATGAATGAGTGATTGACACATAAGGAAAAAGAAACAAAACAGCCGTCAAAAACGTTCCCATTGATAACCAGTCCAGTTTGTTTTCAAGAGCATTGAAACTGGGCTGTATGATATACTGAAGTAAAGAATTTTCGATGAAGGTGAGGGAAGCGCATGCCTGGTTGGGAAATGATTACAAACTCAAGTCCGATTGAAATACTGAAAAATATAGTGGATGTGCTTCTCGTTTGGTTTGTTTTCTATAAATTGATCACCATCATTAAAGGCACGAAGGCAGTACAGCTGTTAAAAGGGATTTTTGTCATTTTATTTGCCCGTATTTTTACTGAATATCTTGGACTTGATACGTTGAAGTGGATGTTGGATCAAGTGTTGATGTTTGGTTTCCTTGCTATTATTATCCTATTTCAACCCGAAATACGCCGCGCGTTGGAGCAACTTGGTCGAGGCCGTTTGTTTGCGAGGTCGGCAATGCAGGAGGAAGAGGAACGTGAGCGCATGATCGAAGCTTTCAACAAGTCGGTAAGCTATATGGCGAAGCGGCGGATTGGAGCACTTATATCGATTGAACGGGAGACCGGTCTAAGTGAGTATATTGAAACCGGCACTCCATTGAACTCGATTGTCACATCTGAACTGCTTATTAATATATTCATTCCAAATACGCCATTGCACGATGGGGCAGTCATTTTGCAAAAGAACCGGATCGCGGCTGCGGGCTGCTATTTGCCACTCTCGGAGAATCCTTTCATATCAAAGGAACTCGGAACCCGTCACCGGGCAGCTCTTGGCATCAGTGAAGTGACCGATGCCATCACGATTGTCGTATCAGAAGAGACAGGCGCCGTCAGTATTACCGTTAACGGGGATATCAATCGGAATCTGTCGATGGAGGAGTTTGAGAAGCAGCTCCGTCAAATATGGTTTGGGGCGGAAACCGAAACTTCTTCGGCTCCATTCTGGAAATGGGGGAAACAGAAAAATGGTTGATAAGTTAATGGATCGCCCATGGTTTCTCCGTTTCACTGCATTGGCCCTTGCGATCATCCTTTTCTTTTCCGTGCAGGCAGAGAATGAAGAAAAGAAGGGCTCCACGATCGGTGATTCACATGATATCCTTCGTGATGTCCCTGTGGAAGTCCTTTTTGATAATGAAAATTCCGTCGTCACGGGAGTCCCTAAGACGGTCAATATGTCAATCGACGGGCCTTCCAGCCTTGTGCAGTCGACAAAGCTGTTGAAGGATTTTACATTGAAGGTCGACCTTAGGAGCAAGACGATGGGAAGGCACACTGTCAAGATCGACACAGAAAACCTCTCAGATAAGCTGGATGTAAGATTGGACCCGGCATATGTGGACGTTGTCATCGAAGAGAAAGTAACAAAAACGTTCCCAGTCGATACGGAATTTAATGAGCGGCTGCTTGCAGAAGGATATAATGCTGTGAAAAAGGAAGTCGAGCCTGCCACTATTCAAGTGACGGGTGCGAAAAGCGTCGTGGAAGCAATCAACTTCGTGAAAGTTTCGGCAACCGGAGAAACAGGCATCAATAAATCATTTGAGCAAAAAGCCCGTGTCCGGGTGCTCGACCGAGATCTGAATAAATTGAATGTCACTATTGATCCCGAAGAAGTGACGGTCAAAGTGGAAGTGAAAGAAAATAGTAAAGAGGTTCCGGTTGTCCTTAGACAAAGAGGTACGCCGGGTGAGAACATTGTCATTGACTCTGTTTTTACAGACACGAAAACGGTAACGATATACGGTCCGCAGAAGACGCTCGAGTCCATTGATGAGCTTCGGCTGGACGTCGATATTTCGAAAGTGAAGGAATCAGGAACAGTAGAGATAAACCTACCAAAGCCGAAGGGCGTTTCCAAACTATCAGAGACCAAGATCAAGGTAAACATTAGTGTGACGGTCATGAATGGAGAGAATCCTCCTCCTGATATCTCGATGGATCCGGAAGAAGAGGATGAGGATGTAACAAAGGAGTTTAAAAACATCCCTGTCGCTGTGAAAGGGTTGAACGAGAAATATAGCAGCAACTTTTTGAAGCCGGTTGATGGAGTTGTCGATGTAACAGTGACTGCAAAAAAGGAAGTCATTAATTCCCTCGACACTTCGGATTTCGCTATTAGTGTCGATGCTTCCGGGACGGATCAGGAAGGAGAGCACATATATCCGCTTTCTGTAGTAGGACCTGACAATATTGCTTGGAAGCTTTCAGAGGATGAAGTGACATTGGAGATTAGGCTTGCATGATGAAGAAGCTGATTAAGAGCATTGAAAGGGAGTATGGATTATGACAAAGTATTTCGGAACGGATGGCGTCCGTGGGATTGCAAATAAAGAATTGACGCCAGAGCTTGCGTTTAAACTTGGCAGGATTGGCGGACATGTGTTGACGAAAGATTCCCAGGAGACATCCCAAGTGCTTGTTGGACGGGATACCCGCATATCCGGCCATATGCTGGAAAACGCTTTGATTGCAGGTCTGTTATCGATGGGAGTCGAAGTGATGAGGCTCGGAATCATCAGTACGCCGGGAGTTGCATATTTGACGCGCGCCATGAATGCCCAGGCGGGCGTTATGATTTCGGCATCCCACAATCCATTTGAGGATAACGGCATCAAGTTTTTCGGTGCGGACGGATTCAAATTGACAGATGAGCAGGAAGAGGAAATTGAATCCCTCTTGCATGAAGAGACAGACAGCCTGCCTCGTCCGGTCGGTGCGGATGTCGGCACTGTGACGGATTACTTTGAAGGTGGACATAAATACATCCAATACTTGAAACAGACGGTCGATGAGGAATTTACAGACCTTCATGTTGTCCTTGACTGTGCACATGGTGCGACTTCTTCATTGGCAACGCACGTCTTTGCGGATCTCGATGCAGACTTGACAACGATTGGCGCGTCTCCGAATGGTTTGAACATTAATGATGGCGTCGGATCGACACATCCGGAAGGTCTCAGCCAGCTCGTAGTTGATAAAGGCGCAGACATCGGACTTGCTTTTGATGGGGATGGAGATCGCCTGATTGCAGTCGATGAACTTGGCCGGATCATTGATGGTGACCAGATCATGTTCATCATCGGCCGCCATCTCCAATCGAAAGGCCGCCTGAAATCCGACACGATCGTTTCCACAATCATGAGCAACCTAGGCTTCTATAAAGCATTGGAGCGGCATGGCATGATGAGTGTCAAAACCGCTGTCGGCGATCGGTACGTCGTTGAGGAAATGAAAAAAGGAAATTACAATCTAGGTGGAGAGCAATCGGGTCATATTATCTTCCTTGATTACAATACAACAGGGGACGGACTATTGACTGCCTTGCAACTTGTCAACATCATGAAGCGGACGGGAAGTAAGCTATCCGACCTTGCAAGTGAGATGACAGTATATCCACAAGAGCTCGTCAACGTCCGGGTTACGGATAAAAACAAAGTGACCGAAAATGCAAAAGTCGCAGCGGTTATCAAGGAAGTCGAAGAGGAGATGGCTGGCAACGGAAGAGTCCTCGTACGTCCGTCAGGAACAGAGCCTCTCGTCCGTGTAATGGTCGAATCACCGAATCACGACGACTGCGCACGCTTCGTCAACCGGATTGCGGAAGTAGTTCGTGAGGAAATGGGCATAGTAGAATAAGAAATGGACCAGAACTGTCCAGAAAGTCAACAACTGACTTTCTGTGACAGTTCTTTTTGTAATAATGGAGGATGGCGCCGCGTCCAAATCAGGTCGTTCTGCGTCCAAAGCGAGCCGCTTCACGTCCAAACCGTGCCGTCTCGCGTCCAAAGCAAGCTGTCCTGCGTCCAAAACGAGCCATCTCGCGTCCAAAGCAGGTCGTTCTGCGTCCAAAGCAAGCTGTCTTGCGTCCAAATCGAGCCGTCTCGCGTCCAAATCAGCCATTCCTTCCAAATACTTCTACAAAAAAACGCATCCCTAATCGGATGCGTTGTAAAAAAAGCCTATTTAGAATACACGTTGGAATTTATTCCGAATGATGATCGCTGTTGAGTTCAAAATGAACAGGGCTACTAGCAGAACAATAATCGTGGCGGCTGCCAAATTAGCATATTCTGCTACTAACGAAGCATCCAACGTCCAGTAATAAATCTGCATCGGCAATACCGTGAAGCGGTCCATGATGCTTCCAGGGAACGGGATGAGCAGTGCCGGAATTCCAATGACGACGAGCGGCGCAGTTTCTCCAATTGCGCGGGAGAGGGACAGAATCGCACCTGTCAAGATTCCTGGCAGTGCTGCCGGCAAGATGATGCGCTGAATCGTTTGCCATTTTGTCGCGCCGAGCCCGTAAGATGCCTCGCTTAAATAGGAAGGGATGGAGCGGATCGCTTCTTGGCTTGCAACGATGACGATCGGCAAAATCAATAACGACATCGTCAATCCGCCAGCCAGGACGATGTTACCTAAGTCCAACACCCGTACAAATACCGTCAAACCGAGAATTCCATACACGATGGAAGGGACGCCAGCTAAATTGGAGATATTCGTCTGTATGAAGCTGACCAGGCGGCCTTTTTTCGCATACATCTCTAAGTAAATCGCCGTGCTGACGCCTACAAACATCGTGACGGGAGCGACAACGAGCATGAGCCAAAACGTTCCGAGGATCGCTCCCATAATGCCGGCGCGTTCCGGCTGCGTCGACAATTTACCCGTAAGGAAATCGCTGTTGATTGAACCGATTCCTTCCGTTACGACACGGACGAGCAAAACAGCTAAGAAGAACAGTCCGAAGAACGCGGATAGCATGAAGATGGACTTCGAGAACCGATTCAGGAATAAACGGCGCTTCGTCCGCTTCATATGTTGTTTTTCACTCAGTTGATTCATCTTAATATTCCTCCCTGAACTTTTTGGAAACGGCCCTTGCAATCAGGTTCATCACGAGTGTGAAAACGAAAAGGGTCATCGCCACAGCATACAGGCTGTAATAGACCGTCGATCCCGCAGCGGCGTCTCCGCCAGTCACTTCGACGATATAAGCGGTCATCGTCTGCATCGATTGTGTAATGTCGAACGTGAAGTTTTTCGTACTGCCGCTCGCAATCGTCACGATCATCGTTTCCCCGATTGCACGTGAAATACCAAGGACGAACGATGCGATGATGCCGGATAGAGCGGCGGGAATGACAACTTTGCGCGTCACTTCAAGCTTCGTCGCTCCTAATCCATAGGCACCTTCACGCATCGCATTTGGAACGGAGCTCATCGCATCTTCAGAAAGGGAGGCGATCATTGGAATGATCATGACACCCATAACTAAGCCCGGGCTCAAAATATTTGTCGCTTGAAGTCCCGGAATGAAGTCCCGTAAAAGAGGCGTCACAAAAGTGAAAGCAAAAAATCCATAGACAATTGTCGGTACGCCTGCCAGTAGCTCAAGCACTGGTTTGACGACTTTCCGTACTTTCGGGGAGGCGTATTCGCTCAAGTAAATGGCGGCCATCAATCCGATCGGAGCAGCTACCGCCATCGCAATCAAAGAGGAAGTGACAGTACCCATCAATAAAGGGAGCACGCCGAATTCAGGGTTCTGGCTCAGAGGCTTCAAGACGGTGCCCGTAAAGAAATCGAGGAAAGGCACCCGCTTGAAGAACTCCACCGTTTCGAATAACAGTGTCCAAATGATGCCGATTGTCGTTAAGATAGATAAGGAGGCGATCACTGTGAGGAAGATGGGAATGAGTCGTTCGATCCTTCTTCTGATCGAATTGCCGCGTTGATTCTGGTCGATCATGTCCCGGATATTCACTTTATCTGCTTTTGTAAATTCATGATTTATCATTAATGAAACTCCTTCCGGTAAGGTACAAGAGGATGAGAGCTAGTAGCAACCCTCATCCGTTTTTACATATTATAGGCCTTCCAAGAAGCTGATGTTTTCTTTCACTTCAGATTCCGGAATCGGTGCAAAGCCTGTTTCACCTGCGAATTCATTAATATTGTTCATAACGTAAATTGCAAAATCTTTTACTTGCGGCTTATCTTTTGCATGGTTCACATTCAAGTATGTGAAGACCGGGCGAGTGAAGTCCGCATAAGCTCCATCCTCGGCAATCGTGTCTAGCGCTGGCTCGACAGGACCATTTCCGAAGTCGACCGCAACAGCATTCATCTTGTCTTGGTTATTGACGTAGTAGCCGAATCCGAAGAACGCGATTCCGTTCTTATCTTCAGAGACTAGGTTCACAAGTGTCGAATATTCCTGCTGCAAGTTGACTGAGCTATCCATATCTTGCTTATCTAAAATGCTTTCATAGAAAAATTCGTATGTCCCGTGGTTTTCATTCGGTCCCATTGCATTGATCTTTTCATCCGGCCAATCAGGATTGATGTCGGACCATTTTTCGACTGTGCTATCAGCAAGGAAAATGCTGACCAATTCTTCAGGCGTCATTTCAGTTGCCCAATCATTTTCTTTATTAATGACGAAAGTAAGGCCGTCTAGGGCAACTTTCAATTCTTTCACTTCTATGCCAAGCTTATCTGCTTCTGTTGCTTCTTCATCTTTGATTTGGCGGGAAGCGTCATTGAAGTCCGTTCCGTTCTCAACGAGGAATTTTTTGAACCCAGCGCTTGTTCCCGCACGGCTCACTTCAACGGATACGTTCTCTTGTTCGTTCACCATATACTCCTCAGCAAGTCGGGCCATAAGTGGGTACACTGTTCCAGAACCGTCGATTGCAACACTGCCTTCCAGTTCTGTACCTTGCGCGGATGCTTTGTTTTTGTCGGATTCCGCGGAGTCGCCGTCTTTGCCGCATGCCGCTAGAACAACCGCAAAAGCAGCCATGATCATGAATAAAAGATACTTGTTGAACTTCATTGATAAATCCTCCCCTGATTATGTTCTCGTGTAGATGAAGGAATCTCCCTCACAACTACATCATAACGGCCCTTTGTTAAGTGAGTGTTGTCAATATGTAAAGGTATTGTAAATTGTGGCTTTACGAATAAATAAAAACCCGCTTATTATAAGCGGGTTTAACCGAATCGACCATTAATATAGTCGTCTGTTAATTTGTCGGTAGGGTTATTGAAAATCGTTGTCGTACGATCTTCTTCGATCACTTCACCATTTAGGAAGAATGCGGTGCGATCGGAAATACGTGCGGCTTGCTGCATATTGTGGGTGACGATGGCAATGGTGACATCGTTTTTAATGGCGCTGATCAATTCCTCGATCTTATGCGTCGATACTGGATCCAGGGCGGATGTTGGTTCATCCATCAAGATCACTTCTGGATCGATGGCAAGACATCTTGCAATGCATAGCCGCTGCTGCTGTCCGCCGGAAAGGCCGTACGCACTTTTATGGAGACGGTCTTTCACTTCATCCCACAACGCGGCTTTTTTCAAGCTTTCTTCCACAATCATGTCGAGCGTCGCCTTATTGCGGATGCCATGCACTTTCGGTCCGAATGCGACGTTTTCATAAATCGATTTCGGGAATGGATTCGGCTTTTGGAACACCATGCCGACTTTCGACCGAAGAATTTCGACCGGCATCGCCTTGCCCAAAATATTATTGCCTTTGAAAGTGACATTGCCTGAAATGGAGACATCGGCTGCCGTTTCCACCATCCGGTTCAATGTTTTCAGGAACGTCGATTTACCGCATCCTGATGGACCGATGATCGCAGTCACTTCGCGTTCGTTGATAGAGAGGTCGATGTTCTTTAGAGCATGCGACGTGCCGTACCAAAGATTCAAGCCATTCGTTTCATAGATCGGCTTATGCCAGCTTTCGTTTCGAACAATAGATAATGGTTTTTCTTTTATACGTTCATGAAGTAAAGTCATTTGAAATCCTCCTAGATTGGATTGAGGCTTATGTATAGTGTACGGGAGGATTATTGAGGAAGTATGAACGAAGTGTAAAGGTTTTGTAAATGAAAAATTGCCAAATGATGCCGAGTCGGTGATAAAGCAAGGGGAAATATTGCTGAGTGGTGATAATGTTCCTCTAAGTGGTGATAAACTCAATCCAAGTGGTGATAATCCCGCTCTGAGTGGTGATAAATTGGAATGAGCCGCAAATATGTAAATAACGGCGTCCCAATATAAAAAGGCCACCCTCATTCGGATAGCCTTTCATTTCATTCGAAAATATAATGCAATGCCTTCACGGCTTGGTCTACTGTCTCGACCGTAGCATGTGCTTTGCGGGAGAGCTCTTTCAACGGATGATGGTGCTGTTCGGAGCGAATCAGGATGAGCGGTTTGCCGTACGCAACCGCGGCGCTCGCGTCCATTGCCGTATTCCATTGCTTGTATTGCTCACCGAAAAGGGCGATGACAAGATCGGCTTTCTTCATTAATAGCTCGGTGCGCAAGTTGTTAAAGCTGGAAGCGGCAGCATCCTTGAAAATGGCATCCGGCTGCTTGCCTAAAATTTCCTCCCCGATGTTATCTGAGCGATCGTGGTCTTCCATCGGTCCGACAAAATCGATCGGCAAATTCAAAGCCGCAACTTTCCGTTTGACCTCTTCACGCCAAGATGTATGGATTTCCCCTGCAAGATAAACAGTCAATCTCATAAAAAATCCCTCCCTGTAATGATGGTTCTATTATAGCATTCAATTCCAAATAAGATTGCCCGGTGCGTTTTGAAAGTTTAGAATAAAGGGAAGGGGGAGTCACGATGAAAACAATTTGGCATAATGGCAAGCTATATACAATGGAAAGAGAAGGGGAAACCGTCGAGGCGTTGCTGACAGAAAACGGAAAAATCATCGCGGTAGGTACTTATGATGAATTAAAAAGTGAAGCTGAACATGAAATCGACTTGAAAGGAGCGGTGCTCTACCCGGGGTTCATCGACAATCATATGCACATGATCGGGCATGGGCAGAAATTGCTCAGCCTTGACTTGTCGAAAGCGAAATCCGCTAATGACATGATGGATATGCTTATGAACGCTTATCCTGATTTACAAGAGGATGAGTGGTTTATTGGCGAAGGCTGGAATGAAAACAATTTTGCGGATAAAAAGGTTTTCACGCGTCTCGAACTAGACAAGGTGACGGATTCCCCGATGTTCCTTAAACGAACGTGTAGGCATGCTGCAATCGTCAATTCGAAAGCATTGGAGCTTGCAGGCATTACGAAGGACACACCTGATCCGGATGACGGGGTCATTGAGCGGGATGAAAATGGAGAACCGACTGGCGTATTGAAGGAAGGCCCTATGGATCGCATGCAACAGCTCATTCCGGAGCCGACGGAGGAGATGTTGACGAAAGCACTCGCGAAATCGGTAGATGATCTATTGTCGCTAGGACTGACAGGTGCTGTGACGGATGATCTCGGGTATTACGGCGATTATCGGAATCCATTGCAGGCGTTCAGAAATGTCATCGGCGAGAAGAAGTTCCGAGCGCATTTATTGCGGAGATCGACGGTGTTTACACAACTAATGGAAGACAATGCAACGTATGATGAACCGTGGATCGAACCGGGGGAAATGAAGTTTTTCATTGATGGGGCACTTGGCGGAAGTACCGCTTTGTTAAGCAAACCCTATGCCGATGATCCATCCATTTCAGGCAATGCTGTTTTGACGGATGAAGAGATCGACCGGAATGTAGCGACTGCGCGTAAATATGGGCAGGCCGTAGCGATGCATATGATCGGGGACGGCGCGGTTGAAAAAGGGTTGGACGCAATCGAGCGTCATCCAGTGCCGGAAGGGAAGCGGGACCGGCTCATCCACGTGAATGTGCTGCGGGATGATTTAGTGGAGCGGATGAAGAAACTTCCGGTTGTTCTAGACATTCAGCCAGCGTTCGTCCCGTCCGATTTCCCATGGGTGATGGATCGTTTAGGCGAAGAGCGTTTGGACTGGGCGTATGCATGGAAGCGCCTTATCGACGAAGGGTTCATTTGCGGAGCGGGGTCGGATGCGCCGATTGAAGAAGTCGATCCGCTGCTCGGCATTTATGCGGCAGTGGCGAGAAGGAAGCCTGGAGAAACGCATGAAGGGTATTTGCCGAAGGAGAAGCTGAGCCGGTTTGAGGCAGTTGGTTTATTCACATCAGGCAGTGCTGCGACAATTGGGAAGGCGGATTCGCGCGGAAAGTTAGCTGTCGGTTTCGACGCGGACTTTACGGTGCTTGATAAGGATTTATTTGAGTTGGATGAAGAAGAAATACTTGAAACGGCTGTTGAGATGACGGTTGTAGCGGGGGAAGTTATGTATCGGAAATAATATTTTGGAATGAAGATAACATGATGTTTGAACGTCGGTTATCTTCTTTTCTATACAGCTAATGGAGTGAGAATAAATGATAGATTTACGTCGCAAACCACTACTAGAAGGAGAGAAGGTTGTTCTCAGACCTTTTCAGGATGAAGACTTTCCCTTTATTAAAGAATGCTTACTAGATCCCGAGGTAATAAAACTGACAGGAAGCAGTTCGGATGTTGATTGGGAGTCAACACACCGATGGTACCATACAAGAAATGAACAAACGGATCGCTTGGATCTTGCGATTGTTGACCGGTCCCAAGATATCTTAGTCGGGGAGGCAGTGGTCAATTTATACGATGAACAGAATCAGAGTATGAATTTCAGAATACTTATCGGGCCAAAGGGAAGGAATCAGGGACTCGGGACGGAGGCTACTCAACTTATCGTTGATTACATATTTACACATACGACACTTCGCGAACTGACCTTAAGTGTGTTTGACTTCAATCCAAGGGCGAAGCATGTTTATGAAAAAGTCGGTTTTGTGCAGGTGAGCATTGATGAAAACGATTTGGAGTTTGAAGGGGAATGGATTGATTCGATTAATATGAAGCTGACTAAGGATAGTTGGTTGAGTAGGAAAAGTGTTTAATGAACTAGAATTGTTTAATCGCGAAAAATAAACAGAAAACAGAGCAGAAAGGGCACCGTTGCCTTCCTGCTCTGTTTGTATTTATCCTCTAAACGGCCACCAAACACCACGCCCAAACGATACAGTAATTGCCGGAATAAGCAATGGCAAGATAATCATACCGTATAACAGCAATCCGGTAATGACAATCGTCGCAATTTGCACGAGGCTCAATACGCCGGATGGCATCATCGCACCGAATGTACCTGCCAAAATTATCGCTGCGGTGATGATGACCGTCCCCATTTTCGCCATAGATGTAACTAAAGCGTCCCGGACATTCTTCCCGTTTATGCTCTCTTCACGGAATCGGTCAAGCAGGAAGATCGAGTAGTCGACCCCTAACGCAATCAGCATAATGAAGCCAAAGAATGGAACTGCCCAGCTAATGCCGTCATAACCAAGTCCATTGACAAAGATGAGCTCCGTAATGGATACAGATGTATAGTAGGTGAGCAACAACGAGCCAATCATATAAGCTGGCATGATAGCCGAACGGAACAGGATGAACAGCACGATGAACAAGCCAACGAGCATAATCGTCACTGTCCGTGTAAAGTCCTTCGTTGAAATGTCATTCAAGTCGGCATTCATGACGGAAATTCCGCTGAATGCAACATCCGCTTTTTCGAAAGGCGTGCCGATAATAGATCTATGAAGTGTGTTTTCGATATCCTCCACTGTTCCGATTGCCTCACGGGAATATGGGTCTTGTTCTAAGATGACTTCCAGGATGATGCCCGTTTCCTCATCGATCGTATAGCGGTCAATGACAGGTGCGAACTCTTCCTCGGCAAGTGTCCCTTTTGGAATGAACAGCCCAGTATCCCGAACGCTCTTCGTATCTCCCATATCCTTCATCATGTCAGCAAGTTCGGTAAGTCCTTCGTGAATTTCGCCAAGACCTTCGTTAGCCGCTTCTACGCCATTTGCAAGCTCTGTTAATCCACCGGAAAGGGCGCCCATTTGACCGCCTGCTCCGTCCAACTGATCGGCAGCGCCATACAAGCTATTGCTAACTTTTCCAAGCTCGGTTCCTAATGCTTTCAAACCGCCGGCAGCTTGTGTAGCGGGCATCCCTTGTTCAAGTCCGCCAGCAATTTGGGTTAACTGATCGTTGATTTGCTTGATGCCGCCCGCAGCCTGACGCAATCCGGCGCCTCCCGAGGAAGCTGAATCTGAAGGCAATTGTCCTGTAACTTCATTCAATCCGCCTTGCACTTGGCGAAGCCCGTCTTGAACTTCTATGAGCCCGTCGACTGCTTCAGTCAACCCATCTGCCATTAGTGCGATTTGATGATCGACATACAAGTCTTCAATCAATTCACCAGTTGGGCGGGTAATCGTGCGAACGCTTTTGACGCCATCAATTTTCTCGAGATCTTTGCTGATGGATTCTAAATAGGTGACATCTTGTTCATTTACAATTTTCGTGTCCCTTTTCAAAATGACTTGGACTGGCAATGAATCTCCTTCACCGAACGCTTTGGAAATCCGGTTCAATCCCATTACAGACTCCTTGCTGTCATCAATCTCATCCACTGTATTGAATGACAAGTCATTGTCATACGTCAACAGAAGCGGAATTGTAATAACCGCAACGATGAGCATCGAAATAAGCGGGCGTGCTACTGACACTTTGCTGAACGCAATCCATATTTTACTGTCTTTATGCGATGCAGCGCCTTTGGAAGGCCAGAACAATTTATCTTTCAATAAAACCATAAATAACGGAACGACTGTGTAAAGAATAAGCAGTAGCACAGCTATCCCGACTGCAACTGCGACTGCAGATTTGAAAATCGGGAAGTCCGCGAATCCAATGGCCGCAAATCCGATGAACACTGCAGCTGCGCTGATGAATAATGTGCGTCCAGCCGTTTTGTATGTGTTAATAACCGCTTCTTCCACAGCGTGACCTTCTAGCAATTCCTCTTTATAACGGCTTAATAAGAGAATACAATAGTCGGTCCCTAAGCCAAAAAGAATCGCCACGAGGAAGATCTGCGTATAGTTTGAAACAGGGAAGCCGAACCAATCGATGAAAAACGCAACGAACGATTGGCTAAGTAAATAGGAAATACCAACTGCCAATAACGGGACAAAAGGCGTTACGATTGAGCGGAACACGATGAGCAGCAAGCCGAAGATCAGAACAACGGTAATCAACTCCGTCTTCTTGAGCCCTTCCTGTGCACTGATATTGACGTCATTGTTAATGATCGCTTCACCTGTCAGATAGACAGTCTCATCTTTAGGCAGCATGTCTGCATGGATTTTATCCGCAAGCTCAATAATTTCTTCATTAGTTCCGTCCACTGTGACTGGAACGAGGATCGTTTTCTTATCCTCCGAGACGAGCTGTTTCTCCATATCTTCATTTTCAAACGGATCGAGCACATCCTTCACCGGTTTCCCGAGCGATTGGATCTTTTGTGCCACTGCAGATACATCTTTCTTTAATGCGTCATCGACAGGATTGTCGAGTGCATATACGAGCGATATCGTATCTTCCGAAGCACCTGCTTTTTCCAGTATGTCCGCAGCTTTTTGTGATTCCGCCGTATCCGGCAACTGGAACGAACCTGCGTTTTCCGCCTGTTTCGCTAGGTCAGGAGACAAGATGAATAAAATCGCGGTAAGCGCGATAATCCCGATGAAAATTGGCCATTTAAATTTCAGCACTTGTTTCATACTTACATTCCTTTCATATGTAAAATATCTTTCAATTTACGAAACGTGTTAACGAACGTATCAATCTCATGTTCTTCGACTTTTCCAACGAAAAGCTTCTCGATGCTCTCATAAACGGCTTCGTCGGACTTTCTGAGAACTTCTTCTCCTGAAGTGGTCAATTGTACAATTTTGGCGCGTTGATCATTCGGATCTTTATCAGAGGCGACAAGTCCTTTTTCCTCCAACTTCTTCAATCGGGTCGAAATGGCGCTCTTATGCACTCCTTGTATTTCGGCCAACTTACCATTTGATAACGGACCTTGCGTCGAAAGTATTTTCAGCACTTGAATCTGCTCAGGCGAGTATTCATCCCAAACATCGACATTGACCGACTTTACAACATGCTCGGATCCGTAAATTAACACTTCCTGAAACAACTCAATTGCTTCTTCCAGTTTCTCTCTCAATATAGTAGACCCCCTCAACTAATATACATAGTTTAGGGGGTCTACTAATTAACGTCAATGGATAAGATATGTCGTTTGGTAGGGTAGGACGGGAGAAAGCTTGATAGGGAAGGGCGCCAGGGGATTGTGACAAAATCGTGGCGGAACCATCAGGCGGTTTCATCCCATCTTCAGGCGGTTTATCTGGATGAGATGGTGGTGACATGAAAAAACGGAGCAGACAGCCAAATTGGCACTGCTCCATTTTCCATTCCTGCTTATTTATCCAATGAATATTTCTCAATGACCTCGCCCGCTGTCATAGGTTCGTCAAACGGTAAAAAGCGGCTGTACACTTCCTTGAAGTCAACATCTCCATCAAAGTGGTCAACTACTTCAAACACATCGAGAAGGGTGACAAAACTCCAGGTCGTCTGTCCGCCAACTGCATTTTCATACGTGAGATCCACGAAATGGCCACGGATTTTCGTTTCGATACCGTCCTGACCGGACGCCCGGAGTAACACAATCGTTTCCTCGAACGTTTTTGATGAATATTCATTTGGTATGACGGTTGATTCCAACAAGAGCTTGACTGAATAAAGCTTCATGAACATCCCCCAATGTCTTTTCCTCCATTTATATCACATCATTCGGCGGTACCGGTAATAATCCCTTCAATCTCTTCGACCGGCAGAGGACCGTACTCGCGGCTATCGTATCCTCGCCACCATTGATCTACGAGAATGAACACCGTATTTTCTTCTACAGTTACCGCTGCCATGTTCGTATTGAAGTACTCTTGAGTTGATTTTTCATTTACAATTGCACTGCGTGGTGTCTTATTGAAATACTCTTCCTCGCTTAAGCCTTGCATAGTTGCTTTCCCATAAAACGTATCAAGCTTCTTTCCGTCGATATACACTTGGCCGCCTTTAATTTCGACTGTTTCACCGGGTAATCCGACAACTCTTCCGATATACTTTTCAGGAACGGCCGGATTCTGGGCGATGACGGAGGACGGCATATGATAATAAACGGCTTGCCCCCGCTTTAGTTCGTCGAAATCAGTTGAAACGACAAGCTGCCCATGCTCATGGAATTCGAAATCATGATTACCCCTATCCATTGAATCGGATCCCCATTCAATCAAAAATGTATGTTCGGATTGTGGTGCGATTTCCAAACGTTCGGTGGTGGCCATATCAGTAATTACCTCTTCTAAATACCTCCAAGTATGGTACTCGATGCCGTCTTCACCAACGAAGATTCGTGGCCCCTTTTTCTCCAATTTGTAAGTGAATCCACCTTCTCCACTGACCTTGATGGTATACGTATTCCCTTTTTGCTTGACGGTGAAATTTTCGTACGTGCCCGGCACTAGTAGGGGTTCGTTAATTTTAAAATTAAACATTGCCGCTAATTCGGGGTTGTTAATATAATAATCTTCAATTGTCAATTTAGATCCGTCAAATAATAGTACGTAATATGTTTCACTCGTGTGGCTTAATTGTTGCATTGCCAATTGATTCCATGAGGCGGTAACATTCGCCGACTTGGATTCTCCAAGACTGGTATACAGACCGAAGCCGACTGAAAGCAAAACGATTACTGAAAGGAAAGTGGGAAGCAATTTACTAACTCGAAACGATTTAATAGGGTGTGTCTGTATGGAAATTCGTTGGCGCATTTTTTCTTTTTGCTCGGAAGAAGGTCGAAACGCTTGGCCAAGCTTCTCCAACTCTTGTGCTATGTCATCATCGGATAAGTGTTTCATCCGTAAAACCACCTTTCTCTAATTCTATTTTGAACGCGGCAAGTGCCCTCGATAGGCTCATTTTCACTTTTCCTTCCGACCAATTAAGAACGGCTGATGTTTCATTCGTCGAAAACCCTTGGATTTTCCGAAGGATAATGACTTGCTGGTAACTTGGCTTTAATTGGTTGAGCGCTTCGTAAAATTGTTTTTGCTGTGAATTAAGTAGGGCAATCTCTTCTGATGATCGTTCGTGCTTGGTATTAAGTGTATGAAGATCAAAATAATACGTTATAGGATTCTTCTTTCTGAAATAACTCATCGTCGTCGTGTAGGCGATACGGAAAATCCATGTTTTGACGAGGGAGTCCCCCTTGAATTGATGTTCATTCCGGATAACTTTCATAAACGTCTCTTGAGACAGGTCCTCGGCTGTATGGGAATCTTTCACGAGCATGAGGATGTAACTGTAGACGGCATCATAATATTCATCAAACCACGCTTCACTCGACAAATCGTTCACCTCGCTTGTTACTTACTTAGACGCATCCTCATAAAATCGGTAACGAAACTTACATAAATCATATACTACTAGTTCCAAACTACAACAAAAGACCGCGTGCACACATTGATGAAGTGTGCATGCGGCCAATGCAATTTTGTTTAGTTTTTGCCAGTCAACGGAACTTTCCATTGCTCCTCAACAGGGTAATAATTCATTTTCGAGACAAGATACAACGTCAATTCCTCTGGTACTTCCTCCAATCCGTCCAATTGCATGTCCATTGTTGTTATGTGGCGGCCGTTCCCGTCTTTTTCATCTAAAATGGAACCGCTGAAGTTAGCGGGGTAGCTATTGCCTTTACCATCTACAGCAATCCAGCTGCCGAAGTCCGCATCAAGAGAGTCCATGCCACCTTCCAATTTGAGGACGACTGATTTATCCTCGCCGAAAAGGGGCATTTTCACGCTTTTGACTGTTAAATGATTTCCTTTGTAGTCGAACGATACCGGTTGTTTTTTTATGTTTTCCGGTTTAAATGTAAGGGAAAGTTCCGTTGGCTCCGTTTTATAGACGCCGTTCAATACAAAGGTCAGTTGGTCCTCGCCTTTAGGGACGAATGAATCAATCCAAGACGTGCCTCCTGTGGAGCTGATATCCTGGCCAGTACCTTGCAGCATGCCGGTTTCTGAATTGGTTGAGCTCCAGCTGGAGTAAATGACGTCACCCTTCGCATTTTCGATATGGTAGGCAATTGAGGTGTTATTTCCAAAGACAAGCGAATCCATGCTTTCTTTGCCGAACATTTCCTCGAACTTGCGTTTTGCCTCTTCAGACTTTTTCCGTTCGTCTTTTGTGAAGGCAGTCTCATAAAATAGTTCAATGGAAGAAGGCGCTGTCTGCAGTTTCTTCAAATCGATTTGGACACCATGATGGACAGCAGATGCATCTTTCAAATCCGCTATTTTTGTCAGTTTGCGGTTCTCATGCAAGTCGACAGGGACTTCCAACTGCCAGTAGCCTTTCACGCCATTCAACTCCACTAAGTTAAATTGAATTGTGATTTTTTCTATATTGTCTTGATCGCGCAGCGAAAATTCGACGTTTCCATAATCACTTCCTTCTTGCCATCCAGTTCCTATTCCATCCAATTCGTTTCCGTTTTGGTCGGTGGCTGTTATATCGTTTTCAGAATCTGCCATGTTTAAATACGTATCTTGCGGTTTTCCATTTTTATTCAACACTTTGTAAGAAAGCGAGACCCTTGACGAGTCGGCAATGACGTCTTCCACAACAAACGTCAGCCCTTGATCCTCAACCGCCAAATCTACCCGTTGCGTCAACCCAGATTCCGCTGCTATTTTCAATCCATCGTCGACTTGGTCGGTCGAGAACAGCCCACCAATGAATTGTGCGAAACTCGGATTAACGGTTGCTCCGATGCCTATTGCCAAAACTACACCTGCAGCTGAAATTGCAACTCGTTTCCAAGTAGCTTTGCGCCTAGGTTTGTGAGCCTTCCCATATGGCTCCAACTGATCCAGGACAAGATCTGTGAAATTCTCAGACAGTGTAGGTGTCTGCAATGTTTCTTCAATAAAGTGCTGCTCCTCTTGATATGCATTCACAACTTTTCCACAGGACGTGCACGACTGTACATGCACTTCAATTTCAGCCAACTCTTCTTTTGGCAACAACTCATCTACAAATTGTGATAGCTTATCCGCCGTTGGACAGTTCATGAAAATATCCTCCTTCACGTTTCACCGTTTCTCTCATTTTTTTCTTAGCCCGATGCAGTTTATTGCGCACCGTTGATAAGGGTACATCCATCACTTCACCGATTTCCTCGTAACTGATTTCATTTACATAACGAAGAAGAATGATGAGCCGTTCGTCTTCTGGCAATGTCCCGATGAGCCGCTCCAATTGTCGGCTTTTCTCCTTCTTCAGAAAAACCAATTCAGGATGATTCGGTTCGACTACTCTTTCTTCGTCTATCTCGATTTGGGTCATCGAGTACCGTTTCTTTCTGAATTCATCCATGCAATGATTGATGGCAACCCGGTAGAGCCAGCCGGAAAATGAGCCGCTTGCATCATACTTTCTAAGATTGCGGTACACTTTAATGAACGCATCTTGGACGAGGTCCTGTGCGTCTTGCGGATTTTTCGTCATCCGCAAAATGGTTGCATATAATTGATTTTTATATTTGTTGATAATGTGTGCATAGGCTTGTTTGTCGCCCGCCAACACTTGCTGTATCCAAAGCTGCTCCTGTTCCATAGTTACCTCCTAACCGAAACGGACATGCGCATGTCTTTTTGTGTTTCATATAGTATAACGGGTTGGACTTGAGGATAATTTCATAGTTTGGAGATTTTGTTGTGAATAATTAACGGGTTATTGGATTCATTCTTCTAATTAAAGGATTGATGTCGTCGGAAGGCGAACTGTACAATTGATTGTCATAGTAGTTGAAGGGGTGAGGAAATGCGTGGGCTGGCTTTTAGAATAAAAAATGCACATGGTAAACCTTTGTCTGATATCCTGACGGGTATTGCAGATCCATCCTGGCATTGGTTCATTGATCTAGTAGAGTCATATCAAGTAGAAAACGGCTCCTTGACCGTGCCGCTTTTTCAGGAAACAATTATGGATGGCCGCTCATTTTTAAATCATATTGCCGAAACAGTGTCCTATCTTATTTTTACGGATTTAAAAGCCTTTCCGACAAAAGAAAGCATTGTAGAAGTAAAAGTGCTCGAAGACTACGTGGAAAGTTCCTGCCAATTTTCACTTATAGTGATCGACTCGTCGTATGTATGGATTCTTGCAAAAGATCAACAGCTAATTCATCGTCTTCATGAGCGGGCAAATGCAAATGGTTATACAAATATAGAGTTTATTCCCTATGAAGATGATCTAAATACAATTTTGAATGTATGGGGGTGAATGCCGGCGGAACAGAATCCCCGAGGTCCTCGGTTCAATATGATACACTGGGGGAAAATGCAAAGGACGGATGCTGAATGGGGAATTATTGGCATGAGCGTTTTTCCGCGGAAGAGTATATCTATGGAAAAGAGCCAAATCAGTTTGTCGTCGAGGCGGCGAGCATGCTTCCGAAAGGAAAGGTGCTTTGCATCGCTGAAGGTGAAGGACGGAACGCCGTTTACTTGGCTTCTCTCGGATATGACGTGACGACTTGGGACTTCGCGCAATCTGGACTGAATAAGACTCGACAACTGGCAGAGGAACAAGGGGTTTCCGTAAAGACAGAGCTTCGTGATTTAGCGGAAGTAGAGTGGGAAGCAGAACAATGGGATGCAATTGTCCATGTGTTTGGACATTTACCGCCGGATATCATGGATAGGACAATGGAAGGCATTCAAATGACGCTGAAGCCGGGTGGCTATTATATAAGCGAACTATACACGAAAGAGCAGCTTCGCTTTGGCACGGGCGGACCAGGGAATGCGGCGATGCTTGTGGATCCAGCGGACATGCTGAAAAAGTTCGATGGCTATTTCATTAAGCACTTCTATGTCGGAGAAGTGAATCGTGAAGAGGGCTTGCAACATACAGGGCAAGCTCACGTCGCGCAAAGTATGTTTCAGAAAAGAGAGGAAGCGTGAAAGATGGACGGACGAAACCGAAGTGATGTGAAACCAGGATTGAAAGTCGCTGTCATTCTAAAGAAGGATCAACGAACAGGCGTGAAAACGGAAGGCATCGTCAAAGATTTATTAACCAACTCAAGCTTCCATCCGCATGGCATTAAAGTGCGGCTGGAAGATGGGCAAGTCGGAAGGGTAAGCGATATTTTGGGGTAAGTTCTTGGTTTGTTTGAATCGCGTCCAAAGCGAGCTGCCGCGCGTCCAAAGTCAATGGTACCGCGTCCAAAGCGGGCTGTCGCGCGTCCAAAGTCAATGGTACCGCGTCCAAAGCGGGCTGTCGCGCGTCCAAGTCAATGGTACCGCGTCCAAAGCGGGCTGTCACGCGCTCAAAGCAGTCAGTCGCGAGTCCAAAGCGAGCAGTTCCATGCCCAAAGAAAATCTAACACCTATCAAAAACCGGCGAAAGGACATCGATTGTCCTTCGCCGGTTTTATTAGTATAAGCTATCTACTCTTTCGCCTTATTCAGCGGAATGATCAAGTTCAACAGCACAGTCGCCAACGCGCCGACGGTAATGCCAGAAGATAAAATATAGTTCGCCCAGTCAGGAACAGTTGCAAGCGCTTCTTTCGGCAAAACTGTAACCGCAATCGTCAATAAAATTGGAATCCCAATAACCATCATGTTGCGGTCGTCGATCATAATCGGCTGGATAACTTTCATGCCATTTGTAACGATTGCAACGCAGACGATGCCGAAGATGCCGTTAATGACAGGTTCCGGAATGCATGTAATCGCTGTAGACAGTTTCGGGACAAGCCCAAGGCAGACGAGAATTCCACCGCTTACCATTATGACAGTCCGGCTTGCGACACCTGTAATGGCAAGCAGCCCCGCATTTGAGGAATATCCGGTCATCGGCGTGCTGCCGACAAGCGCCCCTGCGAAACAGCCAAGCCCTTCACCGACGGAAGCGCGATTCAACCGTTTTTCATCCAATTCTTCCCCAGTAACGGAAGAAACAACGAACCATGTTCCCGTCGTTTCGATTAAGATGATCAAATAAACAAAAATCATGGAAATGATGGCTCCCATATCAAAGATCGGCTTTCCGAATGGCAATAACGAAGGCAACGAAAACCATGCGGCCTCTTTGACGGGACTGAAATCGACCGTACCGAAGAAACTTGCTGTTATAATTCCGCCTACAATCGCCAGAATAACGGATACAAGGCGGAAAAACGTACCGAGTCCTCCAAGTCTACGCCCCAGTAGCATGCATATGATAACAATTGCTGCTGAAACCGAAGCAACGATAATGTTCTCTCCGATATTGCCTTCCGCAAGAAAGATGTTATTCAATCCGATCGGCATTAAAGCGATCCCGACGATGATAATAACGGTCCCCCCGACGAGTGGTGGTATCACCTTCCTCACCGCTTTGGCAAACCATTTTAGCGGATAACCGAGCAAGGCAACCAAAATCGCCCCAGGAATCAAGCTTCCTGCAATTGCGCCAAGCCCCAGCTTTCCGCCAATTGCCGCGATAGCACCGATCGGTACGTAAGAAGGGCCTTGAACGACAGGCATTTTGATACCAGCCCCTGTTTGGATCAACGTCGCGATCCCTGTCGCTAAAAAACACATTTGAACGAAAAATGCTGTATTTTCGACTGTTAATGAAAGCAGCCCCGCAATAATGATAGGAGCAATATATAAATCCATTGCAAGCACATGCTGTAATCCTAGAACGAATGCTTTTGGCGCCCGTACTTTATCATTAACGCCAATTATAATTCCGTTTCCCTTATTCTTTTCCACAATGAATTTCCCCACTTTCGTGTGTTGGATTATTTTAATTGAATTATAGTCGAATAATCGGATTTTGTATATAAAAACCGAACTATTTTTAATGAGTTATTGTAATTCATTCGTATTTTGTATTGACGTATCCTTTATTCATTGAGTAAAATGAGAGTACGAAAACAAGTCGGGAGGAAGTCGAAATGGTAGAAGATCAAGTATTGCTGGAAGATTGGATTGTCGCTTGCCGCTCGGAGGATGTTCAAGAAAAGCCGATTCAAGTCGTATTGATGGGGGAGCGCCTCGCTATTTTCCGTAACAGTAAAGGTGTTCATGCATTCAAGGATTTGTGCATCCATAGGGGGGCTGCGTTGTCGCTTGGCGAAGTGAAGAATGATTGTCTTGTCTGTCCGTATCACGCATGGGAATATGATGATTCAGGAGCTTGTGTCCATATTCCACAGTTGCCTGAAGGAAGAGCGATACCGAAAAAAGCGAAAGCATCATCATATAGCTGTATCGAGAAATATGGCCTGATTTGGGTGAACTTTGCGGGGAATGAACCGGAGATGTTCGACTACAAACCGATGGCGGATGATAGTTACCATAACGTCATTTGGGGACCGCAAGAGGTTGTCGCAAAGCCGCCGCGGATCATTGAAAACTTCCTTGACGTCGGTCATCTTGCTGTCGTACATGTTGGCGCATTAGGAACGGAAACGCATCGTGAAGTGATGGACTATAAAGTGAATAAAGACGGAGACCGCATCTATACGGATGAAATTGCAATTTTCCAACCAGATCCCGATGGTTCCGGAATTCCGAAATACGTGTATTACACATATGAAATCCATCGTCCGTTTACGGTTAGCTTTACGAAAAGAGATAAAGAAAACGATACATTAATGACGATTTTATTGACCGTTCGTCCAATTGACAAGGAGCGCTCTGTTGCATATGGCATTTTGTCCTTCAATTATGAAACAGGCCTTGCAGATGAAGCGATAATCAAGTTCCAAGATGAGATTTTCGCGCAGGACAAGCCGATTGTGGAAAACCAAAAGCCCGAGGAGCTGCCTCTAGACCTCCAAGTTGAACTTTCGCTAGTGTGCGACCGAATGAGCATCGCGTACAGACAGTATTTGAAGGAATTGGGAGTAGAATTAGGAACTGCATAATCACAAGGTGCCGGACAGATTGTTTCTGTTCAGCACCTTTTGTTATTTGCATAGCCTTTCGAAAAAAATGAACGTAGACCAGCCATTTCCAAATGCTGTATACTTTTGCTAAATGACTAAGCGCCAAAGCAAAGGGGATGAGTGCATATGTCTTTCATTTTGGAAGCTGTTCAAGTCAGCAAGGAAATAGACGGGCGACAGATCTTGCAAAATATTTCGCTGGGATGTTCCAGTGATACAAGGTTATTAATACGTGGGAAAAACGGGTCGGGTAAAAGCACATTGCTCAAAATTTTGGCCGGGATCACTGAACCATCGAGCGGAAAAGTAAAAGGAAGCGCTCAAAAAATCGGGTACGTGCCTGAGCATTTTCCGGAGAGTCTGCGATTCGCGGTTAAAGAGTATTTATTGTTGACTTCTTCTTTTCAGGGTGCCTCGAGAGCTTCTATTGAAAATGAATTAGCGAAGTATATCAAACTGTTCGGCTTAGAACCGTTTCTCCATACTTCACTTAAAGCATGTTCAAAGGGAACAAGGCAAAAGGTAGGCATCATTCAAGCTCTCTTAACGAAACCAGATCTTTTATTATTGGATGAACCACTTACAGGGTTAGATGCAGAATCTCAACAGGTCTTCATACAATTACTAAAAGAAGAACAAATACCTATTGTTTTCACTTCCCATGAGGATACTCTTGTTACAAATTTGGCGAAGGAAATTCTACAGATTGAAACCGGGGAAATCACGCTTCAAACAAGGAATATAGTTCCGGAAAAAAGAATCCGTGTTGAATGCCGTATGAGAGAAGAGTTAAAAGGTCTTCCTGTCAGTCAATTGCACTACGACGGAAATATTGCGGTCTTTACGGTTGCCGGGAACTTAAGTGATCAGGTGCTACGGGAACTATTACAGAAAAACTGTTCCATTTTAGAAGTGAGGGAGTTGAAGTAATGGTTTGGGGGTTCTTTCGCTACCAATTCAGCAGTTATGTTCGATCGCTGACATTCATACCACCGCTCACGTTATTCATCGGTTGGATCATTCTCTTCTACACGTATAGTGGCGTTCCCATAATGAGCAGCTATGCGGTTACTTGCATTTCACTATACTTAGTCATGACATGGGTGGCAATGAGTGTCTTTTCGTTGGAAGGGGAAAGTGAGAAGAATTTACTCTTTGTGCAACTGCCAAGCAAAAGAGATTATTTATGGGGGAAATGGGTTGTTTGTTTACTTATTGCGTCCATTTTAGGAATCATTGCGATTGTTTATCCTTTGCTAATAAATAGCTTCAGGGAGACACCTCAGCTTGTTCATATAAGCCAAGCGATTTATGGACATCTTTTTTTTGCGGTTTTCGGAATTATCGTCGGTTCGTTTTTCTCCAATATAAAAATGGAATCCAAGAAATTTGCCTGGTTATCGGCGATGCTGGTCATTGCTATTTCGATTGCCCAAGAAGGAATTATCGAGAAAGCGGCTATCTTCAAATGGATACTGCTTCCATTCCCGCCAGTGTCGCAAATTCTTCTTCATTTCACAGATGAAGCACTATTTATCGGTAAAGGCTTTTGGATGGATGCCGCTTGGGTCGTTTGCTATTCCTTTTTTTACTTTCTAATAATAACCCGGATGTTCTATCGGAGAGGGTGATAAAAAAAGACGGATTATTAAAAGGTACTTGACAGATTATTTCTGTCGGGCACCTTTTTCATTTACTCACCAGCATCTCCGTTGGCTTATCGATGAATTTGAAATAAGGAACTGTAATACCGATTAGTGAAACGGCTACGATGATTGTGCCGATCAGTATATACAATGGACGGATTCCCCACAGTTCACTGATGATCCCGCCAGCAAGGATTCCAAGAGGCATAGCTGTTCGAATAATTGCTAACCGTACGGACATTACACTCCCCATCAGTTTATTTGGAATGGCCTGTTGGCAAATCGACAAGTTATGGATACTGAAGATGGCCATAGCAATTCCAGCAACGGTTTCGATAAGAATTGCTAAAGGAATCGTTTGCGTTACTCCTAAGGCAATGTATTTACATCCACCAATCACAAGGGAACCTAGCATTAACTTTCTTCGGCTTAGAATAGGCAATTTACCAACGATGAAGGAACCGATGACATAGCCAAGTGGAAAGCCGGCCATAAAAAGACCGTACTCTTGATAATTTCCTTTTAGCACATCCGTAATGAAAGGAAGATTGATGACCATTGTGACGCCGACACCAAATTGGACAAATGCTAGAAAAAATCCTAACCACACGATTGTTCGCTGACGAAAGAAATAGTGAATCCCTTCCTGAAATTGGGCAAGCCAACTTTTACGAATCGTTTGGGGAGTTCTTTTTTCATTCAAGGATAATAAAGTAAAACCACTCGCTAACAGTAAAATACAGACGATGGTTAATGTCGGACGTACGCCGATTGATTCGATAAAAATCCCGCCTAAAATGGGAGCCGAGAAAAGCATAAGTCTTGTTGTCCCGTCAAGAAAAGCATTTACAGAGGGGAGCTGTTCCCTTGCAACAATTGTCGGTATAATGGCATGACTAGCTGGAACATAGAGGGGTGTTATCAATCCGATGACGACCTGAACTACGTAAACATGCCAAACTTCAAGCATGCCGAAAGAAAGGATTGCTAATGGCACGAGGAAAATGATAACCCTTGTCCATTGAGCAAAAACCATGATCCATTTCCTGCTCCACTGGTCTATAAATGGCCCGCTTATCAGTTGCAATAGAATAGATGGGATATAGTACAGCAGCCACATGCTGCCCAACGCCATTTTGGATCCGGTTAGCTCGTACACTAATACCGAGTTGCAAAATGTTCCGAACGCGCCACCTAATTCGGAAACCGCGCTACCTACCCATAGTGCCACAAAGCTTCTACTTTTCAATAAAGAGTGGCTAGCTATTTTCGTTTTCATTGATTGAAATAAAGTTCCAACTCTTTGGCTAAAGAAGCGATGGAATTTCCTTTCAGCGTATATTTCGATGATTGGATACCGACGATGGAAGCCGCCCGCAACAGTTTTAAATGGTGATGCGCAGTCGACTTGCCAACATCAAGCTGCTCTGTGATTTCTTTCAGTGTGCAATCCTTTTCAGATAATAATTTCAACATGCGGAGTCGCACCTCATCTCCCAATGCTTTATATTTTTGGAGCAATAAGAAATCAGGGAGATATCGATCGTCAGGATGGATGCTGGTATTCGCAATCGGATAGTAAAACACCTTCGTGCCCTCCAGATCGGAAACAATCGTCCACGGTCGGTAGGTCATCTGAGGAATTAATAAAACCCTATAAACACTCGGTTCAGGAACATATTCCGTCCCATTTGTCACCCAAGCTACAAATTCCTCAGCAGCCAGTTCTTCTTTCATCGCCTTTTTTTCTGCTAAATCCCGTTCAAGCATCCCCGTTATTTTTTCTGATTGCGGTTGAATGACATGATCAAACCAAAGAGTCATGACACTTCGAAGATGCCTTTTTAACTCATCTGCGTCCACCTGATGGATGAATTCGATATAACCGGGAAAAAAATGATTAGCTTTCGTAACTTCCTTTAATAGACATACTGCATCCTCATTGCCTTGAGAAGCTTGCCTCCTTATTTCTTGTAGGTGATCGCCGACAAAAGGAAAACAGTAATAGGCCAATTCTTCAACTGATAACTGTTGAATGAAGTTTGTAAATTCGGCAAAATCATCCCCTTCAAATACATGTAAAAGCTGCAATAAGCTTTTCCAAGTATTATTCTTCTCTACATATGCAAGTTCAGTTTTTAGTTTTGCAGAAAATTCATCAGCAAATCTTTCGAACTCCTTCTCTCTCTCCAACGTATCCAATAGCGGCGTATTGGTAATAGCAGCAATTCCTAAAGCGCATTCCCATAGTAAAGAATACTCGAATTCTACTCGATAAGACTCTCTTTTTCTTCCTGTAATTGATATCGTATTCACAATTGCCTCATCTCCTTGTTCAGTAAGTATAGCGAAGTCAGAGTTTTTATTCAATAAATATAGAATTGCTTGTTCCGTAATTTTAGAACATGATGAAAAGCAATCTACTACACCTGCCGAATGAATTATTCCATTCGGCATTTTTTAGTTCTCAAACTTCCACCAATTATTTCCGCAATATTGTATACTGTTTGAAAGAGAGAGTTGCCAAAAGGGGGGAGATCTTGCAAACGGTTTGGGGTGTGTTATCAGTTTTATTCATATGGGCGTTAGTATTTCCGTTCGCAGGCATTGCTGCAATTTTATTATTTATTTCAAATAAGGGGTTTTTTGTTCCACTCGTCATCGCGGCATACATATCATTCGGTGCAATGCTTGTTATGGCTCGCTTTGAACTGTTCAACTATAAAAAGTATTTCTGGCTCGGTGCGGCGTCTCTCGTCGCAGTATCGCTTCTGTTCACCATACCTGCTGTCTATGAAAAAACACGGCCTGTTATCACTGATGGCCAAGTTGAATTAGCGGCATACCAGCCATTTGAAAAGGAAACAAAGGCTGTATTCTTAGAAAAGCCTGCTTCCTTGAATATCGAGGATGACTTGCCCATCATTGACGGTGCAACAGCACTTTACCCAATTTACGCAGCATTTGCACAAGCTGTTTATCCAGAAAAAGAGTACCAACCTGATGACAGCGAAGTGATGTCGAATCGGACTGGAACAGCTTATACGAACTTGATTAACGGAAAGGCGGATATCATTTTCGCTTTAGGGCCATCCACCACGCAGCTGAACCAAGCGGAAAGCGTGGGTAAGAAACTGAAGCTGACACCGATCGGGAAAGAGGCGTTCGTCTTCTTTGTCAATTCCAAAAACCCGGTCAAGAGCTTGACGGAAGATGAAATAAAAGGGATTTATTCTGGGGAAATAACGAATTGGAAAGATGTCGGTGGGAAAGACGAGGGAATTCGCGCATTTCAGCGTCCTGAAAATAGCGGCAGTCAAACAGCGCTGCAGAATTTCATGGGCTTCACACCGATCATGAAGCCGCCGACAGAAGATGTCATGTCACTTATGGGGACGGTCATCGGCGAAGTGTCCGACTATAAAAACCATAAAAATGCAATCGGCTACACATTCAGATACTACTCGACACAAATGGTGAAAAACAATAAAATTCGCCTGCTTTGCGTGAATGGTGTCGAACCGACCGTCGACACGATTCGGTCGGGAGATTATCCGATCACGAATGAATTTTACGCCGTAACGGCAGGAAGCGACAACCCGCACGTCGAAGCGTTCATTGAGTGGGTCTTGTCCGATGAAGGGCAAGAAATTGTGGAGAAGACAGGGTATGTGCCAGTCGGTAAGTGAATGGATTAATAGGAAGG
>NZ_LQYA01000047.1:38746-108291 GCF_001531445.1 Sporosarcina koreensis
CTTGAACTTGATTGTCGTCCTTTGGCAATCGGCATTGATCATTTCATTTCTTTCGTTCTTTTTCGGCTTATTCACCAAGTCTAAAACGTCTTTGCTAATAAGCTTTTTCACTTCTTTACCGATTGCCTATTATTTTTTCGGAGCTAACAATGCATTTAAACTAATTGCGCTGTTCCCGATTATCACCTTATTGATCATCTATTTGTTTTATCGGCATGAAAAAAGGAGAGTGGAATCATGACCTTTACAGAAACGTTAGGTATTCAACATCCCATCATCCAAGCCCCAATGGCGGGCGTGACCACGCCGGAATTCGTGGCGGCCGCAGCAGAGGCGGGAGTTTTAGGGTCCATCGGGGCAGGCTATTTATCCGCGGAAGCAACGCGGGATTTCATTCACGAAGTCAAAAAGCTCACAGATAAGCCGTTCGCAGTAAATTTATTCGTACCGGAAAATACGGATATAGACCAAGATCAGCTCCGTCAGGCATACTTAGGATTACAACCGATCGGTAAAAAGCTCGGGATGCCTTTTTGGAAGGCGCCGCTGTCCGAGCAGTCATTTGCTGGACAAATCGATGTGATCATTGAAGAAGACGTTGGAATCTGCTCCTTCACTTTCGGTTTGCCCGACGAATCGACTGTCCAGAAATTAAAGGAGCATAACATCTACTTGATCGGCACGGCAACGTCAGTCGAAGAAGCCGTTGTAGCCGAACAGGTCGGAATGGACGCAGTCGTCGCGCAAGGAAAGGAAGCAGGTGGGCATCGTGGTTCATTCCTCGGTGAACAGCTCTTGCCGCTCGCGGAACTACTTCCTTCAATCGTCGGGGCTGTCGGCATTCCGGTAATTGCGGCTGGTGGAATCGCTAACCGCGAGCACCTCATACTGCAACTTTCCCGCGGAGCCCAAGCCGTGCAGATCGGCACCGCGCTGCTTGCGGCTGATGAAAGCGGGGCACACCCGCTTTACAAAGAGGCGGTCCTTAAGGCAACCGGGAATTGCACCGTGCTTACGAAAGCCTTCTCCGGAAAACCCGCAAGAGGCATCCGAAACGAGTTCATCGACAGGATGGTGAACGTCCCAATCGCACCTTATCCGTACCAAAACGATTTGACGAAGAAAATCCGGAGCGAAGCAGCAAAGCTTGGAAAACCGGGATTCATGTCCCTTTGGGCGGGGGAGAACGTGCACGAAACAGTTGTTGGGACTGTCGAGGAGATTATTAAGAAGTTTATATAGAGAAAAAAGGCATGTGCCGGATCAACCGATCAGTGCATGCTTTTTTGTGTTCAATTAACAGAAAATAATGATTTAACTACTTTTTTGAAGTATACTAAACATCAAATATCACAAGTTGCTGGAGGAATGACAATGTTGGATTTGCTTGTGATCATGCTGGAGCGAGTGGGGACGATCGTGGCGGTGGCGTTCATCTTGACGCGCTTCCGCTTCTTTAAAAATATGGTTCACCAAGATTCATTGGACCGGAAGCAGGAAATGACGGCCATCCTGTTTTTCGGATTCTTTGGTATCATTGGCACGTATTTCGGGGTGGCGTTCAATACGCATACGCTTCATTTCAATAGTGTTTCCATCGAATTGACAACGGATGAGGCAATCGCGAATTCGCGGGTCATCGGAATTGTCGTCGCGGGTCTGCTAGGGGGTTATCGGCTTGGCGTCGGAGCTGGGTTGATTGCTGGAATCCACCGGATGTCGCTCGGCGGATTTACGGCTATTTCATGCGGCGTCTCAACGATTATTTCCGGATTATTGGCAAGCGCATTTTACAAGCGCGGAAAGCATATTAAGCCACTGGCCGCTTTCGGTATCGGAGCGTTTGCGGAGACGATTCAGATGGGTCTCATCCTTTTGATCTCCGAGCCGTTTGAAAAAGCGCTCTCTTTAGTCCAGACGATCGGGTTGCCGATGATTCTTGCGAACGGTATAGGAACAGCCCTTTTCCTACTCATCGTCTACAATGTCATCAGCGACCAAGAGAAAGCGACCGCCATCCAGGCCCAGAAGTCTTTACGGATCGCTGACCAGACAATCGGCTATTTGCGCAAAGGGATGAATTCGGAAACAGCCCTCGCCGTCTGCAATATTCTGTTTCGAGAACTGAAACCGAGTGCGGTCGCCATGACGAATAAGACGGATATCCTCGCCCATGTAGGGGTGGCGGATGACCATCACAAAGCATCAAGCCCCCTTCAGACGCATATTACAAAGAAAGTGCTACAACATGGAGAACTTGTCATCGCCAATGAGGAATCGATTCATTGCGTCCGGGATGATTGTCCGTTAGGGGCGGCGGTCATTGCGCCATTGAAATTACGGGATGAGACGATCGGGACATTAAAACTCTATTATCCTTCTGAAAAAGCGATTACGAATGTCACGATCGAATTGATTGCCGGGCTCAGCTCCCTTCTGAGCAATCAGCTTGAAATTGCGGAAGCTGACAGGTCGTTCCAGCTTGCCAAAGATGCGGAAATTAAAGCATTGCAGGCACAAATCAGCCCGCACTTCCTATTCAATTCTATGAATATCATCGTTTCCTTAATACGGACAAATCCCGATGAAGCGAGAAGGCTGCTTACATCACTTTCCTATTTCCTCCGTCAAAATCTTGAAGGGACGACTGCCGAGAAAGTAACTTTGGAACAGGAGCTTGCCCATGTAGAAGCCTACTTGAAGATTGAAGAAGCTCGTTTCATTGATAAGTTGAAAGTATGCATTGATGTAGATCCGTCCATCCTCCAAGAAACGATTCCTCCGCTCACGTTGCAGCCACTCGTCGAAAATGCCATCAAGCATGGCATTAAAGATATGGAGAAAAACAGCATCGTGCAAGTGATGATTCAAGATGAAGGAGATGCGATCAGTATACTTGTCCAAGACAATGGTATGGGGATTGTAAAAGAAAGGCTTCCTCTTCTATGTGCCCATCAAATCGAATCCGACACGGGTACGGGAATGGGACTCTACAATGTAAATCGTCGGTTACTGATGACATTCGGGAAACAGGCCGCATTGCATATTGAAAGCGAAGTCGAGAACGGCACGGAAATATCTTTCCGAATACCGAAAATGGGGGTGGGCATATGAACCGGAAGATTCGCGTCATTGTCGTGGATGATGAACGATATGCGAGGGAGGAATTGATCTATTTAATTGAACAACAGCCTTTTTTCCAAGTCGTCGGCGAGGCGGATTCCGGGGAGGCTGCCATCATGCAAACAATTCAACTTCAACCCGACGTTCTGTTTTTGGACGTGGAGATGCCAAAAATGAACGGGATGGATGCGGCAAAAGCCTTGGTGGAACTAAAGAAAGTACCCCTTATCGTTTTTGCGACCGCTTATCCGCAATTCGCGGCTGAAGCTTTCCGTATCAATGCGGTCGATTATTTGCTAAAGCCGTACGATGAAGCACAAGTAAAGCAAGCGATCATGCGGATCCAGGAAAGATTGATGCCGAATCAAAGCACAGAGAAAGCATGGACTTTAGGGAAGCTTGCGATCGAGATGGATGGGGAAATCGATTATATCCCGATCCATAAAATCCTCTATATGTTCCGCAACGAAAAAATGACGAAGATTGTAACATTGGAAAGGGAGTATGAGTTGCGGATGACGCTGAAGGAGTTGGAAAGCAAATTGACGCCGTTTTCGTTTTTTCGTATCCATAAAGGCTACCTCGTCAACCTATTGCATGTAAGAAGGTTGACGCCTTGGTTTAACGGAGCTTACCAGCTGGAAGTCGAAGGTCGGAGCGAGAAGCTTTCCGTTAGCCGGAATTATGTCCGGGATTTGCGGCAACGGCTTGAGCTCTATTAAACTTGCATGTTATATCGCCTATCCTGCATGTAAATCTACGATTTGGGCATCTTACGATAGAATCGTCCGTTTTTGGAACATTTCCTTTAAACTGAATGAAATCGCTATCATTTGGGGAAGGGGAAACAGAAATGATTACATTTTTATTTGGTATCGTCTTATTAATTCTCGGGTATTTCACGTACGGAAAATTCATCGAGAAGATGTTTGGGGTGAAGGAAAACCGTGCGACACCTGCGTATACGAGTGGGGACGGAGTGGACTATGTGCCGATGAGCACGAAGAAAAACTCGCTGATCCAGCTTCTGAACATTGCGGGGGTTGGTCCGATTTTCGGTCCGATCATGGGGGCGCTTTATGGTCCGGTTGCTTTCATTTGGATTGTGATCGGCGCAATTTTCGCAGGTGCTGTCCATGACTATTTGACGGGGATGATCTCGATCCGTAACCGTGGAGCTCATTTGCCGGAGCTTGCGGGCAAGTTTTTAGGGAAATTCATGAAACATATTGTAAATGCTTTCGCTATTCTTTTATTGGTGCTCGTTGGAACGGTTTTCGTTTCCGCACCTGCAGGGTTGCTGTATAACTTGATGAACGGTTGGATGGCAATGGGTATTATCGTTGCACTAATTTTTGCTTATTATATTTTTGCAACACTATTGCCGATCGATAAGATCATCGGCCGTTTCTATCCGATTTTCGGTGCGCTTTTGATTATTAGTGCTGTCGGGGTTGGCGGAATGATGGTCGTCAAAGGCGTCAGCATTCCTGAGTTGACGTTTGCCAATATGCACCCTGACAAATTGGCGATTTTCCCACTTTTATTCCTAACGATTTCATGCGGTGCATTGTCCGGTTTCCATGCGACACAATCACCGATCATTTCACGTACGACGCAAAAAGAAGGGCAAGGCCGTAAGATTTTCTACGGCATGATGATTGCAGAGGCGATCATCGCGATGATTTGGGCAGCTGCAGGCATGGCGCTGTTCAATGGGTATGGCGGCTTGAGTGAAATGCTGGCTGCAGGCGGTCCTGCGTTGATCGTCAGCGAAGCTTCCACGATGATGTTGGGCGCGGTTGGTGGAACACTCGCAATTCTCGGTGTCATCATTCTTCCGATCACTTCCGGCGATACGGCTTTCCGTAGTGCACGTATGATCATTGCGGACTACTTCAAGATGCCGCAAGTGAAGATGGCAAGCCGTCTTTGGATTGCTGTTCCGATGTTTGTCATTTCCATCGCTTTGACGCAAGTCGACTTTGACATCCTTTGGCGCTACTTCTCATGGGCGAACCAATCGACAGCGGTGATTGCATTATTTGTAGGTGCGATGTATCTGTTCATTGCACGGAAGAACTACTGGGTGGCACTCATCCCGGGAACGTTCATGCTAATGGCGACAATGACATATATTTTGAATGCGACGATCGGCTTCGGATTACCGATGAATGTTGCGTATATTGGGGCGACAGTCATTTCGCTCTTCCTCGTCGTCCTATTTTTCTTAGCAGCGGTTCGGGCACGAGCTGCACAAATTCCTTTGGAAGAAGACATTTCCAATTGGAAAGGTGCAATAAACTAATTACCATAAAGGAAAAGAGGCGGCTGAAGCTGCCTCTTTTTACATGTACCAAAGCAAGTCGTACTTCATCTTTTTCCCACTCTGGCTGTCCTGATCAATGACTTTCCAAATGCCATTCTCTTTCAGGACTTTGTAATAAAAGTTAGTTCCGTCAGCTGTCTTGAACAGGATGAAACCTTCATTGCCTTTAACAAAAGTTACCGGATTGATCACATTTTTGTAAGGTGGTTGAATTTCGGTGCTTAGAATATTGATGACAACCTCCTCTGCGATATGTGCCAGTGAATTGAAGTCATTTTGTTTTTCAGCCTTGTACCGCAACTGGTTGTAATCGTATCGTTCGTATGGCAATAAATTCAAGTGGAACGACTGTTTAATATCGATGAGCACTTCTTTATAAAACTTATGGATTTTCTTTTCTTCGTCATCGCCTTCGTGCGTAAAGTCGAGCAGTTTGACACCTTTCGGACTTATCTCAAACTGCAGTGTCTCCTTGCCGTATGGCGGGTTCTCCGCGGTTTCGAATGTATTCACTTGCACTTCAACTGTAAAGGAAAATCCGCCTTTCTCTTCCCGTTGGATAGTCAGTATTTCCGCATCAAACAATCCGTATGATTTATCGTAGCCGTAATAGTCGATGATTCCCTCCGAAATATATGGTGAAAGGATTGCCAGCAGTGCATCTTGAGCGGATTGTTGATCGGCCTTGGTCTGTTCCGCTTGGGGTGCAAAAGGTTGGATAAGCAGTGAAATCAATAAGAGTGGAACTAGGTAACGTAAATGTTTCAATAGGGAACCTCCTAACCGGGTTTTGAGCTTATGTTTTCCTACGTAAGTGAAACGATACATGATCCGAAAAATATAGCCGTAAATGAAAGTAATTGCGCTATAATAGATTCAATTGAAAAAGTGGATATCGGAGGATCATATGAAGAAATATATTGGTGAAATCGGATTGCTGTTAACAGCAATCATTTGGGGAAGCGGGTTTGTCGGCAGTGCGGTTGCATTGGATTCCTACACGCCTTATCAAATTTTAGCGGGCAGGTTTCTAATCGGCGCCCTATTATTATGTGCCGTTTTTTATAAAAAATTGAAGTGCATTTCAAAAAACACCTTGATCAAAGGGGCTGTTTTAGGCGTTTTCTTATACATAGCATTTGCGTTGCAAACGGTCGGGCTCCAATTCACAACTCCATCCAAAAATGCATTTTTGACGGCGGTGAATGTGGTCATTGTGCCGTTTATTGGTCTGGCGATTTATAGAAGGAAACTGGATGTGTTTGAACTCGTCGGCGCTTTTCTTGCGATGTTCGGCGTGGCGGTTCTGTCACTGCAATGGTCAGCGGGACTTAATATCGGCGATTTCCTTTCGTTTTGCTGTGCCATAGGATTCGCGTTCCATATTTTTTACACATCCCAATTCGTGAAGACTGAAGACCCGATCGCTTTGACGATTGTCCAAATGGCGACAGCGGCTGTCATCGGCTTCGTCGTTGTGCTGATGAAAGGAGAAATGGCATTCAGCATGCAGCCGGAAGGTTTGTGGTCGTTGCTCTATTTAGGCGTTTTCTCGACGACGATTGCGTTTTTATTGCAGACCGTGTCACAGAAATTTATTACAGAAACGAAGGCAGCCATCATCCTTTCGACGGAATCATTATGGGGGATGATCTTTTCCGTCATTCTCTTGAGCGAAATCCTTACGCTTAAGATGGGGATCGGCGCGGTTTTAATACTTGCTGCGATTATTTTATCGGAAACGAAATTAAGTTTTTTAACGAAAGGAAAACAAGTTCAGTTATAGAAAAGATTTTTGTTGACCTGTCCCTTAGAGGCAGGTTTAAAGTAAACAAAAGCAGAGGGTGGCGTTTAGCTGCGACAGGCATAAGACAGATCTGCTAAACGGCGTAATTTGCCGTGCAGCGGAGCTGGCTTATAACCCAAGCAGCTACCACCCGGAGCTGGATGTGGAAAAAGGGAGGGGAGCTATGCTATCAATCGGGAAAACCGCCTATCTTGTCGGGCTGACAACGAAAGCGATCAAACATTATGAGGAAATCGGGCTTGTCCAGCCTGCTTATGTGAGTCCGGAGTCGGGGTACCGGTTTTATTCACAAAAAGAACAGCAACAGCTTGTACGGATCAAAACGTTAAGGAATTTCGGCGTATCCCTTTCCGATATTTTGCGGGAGGGTGATGAACAGATGGAATCATTGTTGATGAACCGAAAAAAAGAAATTGAGCAGGAAATTAACGAGCTGCAAGGGAAGATGGAAGGAATCGACCAAATATTAAGCAAAGGGGAGAAGGAAATGGAAACACGTATTGTGGAAAGCGAAGGGTTTACAGTAAAAGGGTATGAGGTGGTAGGTCCTGTTTCAGAGATTCCAGCTGAATGGGATCGGTTAATCAAGGAAATTAATGAGAACGATGTCGTTACAGAAGAATCATTTGGCGTCTGTTTGAAGATGGAGAACGACATCATCCATTATATTGCGGGACTCAAAAAAGAATTGACGGAAGGATTCCCGGACACGAAAGAGGTTGTCATTCCAGCAGGCAAGTTCATTGTTGCGAAGGTGGAAGGCGGAATTCCAGGTATCCCGGCCGCGTATGACTACATCATTCAAATGGAGGATATACAACTACGGGATTGCTACGATTTTGAGCGATATGTCCATCCGGTTGGGGCGACGGAAGACGTTATCGAGATTTGGATGCCGATTGAGTGAGAAGGGAGATAGGAGAAATGGAAACACGTATAGAACATGTTGAACAATTTACGGTGAAAGGCTATGAAATGAATGGGCCGGTTACAGAGATTCCGAAGCTATGGGACAAATTGAATGGAATCATCTGTGAAAAGGGTGCTACTCCTGAAGAGTCTTTCGGGATTACGTTAGGAATGGAGAATGGCAACTTCCACTACTTGGCGGGTATCCATTCGGAATTGGCAGAAGGATTTATGGATACGAAGGAATTGTTGATTCCTAGCGGTAAATTTATTGTCGCGAAGGTCGAAGGCGGAGTGGAGGCAATTCCGGCTGCTTTTGATGCACTGATGCGCAATCCAGATGTGACACTTAGACATAGCTACGGGTTTGAGCTATATATCCATCCAATTGGATCTGAAGGCTATGAAACGGAAGTTTGGGTGGCGATTGAATAGGGGCAGGATCTGGCTTTTAGCCGGGTCTTTTTTTATTGAGTAATAGTGAATCCAAATGGTGTTCGTTACGTATAGAGAAGTAAACAGATAACGGGGAGAGGTGTTTACATGTGGATTATTATTTTTCTACTTCTCATCATATCGCTCTTGTTTGCTGTACTTTACAGTCTATCAACCATTATACAGCAATTAAAAATGATATCGGAGCACTTTGATGTGAAAGAAAAGGAAATAGAAGCAGTTACAATAAGTGACGAAGAGATTGAAAAGGAATTGGAAGACGAAGACGAATTCATGAAGAAATAAATGCATGATGTAGGGGTGGCAGCATGAAAGAAATTTATCGGAAGACATCGATTGCCGGTTTTATTGGTGGAACCGGTTTGATTCTATTTAGCATTCTATATTATTTTATTTGGTATGAAGGTTTTTCCGTGAATGGCGATGTTTTATTTGAAATAGGGATTGTTGGAGTGTTTTCACTTGGGGCAGGAGTTTATTTCAAAAAAGCGTACGAAAAGCTGTTGTATCACCCTGTTGTTGAAAGTGAATGGGATATGGAGAACATCGGGGAATTAAATCTGAAACGTGTTCCCTCGCTCCTGCCGAAATTTGTCCATGTCGATCATAATGGACAGCCGTTGTTTCAAATCCAGCCAACAAAGGGGCAGTTCCGCAGAAACCTTCTCTTCTTTCAGCTATTTGAAAAAGGGATGATGTTTCCAGTGGACTATGACGTTTCCACAATGGATGGAAATGTTTTGGCGACCTTCCGAATCAAAAACAATGTGAAGGAATATGCATTGACGTTAAAGAAACCGGATGGAACGGTCATTGGCCGATACATACAACAATTATCAAAATCAGCGGTGAAAAACCGCGGTACGCTTTATCACTCGGACGATTCGGTCTGGCGGCAGCTTGAAGCGAAAAATATGGCTGGCGATATCGACGTTACAGATGAGGAAGGCAATCGGACAGCTTCCTATCGCTACGGCCTGTTCCCTTATGCGACGCTTCCTGCATTTCAAAGTACCGCACATCATGAGCATATTCGTTTTGGGGCGCAAATTTCAACGGAGGAAAAGCTTGCATATGTGATGATCTTTTTCTTTTGGTTGGATGGATGAAAGTTGGAGTTGATTTTTTAACATATAAAAAAACCACCAGGTTATGGTGGGGAAAGTACCTAATTAAATTTGTATGAGCAGCAAAATGATTGAAGATAAACAGAGACATGCGCTAGCTAAAAACAAAAAGGCAAGTACTTGTTTCGGTTTCAGGCCAGCACGCAGTAAACGATAGTGGATTTGACTAGCATCTGCTTGAAAGATAGATTTTCCTTGCACATAACGTTTGGCTATGACAAAGAGATTGTCAAAGATTGGCACTCCCAATGCCAAGATGGGAATGAACAATGAGAGGACGGTCGCTTGTTTGAAGACTCCATCCAAGGCGATGACCGCAAGCAAAAAACCAAGGAAACTTGCACCCGCATCGCCCATGAAAATCTTGGCAGGTGGCTTGTTGAATCGTAAATAGGCAATAGAAATTCCTACCAGAACAATAGCCATTACGGCGGAATTCGGCTGGCCTTTTGCCACCGCAACAATAAAAAGCGTAACAGCAGAAATTGCAACAAGCCCACCGGCAAGACCATCCATGCCGTCCGAAAAATTAATGACGGTTGTCACTCCGAATATCCATAAGATCGTCAAGAGAAATTGAAGAATAAACGGAAGGGTGACATATTCACCCGATAGCGGATTGACGAAACCACTGAAAGTTATTCCCGAAGCAAAAACTAGAATCGCTGCAGATACTTGCACGACGAATTTCGGGAAGGCAGGAAAGTCCTTTCCTTTCGTTTTATACCAGTCATCAATCGTCCCGATGGTTAACAGCAATACCCCGCCAGCAAAGATTGCGCCAGTCTCCCAAGTGAACTCTCTAGTAAAAAGAAGATAGACGGAAAAAAAGCCGATAAAAAGTGCGTAACTCGCCGTCAGCGGAATTGGTTTACGGTGTAATTTACGTTCAACGTTTTCCTGGGGCTTGTCCACAAAATTGAGCTGGAAAGCGAGCTTTCGCAACGGGGGAATTAAAGCATAGACAATAAGAAATGACGCAAAAAATGCTAATATGTAAAAGATTTTTCTCACCACCGTTTTAATAATTTTCTATTAACAGCCATGTCTAAATAGTAGACGTATTACTTTTTGTTTGGTTCCCCATTTACTTCTGACATTTCCCACTGCATCAGATCGCCCTCTTGCCCATTCTTTTTCATTCCCAACCTTTCCAACACTTTTATGGAAGCGAGATTATCGTGTAAACATTCAGCAATGATTTTCTTCACTTTCCCAGTTGCAAATGCCCATTCAATTAGCGCTCCTACTGCCTCAGTCGCATATCCTTTTTTTTGCGCAGCGGAAATGATGCCGTAACCGATTTCCACGGTAAGATCGGAAGAAGGCTTTCCTTTAAAGCCGATGTCGCCGACAATGCTATTCGTTTCTTTATCCATAACGAACCAAACACCCCATCCTAATTGGGTAGCGTCGTTTTGAAGTTCAGCAACATGTTCCCTTACATGATCACCTATTTCATAACTCTCGGGCGAAATGGTTGATAGAAATTCAGGTGTGCAAGCGATTACTTTAAGTCTATTTGTATTGATAATCAATGAATATTCCCCCAATTAAGTCGATGAACTCATTATACTTGAAATTCCTTTCAAGTTCTTTATTATTTTGTGTTGACTCTCACGTTACGTCATACTCTATAGTCAATAGTGAAGGGAGGCAGGGAGTTATGAAAGTGAAAGAAGTAGCGGATTTGACCGGTGTGAGTGTGCGCACGCTCCATCATTACGATGAAATCGGTTTACTTGTTCCGGACAACGTGACGGAGGCGGGCTATCGGGTTTATTCCGATGAAAACTTGACGACCCTCCAGCAAATCTTGTTCTTCCGTGAAGTCGGCTTCCCTTTGAAGAAAATCAAGGAGCTATTGGATAGTCCATCGTTTAACCGGTTGGAGGCGTTCGAGCTGCAACGCGATATGTTAGTGGCGAAGCGCCGGCAATTGGAAACGATGATTGAGACGATCGACAAGACGCTCCAATCTGAGAGAGGAGAAATGACAATGACGAACGAAGAGAGATTTAAAGGATTCGATTTCAGTTCGAATCCTTATGAGCAGGAAGCACGTGATCGATGGGGGGATGAAGCGGTCGACAAGGCGAATCAGAACGTTTCGAAATTCGGTGAGAAAGAGCAAGAGGAGATGAATCGGATTTATTCCAATCTAGCGGCATTGCGCGGTACTGATCCGGCTGCAGCGGAAGCTCAGGCGGCAATCAGTGATTGGTACATGTTCTTGAATAAAATCGGTGACTATTCAATGGAAGCGTTCGCTGGGTTAGGTGAAATGTACGTTGCGGATGAACGGTTTACGAAGAACATCGACCAGTTCGGAGAAGGCTTGGCTGTATTCATGCGCGATGCGATGAAAGCATATTCAGAAAGTAAATGACATAATGGCTGGCACCTGCGATAATAGCAGGTGCCTCAGCCTGTTGACAAACGCTCGCATCCGTTGTTGAGGCCTACAGGAAGTAGGTCATGCATCCGTTGCCGCAGGACGCGGCGCCCTTAGGATGCCTACCTTATTTGCTCGTCCGCTCATGAACTTTAGTTCTATTCGCGTCTTCGCTCGACTTCGCGCGGGCTCGCAGGAAGCGAGTCATGCAACCGTCGCCACAGGACGTGGCGCACTTAGGTTGCCTTCCTTGGCAAGCATTTTCAATCAGGCTGAGGAAATTCCTGCCCATTGCTACTTGCTTTTTGAGCCTAAACATTTATTTTCAAGAAAAGCAAGAAAGTCGGAGCGATTCGTAGTATAATAGGAAAACCATCGATAGATGAACGATCGTTACTTCCCTGACATCTAGTGCCCACCGCTTTCAGGGGGATTGAAAAATCTTCGGAAAGTGAAACTCTACGTATAGTTAAAACGTATAATACATATATAGAAAATGCTTGAACTGTCCACACCCCGTATCTTGACTACAACTTAGGGCTTAGAAGGTTTCCACCTGTAGACGGTTTAGGTTCCCAAAAAAATTGTACATACTTGTAGAGAGAGATGAGTTAGGGGTTGGAATAATGGGAAAAACAATCTATATCGTACTTACTGACACGGGAACATTGTTGTCAAAGGCGATTGGCATGTATACGCGCAAGGATCTGAATCATGCATCCATCGCATTCGACGAGCAATTGACCGAAATTTATAGTTTCGGTCGAAAGCAGCAATACAATCCGTTCATAGGTGGATTTGTACGTGAAAATGTTGCGGAAGGCATTTTTCAGGAGGCCGATTGCGCTGTGTATCGTTGCGAAGTTTCCGCGGAGGCATATAAGCGGATCCGTCAGAAAATCGTCCAGTTCGAGTTGAATCAAAGTAATTATAAATATAATTTTATCGGTTTGTTTGGCGTGGCGCTGAATAGAGAGATTCGACGGGAAAGGGCTTTTTTCTGTTCACAATTTGTCGCGACGGTCATGCAGGAGAGCGAGACGCATCGACTGCTAACGCGGCCTTGCCTGACAATGCCGCATCATCTGGCGTATTTGCCGCATATGGAAATGGTGTATGAAGGCAACTTGAAGTCGTATTTGAATAAGGTAAGAGGGCCGCAAACGGAACGTCCACTTCGTATGGGACTTTTGAAAAGTCTGGCGTTTCGTCTGCTTGCCTAATGTGGAAGCTTCTCCGTTACGAGAAGCTTTTTTCATGTCTTCATGCGATAATGAAAAAAATGATGGGAAAAGGATGACACGATGACGAAAACAATTGATGTACAACTGAATGCGCAAAGTATAGCGGCTTTTAAAAAGGGCTACCCATTGATTTTGAAAGATGCAGTGATGAATTCGGAAATATTGAAAGAAGAGGGAACAATCATCCGCCTGGTCGATAAATATCGTAAATTTATTGCAAAAGGCTATTATGGTAATCAAAACAAAGGGATCGGATGGGTTTTGACGAGGGACGACAACGAAGCAATCGATTTTGTATTTTTTGAATCAAAGATTGCTGCAGCTATTTCGAGACGGGAGTCTTTCTTCGATGATAACGAGACGACAGCATTCCGCGTCTTCAATGGAGAAGGCGATGGCGTCGGCGGGTTGACGATCGATTATTTTGATGGCTATTACATGGTGAGCTGGTATAGCGAAGGGATTTATTCCTTGAAGCATCATGTGTATGGCGTGCTGGACAAGCTTGTGGACTACAAAGCGGTCTATGAGAAAAAACGGTTTGATACGAAAGGCCAATACATCGAGCAGGATGATTTCGTGAAGGGAACTCCTGGCGATTTCCCAATTATCGTGAAGGAAAACGGCATGAGCTTCGCCGTCGATTTGAATGACGGCGCCATGACGGGGATTTTCCTTGATCAACGCGATGTCCGTAAAGCGTTGCGGGACAAGTATTCAGAAGGCAAGCATGTGCTGAATACATTCTCGTATACAGGTGCGTTTTCGGTTGCCGCGGCTCTTGGCGGTGCACGGGAAACGACGAGTGTCGATTTGGCGAAGCGCAGTTTGCCGAAGACGATCGAACAGTTCAGTGTGAACGGGATTGACTACGAAGCACAGGACATCAAAGTGATGGACGTGTTCGATTATTTCCGTTATGCAAAACGCCATGAATTGAAATTCGACGTGGTTGTATTAGATCCACCAAGCTTCGCACGTTCGAAGAAATATACATTCAGCACAGCGAAGGACTACCCGGCGCTACTGATGGATGCGATTGCCATTACTGAAAAGAACGGCATTATCATTGCATCGACGAATAATGCAAGCTTCAGCATGAAGAAATTCAAGACGTTCATCGAGAAAGGATTTGCGGATGCCGGATCGCGCTATAAGATTCTGGAGGAATCTTCATTGCCGAAGGATTTCCGCACAAACCGGGACTTCCCGGAATTCAATTACTTGAAAGTCGTCATTTTGCAGAAGTTGAAGTAAATTGGAAGCGATCTCCGTAGGGAATCATTTATGATACAAGTGAAGACATTTATTTTAGATCCCAAAATTCAATATCCCGGAATAGTAGGCCAAGAGCTTCTCGAGAACTTTTTCATTGATATTGAAGAGCCGTCTAGGGAGACTGAGCTAAGAGATATTTTTTCAGGCGGAGGAAATATATATGCCTGCATTCTAATCACTCAAGATGATAAGGTTATTCTAAACGATGAGGTCTTGGAACGTGTCCCTTTGTATTGGATCATTTGGGCTGATCTTTTAGAGGATTACCTAGCAATGGAAGACGGAAATGATGTCGTTTCTATAGAACCGTACTTTTCACTTGAGAAAAAAGCGAATGATACAATTCTTTTAATCTATAGTGGGGGAGTATTTTCTTTCCATCTCCCGGAGAAAGAATTTCTACTTTCCGTTTTACAAGGCGGTATGAATTTCTTCAGAAAATATCAAGGGTTAAATCCGGGTGCAATTATTGATCATGCGGCGGAAGAAAAAATTAACAGACTGATACCATTAGCGAAGAATCTATAAATAAATTCTTTTTAAAACGTACGAAATGAGAAGCCATCTCCGCATTAGGAGATGGTTTTTTTCGGCTGTAGCGTACAACATTTCTCATTGCAATTAGTATGAGAAAGCCTTTCAATAGATAGAAAGAGAAAAAAGGGGGAGAGCCGATGATGATTGAGGCAGTTCTACATGGCGTTATTCTGGCAATTGGACTTATTTTGCCGCTAGGCGCTCAAAATGTATTTGTGTTCAATCAAGGGGCATTGCAGCCAAAATTGGTAAGAGCACTTCCCGTTGTAGTGACCGCAGGCGTTTGCGACACGATTCTAATTGTGGCGGCTGTTTCGGGTGTTTCTTTGCTTATCTTAACTTTCAATTGGTTGGAAACCATTATGTTGGCCGTCGGTATTCTGTTTTTATTGTATATAGGAATCTCTTTATGGCGGAGTATCCCTTCGTCAATGGAGGCCGAAACAGAATGGTTTTCTTCGAAAAAACAAATCTTGTTTGCTGCGTCGGTTTCTTTACTGAACCCCCATGCAATCATTGATACGATTGGCGTCATCGGGTCGAATGCATTAAGTTATTCGGGAGAGATCCGTGTCGCGTTCACGTTGACGACGATCCTCATTTCTTGGTGTTGGTTTTTCGGGCTTGCTCTTGCAGGAAGGTTGCTTGGCAAGATGGATACGAGCGGGAAAGTCATTGGCATGTTGAATAAAATCTCCGCCGTTGTCGTATGGGCGGTCGCCATCTATATGGCAATCCGGCAACTCGGCAAGTTTTTTTGAAAATATCTATCGAATCGATGGAATTATCTATTAAATCCGGGAAGTTATCTATCGAATCCCGCAAGTTATCTATTGAATCTGCAGTTTTATCTATTGAATAATGAGAAATATTACCGAAAAAGGACTTTGTAACTAATGAATAAAGAATCGTTTTTGTTGTTGCCTGTGTAAGTGCATTTATGAAAATTTAATAAAATGTATAATAATTCAACTATAAAGCCGACGAAACTTACTATCGTTGGCTTTTTCGTATTCATTTATACAATAGTGGTGCATAGTCGGAATAGTGTCATGCACAGGTACCTTAATAATTCTTTACATTAAGAATATTTCTGCTTAACAATCACCGCGTAGAATATGAGCTGTAAGAAATCGGAGGAGAAAAGGAGGCAAAGGGCATTTCATACCCGGGTTTATCAATCAATGAGGCTACTAAACTATCAATTGCTAACTGGAGGAGACAAGTTGAAAAACATTGGACGGTTCATCACATTGCTCGTTTTAGTTTTAGTATTAAGCGCATGCGGAGACAACCAGGAAGGTACAGGCAGCAAAGATAACAAAGCTTCAGCGGATAGTGGCAGGACGGAAATTACGTATTGGTATGCATTCGGGGATAAGATCGGGGAAAACAATGAGAATTTAGTTAAAATGTTTAACGATTCACAAGATAAAATTTTGGTGAAAGCGGAATTCCAAGGCGGATATGGCGACCTTCATTCCAAAACGCAAGCGGCTTTTGCAGCGAAAAATGCACCGGAAGTTACGTTGAATGAAATCGCATCGATGGGTGTATTCGCACGTTCGGGTATGACGGAAAACTTGACACCGTTCATTGAAAACGACAGTGACGTTAATTTGGAGGACTTCAATCCTGGCCTGATGGGCAACTCGTATGTGGACGGCAACATCTACGGGCTTCCGTATTTGCGGAGCACGCCAATCCTCTACATGAACGCTTCTATGTTGAAGGAAGCGGGTCTTGACCCGGCAGGCCCGAAAAACTGGAAGGAATTTGAGGAATATTTACGGGCATTGACAGTTGATGGACAGAGTGTCGGCATGAGCATGCCTGTAGGAATTTGGTATTTTGAGGCATTCGTTGGAGCGGGCGGCGAGGATATGTTAGCATCCGACGATTCTGAAGTGACATTCAATGGAACAGCTGGGGTAGAAGCGCTGGAATTTTGGAAACGCCTTGCAGAAGAAGGCATCTTGAAAATCCATGCTGGTGATGAAGCCGCTGCACAAGCAACACAGGACTTTGCAAACGGCCGATCTGCAATGATGTTTACATCCACTGCAAACCTGACGCAGAACTTGGCGATTGCAGAGGAGAACGGATTTGAACTGAACACGGCATTCATGCCATCAAATAAAACGAGCGGTGTACCGACGGGCGGTGCAAACCTTGTCATGACGGCTGGGCTGTCGCCTGAAAAACAGCAAGCCGCTTGGGAATTCATCAAATGGATGACAGCGAAAGAACAGACAATCTATGCGAGTAAATACACAGGCTATTTGCCAAGCCGACTGTCCGCAATTGATTCGGAAGAGATGCAAAGCTTGTATGAGGAAATTCCTCAATACAAAGTGGCTGTCGACCAATTGCAATATGGAAAAGCTCGCCCGATGGCGGAAGCCTATCCGGAAATTTCGACGATATTGGCAGATGAAATTACGAGAAGCTTATTGGAGCCGGATCTGTCACCAAAAGACGCGCTGGATAAAGCAGCTGAATTGGCGAACCCCCTCTTACAATAATCCGATTCGGGAAGATGGGCAATCGGGCTCCCTCTTCCTGTTTTCGTAAAGGAGACGATCACATTGAACTGGATGACGAAAGTGAAAGTGGCGATTTTCGATATGGACGGGACGTTGTATCAGGACGATGCTTTTTTAGGACGGTACGTAACGTATTTATTAGATGGAGTAATGGATGAAGAGGAAATAGCAATAGCCGTATCTGAAGCCTACGATATTTTAGACGGCAGTCATACTGTAAAGCTTGGCCATTTCTTTGATCGGGAACAACATATCTTCTATGAGCATGACCAATTCCTGCCAACGAACTGTTACTCCTGGGAAGGCAAGAAGCATGAAAATCCATTGGAGGAAAATGCCTCGCTTTTGTTTATCGGAGATCCGTGGGGAGTCGCCAATCAATGCGCCGAAAAATATGGCATTCCTCGTGAAAGCAGAGCGGAAGCATTTGAAAAAGTACGTTATGAAATGATTGAAGATCCATTTAAAATCAGACTCCATGCGCCTCTATTCGATAGCATCACCGCACTTGGAATAAAGAAAAAAATATTTATGACAAATACACCGGGGGATACCGGCCCTGCTTTCGTTACGTATTTGAATATCGGATCGGTATTTGATGATTATGTGTTTGACGCGAAAAAGCCGCTCGGAATGGAAACGATCGTGAAAGGTCTATTGAAAGAAGGATACGAACCGGACGAAATACTTTCCATCGGGGATAATCCATACAATGACTTGGCGCCGGTACGGAAACTGGGAGGACGGACTTGCCTCATTTCACCGTACACACATTTTGGAATGCAAGAGTGGGATCACACTGTCAAAACTGTGGAAGAGTTAGCGGATTTCTTGCACCAATCATCCGTTGTAAAGCTATAAAGCGAAAAGGAGATGAACGGAATGGCTGAAATCAGATTAGTGAACATCGTGAAAAAGTTCGATGAGGATACAGTGGTAAACAATTTGAATCTTACAATCGAGGACGGCTCATTCACTGTCATCGTTGGTCCCTCGGGCTGTGGGAAATCGACGACGCTTCGGATGATTGCCGGGTTGGAAACACCGACGAGCGGTGAAATATGGATTGGCGATGAATGCGTGACGAATATGGAGCCAGGCAAGCGGAATATCGCAATGGTGTTCCAAAACTATGCCCTTTATCCGACGATGACGGTGCGGAAAAATATCGAATTCGGCCTTGTGAATAAAAAAGTGCAGAAAGCGGAGCGTGATTCTTTAATTCAGGAAATCAGCGATATCGTCGGTTTGACGGATCATTTGGATAAGAAGCCACATCAATTGTCGGGTGGGCAAAGGCAACGGGTCGCATTGGCGAGGGCAATGGTGAAAAAGCCGAAAGTCTTCATCTTGGATGAACCACTTTCCAATTTGGACGCTAAACTGAGAGGGCAGATGAGACGTGAACTGATTCAGTTGCATAAGCGTTTGGGCACGACGTTCGTCTACGTAACCCATGATCAAGTCGAGGCAATGTCGATGGGGGATCAAATCATCCTTCTCGATAAAGGCGTTACGCAACAAATGGATTCTCCTATGAATATGTACCATGATCCGAATAATGTATTCACCGCTGAATTCATCGGCACCCCACCTATGAATATTCTCGAACGCGGACATTTGAATGCCGTTTTACCGACGTTATTTGAAGATGTGAAATATGTCGGGTTCAAGCCGGAGCATGCGGAAATCATTGCTGGCTCGGAAGAAAGACAAGATCATGTCGTTTTGAAAAGTGAGATATTGACGACGGAAACATTAGGCGCGGAAACAATTTACACAGTGTCGAACGCTGCTGGCATGATGAATGTCAAAAGATTCGACACGCCAATCGAGGAGACGAATGATGTGCAAATCGCCATTCCATACGAAAAGCTGTATTTCTTCGACGGACAGGAAGAACGGATCCGTTTCATCGAAATAGACAGAACGGCTCCACAACAACCGAAGCCGGTACTTGTTGGAGGCGTCTAAGATGACATTGGCAAATAGTAACGAGACGTTACATCGTAAACGCGAGCAATCAGCGCTTTCTGCTTTAAACTGGGTGGCGGTCAGGCCTTACATGATGATTTTTCCAGCAATCATCGTGTTTACGCTTTTCTTCCTTTATCCGATCGGCTATATGATTTATTTAAGTTTCCATGATTGGAACTTCGTCAGCCCGGATAAGGACTACGTCGGATTTTCCAATTTTACTGCCTTGCTGCAAGACGCGAAATTCCAGCAAGTGTTGCGAAATACCTTCATGTATTCGTTCGCGACGGTGTCATTGACGATCAGCATCTCTTTGTTATTGGCCCTTTGGTTGAATAAAAAAGGGGCGATGTACGGATTTGTACAAGGGGCGATCTTCAGTCCGCATATCATTTCTCTCGTATCGATCTCAATGCTTTGGATGTGGATTATGGATACGGATTACGGGCTGTTGAATTGGTTTTTGAATCTATTTGGCATCTCCAACATCCCTTGGCTGACAGACCCGAAAACGTCGTTGCTGTCGCTCATCATCGTGGCGGTTTGGAAAGGAATCGGCTATTACACGCTTATATTCATCGCAGGTTTGCAAAGCATTCCGAAAGACATTTACGAAGCGGCAGCGCTTGACGACACGAGCAAGGTACGGACCTTTTTCAAATTAACGTTGCCGATGCTGTCGCCGACATTGTTCTTCTTGACCATTATTGGCTTGATCGGCTCATTCCAAGTGTTCGAAACGATTTCGATCATGACGAAAGGCGGACCGATAAATTCGACGAATACGATCGTTTATTACATTTATGAAAACGGCTTCCGTTTCTTTAAAATCGGCTACGCTTCGACAGCGGGTGTCATATTGCTGTTAGTCGTAGGTGTATTCACAATCATTTATTTCAAACTGCTGTCACGGAAAGTCCATTACCAATCATGAAAGGTAGGAAGACATGAAGAGAAATCCGATTTGGATGGTCGTCAATGGAATCGGCTTGGTACTACTCATTTGCATTTTTGCGCTGCCGTTCGTCTGGATGATCTCCACCTCCTTTAAAACGTTAGGAGAAACGATGACCTTCCCGCCGAAATGGATTCCGAACCAATTGTTGTGGGAGAACTTTTCAAAAGCATGGAATTCAGGACCGTTTCTTAAGTATTTGATGAATAGCACGATCGTCTCCGTCGGCATTCTCATTTTACAATTTGCAACGATCATTCCCGCGGCATACGCATTTGCACGCTATCGATTCAAAGGGAGCAATTTTTTCTTCGGAGTCACTATGATTACGCTGATGATTCCAACACAACTCATATTTCTTCCGGTCTATTTGCAGATGAGTTCATGGGGACTTTTGGATACGCTGTGGGCTTTAATATTGCCGTTTGCGTCAAGTGCGTTCGGAATTTTCCTGTTACGCCAGTCGTTCAAGCAAGTTCCGGAAGAGTTGTTGGAAGCCGCTCGGTTAGATCAGGCCAGTGAATGGAAGATTATTATGAAAATCATGGTGCCGATGGCGAAGCCTGTCCTCATTACGTTCGGAATGTTCAGCTTCATCGCGCATTGGAATGATTATTTCTGGCCGCTCGTTATGACGACGACCGATGCTTCTCGCACGCTACCACTTGGAATTACAAAGCTGCGCGAAGTGGATGGCGGTGTTGCTTGGAATATCTTGATGGCGGGGAACCTCATATTGGTCATCCCAATCCTATTTATTTTCTTTTTTGCCCAAAGGCAGATTATTCGAGCGTTTATTTATACGGGTGTGAAATAAAAAAACAGCTTAGATCTAGTGAATTCCATGAAAGCGGGTGAGCAAATGGAACAGTTGATGATTTCGTTTGTCATCCCTTCCTACAATGAGGCGGGGAATATTGCTAACGTGATGAAGGCAATTAAAGATGAAATGGTGCAGCAGCAAATGGCCTATGAAGTGCTGTTCGTCGATGACGGCAGCACGGACGGGACAATGATTGAAATAAGGGATATCCAATATATGCACCCGGAAGCTGAATATGTTTCATTCACACGGAATTTTGGAAAAGAGGCTGCAATCATAGCTGGACTGCAGCATGCAAAAGGGCATGCAGTCATTTTAATGGATGCTGATTTACAGCATCCTCCCGCGTTAATATCCGAGCTATTGAAAGGCTTTGAAGAGGGCTATGATCAAGTGATCGCGAAGCGCAACCGGAAAGGGGATTCCCGTCTACGTTCGCTGCTATCGAGCACTTATTACCGCTTTGTCAATAAAGCGATTGACGTTCAATTGAATGATGGGGAAGGTGATTTCCGGTTGCTGAGCAGGAGGGCAGTGGACTCGCTTTTATTGCTTAGCGAAGGCAATCGTTTTTCAAAAGGGCTGTATGCTTGGATTGGATTGGAACAGAAGACGATTACTTATGAAAATGTCGCGCGCGAACATGGGGAGACGAAATGGTCTTTTTCGAAGCTGTTGAACTATGCAATCGACGGAATTGTTTCTTTTAACACGAAACCGTTGCGTCTTTGTATGTACATCGGCTTAGCGACATTGACTGCGGCATTTGTTTATATTTTCGTCACTCTTGTCGGCATTTTTCTGCACGGGGTGGCGGTGCCCGGGTATTTCACGACGATTTCCGCTGTCCTTTTCTTAGGTGGGGTGCAATTGCTGTCACTCGGAATCATCGGTGAATACATCGGAAGGATCTACAATGAAACGAAAAAGCGCCCGCATTATTTAGTCAAGCAGACGAGCATCGAATTGAAAAGGGAAGGAAAGGCGACCATTCATGGCTCGTGAGTTCAATTTGTTTTTCATCGTAGGCGTCGTAAATACGGGCATTTACTACGGCCTCTATTTGGGCGGATTGCACGCATTGCATCTGCAATATGTGATTGCCCATTTTGCCGCAGTCGTCATAAGCATGGCGGTCTCCTTTTTGTTAAATAGCTACTTCACATTCGGTGTGAAGCCGACATGGAAAAAGTTCTTCCTGTTTCCGGTCACCCAATTGGTGAATATCGGCGTGACATTCATTGTCCTCTATGTTTTAGTCGAGTGGCTGCGCATGAATAGCAGTATCGCACCGCTCGCCGCCATGGTCGTGACCGTACCGATAACGTTCATTGTCACAGGGAGGGTGCTAAAAGCTGCATGAATAGACAAAGGACATATCAATGGATCGTTATATGGGGAGCTAGCCTAGTCATCGCGGTCTTGAGCCATTTTTTCTTTTTGACGGAATTTTTCAAAGGACGTTATATGACAGGGTTGAACGACGGTCTGTCCCAAATGATCCCGTTCAAGTATTTTCTTTATAATTTGTACACGAGCGGAGAGTTTTTCTACTCGGAAAGCTTTGGGCTGGGCGGCGGCGTTTTCTCACAGCTTGGTTATTATTTTTCGACGTCGCTCGTATTTGTCGTCACCGTGCTCGTAACGTTCTTACTTGAGAAAATCGGAGTCATTTCGACCCCAGACCTGTTTTACTGGGCAAATACGCTCATTGTCATTAGCATTTTGCGGATGACGTGCATTATTGCACTCACTACATATTATTTTAAAACAATCCGTTTCCAAGGAGTTCCGGCATTTCTAGGGGCGGTCCTTTACGGAACGAGTGTCATTTATTTTAGACATGTTACCTATTGGGAATTCTTTGCCGATGCAATGCTGTTCTTTCCATTGTTGCTGATCGGCGTAGAAAAAATTATGCGAAATGGGAAGAGCGCCATATTCATCGGGGCAGTTGCACTGAATATGATCGACAATTTCTATTTCGCGTATGTGAATTTTTTGCTCGCATTTTTGTACATCCTTTTCCGTTGGCTATTCCCGCTTTTCATTGAAGAGACAGAGAAGGGGAAGCAGTTAAAGCTGTTTCTCGTCGGAGGCATTGCCGGGGCGGGAATCAGCGCTCCGTTTTTCATACCGTCTGTTTACGGGTATTTGAACAATTACAGACCGGCATACGAGGATGCCATTCCACTCGTCGGGGCGGTTGATAACTTGCTGCTTCACGGAAGGATTGTCATCCTGCCTGCTTTCGTATTACTTTGCCTGTTGATGACTCCACTTTATAAAAACCGTGCATTCCGGTTTTTTGCTAGCAGTACAATTGTGTCATGCATCCTGCATTATAGCCCTTTTGTTGGCAGTATGTTCAACGGCTTTTCCGCGCCGCAATACCGATGGGAGCATTATCTTTCTCTTGCAGCAGGAGGTACGGCGGCAGCGGCGCTTCAACAGTTGCGCACGTTACGGTTGAAAGATATCATCTTCCCTGCAATCGTTGCAACGGGACTATATATATTGTTTTACACGTTCGATCCGAAACTTAAAATCCGAATATACGAGTCCTATTTGATTATTTGCGCGGGAATCACGATTGCAATGTTCTTTGTTTTCATTTGGAATAAAAAGCGGTGGGCGACATGGGTCATTATTTCATTTCTTTTATTCACAACAGTGCTCACAGCGAATATGTTCCAAGAAGAGAAGCTGACGTATCGGGACAATGGGAAAAATAAAGGGCCTGCATATGGCATCACCCGGGAGTATATGGAGAGTGAGCAGTACTACGGTGTGGATCAGCGGGCTTTAATCCGGAAAGTGCAAGCAACTGAAAAAAATCCCCTCGCCAGGTTTGACTGGATGATTGAAACGAGGAACAATACGCCGATTGTCCAGGATTTCAATGGAATGAGTGTGTATTCGAGCATTTTAAACAAACATCTATTGTTCTTTTATTTGCACGACCTCCACATCGATATGAGGCGGGAGAGTGTCAGCAGATATGGCTCTCTCGGCGATCGAGCGAATCTATATAGCATTTTGAATGGAGGCTATGCGATTCGGAAGGACGGAGGAGATCCGGTTCCGTTTGGGTTTACTGAAATTGCGAGGGAAGGCAAGTACCAGGCGTATAGAAATGATTACCTCCTTCCATTCGCCCGGACGACTTCGACTCTATATTCCGAAGAAAATCTTGAAAATGCACCCGCGCTCGTAAAAGAGCATGCGATGCTGAAAGGAATCATTTTGCCTGACATCGAAGGGGAGGAAATTCCTGAGCTAGAGAATAACGTTAACGAAGTCACGTTTGAACCTGTGAATGCAACGTATGAGGATGGGATGTTGCATGTGGCGGATGGAGAGGGGGGGCTCGACGTCGTCATGGGGGAAATGGATTTGAAGGAGGACAGTTTCCTGTCGTTCTTCATTAAGCGGAAAACAAACGACAAGGATTTCACGTTGAAAGTGAACGGGTTCACAACCGAACGGAAGGATAATGATTCCATTTACCGGACGAATGTCAACGATTTGACGATCAGAGTACCGTCCGAGGAACGGATTGCCATCCGGGTGCCGATAGGGAAGTATGACCTGCGCGATTTCTCATTGTATACGGAAGACTATTCATTGCTGAAAGCAGTGAAAGAACAAAGCGACCGAGAAGCCCCTATCGAAGTGGAATGGAGCGGCAGCAAGGCGAAAATCGAATTGGACAATCAAAAAGGGGATTCTCATATCGTCCTCCCGATTCCATTTGAAAAAGGGTGGACTGCGAAACGGAACGGGGAGAAAACACCAATCCTACAGGCGAATTACGCCTTTACGGGCATCGAACTCCAGAGCGGGAAGAACGAAATCGTATTGACCTATTACCCACCTTATTTCTGGCCAGCAGTTGGGATCAGCCTCTTGTCGATCTTGTTTTCCGTTTATTGGAGTAGGAGAAGCAGAAAAGTATGAGGTTGTGCTAATGAAGAGCGATGGGTTCGAATTGTAGAGTTTCTGCCACTGTGCAGAAATTCTACATCCCCCGTAATCGCAAGTATCCATTGGTTAATCTCTTAGATACCATTCAAAATAGAAATTGGGGAAATCGCATGTCTGATCACATTGGCGTATTCATCCGAAACAATTCTTGCTCCTGCGCTGTTCAGATGTATGCCATCTAATGTTAGTTTCAGACCACGCCGTTTTGACATTTGATCAATTCTGTCAGTTCTTTTATAGAAGAAAACATCCAACATGACACGAAACGGATTGGTGGTAATATAAGCCGAACTATCCTCATTAGCTAATGCTCTTTCAAAGACTGCATGGAGATCTAAATAATGTACGTGCATCTTTTCGCCTATCGATTTGATCAGCAGCCCTAATTCTTTAACTTCCTTATTGGAAGGGTTATCAAAATGTTCACCAACAAGAGCCGGTGAAACCAACACTACCAACTTGGATGAAGACACGACGAAATCCACTACCTGTTGGTAAACCTCTTTGAATTCCCCAAGATCTTGGACTACTGGTTGCGCCTGAACCTTCAGAAGCTTTGAATACACGTCATTTGTACCAATCCAAACAAATGCCAAATCAAAATCATCATCTAATCCAGTCTTTGTTAAACGACTAGAAAGACTTTTTACCGTCTCCCCGGGTTTTCCGAGATTCACAAACGAATCCCTTGGAAAACTCTCCTTTAACATATTTGCAAATGAAACACCTGGACGCCCCTCAGTTAAACTGTCACCAATTAATGCGATCTTCATGTCATTTTCCCCTTTTCTTTATTGAACTTAAAAAAATGGTAATTGCTAGTTCAAATAAAGGCTCAAGTGACTGTAATGGCTGTGTATTCGTCAATTGGCATAGTCCCCCAAGCCAAGTCCCTAATAGTGCGGTCCATTCATCTACGTTCCCGTTTTCAAACTTTTTGACTGATTCCGGTGATGAATTAGGATTGGCGGCCAATTCCTGTCCTGCCATTAGCAGAGGCGTTTGATAATTGTACATGTTTAGCCATCATGTACCATTTTTCAGCGGCTGACGAATAGTTTGGTTCGTTTTCCATCCATTTGGTATACCATTCATGCATGGAATTCTGCGCAAATAGTACAAACAACTTTTCCTTGTTTTCAAAGTGATAGTAGATGTGACCTTTGCTGTATCCAGAAGCTTTAGCAATACCTCCAACCGAGGTCTGATTGTAGCCATTCAGTGAAAACAATTCAAAAGCTTTTCCCCTAATAATTCGTTTTGCCTCTTCGCTGTCATAACGCCTACTCAATCCATAAAGATCTCCTTCCATTAAATTGAACGACTGTTCCAATTCTAGTTTATTACTTATTTATCCAAATGGGAAGACAGGTGATTGATTTTTCGATGGATTTATATAAGTAAAAAAGAGCAACAAGTTATGTTGCTCTTCCTAAAGTAAAGAACACAAAACAAGGCTGGGAAAATTGATTAACTAAGCCTTGTTTTGTGTAAATGCTTTGCTTTATTGTACAAGTGATGACAGCAATGAGACGGTGCAATTACAGTCTTCATTGATGCCTTTCGCGTCCGTACGGTGTTTGAAATGATTCATATTTTCATAAATTAAGGTCGCGTTCTGCTTCAGCGCCTCATCATCCAAATCAATGGATGACACGACGATTTGCTCATCCTGTATTTCAATGACGCGGAATGATTGCTCATCTAAACAAGCTGCTGTTTGAACGAATGTCCAGTTATTCTCTTGCACGATCGAATCGCAATGCATGTGACCATTGAAATACATGCCGATGCCTTTCTTTTGTTCCAACAATCTTCGCATATCAATGCTTTGATGGATGGATCCGTTATTTAGCTCCGAACCTTTCGTCGTGTTGTGCACAGGATGATGCGCAAACACGAGTAACGGCTTTTCCCCTGAATTTTGAATGACATGCTCGAACCATTCCAGTTGCTCGTCATCTATCCAGCCGCCCCAGCATTCATAATCCAATTCCCGAGCTGTGTCCAAAAATGCCAAAACTGCCTGCTCCGTCTCGAATGAATGGTATTGTTTCTGTCCCGTCAAAGCGAGAAGCTCCTGTTTCGTCAATGAGTAATTGTCATGATTCCCTAAGACGTGGATGAATTCTTGGGAATCGCCGATCAATGAATAGATATTGTTCAATTCATGCGCCATGCCGTAATTCGTTAAATCACCGAGAGACACGTGCAAACGTGCGTCGATCGCCAAAAACTGATCGATGAATTCTTTGTAAAACGAAGCCCGCGCCTCCAACAAACCCGGTACTCTTTCATCGATTGCCGGATAATGCAAATCACTGAACAATGCAATTTTCAATGGAATGCTCCTCTCAATATGGATTCGACTTCATCATACCGGCTGAATGTAAAGCACATATGGCTATCTTGTTAATAGAGTGTAAAATCAGTCACTTACAACTCCCTCAGCTCCTCATTCAGTTTCGCTGCTTGCTTCCTGAAGTACATGTAGAAGGAGAGCCAAATGACCGTATAAAACATAATGAAAATGCCAAGCATGCCGATGAATCCTTTCACTGTGAACGGAATCCATCCAATGACGAAGGCGACGATGAAATACAAAACCGACACACAAATGAAATGCAAAGTTGTTTGCACAGGCAACGTCAGTTTTTCATTTTCGAATAGCAACGGCGTCACTGTAAAGAACCAGCCGCAAAAGACGGTGCCGAGTGCGTTTTTAGAAAGAATCGCTGCATCTAGCATATCCTTTTCTCCCAAATAGCTGACCAATAATATCGTAACGAGTGCCAGAAACGAGCCGAAGAAGATGCCCAATATGCTTCTCGTCAAGAATGTTTTCATCCATTTTTCCTCCTGTTCATTTTCAGAGCTTCCTTGATGCCACTCACGTATGTCCGTGACACATATTCCTTCGCTCCTGATTTGAAGTGGACGACTAGCGTACCGTTGAAAGAGGCTTCGAATCGGCTCAGCTCATGAAGATTGGCGATGACCGATTTTGAAAGCCTGATGAATTTCGTTGCAGGCAGCATTTCCTCAAGCTCATATAGCTTCTCTTTCAATGAAAAGGAGCCGGCAGCAGTGACCGCCACGACGCCTTCCTTTTCAGTATGGAAGTAATGAATTTCATCAGGCTTCAAAATATGCTGCATCTCGCCGTCTCGTCCGACGAGAAATTCCGTTTTCTTCCCCTTCAAAAAATCAAGAATCTCCTTTATCGAATCATCCACTTCAAAGCAATGGATCGTCACTTTTGTCTCCTCGTAAATTTCATCAATGTCCAGTGAAACTTTCATTCCGCACATCTCCTCCTCGGTTCCTATTAGTAGGATACCATTTGAAAGAAGATTTTCGCAGACTATTTCCAAAACGTAAGACCAGGAGAGAAATTGCTGTAATAATTACGATATAGCCGATAGAAATAAACGTCGCACTGTTCCATTCCAACTGTCCGTTCCACACCGTGATGAAGAGTTGATTCATATGATAGAGCGGGTTGAAATCAGCAATAATTTGCACGAACTTTGGCATCATAGCAATCGGCATCGTAAAACCGCCTGTGAACATGACGACTTGAAAGATGACAATGGAGAAAACGAGCGCGCCATTCAAGCTTGTGAATAAAGAGTAGATTGCTGAAGAAATTATGAGCAAGGCTGCATTGAATATCATGAACGTTCCGAATGCCAAGATGAAATTGGTCGGTTCGAATGAAAGATCATAAGCGATCATGCCGATGAAGAATACTAGGAAATAGCCGAGACTCGTAATGATGATTGACCTTAAAATATTCGACAACAGCAATGTCCTTTTCGGCACAGGCGATAAAATAATACGCTTTTCCACGCTAGTCGTCCGGTTCATCACCTGGTCAAACCCGAATGCGAAAAAGACGACGCCGAACGTGATCAGTAAAATGAAAGAAGGGGTGTACGTTTCCGCGTAACTGAGATTCCCGGCATACGTGGCATCCCCGAAAAGCTGCCCCATGAACAAATAGGTGACCGGTGGAACGATGATCGTGAACACCATATAAAAAATTTCCCGTGTAAACATAAGCAAGTCGTACTTCAATTGAGTCGCTAACATAGTAATTCCTCCTTAAATGGATACCTTTGATAGATAAAATTCATTGATCGATTTAAATCCTGTGGATAAAATCCCTTCCGTGGAATCAAAGATTTCATTGACACCGTCGTTTAACAGCATCACTTTATCGCAATACATTTCGACTTCGTCCATATTATGTGTCGTCAAAATAACCGTGCCGCCCGTGCGTTTGTTATAGTCGGTAATATATGTCCAAAGCATATTCCGCATATGTGGATCGAGCCCGGTCGTCGGTTCATCCAAAATGAGCATTTTCGGTTCGGATAAGAAGGCGATTGCCAAACTGACGATTTGCTTCCATCCGCCGGATAGCTTGTCAAAATATTTCTTTCGATGCGGTTGAAGCTTGAAGTCGGAGACGATCTGTTCAATATCGACCGGCGATTTGTAATACGCTTTGAACAGCTTTAGCAATTCGACGACTTTCAACGTTTTGTAAAATTGTGTCGGTTGCAGAACGGCTGATATGTCTTTCCGTACATGTTCAAGTTGGTTAGTCGATAAAGTTCGAAGCTCTTTATCGAACAATAGAACATTCCCTTCGTCATACGGCTTCAACGTCATTAGGATTTCAAGGAACGTTGATTTTCCTGCCCCATTTTTGCCGATAACCCCGATGACTTCTCCAGCGTTCGCTGTGAAGTCAATTCCTCGTAAGACTTTGTTCTCCCCATATACCTTTTGCAAATTACTGACACGCACAATTTCCATTTGCAATCCCTCCGTAGCTGTTCTTTGTACTCTTACTATATCCAGCCAATCCGGATCGGTCTGCCGTTTTTCGATGACAGGTCGTTTTTCCGCGGTCAGTTGCAAAAAAGCATCCGTCAGTTGCATTTGAAGGTGACGTTCTTGGAGTATTGCTCGAGTTCGAGGTGATTATGCTCGTCTTGGGACCTTTGACTCGTCATAGGGAAGTTGATGATGAAGGGAAATGGAGAATCCCTGTTGAATTAAGACTAAGATGGAGGTGGCTTTATGGTTTCATTAAAACCAATCAGACGAAGCAAACTAAGGATATTAATAGGGAAGAAAGTATATAGATTGAAACGATATGGTGAATGGTTGTTTGATGGGAAAAAGTATGCGCGCAAAATAGTAGATGATAAGCTGCCCTTCATTATCAAAAAGCACCGGACCCCTCTGCTAAGGCAATTGAAGGATGTCGATATGCAATTACAAAGGAATAAAATCATTAACTTACAAATCGCCGTAAAACGATTGCATAAGGTCATTATTGAACCGGGGGAAACTTTTTCATACTGGCGACTCATCGGCAATACGACGAAGCGGAAAGGGTATGTCGAAGGCATGATTCTCCATTACGGAAAAGTGACTGTCGGGACAGGTGGAGGGCTTTGCCAACTGTCGAACCTCATTTATTGGATCACGCTGCATACGCCGTTGATCGTAACGGAGCGCTATCGTCACAGTTACGACGTATTTCCCGATTCGAGGAGAAGCCAGCCATTCGGCAGCGGGGCGACGTGTGCTTACAATTATTTGGATTTACAAATAAAGAACGAAACGCACACGCCATATCAACTGAATGTCTATTTGACGGATACGCATTTAAACGGGGAGTGGCGTTCGATTGCACTTGCGACCCGGACGTATAAGATCTACGAGAAAGATCATCATTTCACGAGGGAATTATGGGGCGGTTATGTCCGTCATAATTCGATTTTTCGGAAAGTATACGACGCAGACGGGAACCAGATCGATGATGAATTCGTCACAGAGAATCATGCGATAACAATGTATGAACCATTTCTTACATACGAGGGGGAATGAGAAATGATTGTCATGATCAATGGGGCGTTTGGTGTCGGAAAGACATCCGTTGCGAATGAACTGCTGAACAGATTGGAAGGAGCGATGCTGTTTGACCCAGAAGAGGTCGGATTCATGCTGAGGCATATCATTTCGGAGGATGTAAAGCTGGAAGATGAGAAAACGGGAGATTTTCAAGACTTGGAAATGTGGAAACCATTGACGGTCGAAGTGGCAAGACAGTTACGTGAGACTTATGGCAAGGATTTGATCGTGCCGATGACAATTTACAATAAGGACTACTTCGATGCAATTCGTCGCGGGTTTTTACAAATTGACCCTGAAACGTATCACTTCTGTTTGACTGCAAAAAAGGAAACGATCCATGAACGGTTGCTGGAACGCGGAGAAGATAAAGGCAATTGGTGCTTCATGCAGACGGATAAATGTCTCGCTGGCTTTGAAGATGCGTGCTTTGAGAAATTTATTTCGACGGAAGATGCCGGAATCGAAGAGATTGCCGAATTCATTTGCAAAGAAATCGGGGTGAGGTTAACATGTTAGGTCTGAATAAAGATGTAGTCGCATTAACTCCGTACCGCCAAGAATGGAAAGAGCTTTTCGAGCGGGAGAAGGCATTATTGGATTCGCTGATCGGTGAGCATATAGTAGACATTCAACATATCGGAAGCACGGCAATCGAAGGGATTGCAGCGAAGCCTATGCTCGATGTCCTAATCGGCGTCAGGTCTATGGATGATGTAGAGAAATTCGATAAGTACCAATTGAGGGACGCGGACATTTATCATTTAGGTCGTGTTGAAATAGAAGGAAAGGCAGTGTTCGCCAAGTTCTCCGATTTGGAGGAATTGACGAAGACGCATGTCTATCATGTCGTTGAATACGGTGGTGACTGGTGGAAGCAACATACGCTTTTCAGGGATTATTTGAATGAACATCCAGACATCGCGTGGAAATATGAATCATTAAAAAAGGAATTGGCGTTGAAATACCCCGACAATGAACGGCAATATGCAGAAGCAAAGAAAGTGTTTGTGGATGAGGTATTGAAGTTAGCTATGGCGAATGGACAATAGAAAGCTGAAAGGGGTATCGCCAATGATTACAGGTATTCCACAACATATCGCTATTATGATGGATGGAAATGGACGATGGGGCAAGCAAAAAGGACTTACTAGAAGTCAAGGGCATTTTGCCGGTTCTAAAACGATGGAAAATATTATTATGGACTCCTTAGATATAGGTATTAACGTGTTAACCTTATATGCATTCTCCTCTGAAAACTGGAAAAGGCCTCAAAAAGAAGTTCAGTATTTAATGGATTTACCTGCAAAGTTTTTTAAGGAAAAGTTGCCTGAATTCATGGAGAAAAATATACGGATATGCGTTTCAGGGGATATTGAGAAGTTGCCAATGCATACTAAATCAGCTGTTCAATCAGCAGTAAAGGCAACGGAAAATAACGATTCGTTAGTTGTTAATTTTGCATTAAATTATGGCGGAAGAAATGAAATTATTTTTGCTGTAAAAGCAATCATAGGTGATATTAAGGAATCTAAATTAAAGATAAATAATATTAATGAAGAGTTAATTGATGGTTTTCTTTACACAAGTGGCTTACCCGATCCTGATATCATTATTAGAACTGGGGGAGAAAAGAGGATTAGTAATTTTTTGCTATGGCAATCTTCTAAATCTGAATTGTGGTTTACAGATACTTATTTTCCGGATTTTAATAAAGAGTTATTGCTTCAAGCGATTAATGAGGTTCAAGAAAGAAAGAGCTACCAAGCTAGGCTATGAAGTGGAATGTACTATTTGGTTATATTCAAAACAAACTTCAGAAAAAACGCGGAGGCAAACATCATGAGAGCAGTTAAACAACTTGTACATTTCGGCTGGCAGCAGGCCCTTTCCTGTTTGTTCCCGGTCGTTATTTTTGCCTCTTTGGCGCTGACGAAAGTCATACCGCTTCCTTTCCTTCCCCGATATGACTGGCTTCTAATCATTTGCATTCTCATGCAATGGTGGATGTTGCGTTCAGGGCTGGAAACAAAAGACGAACTAAAAGTAATTACCCTGTTCCACTTGATTGGATTAACTCTTGAAATCTTCAAAGTGAATATGGGTTCCTGGTCTTATCCGGAGGAAGGGTATTTTAAAATTTTCGGTGTTCCTTTGTACAGCGGCTTCATGTACGCGAGTGTAGCGAGTTATCTATGTCAAGCCTGGAGAAGACTGGACGTCGATCTCATTAAATGGCCTCCTTTTTGGATCGTAGTGCCTCTCGCATCTGCAATCTATTTGAACTTTTTCACCCACCATTATTGGATCGACATTCGTTGGTGGTTGTCTGCGCTTGTCATCATCGTCTTTTGGAAATCATGGGTGAGTTATAAAGTGAATGGAACTCAATATCGGATGCCTATTGCACTTTCATTTGTCCTCATTGGATTTTTTATATGGGTAGCTGAAAATATCGCAACGTTCTTCGGCGCATGGCAATATCCAAATCAAACGGATGCATGGAGCCTCGTTCACTTAGGAAAGGTGAGTTCATGGCTTTTATTAGTGATTGTCAGCTTCCTCATTGTCGCAACGTTGAAGCAGGTGAAAGGGAAGTCGCATTAATCTTAACAAACACTTTACATCATACTTTATCCCTATGACCTATAATCGTAATTGACTATAGATCAATAAGGGGATGCTATGATTTGAGAATGACAGTCGGGAAAAAGTTATGGGTTGGTTTTTTAGCGATTCTATCAATCGTTCTGTTAGTCGGCGCATCCGGATTATGGGCCTTATCCAAATTGGATGGAGAGTACCGTTATTTAATTGACGACAAAATTAACAATGTCGTGCTTCTGGAACAATTATTATCAGCCCAACATGCCGATGCGAAAAACATCCGGGGTTACATCATTTACAAAGATCAATTATATGTCGAACAACGAAATGAAATTATGGATGCTATTAAAACAAAAATAAAAATGTTAGATCAATCAATACATACGACATCTGCCCGTCAGATCATGAAAGAAGTGAAAGAGACATCCAAAAGTGCTGAGCAAATAAGTGAACTGATTATCCGTGATGTACAGGCGGGCAATATAAAAAACGCGATGGATTTGGCAAAAGAGGTTTCATTTTATCAGGAAGAGGTTTCCGTTAATCTTCAGCAGCTTATTCAACAGCAAGAAGCGGAACAGGAACATACGGAAGAACAGCTACAAACCGTCTTGAAGTGGATATATATGCTGATTGGGGGCTTGATCGGCACTGCGGTCGTGACAAGTATCGCGATTGCCCGAATCATCAGCCGCAGTATTGCTCGACCAGTTCGGAAGATGACGGCTTCCCTTACACAAATAGCAAACGGCGATTTAACAGCTGGGCCGATTACTGTACGAAACAAAGATGAAATAGGAGAGATGGCCGCCGCGCTGAATGGGATGACGGAAGATTTGAGAGTCATATTGACAACTGTTAAAGAATCCGCTGTTCAGCTTGCCACTCATGCAGAGGAATTGTCCGCAAGCTCGGAAGAAAGTCTTGCCGCCTCGGAAACCGTTGCCGAAATAACTGAACGGAATTTGATGGCGAGTGATGTCCAAGTAGCAAAAGTGAATGAGTCTACTCGTTCCTTAACTGAAATGCTTCAAGGGATTGACCGAATCAGTGAAGATAATGAAAGGATGCACATTGCATCTACAGAAGTTACAGAGCTAGTTGCGAATGGAGCGTCACGAATGAAAGAAGTGACAGAGCAAATGGGGAAAATCAGCTTGTCCATTCAAGCGTCGGCCAACACGATCGGTCAACTGGCGGCTCACTCAGAAAAAATTCGTGAAGTGACATCAGTCATCACGACGATGGCAGAGCAGACGAACTTATTGGCGCTGAATGCGGCAATTGAAGCTGCTCGAGCGGGGGAACATGGCAAAGGGTTCGCTGTAGTTGCGGAGGAAGTGCGCCAACTTGCAGACCAATCGAAGCGTTCTGCCGGACATATCGGTCGAATGATTGATGAGATGATAAGTGACGTGGAAAGAACGATCATGAGCTCTGAAGAAGGCAGTTCATTTATTGCCAAAGGGCGGGAGTTATCGGAAAGCACGGGTGATGTGTTTCAACGGATCGAACGTGCGGCAATTATTATGAATGGTGCGATGAATGCTGTCACGACGAATATTAAGGGAGTCCGGTCAATGACGGACATCGTATCTGCTGAATCGCAAAGCGTACAGGATCTCGCTATGCAATCTTCAGCAGAAGCCCAATCAGCAAATGCCGCGACAGAGGAACAGCTATCCGCGAATTCCGACATATCCTTACATGCACAGACGTTGGCCATTCTAGCGGATCGTCTACTTGGCGATGTGAATCGGTTTAGGATATCTGAAGAACTAAACATAGGGGGAGTTACTGGTGAGAGCAATCATATTTGATTTTGATGGGACATTGGCGAATACATTGCCAATCTGTTATTACGCATTTCAAAGCGTGTTTAAAAGGTTTGATAATAGAGAGATTACACCAAGTGAAATTCTAGTGATGTTTGGCCCTTCAGAAGTTGGCATTATTAGAGAAAATCTTTTAAACCCTCATAAGGAAGAGGCGATTGAATATTTCTATCAACAATACTCACAGTTCCATAAAGACCTAGTGGAAGTTAATCAAGACATACATGAGTTGGTTACGTCTTTAAAAGGGGCGGATATAAAGTTGGGGATTTTCACGGGCAAGGCAAAAAGAAGCTTGGACATTTCCTTGAAACAATTATATATGGAAGGGTTGTTTGACGTCATCATAACTGGCGATGACGTATGCAATGCAAAGCCTGATCCAGAAGGGCTATTGAAAGCTTTATCTATATTAGACGTGAAAAACTCCGAAGCGATTTTTGTTGGTGATAGTGATGCAGATGTAATTGCCGGAAAGCAATCCGGTGTTTTTACAATTGGCGTTCAATGGCTGCCTGAATATCAAACTGCAGCATTTAGCGAACAACCAAATCTGCTGATTAGTAGCGTGATGGAATTTGAGAATTACATAAAGGTGGGGACCAAATGAGTACGCGATGGTTGGATTGGGCAAAAAGGATTCAGGCATTGTCCCAGTCAGGGTTGGCGTTTTCGAAGGATATTTATGATATCGAGCGCTATGAGGAGTTTCGTAAAATCAGCGTAGAGATTATGGCGGCCTATACCGATCTTGACATGAATAAAATTGAAGGCTTGTTTACGAATGAAACTGGCTATCAAACGCCAAAAGTGGACGTCCGAGGCGTCGTTTTTAAAGATGGCCAACTATTAATGGTGAAAGAAAATATTGATGATAAATGGGCGTTGCCGGGTGGGTTCTGTGATATTGGATTGTCCCCTTCCGAGAATGTAGTGAAGGAAATTAAAGAGGAATCTGGATACGATGTGATCCCTGTGAAATTAATTGCCATTTTGGATAAAAACAAGCATCCGCATCCTCCTGAACCATACCATTACTATAAGATTTTCATTTTATGTGAAATTATTGGAGGAGAGTCCGCTGTAGGGCCAGAAACGAATCAAGTCGAGTTCTTTTCTGAGAACAATTTGCCTCCGCTTTCTACGAATCGAAATACTGAGTCGCAAATAAAAACAATGTTTGAATTCTTTAGGGAACCTGAAAAGGAAACGATTTTTGAGTGATTCGTTTGTAAGTTCTGTAATTTGACCGTTCAATGGCTAGAACGGTTTTTTTTGTTCGTAACCGATTCTCAAACTTAAGGAAACTATCAATAGGCTGCATCGTATATGTACTGTCGATGAACTATTAATGCGAGGAGAATGATTATGGCTATAGATTTACATGCATTTATCCCTCATTTGAACGAGGAAAGCCTGTCCACCTACTGGCCGGAATTCCAAGTGGGTGCGTATGCGTTGTACACAGATGAAACTGTGTATTTGTTTCATCATCCTGCCTATCCTGGTACAGAACAATCTTTTGTACAACTTCCATGGAGTGAGGAGTTTGCTGGGAATACGTCGATTTTGTTTCATGATTATCCGACTGCCATCGTTCAAATGGACAGCGGTATGGATGAGAACCGTTTATACGCAGTGCTTGCGCATGAGTTGTTCCATGGTTTTCAGTATGTGAAAGGGGAGTCAAGGTTCCCTGATGAAGTGTTGGGCATCACGTATCCGCTAGTTGCTGAAAACGTGGATTTGCGTCAACAGGAGCGGCTGCATTTGTACAATGCTGTTACCGCGACGGAGGCAGAAAAAAGAAAACATCACCTGAACCAATTCATTTTGTATCGGGAGAAAAGGGCAGAGGTCATCGGTCCGTATATGAAATATGAACAGTTGATTGAAACAGTTGAAGGCCCTGCATTTTATGTTGAATTGAATGCGTATGTTGCAAGGAGCGGTGCGCGAAAGGATGAAGAGATCCGGTCTTCTGGGGAGCTGTTGCTTGATATAGTAGACTCCACCAGGCATCTGCGTAGGAGTTGCTACGGCTCAGGGCTATTCATTTGTTTACTGTTAGATGAATTATATTCTGGATGGCAAGCGGATTTCATGCAATCCGAGCTGACGTTATACGAGTATTTCAGAAAGTTTGTCGAATCTGTACACGAAAAGCTAGTGGCGAGTGATTCAGCAGTGGATATCGGTGAACTCGTCTCTACTATAATGAACGAGCGAGATGAAGGGATCACTGACTCTCTCCAGCGGGCTAACTATGTACTTACCATTCATGGGGAAATCAGAGTTACAGGAATTGACCCGATGAACATCATCGCCAATGGAAAAAAAGTGCTGCACCAGAATTTTGTTCGTTTGAAGATGAATGAACAGGATTATCTAGTGCAACAGCCAGTCATTGCATTGCTGGAAGATAGCATTTTCCGTTGCAAGCATGTGCAAATCCCGTTGAATGAAAAGCCGTATGTAGTAGATGGGCAAATCATGATTCCGGGCGTCGGAATAATAAAAGGCCGATTGGATGAAGTGGAATCAAATTTGTGGTTATAACATGGTCGTCTGCACATAGGCAATGCCATTCCACTACCAGTAGAATCTCCTATTCAACCAATAGTTGATAGGCGGTTAGAAAGCGATATGCTACGCTGAATGTACAGTGCGCGCTGAAACTCATTGGGGAGGTAGTTGGGATGTTGGATACATTAAAGGTTGGGAGCTTTATTTCAAAGCTCCGGAAAGAAAAAGACTGGACGCAAATGGAATTGGCGGATCGCCTAAACGTAAGTCATCAAGCTGTTTCGAAATGGGAGCGTGGTGATTCGTTGCCGGATATCGGAACGGTGATGCAAATTGGGCATATTTTTGGGGTGTCAGTCGATGAGTTGATGAATGGGGGAGCCGACAAGGGAAGCTCGACTTATATCCATAATCTTGGCAGGATAATGACAGGAATTACTGAAAATCGTCGAGAGGAAGTTGCTCAGATGATCAATACGGGGAAAGCGGATATGGAAGGGCTCATTGAAGTGGCGCCATTACTAAAGGCAAGCGAGTTGGCAGAAGTGACGGAACGAGTGGACAAGCGGTTATTCAATCAGGATTTGATTGTACGGTTGGCTCCGTTTGTCGAAACTGAGTTGCTGGATGGTTTGGTGACAGAAGCGATGGAAGACGATGTCGATATGAAATTTGTTCAAAAACTTTCTCCGTTCGTCAGCAGAGAAGCGTTGCGACGTTTAGTTGACAAAGCAAATAAGGATGGAATGGATTTGAATGTCGTTGTCCGCCTGGCACCGTTTATCGGGAAGGAAACCGTAGATGAACTCATTGAGCAAGCGATAGATGAAGGGATTGAATGGAATCTCATCGTCCGCTTGGCACCCTTCTGCAGTAAGGAAAAATTAATGAGCTTAGTAGAACGGACTGTGGATGGCAAGTTGGATTCGAGTTGTCTCATTTCACTTGCGCCTTTTCTCGGAAGGGAATCTCTGAAACGGCTTGTGGATGAAAAGGAAATTGGCAATATGGATCCGGAAACGATTGCGCGATTGGCGCCTTTTGTTGATAAAGCGACACTAAGCGGATGGATTCAAGCGTTATTGGTAAAGTGAGAGGCGAAGCAGCACTGTCAAACGGTGCTGTTTTTTGTCGTGTTTTGAACGTGTGAATTGTCTGGTAAGTGTGAATGAGCGCATGGTATAATGTGAGAATAATAAGCATAGTTTTCAAGGGCGGTCAGCATCCCATAGTTGTAACAACATTCCAGTCTATTATAGATGGAAGGGGGTGCTGTAAAGTGACTACAGTCGAAGCAATAATCGTCATGATTAGTTTTTCTACACTAATCGTAGCAGTGATTGCACTAGTATTGTCACAAAAGAAATAATCCACCCTTGAGTTTTTAGCGGACTCGGGTGGATTATTTCCTGACGTGACGCTGATCCCCAAATGGAAACCATGTCTATTGAAGTTCCGCAATGATGCTACAACATCGTTGCGGTCCTTTTTACTATATCCATTCTATATTGACATTATAACAAATAGAGTTTTCAAAGTCTATTAATTGAAATAATTTAAATCTGCACGAGTGAGTAGGGGGAAGTGGGATGTTCATTCAAAATGAACGGTTAACGATACGGGAACTGGTTGATGCGGATAAGTCCTTGTTAGTAAAATGGTTGTCCGATCCTGAGGTTCTCCAGTTTTATGAGGGGCGAGATCGTCCGTTGGATTTGGCGCAAGTCGAAAAGGATTTTTACGGGGAAGCGGACGGTGAAACAAGATGCCTCATTTTGTACAACGAGGTGCCGATTGGGTATGTGCAGTTCTATCCGGTCGGGGAAGAGGAAAGGCAGATTTATGGCTATTCAGATTCATCGGAAATCCTCTACGGGATGGACCAGTTCATTGGCGAACCTGTCTTTTGGAATAAAGGAATCGGTACGCAACTTGTCGAAATGATCGTTGCGTATTTATTGACTGACAAAAAAGCAGAACGCATTGTCATGGATCCGCAAACATGGAATGAGAGGGCGATCCGCTGTTATGAGAAGTGCGGTTTCAAGAAAGTGAAGTTGTTGCCGAAGCATGAATGGCATGAAGGGGAGTTCCGGGATTGCTGGCTGATTGAATATGTCAGGGAGTGAAGTAGTGCATCCGAGAAATCGAGGTTCTGCCGTTGTTATCGAGGACGATAAAGTAGCGGTCATTAAGAGGTGTCGTGAGGGAGAGGAATATTATGTGTTCCCGGGCGGCGGTATTGAAGACGGTGAAACCCCTGAACATGCAACAATTCGGGAAGCATTCGAGGAGTTAGGTGTGCAGATTGAAGTAATAGAATGTCTTGGAATTGTTGAGTTCAATGGCGAGCAACACTATTTCATAGCGAAAATAGTTGGCGGGGAATTTGGAACAGGACAAGGTGAGGAATACGACGAAATTCGTAGTCATGGATTATATGAACCGATTTGGATACAGATTGCTGCACTCGACTCGTTGGATGTCCGGCCCATGCGGATTGCAAAGAAATTGATGGAACGAATGTAAATTTAAAAATAGTTGGAGGAACTAGGGATGAGAAGGATGAAAAGAATGAAAGCACTATTTGCAGCAAAACGATTTGTCGACGAATACTTCCCTCACTGCCAGGCAGCGATTCTTGCAGGAAGCGTTGTTAGGGGAGAAGAAACTCTTACATCTGATCTGGATATTGTTATTTTTGACAATCAAATTGACGGAGCCTATCGCGAATCCCGCATTGAATACAACTGGCCGATTGAAGTATTTGTACATTCTTTGACTTCCTATAAGACCTATTTCCGCTCCGATGTTGAAAGGGCACGTCCCTCATTACCGAAAATGGTTGCGGAAGGAATTGTTTTAGTGGATACCGGAATTCTATCACTCATTAAAAATGAAGCCGCAGAGCTGTTGAATGAAGGGCCGGCACCATGGTCGGAACAGACTTTGATGGTAAAGCGGTATATGCTGACAGACGCGCTTGGCGATTTAATAGGAACGCAAAATGAGGCAGAAGCGCTCTTCATCGCCAATACACTTGCCGAAGCGATCCATGAATTTGTGCTTCGAACGAACGGACAGTGGATCGGTGCCTCCAAATGGATTATTCGGGCACTGAAACAATACGACGAGGATTTTGCAGATCGATTTGTGATGGCATTTGATGCGTTTTATAAGACCGGCAATCGTGATGGTATCATCAAAATAACAGACGAAGTGTTAGCGCCATTTGGCGGGAGATTATTTGAAGGATATACTGCTGGGAAATGAGGGGGCGGCAATGACGGTTACGTATGTGGATTGGGGCGGACATCAATTGAAGCTCACGTGGATGCATGGTCTAATACCAGAGCGAGAATTCATCACAAGCGTTCACGCATTTTGTTTTCATGAGGAGAAGCTGCTCATGGTTAATTTGAATGATCGAGGTTGGGATTTTCCAGGGGGGCATATCGAGGATGGCGAAACGGCGGAAGCTTGTATCTGTCGCGAAGTTACGGAGGAAGCTTATGTGACTGGCAAGTGTACGCTTTTGGGCGCCATTGAAGTGAACCACGAAGAAAATCCGTTATGGAATGAAACAAGCCCCTATCCAAAAGTGGGCTATCAAGTGTTTTATCGTATGGATATTAAGGAACTCCTGCCGTTTGAAGCGGGTTTTGAATCATCAGAGCGGATACTGATTCGACCGGAAGAGGCAGCCCTCTACCATAAGGGATGGCAGAAAGGCTTTGATGCGATTATGGATGCGGCGCTACATGTGAATGGGTTATCTATTGAATAATGATAACTATCTATTGAATACAGGAAGTTATCTATTGAATATCCGGAGTTATCTATCGAATAAAGAAAGTTATCTATTGAATCTCGAGTTTTATCACCAAAACGGGACCTTTGCTCTACGAAAAATTAATGGGGTGGCTTGAATGAAAATACGAAAATTGCAGTATGGAGAGATTCCGCCATATGAATTGCTCCTGCTCGCAGATCCTTCTCGTGCTCTTGTAGAAGCGTATATAGCGGAAGGCGAATGTTATGTTGCCGAGGAGAACAGGGAAAGCATTGGCGTTTTTGTAGTAGTGGCATTATCCAAAAATACCATTGAGATTAAAAACATCGCAGTTCGCGAAGATCGGCAAGGGCAGGGGCTAGGGAAGAAATTGCTGCACCAGGCAATTGAGGTCGCGAAAAGCAACGGCTATGCGCATATTGAAATTGGAACGGGCAATTCAAGTATAGGTCAGCTTGCGCTCTATCAGAAATGCGGTTTTCGCATTTCAAGTGTGATCAAAGACTTCTTCGTAGAGCATTACGACGAAATCATCATGGAGAACGGCATTCAGTGTAGGGATATGATTCGACTTAGGTTGCAAATTTAGAAAATGAAAGAAGGAATTATGATGAGAATACCAGAGAAGTTAGAACGGGGAGATGAGATAAGGATCATTGCACCGAGTCGAAGTGCAAGCATTCTATCCGAGGAAGGCGTTCAAATTGCTAAGGAACAGTTGGAGAACTTGGGGTTTGTCGTTTCATTCGGCAAACATGTCTTTGAGAAAGATCTTCAAAACTCCACTTCTATTCAGCAAAGGGTGGAGGATTTGCATGAAGCGTTTGCTGATAAACATGTAAAAGGCATATTGACGGTTATTGGCGGGTTCAATTCAAATGAGCTTCTCCCTTACATTGACTACGAATTACTAAAAGAAAATCCGAAAATTTTCTGCGGATACAGCGATATTACAGCTATCGGAACAGCAATATCGACGCAATGTGGTTTTGTTACATACTCAGGACCTCATTTCTCAAGTTTTCAAATGAAAAAGGCGCAGGAATACCAAACCCATTTCTTTAAACAATGTCTCATGCAAGAGGAGCCATTTGAGTTGAAGCCATCTGAACAATGGAGTGATGATGCTTGGTATTTGGATCAGGAAAACCGGGTCTTTGAGAAGACGGTTTGGAAGATGTATAACGAGGGGACAGCGAGCGGCGAGCTATGGGGCGGCAATTTATGCACATTGAATTTGCTGCAAGGAACAAAGTACATGCCAAGTGTCGGGAATGCGATTCTTTTTATCGAAGATGATGAAATGACGATCCCTGAAACGTTTGCGAGAGATGTAACCTCTTTATTGCAAAATGCGCAGTCCATAAAGGCTCTCGTCATTGGCAGATTTCAACGAGCATCGAAAATGACAGAAGAACAATTGCTGTTCATTCTCGATAAACATCCATTATTGAAGGAAATTCCGGTTTTATACGACGTGGATTTCGGCCATACGCAGCCGATGTTTACATTCCCGCTTGGTGGAGAGGCGCAGGTGGATGCTGTGAATGGTTTATTGAAACTGATGAGGTTTTAAGAGTGAATTTTGTCCAGCTCCAGCGGCTTGATGCTCGGGTCATAAGTCAAAGCTGCTGCGCGGCAAAGGGCGCCACTTCGCATCTTTGCCTTATGCCTGTCGCATCTGGGCAAGCCGCTTCCGCTTTTCGATGTCACAATTCTGTCGGGAGACAAACAGTCATTTTCCCATTACGCTGAAGGTATGAAGTTTCCGTGAGGGGGTTGCTGTAGTGAGGCGATTGTTGATTGCAGTGCTTCTGTCTACCGCTGTAATGATGACGGGTTGTGTGTATGAGTATACGGAAGAGGACGGCTACCGGATGTCGGTCATCAATGAAGGGTTTCCTGTTCCGAAAAATGCCTATGAGCTGAAGCCGGAAGACTGCACGACGGAAATAGCGAAGTCGGCGAAGTATAAGTTAAAGGGCATCGGGGATGAAGAGGGCACTCCGCCAGCAGATTATTTGGAGGAGATCCAAAGATGGGGATGGACCGAGCTTGAAGACAAACGGGTTGGCCATGTTCATTACTATGAGAAAAAGGGCAAAATCATGTCGCTCATCATTCAGGAAAATGTATTTGATGTGTTTGAAATGAGTGATGATGTGGAGTTATGATGGGGATGAAGACGAATTGAGTCTTCATCCTCTGTTTTTTAGTTTGAGACGAATTTGGATATAGTCATCCGTACACCTTCCGCATGGATGGTTTTAATGATATAATATACATATTAAAGGAAGGGGATGGTAAAAGTGGTGGAATCGGAAAAAATCACGATCAATATGAACGTCGTCGATTTGGGGAAAGTCGATCTATTAGTTGAACAAGGGTTTTATTCCAATAGGACAGATTTCATCAGGACTGCAATTCGCAGTCAATTGGAAACACATGCTGATGAAGTCAAGGACATCGTAATTAGGAAATCGTATATCGTAGGGGTAGTGCGATATGGACGAAAAGAGTTAGAAAAACTTCGTGATTCAAGGACGAAGATTGATGTGAAAGTTGCGGGATTGCTAGTGATTGCCGAGGATGTCGATGCGGAACTTGTACAACAGACATTGGCTTCGGTGCAGGTAAGAGGTGTGTTGAAAGCGAATCCGGAAGTGAAATCGGCTATATTGGGGCTTTGAAAGACGAAATAACTAAAAGTTCGAACAGGTAATAATAATCAGAGGGGAAGTGATCGCGATGGCAATGGATAATTTTCAGGTCAATTTGCCAAAAACATTTTTACCTTTTATCAATCAGGCCGAGGGTAAAAACTTGGATGCAAACAAAGGTTAAGCTTACATTGGCGATTGGAATGTATGTTGAAAAACAAGTTACATTGGCGCGGGCTGCTGAACTAGCTGAAACTAATTTGGCTGACTTCATTGACATTCTAAAATCAAAAAAAATTCCATGGTTAGAGTACTCTGAAGAAAGTTTTCACGATGACCTCCACGCGATTAGTGAGTTGTTGTCTTTGGAAGAGGAGTCTCATGAGTAAGGTCATCATTAATTCAACCCCGGTTATTAGTCTATCCATCATTGGGAAATTACATTTTATTGCTGAACTGTTTGATGAAGTGTATGTTCCTGAAGCAGTCTATCGAGAAATTGTCCATGGTAAGTCAACTCGTCAATATGGCAGTGAAGAATTGAAACATTTAATCGAGATAGGCACTTTCCGGAGTATACAAGTAGAGAACAATAAATTAGTGGATACGCTATATGGAAAGTTGCATGAAGGTGAATTAGAAGTGATTGTTAGTGCGAAAGAAACGGGAATACAAAATGTCCTACTTGATGAGCGTGCTGCTAGATCTTTAGCGAAGACTCTTTTACTTCGTCCAATCGGCACGGTTGGTATGCTTTTGCTTGCTAAAAGGAAGGGGAAGATTGAACATTTGAACCCTTTTTTGGATGTATTGATTGACGAGGGAATTTTCCTTTCCAAATCACTTTATTCACAAGTTCTTCACGAGGCAGGAGAAGAATAAAAATTGTTTTGTTTATCCATGAATATGAGTTGAGGGATAAAGAATGCTTGCGTAACTTTGTATATAGTGTTGCGCAAGCATTCTTCTTTCTTTTTATTACGAAAAAAAATTGCAAGTTATTGTGATTTCCCTAAAACGACTCGGATTCTTTCATACTTTTCGTCTTCGCTATTATATTCAAAAAATCCAAGCTGATTCCCCCAAGGGTCAGAGAAAGTTCCCCATTTGACAGGAACCTCCTCCCTGGAATGAAGGTCGAAGTGTTTCACTCCTAATTCTTCTTGAATCCGTGTGCGCTCCTCTTCAATGTCAACCACCCCTAAGCGAATCGGACCGGAATTTATGGAAGGATCCCCGTCTGCAACTTGTAGCCAACAACCAGGTAGGAGCTCCCATTCAGCGAATCCTTCATGTGGAAGAAAATCTGGTTCTCTTTTGAGCAAGGTTGTATACCATTGTTGCCCTTTTGCAAATTCTGATACACGAACTTGTATCGTCATTTCATAAATCATTTAATCACCTTTCCGCTATTATTCAAACAACGCAACTTCAGGATCTTTTCCGACACAATGCACAAGCATGGCATGCAGCTGCCCGCGGTGGTGATAAAGGTGGGAAGAGATTTCTAACAGCCATTCAAACCGCGTATAGGAAACACCCCAGTACGAAGTCGTCGTTTGCACCAGTTCATCCTCTGTATAATTGAGATAGCGGTTTTCCAATAAAGCAAAGTTGGCCATCAGGGCTTCCTTCATTTCAGCTAAGGTATGAAGGGGATTAGAGGTATAAAAGGTGCTCATCTGATCCTCGGTTGCTTCATCTGAAATGAGCAGATCTGCCTTGCAAATCAATGACAGATGGGCTAACAGCTGCCCGATGGAAAACTTGTTTTCCGTTGGCTGGACTTCTAAATCGCTCGGCTCTACTTTGTCCATGATGTCAGTGATGGATCGCAATGCCAGCGAGATTTGATTCAAAGTTGCTTTTACGTATTCATTCATATTGTCACCTGTTCTTTCTAAAAGCTAATAGGAGCAGACCTCTACACAGTTGCCATCGGGATCTTTAGTAATGAAATATTTCGCTCCATTTTCCATTATATCGCTTACCTCAGCACTGCAAGATGCAAGATGCTCATGTGCTTTCTCAATGGATGCAGTATACAAGCTGAAAAGGCTATATTTCCTTTGTAAAGTAAGTTCATGTTGATTAATAAACAGCGTGACAGATGTGTCTCCGAAAGTTATTGCTTGATAGATTCCATTGTCATCCTTCCACCCGGGTTTTCCACCTAACACATCCACATACCAGTTACGGGCTTTTTCAAGATTTTTCACGGGGATGAAGACCGTATCAATTTTTTCAAATAGCATATATTTAAATGCTCCTTTTAAGAAAATGCATCGAATTCCCTCAGCACCCTCAAATTATCAAGTGTCAGCACACCGCTCCATTCCTGCTTCGCGATTTCCCAAACATCTTCATAACGACCCCATGCCCATGTCGGCTTCCAACTGCCATCTTCCGCTTGATTGGAAGCAAGATGATGGATGTTAGCAGGGATGATTTCCTGAAAGTCCTCATATAGAAAAGACGTCGGGACATATACGACTTGAAGGGGAAGCAGGCAATAGTCATGCCATTTTACCGGGTCCGTTGTCACGCTATGGTGAGCAATCTCACGCACACTGGCAGCAATCTTTTCGGCTTCTTCCGAAGGCAATTCCTTCATTAATTTCACCAAGCATTGCAATTCATGAAAGTCGTTCGTCGCCTCTTCGTTGATATACGCAACTGCATGTGCAGTCAATTTTTCCAGAAAATCCTCGGGGACAAGTCCTTTGTAATGATGAAGCAATCCTGTCATTTCAGCGCTCGGATTTCCCCATGGCCAATCGCCGCCATAATTCCACCAGATGGCACGCGGCGCTGTCTCCACTTCCTTCGGGACAATTTCCCATCCCATCTTCTCTTCGTCAAATGTATTAAGTGCATATTGAATCGCGCGTTGCACCATCGCATCTGATTCGTCTGCTCCAATGCGAATCAAATGCTGAAGCCCAATCGTCGTTGCCAACGCTGAAGAAGCCTCGCATCTGAAATCAGGTTCCAATCCATTTCCGAAACCGCCATCTTCATTTTGATAAAGCGTTAATTCCTCCAATACCTGCTCGCGGCTGCCATTTTCAAATTCGAATGCGAATAATGCTTTTTCCAATGGACGTGCTTTTGATTTGAGAAATTCCGTGGCTTGTAGATATTGTTCATTTGATATCTTTTCCATAGGGATCCCCACTTTCGAGATGAATTATTGATTATGGATACTTTCGCTATAGCCTTCTATAAATCCTTCCAATACAAAGTTTATTGGGCAGATTTTTAATGTACGGGTGAGTCTGACTTGTCCGAACCGGCTGTTAGCTAGACCTCAAAACAAAAATCCTTCCGTGAAAAATAAAAAAGATGAAGGAGCAATTTCCTTCATCTTTTTATCTTCATTAAAACTCATATTCCGCAAGCACTTTCGCAATCGCATCTTCAATTGGTGTAACAGGACCGGTAATATAATTGTTAATCATGACCGAGAAGATCAGTTCCGTGCCGTCTTTCGCAGTAACATAACCGGAAAGGGTGGAGACGCCTGTAATGGAGCCAGTTTTTGCGGTAACGTTCCCAGCGGTCAATCCATCACCCATCCGGTTCCGGAGCGTACCGCCGACCATCCGTTCAGGATTCCCTGCAATTGGCAGGGACGCCTCGAATACAGGGAACCAGCTTTTCCCTTGAATAGTATAGAGTAAATTCGTTAATTCCTCTGCTGAAACGAGGTTTTTATGGGACATGCCGGAGCCGTCACGTAGAACAACGGTATCCGTGTTGACGCCGAATTGCTTCAGCTTCTCCTTCATGACCGCAAGTCCCGCGTCCCAGCTACCTTCACCACTTTGCACTTTCCCCATTTCCTTCACCAATGTTTCCGCATGTCCGTTGTTGCTCAACTTCATGAATGGAATGAAAAGCTCTTTCAGCGGCATCGATTTTTTTGAAGCAAGGACAGTTGCGCCGCTCGGTGTGACACCCGTTTTCGTTCCACCATTACCGACAATCTGGATACCTTCCGCTTTAAGCGATTTTTGGAAAACATCAAGTGCCAGCATGGAAGGGTCCCAAACAGCGGACCAAGATTGGGAGCGCGTGCCGTCGAGCGGCATTTTCCCTTCGATGATGATCCGGTTCGTTCCATGTTCACGTGCAATGGAAATGCTCTTCTTTTCCCCTTTCGCGACAGTTGTTGCGTTATTGACGATTACGACAGAATCTGTCTCCGGAGTGAGTGTCACTTTCGGGTGTTCTCCTGCTTTATTGCCAGCATTCACTTCTACAATGACAGTTCCCGCATCATAGTCTTCGTTCGGAGACAGCGTCAATGCAGAAACTTGTGCACCGACATAATTATGCTCATCCGACCAGTTCAAATCCTGTGAATAGCGGACATCATCATACCAGCTGTCGTCAGCGATCAAGCTGCCATTGATCTTATTGATCCCTTTCGCCTTTAAGTCCTTAGCGAATTGGTCCAAATCCTTTTTCATCAACGTCGGGTCGCCTTTCCCTTTCAGATAAAGATTGCCGTGTATCATTTTCCCCTTCACTTCACCGTCCGTCAGCACTTCTGTAGAGAACTGATGGTCAGGACCCAATATGTCCAGTGCCGTCGAACCTGTCAGCAATTTCATATTGGAAGCAGGGCGCAGGCGGATGTCGCCAAAGTGTGAAAAGATTGCTTCACCTGTATCTGCTTTCCGTACACTGACCCCTGTAATTCCCCCTTGGAGCTTCGAGTCTTTCAGTATTGCTTGTAACTTTTGGTCTAAGGTTGTCGAATCAATGGATGCTACGGGAGTCGTATCCCCGGATGCGGCGACAGATGAAAGAGTTCCTTCATGTGTTACCGGAAATAAGGCGATCAAAGCAACGATCGTTGCTAGGAAGGCCCTTTTGAGAAAACAGTGCTGTTTCATTAAAATGCTCACATCCTTTCATCCTTTGTATTCGATTGTACTTCAACTTATATAAGGTGGGTAGGTTAAAATACAGAAAATTAGGAATTGAAGCGTTTTACCTATGACGTGTAGTCGTTATTAATTATATGTTTGGAGATGTTTAGTTCATACATTCGATGGTGGAATTAACATGTTGCGAAGAACGCGAAATGCGGAAGCGGCTCATCCAGATGCCACAGGCAAAGCCGTCACGTAGAACGGCTTTTGCGAGCAAAAGCGAAGCGTTGGGAGCAATGACGCCACGTAGCAACCTCGACTTATGACCCGAGCATCTAGCCGCTGGAGCTGGACAAGTGGTTCATGTAGAATAAAGTATATTCATAATTTAAGGAAGTGTCGGCGAAATGAAGTTCACTTTGTCACCTTTGGGAGATCAAGCCATTGTCATCGAGGTCGGCAAAAAGATTGATATATCATCCGAGCGAAAAGTGAAAGCGATTGTTTCTCGGTTGGAAGCAGGATCACCGTCTTGGATGATTGAATACATACCTGCCTATACGACGGTCACGCTTATTTATGCACTACAGGAATTCAGTAAAGAGGACAGTCCATACGGAGCGGTTTGCGAGCGAATTCGAGAGTTGCTGAAAGATGTGAAAGAAGCGAAAGCTGTTCAGCAAAAGATCGTCAATATTCCTGTTGTGTATGGCGGTGAATATGGCCCAGATCTGGATTTTGTGGCGCAACAAAATGGTTTGACAGTGGATGAAGTCATTGAAATCCATACATCGGGCGATTATACAGTGTATATGATTGGCTTTGCGCCAGGCTTCCCGTTTATCGGTGGCATGTCGGAACGGATTGCCGCTCCTAGACGAAAGACACCGCGATTGAAGATTCCCGCCCGATCGGTAGGAATAGCAGGAATGCAGACTGGGGTTTATCCAATCGAAACGCCGGGGGGCTGGCAACTGATCGGCAGGACGCCGCTTGAGCTTTTCTTACCGACAGAGGATCCTCCAAGCCTATTGGCGGCGGGGAATAAAATAAAGTTTTACAAGATTACGAGTGAAGAGTATGAAGGCTTGAGAGGTGGCGCGGATTGATTGAGATTAGTAAACCGGGTCTTCATGACACTGTGCAAGATTTAGGAAGGCATGGGTACCAAACATTCGGTGTCATAGCGGGCGGCGCCATGGATCCGTACGCTCATCGGATCGCGAATCTACTAGTCGGCAATGAGGAGACGGAAGCAACCCTTGAAATGACACTCGTCGGTCCTCGGCTTTTATTTAAGGAAGATGGATTGATCGCCATTTGTGGCGGCGATTTAACACCAACAATGGAAGGCTTGCCAGTACCGATGTGGCGACCGGTGTTCATTCGAAAGGGGAGCGAATTGCGGTTCGGAGCAACAAAGGAAGGGTGCAGGGCGTACTTAGCAGTTGCGGGAGGGCTTGATGTGCCGATTGTGCTTGGAAGCCGGTCGACGTACGTGAAGGCGGGGCTTGGCGGGTTGGATGGGAGGGCGTTGATCAAGGGAGATGTCGTTCAAGTTATGTCGGCATCTGGGTTGGCTGAGGTAATGAAGAAGAGGCTTTCTTCTGATGCATCATTTCGTGCAGCGGATTGGCAGATCGCTCAGAAGTTTCTACCTACCCTATCAAACCATTATGAAATACGAGTCATGCGCGGCAGGCAGTATGCGTTATTCGATGAAGCAAGCCGACATCGTTTTTGGAATGAACCATTCACCGTCAGTTCACAGTCTGATCGGATGGGCTACCGAATCAATGGTCCTGCTTTGCATCTGGAAGAGGCGGAGGAAATGATTTCGGAAGCAGTTACATATGGATCCATCCAAGTACCGGCGGATGGAAACCCGATTATTTTGGCGGCGGATCGGCAGACGACGGGCGGTTATCCGAAAATAGGGCAACTTTCTTCGATTGATTTCACAAAGCTTGCACAGGCGAAGGCGGGGGACCAGCTTTTATTCAAGGAAGTGACGATCGAGGAATCGCATCGTCTTTTTACGAAGCAGGAAATGAATTTGAAGGTTTTGCTTGCAGCGATACGGAATAGATTTAGTTAGGAGTGGGTGTAATGGCATTTGTAGTCGACTTGAATTGTGATATGGGCGAAAGCTTCGGCGCATATGTAATGGGGAATGACACAGCGATTTTGGAGACGATTACGTCAGCGAATATTGCTTGCGGCTTCCATGCGGGCGATCCGTCGACGATGCGGAGAACAGTGCGGATGGCGTTTGAAAAAAACGTTGGCATCGGCGTCCATCCGGGTTTGCACGACGTAGTCGGATTCGGGCGGAGGGAGATGGCGATTTCAGCTGAGGAAGCGTTCGATTTGGTTGTCTATCAAATAGGGGCTTTGTATGGATTTGTCAGGGCAGAAGGCGGGCGTTTGCAGCATGTGAAGCCACATGGCGCGCTCTATAATATGGCCGCCGTGAACCGGGATTTATCGGATTCGATTGCGGAGGCTGTCTATAAAGTGGATCCGGAACTAATCCTCTTCGGGCTTGCGGGCAGCGAGCTTGTGATGGCGGGGGAGCGAATCGGTTTGAAGGTGGCGCATGAAGTGTTTGCAGATCGGACTTATCAAGCGGACGGATCGTTGACGTCTCGACGGGAAGCAAATGCATTGATTACCGACCCCGAAGCCGCCATCCGTCAAATCGTCCGGATGGTGAAGGAAGGCAAAGTCCGCGCAACGAATGGGACAGATGTGACAATGAAGGCAGATACGATTTGCATTCATGGGGATGGGAAGACGGCGGTGGAGTTTGCGAGGGTGATACCGGGTGCTTTGAAGAGGGAAGGGATTGGAGTAAGGAAGATCGGCGACTTTCTATGAATGATTTAATGTCAGATGGAGTAGAAATCCTTTGTCATAAGTATAGATGAACATTCAAAGAGGAGAGTCATATACAAGGGGGCAATTTGGTATTGTACTGAGATGAAGTAATTAAATATAACTTCAGCGGAAACTGATGGAGAATTTTTGGTTACAAGGAAGTGATTAGTTGAAGATTGATGGAAAAAATGTAATTCTTTCAAGATTTACTCCGGATGATTTGGATTTTATCTGTGAACTTGAATGCAATAAAGATATTTGGTTATTTGAAGAATTTATTGAATCAGATATGAAAGTCGTTAGAGAAACGTACCTAAAAAAGATGACTTCTCAGCATAGTTTTGATTTTGTTGTCAAAAGCACTATAGATGGAGATGTTAAACCAATTGGACTGGCCCAAATTTGGCGTTATGTTGAGCATAGAAAAAGTTGGGAGATTGGTTTTGCTATTCATCCTACTTACCAAAGAAACGGTTTTGGGTATGAAGCAACGAGACTTTTAATAGAGTTTGCATTCGAGAGCTTACAAGCACATAAAGTAGTTGGAATGTGTAATTGTAACAATCTTAAATCAATAAGAGTAATGGAGAGCTTGGGCATGAGAAGAGAGGGGACATTTCAAGAAGAATTGTTTTGGAATAACCAATGGCATGATCAACATTTTTATTCAATACTGGAAAAAGAGTATTTAAATATATCAACGAAACAAAACCACCTCGCTTAAATAAAACGAAGTGGTTTTATTATTTATTCTCCTAAATCAACATTATGATAAACTTGCTGAACATCTTCCAAGTCATCCAACGCATCGATCATTTTTTCGAATAGCGCCTGTGCGTCAGCGTCCAACGTGACATCATTATGCGCGAGCATTGTCAATTCGGCTACGGAGAATTCCGTGATGCCGGCATCTTTCAACGCTTCCTGCACGGCGTGGAATTGGTCCGGTTCCGCATAGACGATAACAGTGTCTTCTTCTTCCAAAATATCGCGGACTTCGACGTCTGCTTCCATTAAGAGTTCCAACACTTCATCTGCAGTTTTGCCTTCCAAGCCGAAAACAGCAGTTGCATCGAACATATACGCAACGGAACCGCTGACGCCCATGTTGCCGCCGTTTTTCCCGAATGCTGCACGCACTTCGGAAGCGGTGCGGTTGACGTTATTTGTAAGCGCGTCGACGATGACCATCGAGCCGTTCGGGCCGAAGCCTTCGTAGCGAAGCTCGTCATAGTTTTCCTCTGCGCCGCCTTTTGCCTTCTCGATTGCGCGGTCAATGATCGCTTTTGGTACGTTGTATGTTTTTGCACGCTCGATGACCATTTTAAGATTTTGGTTCGTCTCTGGATCAGGGTCACCCTGTTTTGCTGCTACATATAATTCACGGCCGAACTTTGCGTAAATACGGCTTGTATTCGCATCCTTCGAAGCCTTCTTTTCTTTAATGTTATTCCATTTACGGCCCATTCTCATTCACTCGCTTTCAGTCTGAGCATTCATTTCATCAAGCAATTATACACCCGTTGCATGAATGCTGACAAGTGAAAAATCCTTAAATTGGAATGTGGAATGAACCGGAAAAAGAGTTCTCGTTCTTTCTAGAAGAGTTCTCATTTATCTCAGAAAAGATCTCAAATCTTTCTCAAACAAGCAACAATGCATCCATATCCACAATTTCAATCTCCCGCTGACTATGTTGCCGAATCCATCCCGCATCTTCGAATTCCGCGAGCTTCCGGCTGATTGTTTCGGGTGAAGTTCCGATATGCGATGCCAAGTCTTTCCGGGTCATCGGCAGTTTGATGCGGCTCGAATTCCGTTCCTCAGCGAGATCGGCAAGGTACATGGCGATCCGTGTGTCTGTCGTTTCCATGGCAATCCGTGCTGCCTGCTTCTCTGTTTTTGCGAGTCGGTTGGAGAACTCGCCGAGAACTTTGAGTGAGATTGCGGGGTATTTCAATAAAAACGTCTGGAAATCCTCACGATTCATGACGCAAAGTTCCACTTTCCCCATCGCTTCCGCGTATGCATCATGCACCGTTTCGTTGAATAAAGAAAGTTCCCCCGTGAAGTCGCCGGGTTCCAAGATCCGTACCAATTGCTCCTTGCCACTCTCTGATAGGCGATAGATTTTCACGCGGCCTTTATGAATGATGTACAAGCCGTCCGACGTATCTCCCTCATGGTAGATCGTATGGCCGCGGGGATGGCTCACCGAATTCGTATGCTTGATGATTTCACTCATTTCCGAAGGATTGAGATGGTTGAAAATCGGTACGATGGAGATGCACATTTTCTGCATCTCCACCGAACCATCACCGTGTCCGCAATGTCCGTTGTCTGTCATCCTCTTTCACTCCTTATTCCGCTACTAGTTCCCGTCCGAAGTGTTGTCGTTTCACCGACTTTCTCTTAGTATAGCGTATTAACCGGATGGCGTTCAAAATAACGAGTAGGACGCTCAATTCATGAATCAGCATGCCGGAAGCGAGGAATATTTTGCCGAGCATCACGCCTGCAAGTAGCAATGCGACAGTGCCAACTGCGAAGAATGTGTTTTGTTTCATATTGCGGACGGTCGCCTTCGCGAGTGAATACGCGTGTGAAAATCGGTCGAGACGGTCCGCCATGAGAACGACGTCAGCCGTTTCCATTGAAATGTCCGTTCCGCCTTCGCCCATCGCAAGGCCGATATCCGCAGTCGCGATTGCGGGAGCATCGTTAATGCCGTCGCCTGCCATGGCAACGCGGTGTCCGGCGCCTTTCAATTGTTGGATCATCGCAACTTTATCCTCAGGCAATAGTTCTGCATGCACTTGATCCAATCCCAATTGTGCACCGACAAGTTCCGCAGTATGGCGGTTGTCGCCTGTCAGCATGATGATCTGTTTGACGCCGCTTGCCCGTAGTTCGCGGATTGCATCAGCCGCTTCAGGACGAATCCGATCCGCGATTGACAGAACCCCAGCAATTTTGCCGTTGATGCTTGCGAAGATAGCGGTGTTCCCGGCTTTTTCGCGAGCGATTGCGTAATCGGCAATTTCTTTATCAATTGCTACTCCTTCAGCGATCATCAATTTGCGGTTGCCGATTGCAAGCCGTTTCCCTTGGATAGTGGCCCGGATGCCGTTCCCTTTGATCACTTCGGCGTTTTCGGGTTCATTGCTCAGCTCAAGTCCTTGGCGCTTTGCTTCTTTGACGATCGTTTGGCCAAGGTGGTGTTCAGAAATCATTTCTGCTTCCGCGACGAGACGAAGGAGGTCCGTTTTGTCGATGCCGATTGCGTGAATGTCCGTAACTTCCGGCTTCCCGCGTGTTAGTGTGCCGGTTTTGTCAAAGACGACCGTATCGATTTTCGCGAGCTTTTCCATAATGTCGCCGCCTTTGATGAGGACGCCGTGACGTGCGCCGTTGCCGATTCCTGCGACGATTGAAACGGGTGCGGAGATGACGAGCGCTCCAGGACAAGCGATGACGAGAAATGTGAGTGTCATTTCAATGTTTCTTGTGAATAAATAGACGAGGGCAGAAAGCACGACGATTGCGGGCGTGTAAATATTGGCGAAGCGGTCGAGGAATTTTTCCGTTTTCGATTGGGATTCTTGCGCTTCTTCCACAAGTTCGATGATGCGCGCGAACGTTGTATCATCACCGACGCGTTCCGCAATCACTTCGATGAACCCGTTATCAACGATTGTTCCGCTGAAGACACGGTCGTCGACAGCTTTCGCAGCGGGGACGGATTCTCCAGTGATCGCTGCTTCGTTCAATGTTGCATTCCCTGTCACAATCCGCCCGTCGATCGCTACTTTCTCACCGGATCGGATGATGACGCGGTCGTCTTCCTCAACGTCATCGACTGAAATCGTCATCGTTTCGCCCCCGCGGATGACTGTCGCTTCGAGTGGCGCCATGTCGACGAGCGCTCTCAGTGAAGAACGTGTTTTTTCAAGCGTGCGTGCTTCGAGATAGGCGCCGAATAAAAACAGGAAGGTCACTGCCGCAGATTCGACGTATTCGCCGATGAATAACGCACCGATAACAGCGATTGTCACTAATAGTTCAATGCTAAACGCCTTCATTTTCAATGCTTTGAACGCTTTAAAAGCGATCGGCATGCCTGCCAAGACCGTTGCGATTATGAGCATTGCTTGTCGCCACTCGTGAAACCCTGCAAGATGGAGCCCAATCGCCGCCGTGAGCAGCATGCCTGTCACGGCGGTAATTTTGGAAGTTCGTTTTGCATTCATAGTCCTTCACTCCTTTCATGAGATTTTTTGTGAAATGATCGGATAACCGAGCCCGGAAACTGTTTTTGCGATTGTATCCGCGGCGATTTTACTTTCATCAAATTGGGCTCTTACTTTTCCCGAGTTGAACAGTACTTTCGCTTCCTCCACACCGTCCAATTTTTTCAAAGCGCCTTCAATCTTCTTGATGCAAGACGGGCAAGTCAGCGGTTCCAAGTTCAATACGATTTTTTTCATTTTCCTCTACCTCCATGGTTTGTTTTGTTCTTCTTGACTACATCATAGGGCGTTTTCCGAAATGAAACCTTGACCCCCGTCAAGTTTTGGCTTTTTATACAAGTGAAAGTGCCTTATACTATAAGTGAACAAAGAAATTTGCTATATAAGATAGACTGAGCGCGGCGAGGGAGATTGAAGAGTGCCTTAATTTCTGCGAAAACGCAGAAATACGGCAAATCGAACTCTGCGTGGTTCGATTCACTACATTTTCGAATGGAAAGGAAACGTGGTCATGGAACTTGTATATAAAGGGAAGACGAAAGACGTTTATAAATTGGAAGATGGCAATGTGTTATTGAAATTCAAAGATGACGTGACTGGGGAAGACGGCGTGTTCGATCCGGGAGCGAATACAGTCGGATTGACGATTGAAGGTGCAGGGCAATCGGGCTTGCGCATGACGAAATTCTTTTTTGAGAAGTTGGCGGATAAAGGAATTCCGACGCATTATATCGATGCGGATATCGAGAATGCGACAATGACAGTGAAGCCGGCGACCGTATTTGGGAAAGGGCTTGAAGTCATCTGCCGTTTCCGCGCAGTAGGAAGTTTCTTGCGTCGTTATGGGGCATATTGCGAAGAAGGACAACCTTTGGATGCATTCGTGGAAGTGACAATTAAAGATGACGACCGCAATGACCCGCCGATCACGAAGGATGCTTTGGCACAGCTCGATATTTTGACGGAAGACGAATATATGGTTTTAGAGAAGTTGACGAAGGAAATTTCAATCGTCGTGAAAGAGGAGCTTGCGGAGAAAGGGCTCGAGCTATACGACATCAAGCTTGAATTCGGTCGTGATCCTGAAGGAAATATGATGCTGATTGACGAAATTTCAGGTGGCAATATGCGTGTGTATAAAGATGGCGTTTATATCGCACCGCTCGATCTTGAGAAATTGATGTTCAATTAATGTAAAAGGAAACCGCTGTTCATCCGAGAAAGGGGGATGGATAGTGGTTTTTGTATATGACAAGTCGACGGGAAAAATTTCCACTACTAAATCCTTACCAGTTGGGCATGCTTGGCAGGAATAAATGTGGAGGAGGAACTTTAGTGAAGTACAAACTCTTAGTCGTCTTACTACTTAGCATCATTCTCGTAGTCGCGGGATGCGGGAATGCCAAACAAAAGGTGCCTGTCAGCGGGGAACAGATGGAATCGATCATTGCGCCTTTATTGAACACGGAAGGGAAGGAAATCGGTGAAGTGACATTGGTTCAGGAGACGGAAGGAGTGCTCATCAATGTGCAGGCAGAGAATTTACCGCCGGGAACACATGGCATCCATATCCATGAAACCGGTGTTTGTACAGCACCCGAATTCACTTCCGCTGGTGCCCACTTTAATCCGACCGGGAAGGAACATGGCTTCAATAATCCAAAAGGCTTCCATCTAGGTGATTTGCCGAATATAGAAGTCCCGGACGACGGGAAAGTGTCCATTAAGCTGACGACAGCTGAAATCACATTGAAGAAAGGCCAAGCAAATTCCATTCTTGATAAGGACGGAAGCGCAATCGTCATTCACGAAAAGGCGGATGACTACAAAACAGATCCGGCAGGGGATTCTGGTGCACGAATCGCCTGCGCAGCAATTACAGGGAAGAAATAGAAAAACCGGTACCGCGCACTTGTTGCGTGGACCGGTTTTCATGTTTATGGTTTTAATATCACTTTAATGCATTCATCCTCATGCTCGTAGAAATGATGATAAGCAGCGGCTGCTTCCTCGATCGGTACGACATGCGAAATGATTTCAGTTGGATCAAATTCGCCCTTAGTAATCTTATCGAATAATGTAGGCATGTAATGGATGACAGGAGCTTGCCCCATCTTCAATGTAATATTACGCTCAAACATATTGCCGAGCGGAAACATGTTATAAAGCGATCCGTAAACGCCGGTCAGTTGGATTGTACCGAATTTGCGCACAGCTTGGTGGCCGATTTCAATGGCGCTCAATGTCCCGCCTTGCATTTTCAGCTTTTGTCCGACCTTTTCCGCGACATTCTTCTTTCCGTCCATCCCGACACAATCGATGACGATGTCGACGCCGCCGTGGGTGAGTTCTTTAATATGTGCGCCCATATTGTCATAGTCGTCAAAATTGAAAGCTTCGACTTTATTCATCTTAACGGCGTGGTTTAGCCGATAAGGGACATGGTCGATGGCGATGACGCGTTTCGCACCTTTCATCCAAGCGAATTTCTGCGCCATCAAGCCGACAGGACCGCATCCTAAAACAGCAACAGTATCACCTTTTTTCACGCCTGCATGTTCCACGCTCCAATACGCCGTCGGCAGCACATCGGACATGAACAGAAGTGCCTCGTCCGGCAGTTCGCAAGACTCAGGATGACAAATGGCGCGAAATTGCCGTAAGGAACACGTAAATATTCTGCCTGTCCACCTGGATACTCTCCGTAGCGTTCTGTAAATCCTAAATAACCGCCCGTGTCGACATGAGGATTTGGGTTGGAATTATCACATTGGCTCTCCATCTCATGCTCGCAATAAAAACAGTGACCGCACGAAACGTTGAACGGAATGACGACACGATCGCCTTTTTTCACTTTTGTCACATTCGGACCGGTTTCCACGACAATCCCCATCGGTTCATGGCCGATAACATAGTCTTTATGCGTAGGTAGTGCGCCTAAATAGATATGCAGGTCGGATCCACAAATGGCCGTCGACGTCACCTTGATAATAATATCGTCTGGCTTCTCGATTTTCGGAGCTTCAACGTTCTTCACTTGGATGTCTTTCACGCCTTGGTACGTTACAGCTTTCATTCGAACTCCTCCTTATCTCTCTGCTCTCACGCTTATATTCCCCGGAACAGACAGATATAGTCCTGAAAGAGTCATTGCAAGAAAAAATTCTCTGTATAATACGGCTGCGATTTTTCATTGAAAGCGACACCGATGCCGAGATGACTATAATCTTTTATTAAAATATTTTCACGATGCCCTTTTGAATTCATGAGACCTTCATGAGCGAAAATACTGCTCGATTGGCCGTATGCTAAATTTTCACCCGCTCTGCGGAATTTAATATGATCCTCTTTCATCCGGTCGAAAGGCGACAGCCCTTGTAAATTATCATGGCTGAAATAATCATTGATTGCCATATCGAGGCTATGTTTGCGAGCCGTTTCGGCAATCGCATCATCCCATCGCAAAATGGAGCGACCGTGACGTACACGGGCGGCGTTCGTCAAATCGTAAAGCTGCAGTTCGAACCCATTGCGCAAAGACACATCTCCGCCTGCATACATTCCGGATTTCCGCTGTTCGAGTGCTGTCGTAATGAGCTGGACGGCAGTTACCGTATCGTTTTGATGAATGTCGTAAAACACATACATATAGACATCCCCGGATTTAAAAAGGTCCATCCCTTCATTCTCTTGAAGGACATAAATGTTCAGGCCTTTCCGGATCTCCTTCAACGGTTCGCCATACGCTTTCCGGACGTCGGCTTTCGGTGTTCCGTACTGGATGCCCGCTTTCGAAGAAATAAGATCGTCGTTCGTGTAAATGGCATTCACTTTCCAGTTTTCGTCGAATGAAATCATGACGAAGTTTTGGTAATCCTCGTGGTACGTGAACCATTCAGTTCCGTATTCATTCAATGAATGGCTTTTTGGCTCGCCAAGTTCGGCTTTCACCTGGTTTTCAGTCGCTCCGAGCTCGATATTATGAATGGACATGACAGAGTGATCAGGTTTATCCAATTTTGGCTTTGCGACTTTGTCGGGAATCAGCTGTTCTACTTCGGATGTTTTCGAAGATATATAAAGGAAAATTTTATCGGCTGTGTTGAATATGGAATCCATTGCGGAAGCAACCGGTTCTTTCTCCCATATGGCTTCTAGCTTTTCATCAATCGGATTGAGGAAGGAAAGGTCGATATATTTCGAAACTGGCTCTTCCCATAAAGGTTTTGCAAGATAAAGTGCAACTATGAAAATGATGAATAGTAAAATCCGCTTCACGGAAATCGCCTCCTATCTATTATTGTACCCGCTGAAGGTACGATAGATACAGTGCGACCCATTGATAGTTTGAGTCCGGGCAGAAAGGCGGTATACTGGTAGAACAATATTGGATCGGAGCATCGCAAATGAAATTGACGAAGAAAATGCAAAGTGCGCTAGTAATGGAGAAAAAAATAGGGTTGTTTAAATGCCCAATCTGTTCTGCGGAAATGGAAATGGAGGAGCATTCACGCCTCATCTGCCGGAATCTGCACTCGTTTGATTTGGCCAAAAGCGGTTATGTCAATTTGGCGCCGCAAGCCCATTCGACGAAATATGATAAATCGCTGTTCGAAGCGAGGACTGCCGTCATGGATAGCGGTTTTTTTGGACCTGTTCTTGACAATATCATCGCCCGTTTAAATACGCATTTGGATGGAATGGAACGTCCTGTTCTCTTGGATGCTGGCTGCGGCGAAGGAACCCATTTACATAAAGTTCATTCACGAATGCAACCGGGAACTGTCGGCATCGGCATTGATTTGGCGAAGGAGGGAATCGTCGCAGCTTCGAAGACGTATCCAGGCATCGTTTGGAGTGTAGCGGATCTCGCTGCCATGCCATTTGCGGATTCGAGTATGGATGCGATCGTAAATATTTTATCACCTGCAAATTATGCGGAATTCAACCGGCTGTTGAATCCAGGAAGCATATTGGTGAAAATCGTACCGGAAACCGGGTACTTGCAGGAACTGCGGGAAGTCTTCTACGACGGTAAGCAGCAGAAAGAGGAGGCCGACCCGGTAGCGCGGTTCCGCGAACAGTTCGATGTTGTGGAGTCCGAACGGTTGACGTACTTATTTGAATTGCCTGAAGCGCTGCTCGCCCCATTGATCCGCATGACGCCGCTGACATGGAATGCGAGTGAGCAGCGAATCGGCGAGGTGCTTGCGATGGGAATGAAGGAGATTACGATTGATTTGCGGGTGATAGCGGGTGTTCGACGGGCGGGGGAAATTGGTTGAGTGGTGATAAACCTGTTTTGAGTGGTGATAACGTAGCCATGAGTGGTGATAACATCGTCCTGAGTGGTGATAACCGGGAATTTCATGGGGAAGGGGAGAGGGCAGATGTTTAGTGGAATAAGCTCCGTTCCAAGCTGGTTTTATATGATGGCGTTCGTAGTTGTCATATTGCTCGTCATCTTTATTGAATGGAAAACACGATAGGAGGGTTCGTATGGGAGCGAAAAAAGACAAGCGTGTAAGACCGAAACTGTCGACGGAACATGAGTTGTTGAGGCCTTCCGATATATGGAGCCGGGACAGATTTATTGAAAAAGCAAGATTTGAAGGCGGTACAATGCCGGGAGCGGAGGGCGAGCGCCTCGTTTTCGATAATTGCGTGTTCAAGGATATGTCATTTGCGAATAGCGATTGGAGAGGTGTGGAATTCGTCGATGTTTTATTCCAAACATGCGACTTTTCGAACGTCCAAATGGAAAACGTCATGTTCCATCGTTGTGAAATCCTCAATTCAAAGTTAACGGGAGCGGATTTGGCCAATTCCAATTTGGGGCATCTATTAATGAAGGAAAGTGACATCCGTTACGCTAACTTCAATTTTTCGGGAATGAAAGAAGTGGAGTTCGCGGGATGCAACTTGGAGGATAGCGATTTTTACGAATGCGATTTCAAGCAGGTCCGATTTGAAAAGTGCAAGCTCGACGATGCGAATTTTTCGGAAACTGATCTGGATGGCGTGGACTTATCCGACAATACATATGAGCGCATCGAAGTGACAGTGCCGAAAATTGCAGGATGCATCGTTTCGGCGGAGCAGGCGCTCGGATTTGCACGCGCGCTCGGTCTGACGGTGAAGGATGATTAATGTTATACTGAAAAGACATTTGACAAAGAAAGAGTGGCCAAAGCATGCTTACATTCGAACAAAAACAGCAAATCATTGAGTCATTTCCTGAACTGACGCGGAAAGAAGTGTCGATGAAACGGCTCAATTATCATTATGAGGACAGCTTGTATGACAAAACGGTCGTCGTGCAACATCTTCATCCGAACGGCAATGGATTTGTCTACGTGGAGGGGATTCCGGGCTATGAGACGGATGATCGTGGGCTTGTCAATATCCGGGAAGCGTCGGAAGAAGAATTGAAGAAGACAATTCTCGACGCCATTCGTGCACTGTCCACTGAGGAAGAGGAAGAAGAGCCGGTCGAGGAAGTATGGGTGAATGAGCAAGGCCAAAAGCTGACGTTGCTTGAGGAAGAAGGCTTTTTCAATATTTATCACGGTTACAACCTGGAAGAAGGCTTCGGTGATTACAAGGAAGCTGCGGATTATTTGAAGGAAGAGAACTTCAAGCTTAGCAAGGGGTGACGCCAAATGAAGGGGAGAACACTTGTCATCGGACTCGTCGTCTTTGTCCTGGCAGTCGTCGCAGTCATCTATTTTGCGATGATGGCACAGTTTGATAAAGATCAAAAAGAAGACTCGATAACAACTACAATTGTGGATTAAAAAGAAAAGCTGTCGTCGCTGTAAGGGAGGAAACTCCTTTACGTGAAGACAGCTTTTTTACTAATTGAAAAGATATCGATCAATTGCAAGGGGATATCGATTATTTCCCAAGGTATATCAATCATTTCCCGAGATATATGGTCATTTTGGGACTTAAGGTCCACGCGATTCAAACAAAAAACTGGTTGCAAAAACAGGCAAACGCTGTTTTGCAACCAGTTTTTCAGAGGGTTAATGCCAATTCCCCGCTTTATATTCACCTTTCCTGAAAGGCATCCACCAATTCCATTTGCCAAATAATTTCATTAAACTTGGTACAAGCAACAAGCGGATAATCGTAGCATCGATGGCGACTGCAATCGCAATCCCTACGCCAATCTGCTTCACCGGCATGACGTCCGTGAACGCGAAAGCGCCCGTTAATACAATCATGATCAATGCGGCGGATGTAATGATTTTGCTTGTCGTCGCAAGCCCCTCGACCGTCGAATGATCGTTATCGAATGTCTTCGCATACTCCTCCTGCATTCGCGAGATGAGGAATACTTCATAGTCCATGCTTAAGCCAAAGACGAGACTGAAAACAAGGATCGGAATGATGAGTGCAATCGTTCCGGGATGCAGCCCGAAATGACCGTATTGGAAAATGTAGACAAGAATCCCGAACGTAGCGGAAAGTCCGACGATGTTCATTAAAATCGCCTTCAACGGAATTAGGATCGAGCGGAACGCAATCATGAGGATGATGAAAGTCGATAGTAGGATGATCAACAATACAGACACGATATTTCCGAAAATCTCATCGAAAATTTCCTGATTGAACTTCGGTTGACCGCCGACCAACAGATTCCAATCCGATTGCTCGGACCAATCCCGCGCCCACTGCTGCGCTTCCTCGGATGTACCTTTCGCCTGAAGCGTCACTGGAATCAGTAATTGATGATCCTTTACGAATGAATCAAGCAGTGGTTCAAGCTGGGCTTTCATCTCAGGGACTTGTGCCATTTGCTCCCATTCTTCGGGAGATCCGACTCCGCTAGCGGTGAAAATGGTCGTCAGTCCGTCGACCAATGGATCATCAGCTAATGCATCCTCCAATTCTTTCATGGCCTTCAAACCTTCCGCATCGGACCAGCCGCCAGTCCGTTCTGCGATCACATACACATTCGACTGATCACCGAGTCCGAAAGTGTCATCCATCAATTCATAGGAAGCCCGAGTATCATACGATGCCGGCAGCGAATCGATCTGCGGAATTGTCAAATCCATATTTTTCACAGGGATTATGGCGATGCCCAGCAAAACGAGTGCTGCAATCGTAATCAGGACAGGCCGTTTGATCACCGTATTGGCGAACTGCCTCCATCTATCGGAACCGTTTTCTTTCACTTTCAAGACGCGACCTTTATTCAACCGATCGCCAAGCATGATTAAAATCGAAGGAAGCAGTGTAACTGAGCTGAGCACTGCCATACCGACGACAATCATGCCGCCTAGCGCGATATTTTGGAAAATCTCGACTTTGATAATAAACATCGCACCGAGTCCGATGAACACGCAAAATGCCGAGAAGATGACGGAACGGCCAGCTGTCCGGATTGTTGTCGCAACAGCTTCAAGCACATCGCTCTTTAATCGTTCTTCCCGATAACGGCTAATGAAAAGTAGGGAAAAGTCGATGCTCAAAGCGAGACCGAGCATAGGAACGATATTCAAGACAAAAATAGCTAAATCCATCTGTCCGCCAACAAGCGCCAACACGCCGAATGTCGATACAACTGTAGCCACCCCGACGATCAAAGGAACCATCGACGCCATAATCGACCCGAATGCAAAAAGCAGAACGATGATTGCGATAGGCAAGCCGATCGCCTCCGCCTTCATCAAATCTTTTTGGCTTGCGCTGTTAATATCTTTTGTAATGGCGGATTGACCAGTTAATACAATGCCTTTCTTATCACCGATCGCATCCCGGATATCCATGACGACTTTAGACATGTCCTTGCCGTTCTCTTCAAAGTGAAGCAGGGCATATGAGATATCTTTCGTATACTGTTCTTCATTTTCGAGCGGGGAAACAATTTCAGAAGCAAGATTCAGCTTCTCAATATCCGCCAAAGTGGAGGCGATCGTTTCCTCCTTCACTTTATCGAAAACGACGAACATCGTCTCCGCCGGCAAATTGAATTTCTCGGAAGCGATCTTCATCACTTGTTCGTGTTCCGCATCCATCCTGAAGCCGTCACCTGCAAGCAACCCAGGCAACCGAATCGCAAAAATAGCCATGGCAATGAAAAGCGCAATCCAGGCAATCATGATGGTTTTATAATACTTCGTAACAAAATGCGCGAGTGTGCGCATAGCATCGTCCTCCCAGAATGAATCACTTCTATCTATTCCCTAATCATAGCGAAGATGTATGTAATTGTCTTTTCTGAAGTAGCAGATTAGGAGAATCGTGTTCAAAGGTAGGGTTCCTCATTCGGGCCTCATGAGCTTTCATTTCCCATTAAAAAGTTCTCGTTACCGCCTCCCAAGTTCTCGTTTTCCGTCAAAAAGTTCTCGTTTCTGTCTCCAAAGTTCTCATTCTGACGTCAAGTATGCGACTCCATAACGAAAAAAACCACTCCCCGAAGGAAGTGGTTTTGAATGGTTAATTCAAATTAGTTTTTTTCAACGTTTGTAGCTTGAAGTCCGCGTTGACCTTGTTCGATTTCGAAAGTCACGTCTTGGCCTTCTTCAAGAGTCTTGAAGCCGTCGCCTTGGATAGCGGAGAAGTGTACGAATACATCGTCGCCATCTTCACGTTCGATGAAGCCATAACCTTTTTCTGCGTTGAACCATTTTACTTTACCTTGTTCCATGTTTGTTTCCTCCTCGTGTGCTTGGCACACATTGTGTTACTATCCTTGCTCAAGTCTTGAAGCGGTCAAACGTTAATCGTGACCATCACGCCGAACAAAAATAATTCTTCTTTATCATAACAGAGGTTTTTTGGCAATGCAAGAGAAAAGTTTTCATTAAATTCAGCCGGGATTAAAATCCTGGCTGAATTAAGTAAGTCTCACTCTAGCGGATGCGACAGATTTTCAGGGGGGATTTTCGATCAAGTTCGAAAAAGTCTGAATGCAAATATGCATAGGTGTAATTGGTTTAGAAAAACAAGTTCAAAATTTGGTACACAATTGCGGCGAGGGCAGCTGAAATCGGCATGGTAATGACCCACGTGATGACGATTTTTTTCGCAACTCCCCATTTAACGCCTTTAACACGTTGCGCAGAACCTACGCCCATGATGGCGGAAGAGATGACATGCGTCGTGCTGACAGGCAAATGGATGAGCGTTGCGCCGAAAATGATCATCGCGGAACTTAAATCGGCTGCAGCGCCGTTGACCGGCCGAATTTTCATAATCTTACCGCCGACTGTTTTGATGATTTTATAACCGCCAATCGATGTCCCAAGCCCCATCGCTGTGGCAGCCGCAATCCGGACCCAAAGCTGAATATCATCGCCTGTTTGCATTTCTGCTGCAATCAATGCCATTGTAATGATCCCCATCGCCTTTTGGGCATCGTTCGTTCCGTGTGTGAAAGATTGCAGGGCTGCCGTACCGATCTGCAAATAGCGGATCCGTTTATTCGCCTTGAACAGATTTCGGTTCTTCAATAAAACCTTGAACAGCGACATCATGAGGAAACCGCCCGCAATTGCGATGAACGGGGACAGTAGAAGAGCCTCCATGATTTTAATGAAGCCGCCATAATTCAAAATGCCGAACCCTGCCGCAGAAATGGCAGCGCCGGCAATCGAACCGATCAACGCATGCGATGAACTTGACGGAATTCCGTAATACCATGTGATCAAATTCCAGGCGATTGCTGCAGTGAGGGCTGCCAAAATGACGAGTGATCCGTTATCCAATACAAACGGATCAACAATGTCTTTGGAAATGGTCTTTGCGACGCCTGTAAATGTCAATGCGCCAATAAAATTCATAACAGCCGCCATATAGATGGCGGTCCGCGGTTTCAATGCACGCGTCGACACCGAAGTTGCAATGGCATTCGCCGTGTCATGAAATCCGTTGATGAAATCGAATGCAAGCGCGAAAACAACGATTGCTATCGTGAGAAACAATATCGTATCCATAAATGATGCTCCTTACGCGTTTCGCATGATGATCGTTTCAAGTGTGTTCGCCACATCTTGACAATGATCCGCAATCTCTTCTAGCAACTCATAAATATCCTTGAATTGGATAATTCGAATCGGATCCTTTTCGCGGATGAACAACTGTTTGATCGACGTGCGAAGGACTTCGTCGCAAATACGCTCATATTCTTTAATCAAAACAGCGTGATCTCGCATCTGGACGAGCTTCTTCTTTGCCAGCAATTCCATCGCCTTGACGATTTCATCAGAACTTTTCACGATATTATCCATGAACTTCTGCACATACTCGTCAATTTCCGTAAGTGAGAACATTTCCAGGTTCGCAGCGAAATGTTCGATGCCGTCTAGGATATCGTCCATTTTAATGGCCAATTGCAAAATATCTTCTCGCTCAATCGGCGTCATGAAGGAGATGTTGAGTTTGGAGATGAGCTCGTGAATCAATTCATCGCCTGACGTTTCGTACTCCTTCAACTTAATGCTTACTTCCTTTAAGTCTGCTACTGATGTCACTTTATAATCATTCGCATAGTGCATCGCTTCTTGAACATGCTCAGCAATCTCTAAAAGAGCTGCGAAAAATGGATCGGTTTTACGTGGACTGAACATTATTAAGCCTCCATCCGTTTCCGGAATCAATTTTTAGTAGTCCTATCATAGCAAAAAACAACAAAAATAAGTACACATAAACGTACTATTTTCTTTTTTTAAGTGACAAATTGGTTGGAATTTGATGTTGCAAGTCCGTAAATTATTTCCGAGAATATTGAAACTTTATTACTGGCCAACCGTATGTATAGTAGAATTCAAATAGGAGAAGGCGAGGTGAGAAGATGGAAGTGTTCGGAATGCCGGTTATCAATGTCTATTTGACCGTGCTTATCATCGCGGGATTGGCAACTGTGCTGTACATTCTTTTCAGTGATATTGCAGAGGGGATAGGTGATGCGAGTCCACTTTTGGATCCCGCAGTCATTCTTGCATTCATTTCATTTACATCTGCAGTCGGTTATATTTTGGAGTTAACGACAGAGTGGAATCATTTGCTGATCTTGATCCTTGCGCTTGGAGCGGCGACCGCATTGGACTTCCTTCTTTATTTCTTCGTGCTCCTTCCTTTGAAATCCGCGGAAGTATCGCTTGCCTTCACGGACGAATCGCTTACGGGCCAAGTCGGCAAAGTCATCGTTCCGGTACCGGTCGATGGTTTTGGCGAAATCGTCATCGAAACGGTGAATGGCATCATTTCGAAAAGGGCCGCAGGGTATGAGAACAAAGCGATCGACTACGGAAAAGAAGTGTTGATCATCGAAGTAAAGGAAGGAACATTCATCGTTAAGGAATATGAGCCGTTCCGCTTCAAGTGATCAAGGTAAAACAACATTTATAAGGGGGAATCAGAATGGCAGGAATTTCAGGAATGTTGATTGTCATCGGGATTGTCGTATTCATTTTGCTAGCTGTCATACTCGTCTACATTTCGAAGTACAAGACAGTCGGACCGGATGAAGCGCTGATTGTCACAGGAAGTTATTTAGGATCGAAAAACGTACATACGGATGACTCGGGCAACCGGATTAAAATCATCCGTGGCGGGGGGACATTCGTATTCCCAGTGTTCCAGCAATCGGAACCGCTCAGCTTGCTTTCAAGCAAATTGGAAGTAACGACGCCAGAAGTGTACACAGAACAAGGCGTACCAGTCATGGCC
>NZ_LQYA01000047.1:108346-139462 GCF_001531445.1 Sporosarcina koreensis
GCGACGGCAGCGGAGCAGTTTTTAGGAAAATCGAAAGCTGACCGCGAAAATGAAGCGAAGGAAGTGCTGGAAGGGCATTTGCGTTCCATCCTAGGGTCTATGACAGTTGAAGAGATTTATAAGAACCGTGATAAGTTCTCCCAGGAAGTGCAGCGTGTTGCATCGCAAGACTTGGCTAAAATGGGGCTTGTCATCGTTTCCTTCACAATTAAAGATGTACGCGATAAAAACGGCTACTTGGATTCACTCGGTAAACCGCGTATCGCTCAGGTAAAGCGTGACGCTGACATTGCAACGGTCGAAGCTGAAAAAGAGACGCGCATCAAAAACGCCGAAGCATCGAAGGAAGCACAAAAAGCGGAAATCGAACGTGCTACGGAAATCGCGGAAGCGGAAAAGGAAAATCAGTTAAAAGTCGCTGACTACCGCCGTGAGCAAGATATCGCGAAAGCGCGCGCCGACCAAGCGTACGAATTGGAATCCGCACGTGCGAAGCAGGAAGTTACTGAGCAAGAGATGCAAGTTAAAATTATCGAGCGTCAAAAGCAGATCGAGTTGGAAGAAAAAGAGATTCTGCGCCGTGAAAAGCAATATGATTCTGAAGTTAAGAAAAAGGCAGACGCAGACCGCTACGCAATCGAGCAAAATGCAGCTGCCGATAAGTCCCGTCAAATGGCAGAAGCGGAGGCGGAGAAGTACCGCATTGAAGCGCGTGCTGCCGCGGAAGCTGAAAAAATCCGCCTAGATGGTTTGGCAAAAGCCGACGCACAACGTGCACAAGGTGAATCGGAAGCAGACGTCATCCGCTTGAAAGGTCTTGCGGAAGCCGAAGCGAAACGCAAAATCGCGGAAGCATTCGAGCAATACGGCCAGGCAGCTGTGCTTGATATGATTGTTAAGATGATTCCTGAATACGCGAAGCAAATCGCTAGCCCGCTTTCTAACATCGATAAGATCACAGTCGTCGATACTGGCGGCGGCGAAGGCAGCGGTGGTGCCAATAAAGTGACATCGTACGCAACGAACCTGATGTCTACTTTGCAAGAATCATTGAAAGCTTCGTCAGGCATCGACGTAAAGGAAATGATGGAGAGCTACGTAGGAAAGAATAATTTAAAGCCAAGCCTCGACAACTTGGCGGAAGAAATGCGCTCATCCAAACCGGTAGCTGTTAAACCGCAACCTGTTGATGAAGAATAAAGAAGTAGGCACCCAAACCGTTCAGTCGGTTTGGGTTTTTTATTTTGTCAAAGGCTTTTGGCTTGAAAAAGGATTTTCTTCAGTAAGCATGGCTCCATGTCCAAAGTCTGCCCACATCTTAAGAATTTCTTCATTTTTCTCCTCACTCCCCCTTAAGATTCTCCTCGTACAATAAGAAACAGTTATTACGTTGGAGGGAAAATCATGATACAAGTTCAGGAATTAACACATTCATTCAAAATCGGCAAGAAAGGCAAGGAGCGGCAAGTGCCGGTGCTAAAAGGGCTGTCGTTCACCATCAATGAGGGGGAAGTCGTTTCAATTGTCGGTCGAAGCGGGTCGGGAAAGTCGACGCTCCTTCATATATTGGCGGGATTCCTCAAACCGGATGCCGGCATCATTCAAATTGGAAATGTCCGCACATCCGCCTTCAGTGAGATGGAGAGCGCGAAATTCCGCCTCGATCATTTCGGCTTCATCTTTCAAAACTTCCAGCTCATGCCGGGTCTCACAGCATTTGAAAACGTGGAACTTCCACTGAAACTAGCAGGCGTCGCCAAAAAGGATCGCCGGAAAAAAGTCCAACAGCTGCTTCAACTTGTTGGGCTCACAGAGGTACAAGACCATTATCCGAATGAACTATCGGGCGGGCAGCAACAGCGGGTAAGCATCGCTCGGGCCCTTATCACCGATCCGCCGATTATTTTTGCGGACGAGCCGACAGGGAGCCTCGATTCGGAGACGGAGCAGGACATTCTGCTGCTCATCCAATCACTTAATAAAACCCGCGGGATCACATTCGTCATCATCACTCATGACGACACCGTGGCCGAAACTGCCGATCGCATTTACCGTATGCACGACGGTGAATTAACGGAAGGAGGCGTACACCATGCAATTTAATGACCAAATCGATTTCGTTCGACAACATATCAAAAAGAATAAGCTTCGCGTCTTCATGACAATCCTAGCTGCAACAATGGGAACGGCCTTTTTGATCGTCCTTGCATCTGTTGGGTTCGGCATCCATGACACAATGCGAAATGAAATACTCGATAACCGACTAGTGAACCAGGTTGAAGTGTACTCAAGTGAGATGGATCAGGCGAAAGTGGAGGAACTGAAAAAACGTGAACATGTGAAAGCGGTCGTATTCCGCCAGTCTGTAAGCATCAACCAGCAAACCGAACTGGATGGGTTCATTGGTAGCCATAACATGACGGTTACGGAGTTCCAGGAGGAAGCAAAAGTGGGCTTCGCCTTACAAGAAGGCCGATTACCGGAGAATAAACATGAAGTCGTTGTCGGCAGTCATTTCGCAGAAAGCCTGATCGAGTCGGAAACGGAGGGCGCAGAAGCAGAACCTTCAACATATAAACAGTCATTGATCGGGAAACAGTTCACATACAAAATGGGATTGTATGAAGAAAAGGAGCTGTTCCCTGAAGAAACGACATTGACCATTGTCGGCATCGCGAAGGAACCTGCGAAAGATTGGGTCATGGACACCAACATTTATGCCGATGCGGCAATCATGCCGGAGTTGAATCGAATTTTCACCGGCCATGTTGAAGACATGGATAGCCAGTTATTCTACGGAAATGTAAATGTCTATGCCGATAATCTCGAAAATGTCACAGCAGTCAGCAAGGCGCTCAAGGACGAAGGATATTCCGTTTATTCTATTGCCGACCAGCTTGAACAACTTGACGTCTTCTTCCTTGCGTTCAAAGCAGGCCTTGTTTTCGTCGGTACTATCGCAATATTAATTGCCTCTATCGGCATCTTCAATACGATGACGATGGCCGTAACGGAACGGACACGCGAAATCGGCGTCATGAAAGCGATTGGGGCAAGCCCGAAACTTATCCAAAGACTGTTCCTCATGGAAAGCGCATGGATTGGCATAGTGGGAACAATTATTGCCGTCGTGATTTCTTACGGAGTCAGTTTTATCGCTAATTTAGTATTGCCGATCATCGTATCTACTGCGCTCGGCGAAGAGGAATTCACAAGCTTGGACATCACATTTTCCATCATTCCATGGCAGCTCGTTGTCATCGCATCCGCGATCAGCATTACAGTCGCCATGATTTCAGGTTGGCGTCCAGCGCGCAAAGCGACAAAAATTGACGTTATTCAAGCGTTAAGACAGGAATTGTAAGAGAAAGTATATTCTGTTTTTTCAAAAAAGAATTATAGAAGTTCCCAGCATTCTCCGTTATAATGAGAGAAACATGCGAAAAAAGTCGAAATTTGCATAACGGAGGGTGCCAATGGGACCAACTCGAATCTACCTACAACGACAAACAGAGGGTCAGTACCCCGTTTTACGGATGTCATCCGGACAGATTACACTTATGGGACGTTGGAATAATGTTGCAGAAGCCCTCTTTTCATTGAATGTAGAGGGATCTTTCTGTGCCCAATACAATCCTGAGAATACGATTGTCGAAACGTACACATTATTGGATGGCGATATTGAGATTGAATACCGTGGCACGCGCACGAAAATGAATGTCGGAGAAACCTTGGACGCCTCCTGTTACGACAAAATCGTCACATTTTACGGAACATCCGACGCAGAAATACTGATGAAAATGGATGCTGACTTCTATGAACAATTATTTTTTGAAACATTGACATTGCAAAGTGAAATGGATGCCGTCTCGCGTGTTGACGGCTATACGTATCATCATTGCGACCGGATCAGACAATATGCCATCGAAGTGTGGAAACGAATGGACCAGCCGAAAGGTAGGCTCAGATTGCTGAGGTGGGGATCCTATTTCCACGATATTGGCAAGCTTGCAATCCCTCTTGAGATTTTAAATAAACCTGGAAAGCTCACATCGGATGAATGGGAAACGATGAAATCGCATTCCTTGATTGGGGCCGCCATCATGCGGGATCACCCGGTGGAGTGGCTGAAGGATGCCGCATTCATCGTCGAACAGCATCACGAGCGATATGACGGCAAAGGATATCCATATGGGCTGAAAGGGGACGAAATCTCCATCGAGGCTGCCATCGTCTCGGTCGTCGACGCCTATGACGCCATGACAACCGAACGCGTCTACAAGCGGACACTGACGATGGAGGAAGCATTTGTTGAACTGAAAATGGGCAAAGGAACACAATTCCATCCCGATGTAGTGGATAGGTTTATAGAGTATTTCAGGGAAAGGAATTTACCTGATTTGTAAAGACTCGGGCAACCGGGTCTTTTTATTTTCTTTCAACTCCGAAAAGGTGCATGATAGAAGAAGAAGTTTGAATTATGTATTGAAAGGCGGAGGGAACATGGAATATCGTATCGAGCATGACACATTTGGAGAAATCAAAGTACCAGCGGATAAGTTGTGGGGCGCGCAGACGCAGCGGAGCAAGCAGAACTTCAAAATTGGCGGAGAACGCATTCCGCTTGGCGTCATTCGTGCATTTGCCCATTTGAAGAAATCAGCAGCGATTGCGAGCAACTCATTTGGCAATCTATCGGATGCTAAAAAGAAAGCGATTGTCGCAGCTGCGGAAGAAGTAATCGAAGGCAAATGGGACGACCATTTCCCGCTCGTCGTGTGGCAGACGGGAAGCGGCACGCAATCGAACATGAATATGAACGAAGTGCTAGCGAACCGAGGCAACCAGCTGTTAGAGGAGTGGGGGGAGGAAGAGCGCCTTCATCCGAACGATGATGTGAATAAATCACAAAGCTCCAACGACACATTCCCGACAGCATTACACGTTGCAGGCGTAATCGCGGTGGAACGTGAATTGCTGCCATCTCTTCAGGAGTTGAAAAAAACGCTTGGCAATAAATCTGAAGAATTCATGGATATCATCAAAATCGGACGAACGCATTTGCAAGACGCGACACCACTTACATTGGGCCAAGAGATCAGCGGTTGGAACCGCATGCTGGAGAAAACGGAAAAGATGCTGAGCGAAAGCGTGCAATCCATGAAAGAGCTAGCCATCGGCGGAACTGCCGTCGGTACAGGTCTGAATGCACCGAAAGGATTTGGGGAGAAAGTTGCTGAAGAAATTTCGAAATCGGTCGGCATTGATTTCACATCTGCCGATAATAAATTCCATGCGCTCACAAGCTATGACGAAGTCGTCTATACACATGGTGCAATGAAGGCTCTTGCAGCAGATTTGATGAAAATCGCTAACGATGTAAGGTGGTTAGCGAGTGGCCCGCGTTCAGGGATCGGCGAAATTACGATTCCTGAAAATGAACCAGGCAGCTCTATTATGCCGGGCAAGGTGAATCCAACACAAAGTGAAGCGCTCACAATGGTCGTTGCGCAAGTGATGGGAAATGACGCGGCAATCGGATTTTCGGCAAGCCAAGGGAACTTTGAATTAAACGTCTTCAAGCCGGTCATCATCTACAACTTCCTGCAATCTGCAAAGCTGCTTGCTGACGGCATGCGCAGCTTCAATGATAATTGCGCAGTCGGAATTGAACCGAACCGGGAAGAGATTGATAGCAAAGTGAAAAACTCGCTGATGCTTGTAACGGCACTCAATCCGCACATCGGCTATGAAAACGCGGCGAAAATCGCGAAGACGGCACATAAAGAAGGTACGACGTTGAAGGAAGCCGCACTGAAAACGGGTCTATTGACGGAAGAGCAGTTCGACGAATACGTAGATCCTTCGAAAATGATCGGGCGCTAAGAGATGTACGAGAAAGATTGTCCATACTGCAATATAACTGCGGATCCTGAGCAGCAAATCATTTTTGAGACAGAAACATGCGCTTATATTCAGAAGCCTTCCGAACAAAAAGTGTTGGAAGGCAGCGGCTTGATCGTACCGAAACGGCATGCTGTCGACGTATTCTCATTGACGCCAGAAGAATGGCAGGATACACAGGAGTTGTTACTGAAGGCCAAAGCTTATTTGGAAGAGCGTTATGACCATGAAGGTTACACAGTCGGTTGGAATACAGGTGAAGTGGGCGGACAGTCGATTCCGCACGCCCATCTGCATGTCATTCCGCGGTTTGCGGACGAGCCGCTAGCTGGGAAAGGCATCCGCTTTTGGATCAAGCAGAGAGAGAATACACGCGCGGGAATGTCCACAAAGTTGTAACCTACTCCGCGCCGTTTTCCGCTATGATGAAAGGACAAGTAATCCGTAAAGGAGCCGACATGAATGAAAAAACTTATGCCTCTCGCACTTATACTGATTCTTATCCTTTCCGCATGCGGTGACAAGGCGCAACACAACGCGGAAAACGATGACCATTTAGAAGTGGGCCATGAAAAGCAGTTGCCGAATGGAGACTTGCAAGAAGTGACCGAATCTGCATCGGTCCTGCCAAAGTTTTTGGATGACAAGCCCGAAGACATGCGCCTCGTCTACCAAGTGGCGGCATCCGCTTCGGATGTTTTAGCTTATATGCCGTGTTACTGCGGATGCGGTGAAAGTGCAGGGCATGGCAATAACTTGAACTGTTTCGTCGACGAAATCCGTGAAGACGGCTCCGTCGTCTGGGACGATCATGGCACACGCTGTCTCGTCTGCTTGGAAATTGCCGTTCAATCCGTGCAAATGAAACAAGAAGGCAAGTCGATGAAAGAAATCCGTGAAATCATCGATGACACGTACAAAGAAGGCTACGCAGAACCAACAGACACTCCGATGCCTGCATAATAAAAGTGCTCCATCCTTTCCGGATGGAGCACTTTTATGTTTCCGCGCATAAACTCAAGGAAAGACGCATAAATCGTTGCAATTGAGTAGAAATCCTAAAAATGCCTCATAAATGCTTCTATTTGCGCATAAATCTACTCAAAAACGCATAAATAATGTTATTACAAATAGTACCAACAACTTATTTTTCTGAATATGTTTTTTCCACTTTAATTTTCCTTCAAAACATCGTATGCTGTGGGAGAGAATTGAATGCTCCTATTTCGTTCTACATGAGGAGAGATATTAATGGTTTTCGAGGGGAATAATAAAATTCGTAGAAAGATCTATCAGACCATCGATGGGATGACTGATGACGAATTCAATAGAACTCCGTCAACAGGCGGCTGGTCTCCGAAGCAGATTTTGGAGCACCTCGCATTGATGGAAACATATATAGCTTCAAAAATAGCAGGAGAATTGAAGAACCCGGAGAGTCCAAAAGCCTCCAAGAAAATCATCGTCCTTTCTGGAAGCTTGCTCGTTAAAGGGAATCTTCCTATGCAAACACAACCGACAGATACGTATAAAACGATTCCAGAAATCAAAGAGGAACTTCATAACTCGAGAATCTATTTGCTCGATGTCTACGACGGCAGCTGTAAAGACCAATTGCGTGAGAAGTCATTCAAGCATCCAAATCTCGGCTGGATGCCTTTGGAACAATGGTTTCCGGTCGTCGGCCTGTACGAAAAATGTCATTTGAAGCAATTGAAAAAGACGATAGATGAATTGCGAATAAACGGCTATTCACTAGGAACGGCTGAATAAGAGAAGTCCCCGAACGCATTCGCGTCTGGGGGCTTCTCTGATATAGGAATGTTGGAGATTCACATTTGTTATCGAATATACACATCGCTCACCAACAGATCCTTCACAATGTCTGTCGGGATTTCAAATGTCACAACGCCCATATAGCCGGGAGCTACTTCGTATTTATCGAACGAAAGGACAAGTTTTTGATCGTCTGTAATATAGAAATTCTGATCAGGTTTAATTGTTGTGAAGCCCTTCGCATATTCATCATTGATGAAATAGGAAATCATTTCATCTTCCGCCATCTGCCGTTCCATCTCGCCGGCAATGTACGTATTGATAGCCTCGATATATGAATCATCCTTGAAAAGACTCGGCAATGTAATCAAAACATTATCGATTTTATCGATTGTATCGTAGCTCATCGTTGTTGATGATGAACCGACTGTATTCACTTGATAGCGCATGATGGAAAGGATCCGGTCATTATCCGTCAACACTTCATAGCCAGCGTCAACGCCGAGATGTCCGCCTCCAGCTTCTTTCAGCTCTGCAATCTCTTTCTCGAATTTCTCGAATAGCTCTTTGTTCTCTACCGCGTACTTTTCATTCAACGCAGCTTGCAATTCTTCATCTTCTAACCCCGTAATGCCAGGTGTAGATACGTCTGCTTGATAAGTGCCTTCATCGACTGTCAATTGTTGTACAGTGAATACTTCCACGATCGACCCCAATATAGGCACATTCACCATCGATTTGGCGAACGCCGGACTGACATTGATGCTGCCAATGAAAATTGCAGCCGCCGCAGCAACTCCAATGAAGCTGTTCCTAAAAACCGGACGTTTTTTTATACGCTTCCGTTTTGCTTCCTGTATGGAAGCCTTCACAATGCTATCCAACTCTTCAGGGATATCAATATCCTCATAATCCTTCTTCAACTTATCCATTTTACTCATAGACTTACTCCTCTCCCATCTCAACACGTAATTTCCGCAACGCTGTATACAGCCTGGTTTTCACCGTGTTGAGATTATCTCCAGTGATTTCGGCAATTTCCTCAAGTTTCAAATCCTCGAAAAACCGTAGGATAATAATTGTTTTATACGTAGGCGGAAGTTGGTCGACCGCTTCCTGCAAATCCAAATCGCTCATTTCATTTTCCGAGGCCGGTAAATGACTTTCCAAAATATCGTCTTCCATAATGGACACCCGCTGATGTTTTCGAATGAAATCAATGGCGGTATTGACGATAATCCGGTACAGCCATGTCTTCAAATAGCTAACTTCATCCAGCCGGTCAATGGACCGCAGCGCTTTAAAAACCGCTTCCTGCACAATATCAAGCGCATTCTCTTTGTTTTTCACATAGCTATAAGCCAAGCGATAATATGCTTGCTGATTCTCTACAATATAGCTTTCCACCAATTCGAATTTTTCATCTTTTGTCATGACAATCGGGTCACCTTCTCTAAAAATAACGTATCGCGATCACGTCTCATTAGTATGGACGGTTGATGCGCGAAAATAGTTTTCCAAGATTATGCTATAATTTTAGAAAACTGTTGTAAGGGGTCGTGTTGCCTAATGAACAATCAACTATTCGTCGCTTCGTGGAGCGGCGGGAAGGACTCGGCATTGGCTTATTATCGGGCGCTCCAAGCAGGGGGAGTCGCCAAGCGGATTTGGACGATGTTCGAAGAGGATAAAGAACGATCAAAATCGCACGCCTTGCCATCGGAAATTATCCAGGCGCAGGCGGACAGCCTAGGTGTTCCTTTGATGATCCGGGGTGCCGACTGGAATAGTTACGAGGTGCAATTTTTGGACGCTATGAAGGAATGCATAGATGCAGGCATCGCTAATGGCGTTTTTGGGGATATCGACCTTGAAGATCATTTGACGTGGGTACAAACAGCGTGCGCTAAAGTCGGCATGAAAGCAATCCACCCGCTTTGGATGGAACCGCGTCGTACGCTATTGGAAGAGTTTGTGCATGCGGGCTTTGAAGCATACATTGTAGTTGTCAATACGAAGATGATGCCAGCGGAATTTATCGGCAGACGATTTACGATTGAGCTTATGAACGAAATGGAGGCGCTTGGCATCGATTCATGCGGCGAATCGGGAGAATTCCATACCGTTGTCGTCGATGGACCGATATTCGAGAAACGTATACCTATCGAGTTCAAAGGTAAACATGAGCGAGACGGATATGTATTTTTGGATGTCGGTTTGGAATAAAATAGTGAACCTGCCAACTTAGTCAGTTAGCAGGTTTTTGACAATTTGGTGCAAGTTGGGATTTTTCTATTGAAAAACAGTTGTTATGTATATATAATAAAAAAGTCGCTTATTTGTAGTACTGTATTTGGTGCGAATCACCTGAGTTGTATTGCTAAAAACGCATAAATCGCTACAGCCACGCAATAACCTCTTCAAAAGCGCATAAAACACTTCAAGTGCGCATTAATCCATTTTTTTACGCATAAATCGCCAGAAATGCTCATAAACGTATGGAAATACGCATAAATAGGGCTTATTCCCACAAAAATAGAAAACAGTAAAGGATGTCAGGGAACGAGAATGAAAGAACGAATGACGGAATTGCAAATCGTCGCTGTAATCGAATCGACCATCCGTGATGTACTTATGGATGTGGAGCTGAAGCAGGAAATCACAGGAGTCAATATGATGTATGATTTCATCAAGGATGAAGTGATTGTCGATATCGCCCGTGTCCAAAAAGCTTGCCAAGAACTCCCCGAACCGATGCCATTGGAAACGTATCTTCGCGTATTGACCATCCACGAGTTGGGGCATGCAATGGACCGCCAAGCCTTGCTCGACTCACTTGACCGCGCGAAAGAAATCATTCTTATGAAAAAACAAGCTGCAGCAGAAAAACGGCCGACCGATTTGCCGTTCATAACGATGGTAATTGAGGAACATGAAACGGACATTGCCTTCGAAGAAACTGCATGGGCCAATGCTGAAATTTTGAACAGTTTTTTCGAAGTTGTTGCCGGAGATAGCTTTGAAATAGTGAAGGCGCATAGCCTCTCGACCTATCGAGCCGCATATGAGGCTGACTTGGAAATCTATAATGGATTTATTCGCCCGCAAGAGGAACTACTATCTATATAACATCAAAGAAACCGCCTGCCTGAAAAACCAGGGGCGGTTTTTTGGAATGAAAAGAGAACTGAACGCATCCAGTTCCTTCTATTCACTCATCCTCCACATCAATCAAGAATATTCTCTCGTCAAATCCTCCACGCTTTTCCGCCTTTTGCAGACGGACTTTTTCCAACTCATCAAAGCTAGATCCATGAGTAACAACTGCCGCGTGGATCAGCTCCAATAAATCGGCCAATTCCTCGATTGCATCCTCCGCTGTTTCCGCTGCTTCGTACTCAGTGAGTTCCTCATGCATTTTTTTGTTGATTTCGATTGTGAATTCATCTTCGTTCATGCTCCGAGTCGTACATGTTTTCCCTGAGCTTTCAATGATTTGGGGAATTAGGTCACGAACGAGTTTATTATAGATTGGCATTTACTACACGCCTCCCGGTATCAAATCCCATAATGTATCATCCATTTCTTCTTTTCAATTGCCTGTGAAATGATGAATGCCAGTTCAGCAAGCTCGCCGGATCTCTTGAAGAATTTGGAAGCCGTGACGATATCATAAAATAGTGATAATGATTCTGGTGGAATAATTGTTATTCCACAATAGGCTAACCCGTTTTCTGGACGGTTCAATGAATGAAAGTAGGTTTTCATTACGGATAAATGTACATATATACTATTGATAATATCATCATCCACTGAAATGCAATTAAACTTCTGTGGATTGTATTCTTCATAATTGTAAGTAGCATCGAGATGATCAATTATACCGAATTCATGTACACAAGGCATAGACATTTCCCTCTCTATAAGCGTGTTGCGACTATTTCAGCCTAAGAGACCAGCCAGTTCCTTTTCCAAAAAAGGCTCGACGTTCAGCAAATCCCGGAACGCTTCATACTTGGCGAATCCTTCAGCAGTCGGTTTTTTTTCTGTTTTATAAGCACGGATCAAGATATTCTTCGGCGTATGCTCCATATCGATAAATTCGAGGAGTTGTGCGTCATATCCAACAAGCGTCAGGAGTTCAGCACGAATGGAGTCTGTCGCAAGAGCCGAGAAGCGCTCTTTAATAAGCCCGTGCTGTAACATGACGTCAAGAGCAGGGGACTGAATTTGTGAGAACAATTCGTGCTGGCAGCAAGGGACGCTCAAAATCACTTCGGCTCCCCATTTAACAGCGCGGGCGAGTGCCATATCCGTTGCAACGTCGCATGCATGCAATGTGACGACCATATCGACAGACGTTTCTTCGTTATAGTCGTTAATGTCACCGACGAGGAATTCCAGTTGGTCATAGCCTAGATCTTTTGCAATCACGTTACATTCTTCGATAACTTCTTTCTTCAAATCAAGCCCTGTTACTCGGATATCTAACCCTTTTTCAATATGCAAATAGTGATAGAGCGCGAATGTCAAATAGGATTTTCCGGAGCCGAAGTCCAAAATGCGGACGGGGCGGTCTTTCGGCAAGTGGACGAGCGCATCATCTATGAACTCTACGAAGCGGTTGATTTGCCGGAACTTGTCGTATTTCTGCTTCTTCACCTTTCCATCGGGAGATTGCACGCCGAGGCGGATGAGGAAAGGATAAGGAGTTTCAGCATCCAATAGATAATTCTTTTTCCGGTTATGCGACAAATCGACTGTTTTCGTCGTAGCCGTCTGTTCAGCTTTCCAGGATACCTTGAACTTTTTCGTTAACTGGATATGGACTTTTTCATCTGTAAATTCCGCATGCATCTGCTTGAATTGCTCCAATAGCTGTCGGAGAACCGGTTCAATGTCTGTGATTTTTATATTTTCATGTTTCAAAATACGTTCATAGTGATATTCAAGTTGAATATGGACTTCTTTTTTGATTTCCACCGGCTTCAGTTTCACTTTTTGCAGGCCGGTCGATTTGTAACGGGGCTGGCTGATCGTTCCTTGGATGAATGTCCCTTCCTGGATTCGGCGGACGCATATCTCCACTAGTTCTTCAAATTGCATAATGCTGGACCTCTTTTCGTACAAATATGTACATATAACAATACAACAAGGGATTAGCGTTTGGCTAATCCCTTGCAGTAAGACACGTTTATGCGTGATTTATCCGATTTATGATCTTTTCTACGGACTTATGCGCTGTTAATCTCGTTTATGCGCATATAGAACGGTTTATGCGTGAATAATTGGATTTATGCGCTTTTGGAACAGTTTATGCGTGATTAGCCCGTTTAGTACTTTATTTAAACGTAAATCCTTGCTTCGCCAAGAATTCTTTCATAAATGCCCGTCTTGGTGCGGCAAGGAAGTCGGCCATTTGCACAGACCATGCTGTATCCTTCTGGTTCGATCCGCGATTGAGGTAATACTCGTGCATTGTTTGATCGTAAGCGGGCAGGAGCTCGTCATATTTGGCTGTGTCATAGCTGTTCTCATGGATAATCGCTTCAACTGGCAATCTCGGTTTCACTTCGTTCGCTTCGTCCGGAACTCCGATTGACATGGCGAACATCGGTGCTACACCATCTGGCAGTCCTAATAGCTCACTGATTTCTGCAGGAGCGTTGCGGATGCCTCCGATGTAACAGATGCCATATCCTTTTGATTCTGCTGCGATGGCGACGTTTTGAGCGAAGAGCGCTACATCGATGGCACCGACAAGCATGTTTTCTGCATGTGAATAATCGATTTCCTTGCCGTGCAAAGCGGCGGCTTTTGCTAATCGGCAGTAATCTGCACAGAAGATCAGGACGGCGCCGGCAGTTAGGAATTGCCTTTTATTATTCGCGAGTTCGGCAAGCTGTTCCCGTATTTTCGGATCGGTCACATGGATGATGGAATAGGCTTGGACGAAATGGGAGCTCGCTGCATGCTGGCCTGCATGGACAAGTTCCTGGACATCTTCCTTTGAAAGGGGAATATCCTTGTATTTTCGTACGGATGCGTGTGAAGTCAATAATTCGATGACCATATGGTTCCCTCCAGAATTTTTCATTATTCGAATTGCGAGAATATGTTTATGTTACACTACTCGTTACAATCTGCAAAGAGGACTTGTTGTCGAGGAGAAGAAATTCCATGCAACCAATTATATTTTGACAATGCGTGAAGGCTAGTTTTGGATTCCGGCAGCGGTTGGGTCTGGATTCTCCGACAAAATTCGCGCGCCATCACGTTGTTTACAAAGTTGAAAGAGGACGTGTATTCCCCGTGAAATAAGGTTGTTATGTCGTTTCTCCTAATTGGTGGGACGATTTTTTTGATGTAAAATACCCAACACGCCTTCTGAATTTTGTGATAATATGTAAATAAATATAGATTTATAGAAAGGGGTTAGATGGATGTCTTTGTTGAGTAAAACGGTTGGCGAGGTCGTAAGGGATTGGGCGAAAGCGTTGCCGGAGCAAGAGGCCTATGTATATCCGGAGCATGGGGTCAGAAGAACATATGATGAGTTTGATCGAGAGACAGATGAGCTGGCGAAGGCATTCATCGGGATGGGAATCCAGCGCGGGGAGCACGTCGCCATTTGGTCCGATAACAAACCGCAATGGTTGCTGAGTCAGTTTGCCACCGGAAAGATGGGGGCCGTCCTCGTTACGGTGAATACGAATTACCAAGCGAACGAGCTCGAATATTTGCTGAAGCAGTCGGATGCGACAACACTTATATTGGATGAGGGATTCAAAGGAACGAGCTATATCGACATTATCCGTTCCATTTGTCCGGAATTGCTGGATAGCAAAGACGGTGTCGTTTCCAGTGAAAAACTTCCTGAATTGAAACGAATCATACTCATGTCGGATCGTGAGGAATCGGGAATATATAAATGGTCGGAATTCCTTGCTCATGCTGAAGGCATTACGGACGAAGAATTGGCTGAGCGGGAGAAGAGCTTGTCACCTGAAGATGTCATCAACATTCAATACACGTCTGGAACGACAGGTTTTCCGAAGGGTGTCATGTTGACACACTACAATATTGTGAATAACGGGAAGATCATTGGGGATTTCATGAAATTGACGGAGAAAGACCGTCTATGCATTCCTGTCCCTTTCTTCCATTGCTTCGGGGCAGTCTTGAGTAACTTGGCGGCAGTGACGCATGGATCGACGATGGTCATCCTTGAGCAATTCGATCCTCTCCGTGTCTTGAAAGCGGTGCAGGAGGAGAAATGTACGGCACTTAATGGGGTGCCGACGATGTTCATTTCCGAATTGAACCATCCGGATTTCAAGAATTTCGATACGTCGTCATTACGCACCGGCATCATGGCGGGTTCCACTTGTCCGATCGAAGTGATGAAACAAGTAATCCATGATATGGGGGCAGATGAAATTACGATTTGCTATGGGCAGACGGAAGCATCTCCGGTCATTACACAGACGCAAACTGATGATCCGATCGAAAAACGCGTATCCACAGTAGGAAAACCGCATCCATTTGTCGAAGTGAAAATCATCGACCCGTTGACAGATGAAGAGTTGCCTGTCGGTGCTCCTGGTGAACTTTGCACACGCGGCTATCACGTGATGAAGGGGTACTATAATAATGAGGAAGCGACACGCGAAGCGATTGATGAGGATGGCTGGCTCCGTACAGGGGATATCGCCGTCATGGACAAAGATGGTTATATTGACATTACGGGACGAATAAAAGACGTCATTATCCGCGGAGGTGAAAACATCTATCCACGTGAAGTGGAAGAATTCCTGTATACGCATCCAGGAATATCGGACGTTCAAATTGTCGGGGTGCCTGATCCGAAGTATGGCGAGGAGTTGATGGCGTGGATTATCCCGAAAAAGGGGGCTGCTATAGACGAGGAGACTGTACGTGCATTTTGCCAAGGTAATATTTCGTACCACAAAATTCCAAAGTACATTAAATTCATCGATGAATATCCGATGACGGCATCGGGGAAAATCCAGAAGTTCAAACTCCGTGAATTGTCGATTGATGAATCTTTAAGTCGGCAATTATAAACAATCATAAGCAGGCGAGGGAATGCAACACCCTTCGCCTGTTTATTTATTTTTAAACTGTTATTGTATGAAGTCGGCAAGATAGCTCATCTTAACGGGAGTTATACATTCATTCATATAAAGTCGATTCGAGTGATCCGTCTGCGTGGTGGACTTCTAGGATCCCGTTATGTTCATTTACATACGGTTTGGCTTTTTCAAGCAGCTCATCTTTTGTGTTCTCTTTGAAGATTGCCCGTTCGCCGCCTTCTTTCATGAGAATCCAGTCTTCTTTGCGCGGTGTCGCTTCATATTTCGTGCGCTCGGCATTATCTCCATGTACGTATTCCCTTGCTTTTGCAGTCGCAATGGAAATTGCGCGACCTTCTTCGGTCCCTTCGCGCAACAACGCATTCGCTATTTCGATGGCTTTGTTTCTGACATCAGGTTCCAAGTTCTTAAAAGAATCGGGATAATCGTTTTTCGTCCATGGCATCGACAATCGCCTCCTTATGTTGACGTTTCCCGCTTTCTGCCTACTTAAACGTCATTCAAACGGTTCGTTTCGAAAAACAGTCCACATACTATTTTTATGTCACATTCGAACTCCTCGAGTCGAAAGATGTCCATTTCCCGGGAAATGTGTGGAAATGGAATGGAGCTTATCTTATTTACCCATTATAGGAATAATGAAGTTATTTTTTATAAGACGTTTTTAATTCTCGAAAAGATGCTATTATTAAAAGAAATAGAAGTAGGAGGGAAAGTATGTCTAGCGATTTTTATCAATTGATTGCCATTGTTGTGTATATGCTAGCGATGCTCTTCATCGGCTGGTATGCATACAGGAAAACGACAAATCTGAACGATTACATGCTTGGTGGACGTTCGCTTGGACCTGCAGTTACAGCACTGAGTGCGGGAGCCGCAGATATGTCGGGTTGGCTGCTGATGGGATTGCCGGGAGCCATATATGCATTTGGGTTAACGGAAGCCTGGATTGCCATTGGTTTAACAGTTGGTGCATATTTGAACTGGCTTCTCGTTGCGCCCAGACTTCGCGTTTACACGCAAGTGTCGAGCGACTCGATTACGATCCCGAGTTATTTGGAAAGCCGGTTGAAAGATAAGTCACGGCTTCTACGGATTGCTTCAGGAATTATTATCCTTGTTTTCTTCACGTTCTACGTTTCTTCAGGTATGGTTGCAGGCGGCAAGTTTTTCATGAGTTCATTCGGTCTTACTTATCACTCTGGAATGTTGATCGTTTCAGCTGTCGTTATTGCTTATACGCTTTTTGGGGGTTTTTTAGCCGTCAGTTATACTGATTTCGTCCAAGGGCTCACGATGTTCTTCGCGTTATTATTAGTTCCGATTATCGGCTTGACATTGACAGGCGGGTTTGCAGAAACGGCGGCAAGCATCAGGGAAGTGAATCCGGACATGCTCAGCCTTGTGAAGGGGGCTACTGTAGCTGGAGTCATTTCTTCCATTGCTTGGGGACTTGGCTATTTCGGGCAGCCCCATATCATCGTCCGTTTCATGGCAATCAAATCGGTGAAGGAGACGAAAAGCGCTCGACGGATCGGAATTGGCTGGATGGCATTGAGCTTGTTCGGTGCTATCTCCACTGCTCTCGTTGGGGTTGCTTATTACCATCAAAATGCTGGCGCTGAATTGGTCGATCCTGAAACAGTGTTCATCGCATTGGGGCAGATCATTTTCCATCCATTCATAGCAGGGATCATGCTGGCAGCGGTCCTTGCGGCTGTTATGAGTACGATCTCTTCGCAATTGATCGTCACTTCATCGGCGCTTATTGAAGACTTGTACAAGGCGATCATTAAGTCGGATGCGACAGATAAGCGATATGTATTCCTCGGCAGGATGGCGGTTCTCGTCGTTTCATTAGTCGCAATGGCACTAGCTTGGCCAAATAATGATTCCATCTTGAAACTTGTCTCATTTGCTTGGGCTGGCTTCGGTGGTGCATTCGGTCCAATCATCTTGCTATCCCTTTATTGGCGCAAGCTTACAGCAACGGGCGCATTATGGGGAATGGTGGCAGGTGCAATCACTGTCGGTATTTGGGGCACTGTCGACGTACTATCAGATAGTCTTTATGAAATCGTCCCAGGCTTCCTTATTTGCCTTGTCGTTACGTATTTCGTCAGCTTGATAACATATCGTCCGAACGCGGAAATCGATAAGGAATTCTATGATGCAATGGTTTTATTGAAAAAAGAAAGATAATGGAAACGGCCTCCTGCATATGTAGCGGAGGTCGTATTTTTTTTGGATATGGTAATCTATTCTTAAAGGGGGAGCTAGCAGATGAAACTGGATCATGTAGTCTATTTCACATCAAAAAGTCCTGACGAAATCGTTAAGATGCAAAAGAAGGAAGGGAAACATGCTGTCCCTGGTGGCAAGCATGAAAAATGGGGGACGCATAATGCATTGTTGTATGTGAAAAATGCATATGTGGAATGGCTATCCGTAGAGCGTCCTGAATTTGCGGGGCAAGTGGACCATCCGTTGACCCAATTGCTGCTCCATGATTTGAAGGAGAAGGACGGATGGGGCACAATATGTTTATCTGTTACTGATATTGAGCAATTTAATGAGGATATTACTAACAAAGGGTTCGCAACTTCGGGTGTGTTGGATGCAGAGCGTCGGACTGCAGGAGGAGAGCTTAGAAAATGGAAAATGCTTTTTGTCGACCAGCCCGTTTCCAATGAGCTGCCGTATCCTTTTTTCATCGAATGGGAAACGCCTGAGGAGATGAGACGCGAGCAGTTGCGTGCGGAAGGTTCATTGACCGCAGAGAATGAGGAGCTTGTAATCCGGGAGTGCGTATTTGGAGTGGAAGATCCATTGCGGGATACAGGAGAATGGGCAGTTCTCCTTTCACAGAAGGTCGGAGATTCGAATGATATTATGATTGGGGAAATTTGTCTCCGGTTTATCGAACAAGAAAGCGGGAAGGATCGATTGCAGGACGTTATCATCCGCTAGTTGCCATTTATGCACGATTTTTGGAGTTTATGCGCCGATATTCGGATTTATGCGCCGTTTATAAGATTTATGCGTGCTTACAGCTGTTTATGCGTCGATTTTGGTATTTATGCGTGAATTGAGCGAGTTGTGCGTGTATCTGATCCGAAGTAGGTGTTGAATGAAGGAAGGGGATTGTTAATGGAGATTTTAGTCGAATATGCGGTTCTTGTCGGCGTACATGAACAGAATGATGAGCATTTTGAATATGAAATGGAAGAGTTGAAGAATTTAGCGGAAGCCATCGATGTGCAAGTCGTAGGCACAGTGACACAAAATTTGGAGCGCAGGCATCCGACCACGTATGTGGGAAAAGGGAAGATTGCAGAAATTAAGCGGTTTTACGAGGAGACGGAAGCAAATCTGATCATTTTCAATGATGAGCTTTCGCCTTCACAGATCCGCAACTTGGAACAGGAGCTGGAAGTGAAAGTCATTGACCGAACAATGCTCATCCTTGATATTTTCGCGAGACGCGCACGGACGCATGAGGCGAGGATGCAGGTGGAGTTGGCACAGCTACAGTACACGCTTCCGCGGCTCGTCGGATTGCGCGCATCATTGAGCAGGCAGGGGGGCGGAACGGGCGGAGGCTTCCAGAACAAGGGGGCAGGGGAGACGAAGCTTGAGCTCGATCGCCGGAAAATCGAAGATCAGATTTCGAAGCTTCGGAAGGATCTCGAGCATGTTCGCGACCGACGCGACACACAGCGGAAGCAACGGAAGAAAAGCGGCATCCCTGTCGTATCGATTGTCGGCTATACGAATGCAGGCAAATCGACATTGATGAATGGAATGCTGCGGGAAATGGACGAGGAAAATACGAAGCAAGTGTATGAAGAAAATATGCTTTTTGCGACGCTTGATACTTCGGTGCGTCATTTGAAGTTTGCCGACAATAAGGAATTTCTATTGACAGATACGGTCGGCTTCGTTTCAAAGCTGCCCCATCACTTGATCAAGGCGTTCCGTTCTACGTTGGAAGAGGCGCGTGGTGCCGATCTTCTTTTGCATGTCGTGGATGTTTCGAATCCGGAATACCGCTATATGATGGAAGTGACGAATGAGACGCTGCATGATGTTGGTGTTGAAAATATTACGACCATTAATGTATACAATAAGGCAGACCTCGCAGGCGTCCCCTATCCACGAGAGACTTCGGATAGCGTCTGGATTTCGGCTAAGCAAGCGGAAGGCTTGGATGAACTGCTTGATTTGATCAAGAAAAAGGTCTTTGAACAATACATCACTTGCAAGCTGCTCGTTCCGTTCGAACGTGGAGATGTCGTTTCCTACTTGAATGACAAGGCGAATGTGAAGAAGACGGAATACGAAGAAGAGGGCACATTGATGACTGTTGAAATGGATGGTTCGGAGAGAGTGAAATTTGAGGAATTCATAGTTAGCCATTAAATGCACCAAACGAAAAAACCGTACCGTGTGACTCGAAAGTCGCCGGTACGGTTTTTTATCTATAAAGAGAAAGGGGGTGGGATGGTACTAGTATCCCCCGCATCTCGAAATGTTAAACCTCTTGGAATTGAATATTATGCAGACGGGCAAAAATGCCGCCTTTTCTTACTAGCTCATCGTATTTTCCATCTTCCGCAATGCCGTCTTCTGTCACGACGACTACTCTGTCTGCGTCGCGGATTGTAGCCAATCGGTGGGCAATGACAAGAGTTGTCCGATTTTCAGCCAGCTCATTTAATGATTGTTGAATAATGCGCTCCGTTTCGGTATCCAAAGCGGACGTCGCTTCATCCAAGATGAGGATCGGAGGATTTTTCAAGAACATCCTCGCAATCGCAAGCCGCTGCTTCTGGCCGCCGGATAATTTTAAGCCGCGTTCGCCGATTTGCGTCTCGTAGCCGTCAGGAAGTGAAGCGATGAAGTCTTCCAAATTCGCCTTTTGAGCGGCTGCTATCACTTCTTCATCCGTTGCATCCAAATCTCCGTACGCGATGTTTTCCTTGATCGTCCCTGTGAATAAAAAGACATCTTGCTGCACGATTCCGATTTGTGAACGCAACGACTGCTGCGTCATGTTGCGGATGTCGATGCCGTCAATCGAAATCGCTCCGGAAGCGACGTCGTAAAAGCGCGGAATCAGTGAACAGATTGTCGTCTTCCCGGCACCGGAAGGACCGACAAATGCAATCGTCTCTCCGGCTTTGATTGATAAATCAATGCCTTTCAATACGTATTTATTATCATCGTATTGGAAATGGACATCATCGAAATAAATATCCCCATGCAAATGGCTGACATCCTTCGCACCCGGTCGATCTTTAATTTCCGGCTCCTGTTCAATCAAATCAAGAAATCGTCGGAAGCCTGCCATCCCTTTCGGATACAGTTCCAGCAATGCGCTGATCTTATCGACAGGCTTAATAAGAATATTGACGAAAAGGATGAATGCAACTAGATCCCCTATTGACAATTTTTCTTTGATTGTGAAATACGCTCCGACAACGAGGACGACCAATGTCACGAGCCTTGTCATCATGTACATGCTCGAATGCGTCCACGCCATAACGTTATAGGCGACAAGCTTAGCGAGTCTGAAGCTGCCATTGTCTTTTTTGAATCGTGCAATTTCGAAGTCTTCGTTCGTGAACGATTTGACAACCCGCGCACCAGACACCGAATCTTCAACGCGCGCATTGACATCTGCGATTTTCCCGTACATATTCTGCCATGCTTTATTCATTTTAATATTACAAAATGTCACAAGAACGACGAGGAGAGGCACCATACAAATTGCGATGATAGCTAATTCAGGATTAATCCCTAACATAAGAATGAAAGCACCAATAATTGTCATGACCGCAATGAAAGCATCCTCAGGTCCGTGGTGAGCGAGCTCTCCAATGTCGAATAAATCATTCGTAATCCGACTCATCACATGTCCGGTCTTCGTATTGTCGAAGAAACGGAAAGATTGGCGGTGAACATGATTGAACAGTTGCTGCCTCATATCCGTCTCAATATTGATGCCAAGCTTATGCCCCAAATAACTGACGATGTATTGGAGGAAGGTGCTAAACAAGTAAACTAGCAGCAATAAAATGCTCGTCGTGACGATTTTTCCCCAATCCCCGGATGGCAATAGAATGTCAATGAACCATTGGACAGCCATCGGAAATGCGAGTTCGAGCAAAGCGACAAATACGGCGCTTGAAAAGTCGATGATGAAAAGCCGTTTATGCGGCTTGTAATAGGAAAAGAATTTTTTTAACATAATTATGACCTCCTTTCTGTAGTCCAAGCTATTATAGCGGAATTCATTTAAAAGTGGTATGAAAAATTTCAGAAGTCGAAATAATTGGATGGGTGAGAAAAGGCGTATGGAGATTTACTGGTAGGAAAGGTTCAAATTTAAGGAATTATGAAAAATGGTGGAACCCTTTTCCTTTTATACCGTATGATTAGATGTGACATAAAGAGGAATAAAGAAGGGAAGCGAATCGAATGAAAAAATGGTTTAAGGGTCTTGGTGTCGGTGTGTTAGCACTTGGATTGGCTGCTTGCGGATCTGCTGCAGAGCCAAAAAAGGATGCGGAAACCGGTGAAAAAGTCGAGCTTGAAAACAAGAGTGAGATGACGGCGCAGGAAGTATATAGTAAAGCGATGGAAGTTTCTGAGGAACAAAAGAGCATGCATGCAGTCATGGATATCGACCAAAAAATATCCATGCCAAGTCAAGAAGTTGAAATGGATTCAAAAATCAAGATGGACATGGACGTAATCGTCGAGCCATTGGCAATGCACCAAAACATGAAGATGGACATGGGCGATCTTGGCGCTATGGATATGGAGCTGTACATGAACGACTCAGGTTTCTTCATGAACGATCCTGAATCCGGTCAATGGATTAAGATGCCTAAGGACATGTACGATGAAATGATGGCACAAATGGGCGGCGAAACAGATCCAACATTGGATATGAAAATGTTCAATGAGTTCAAGGATGATTTCAAATTCGAACAAACAGATGATGAGTACATCTTGACGCTGTCTGCTTCAGGCGATAAGTTCAGCGGCTTAATGAAAGAATTGATGGGATCAGCGCTTCCGGAGGATATGGACATGACTGAGGAAGATGCTGAATTGTTGAATAATATGGACGTGAAAAACCTTGAAGTTGTAATGTACATCGACAAGGAAACGTTCTATACGAATGCATTCGATTTAGACATGGATATGACGATGAAGATCGAAGAGGAAGAAATGCACATCGTTCAAAAGATGAAATCTGTTATTACGAAAATCAACGAGATCGATGAAATCGTCGTTCCACAAGAAGTGATTGACGAAGCGGTTGATTTGGAAGAATTGATGAATCAAACTCAAGAATAATCATATGAAAGTGGTCATGGACAGCGGAAAGGAGCTGTTCATGGCCGCTTTTTTCATGCGCCAAAAGCGTAAGATTCCTGCCACAATTGTATAAACCGCATACTATCAACATTTTGTGAATAAATTATCAACTACCAACCTCTTAACTGATAATCATTTTCAATTATAAGTTGACACTGAATCCATAACTGCTATAATTGGATTTGCAGCTAATTGATAATCGTTTTCACTAATAAGATTCTCAGTTAGAGCAAATATTCGATATCGGAGTTCTTTCTTCATGAAGAAACGTTATTTGTTTATTGCACTACTACTACTCTCATTTCTCTCATTATTCGTCGGAGTAAGCTCAATTAAACCGATGGATCTCCTTGATTTCGGATCTGAGGAGACGGAGATTTTTCTGATCAGCCGTGTGCCGAGACTTGTGGCGATTTTACTCGCCGGGGCAGGGATGAGTATTGCCGGCCTGATCATGCAGCAGCTAAGCCGAAACAAATTCGTTTCGCCTACAACTGCAGGAACGTTGGATGCCACCCGGTTAGGTATTTTAGTGTCGATGTTATTGTTCACTAATGCATCGACGATCGAGAAGATGGTTGTCGCGTTTGCTTTCGCGCTTGCAGGGACGTTGTTGTTCATGCAGATCCTCGATCGGATCAAGTTCAAGGATGCGATTTTCATACCGCTTGTCGGGCTTATGTTCGGAAACATCCTATCATCGATTACGACATTCTTCGCATACAAGTCGAACGTAATCCAAAACATGTCCGCTTGGCTGCAAGGCGACTTTTCGATGATTATGAAAGGACGATATGAGCTCCTATACATAAGCATCCCTGTACTAATCATCACTTATTTGTACGCGAACCGGTTCACGGTGGCGGGGATGGGTGAGGATTTTTCGAAAAACTTGGGTCTTGCGTATAAGCGGATTGTTAATATCGGCCTCATCTTGGTGGCTCTTGTTACGACGACTGTCATTTTGACGGTTGGGATGATTCCGTTCCTTGGATTGATCATCCCGAATATCGTATCGATCTTTCATGGAGATCATTTGAAAAAAACATTGCCGCACACCGCTTTGCTAGGCGCAATTTTCCTTCTGGTCTGTGACATATTAGGCAGGATTCTCATCTATCCTTATGAGATTTCCATCAGTCTGATGGTCGGAGTCATCGGAAGCGGTATATTCCTCTACTTGTTGTTTAGGAGGAAGGCATATGCGTAATTCTACTAAATTAATCATTTTGTCAGTGTTTGCAGCTGTTTTCTGTGCCGTGTATTTATTCCACGATTTGAATGGCAGTTTTGACTATGCACTTCCTCGCCGTGGCATTAAAGTGATAGCGATGGCGTTGACGGGAGTGGCGATTGCGTATTCGACAGTCATATTCCAGACGATTACGCATAACCGTATCTTGACGCCGAGTATAATGGGATTGGATTCCTTGTATTTATTGCTTCAAACGGTCGTCATTTTCTTCCTAGGTTCCAACCATATTACAATCGTCAACAAGCATGTGAATTTCATTTTATCCGTTTCAACCATGGTCGTTTTCGCGCTTATTTTGTACCGATTCCTCTTCAAGAGGGGCGGTCAGCCGATTTACTTTCTATTACTTGTCGGAATCATCGTCGGCACGTTCTTCGGAAGCATCTCGACATTTCTGCAAGTGCTGATTGACCCGAATGAATTTATGCGGGTGCAGGATAAAATGTTCGCAAGCTTCAATAACGTGAGTGGGGAATTGGTTTGGTGGGCACTTGGAATTGTCATTCTCACGTTCATCATCGGTTGGAGAGCATTCAATGATTTAGATGTGCTGTCGCTTGGTAGAGATACGGCAATCAACCTTGGTGTTTCCTATGATCGGGTCGTCAAAATGATGCTGGTCATATCCGCGGTGTTAATTTCCGTATCTACGGCACTTGTCGGGCCGATCACATTCTTCGGCCTCATTGTTGCTAACTTGTCCTATCAATTTTTCAAAACGTATAAGCACTCGGTTCTTATTGCGGGCGCTTCTGTCATGAGCATCATCGCACTCGTCGGAGGGCAATGGGTCGTGGAGCGGATCTTTACGTTCTCGACGACGCTCAGTGTCATCATCAACTTTGTCGGCGGTGTGTATTTCATATACTTACTATTAAAGGAGAGTCGATCCACATGATCCAAGTCCGGGAATTGTCTAAGTTTTATGGAAAAAAAGCGGTCGTTGAAAAGGTGAATGTCAATATCCATCGCGGAAAGATCACTTCATTCATCGGTCCGAACGGGGCGGGGAAATCGACACTGCTTTCAATGGTGAGTCGACTGATTGATGCAGATACAGGCGAAGTGCTTGTCGATGAAAACCATGTGCATAAAATGAAATCCAATGAATTCTCAAAGCGCGTCTCCATTTTGAAACAGTCCAACTTCATGAACGTACGTCTGACGATCCGTGAATTGGTTTCGTTCGGGCGCTTCCCTTACTCCAGAGGAAAGCTCAACTCGGAAGATCTGCGGATCGTCGAGCAGGCGATGGAGTATATGGGATTGATGGATATGCAGCATGATTATATGGATGAACTGTCGGGCGGCCAGCGCCAGCGGGCATTCATAGCGATGGTCATCGCTCAGGATACCGATTATATTCTGTTGGATGAACCGTTGAATAACTTGGATATGAAACATTCGGTTCAAATTATGAAGATTCTGCGCAGATTGGTAGATGATCTTGGAAAGACTGTCGTTATCGTACTTCACGATATCAATTTCGCGTCTGTCTATTCGGATCGAATCGTCGCGTTGAAAGATGGTCGAGTCGTCAAAGATGGTCTGACAGAGGAAATCATCAATTCGGATGCATTGAAGGAAATTTATGATATGGATATCCCGATTAAAAGGATGAATAACTGTAATATCTGCGTTTACTTTAATTCTTAACTAGAAAAGGATGGTAATAATGAAGAAGCTTACAATGACTTTATTGCTGGCGGCTCTTATGATTGTACTTGCTGCTTGCGGCGCGAAGGATACTGATGGTGGCAAAACTTCCGGCTCCACTACAGATAAAAGCGATGCAACTGAAACAATCTCCGTTGAACATGAACTAAGCGACAAGCCTGTTGAAGTACCGAAAAACCCTGAAAAAGTAGTTGTATTCGATTTTGGTACACTTGATACATTGGATGAGCTTGGAGTCGAAGTGGCAGGATTGCCAAGAGCGAACGTTCCGGGATACCTTTCGAAATATGACGATGATAAATATGCAAACCTCGGAAGCTTGAAAGAGCCTGATTTTGAAGCGATTCATGCATTGAAGCCTGATCTTATCATTATTTCAGGTCGTCAATCCGATCTTTATGACCAACTAACTGAAATTGCTCCAACGATTTACGTTGGTATCGATACAGCTCATTATATCGACTCTTTCAAACATAATGCAGAATTGATTGGACAAATCTTTGGCAAAGAAGATGAAGTGAAAGCTGAGCTTGCAGATATTGATGAAAGAATTGCTGCGATTCATGAAAAAGCATCATCTGCAGATGAAAAGGCACTTGTCGTTCTTGCAAATGAAGGAAAAGTGAGCGCGTATGGTCCGAATTCCCGTTTCGGTTTGATCCACGACGTAATGGGCTATAAACCGGCTGATGAAAAGATCGAAGTTTCCACGCACGGACAAAGCATCACGTTTGAATACATCGTTGAGAAAAACCCTGGTGTCCTATTTGTCATCGATCGTGATGCCGCAATCGGCAACGGTGCAAGCGCGAAAGACTCTGTAGAAAACGATCTTGTGAAAAAGACGGATGCTTATAAAAACAATAAGATCATCTACTTGAATGGGGAGTACTGGTACCTATCGGGTGGCGGACTAATGTCTATGAAAGAAATGATCGAAGAGGTTGAAACAGCATTATAACAATTACGCCAAGGCGTAACTGATTACGAAAGGTCTGTTCACTAATTAGGTGAACGGGCCTTTTTTTGCTATCATAAACTAAAACAGTTACCTGAGGTGAGAGTATGGGGACGTCTGTAAATGACAAAATCATTCCGGCGCAATTTAGCATCCGTCTGATTGAACAAAATATCATCGCGATACTGACCGTGATGCCAGGCAAACGGATCAGACGGCAGTTGGACGACACGGAAGCTGAGGAACAGATTGTGCCCTATAATCATTTGGTCTATGAAGACATTATGCAAGAACTTGAGCGAATGGGCATTACGGAAAGAATCAACCACATTGTTATATTGGAAGCTACTCAGACGTTATCAACTTACGAAGCGATTGTTGCGAAAGGGCATCTGCCTGTTGAAGGGTTTGATGGTGATCTGTATTTGCCAAGACGAAGCGAGGAACGTTTCTATGCCGAGAGTGGAAAAGTCGATTTCAGGGAAATGAACCCAATAGAAACGGTCGGGGAAAATGAACTTGTCGCCACCTATTTGCCGGCTGTTCCAGGGGTGGCAGGCATGGATCTATTCGGACGCCCTGTTCCGACGAAGGAAGTCTGTGATCTGAACTTGAGGCTTGGCCGCCAACTGGAGATACGTGGGAATGACATATATGCATGCGCGCCCGGAAGGCTGCTTTTTGAGAAGCATGGAACATTCGTCAAAATTGAAGTGACGAATGAATTTAGTTTTGACGGGGATGTCGATTTAAGCAGTGGCAATATTCGATTCAATGGTGATGTCCGTATTGGAAAAGATGTAGAGAATTCCATGTTTGTCGGAGCGACAGGGAAGGTGTACATCGGCGGTGCTGTCCGGAAAGCAACCGTCGAAGCAGGTGCATCCACTATGATTGAAGGGAACGTCTTTTCATCTACCGTGACGGTCGGAATGCATGAAGTGTTGGAAGAAGTGCTTGCGGAACAGTTAGATGGACTTCTATCCTATTTGGAGAGGATTAAGGATACGATCCTTCAAATCATCCAAATACGCGGCGTTCAGCCTGAAGAAGTCGATGCCAGTGAATTGAAAGATCTTGTAAGGGTCATCCTTAAAGAGAGATACTTGGATTTCCAGCAAGACAAACATGAATTCATCCAAAAAGCGACTAATCATTCCGCCCAATTATCACCTGAATGGAAGCCGGTTATCGATAAACTGTACAACATCTTTACGGACACATCGTTGACAGTCGTCCGGAACGCGGGAGATTTTTCGGACTTTCTGAAGGAGGCGCATGCACTTGTCGAGCACTATTCAGCATCGGGATGCGGTGGTTCGATGCTGCAGCTTCCATATGCCATCAATAGCGCGCTGTCGTGCAACGGTACGATTGAAGTGACGGATTCAGGACTATACAATTGCACTGTAAACGCAAAGAAACAGGTATCTGTCGAAGGTTGTTGCCGTGGCGGCGTCGTTTTTGCAGGTGAAAAAGTGTCCATCAAGGAGACGGGTTCCACGAAAGGCGTGAAAACAGTTGTCAAAACGGATAGTGACGGGACGATTACGATTGGCCTCGCCCGCTGCGGAACGGAGATTTGGATAGGTGACAAGGTCTATCATATTGATGTGGATAAATTAGGTGTCCATGCGCGCGTGATCGATGGGCACTTCAGGATTGATTAAAAAACATCTTGTGAATAGTAGTTGTCTAGAGGTATAATGACAAGTGTCAAGACACACAAACTATACAACGAAGGGCAGACTACTTGTGAACAATAAAACAGGCGGGATCTCCCGCAATAAATTACTTGTGATTTCTGGGACAGGCTGGATGTTCGACGCGATGGATGTCGGCATTCTTTCATTCGTCATCGCAGCCATTTCGGTTGAATGGCATTTGTCCACAACCGAAATGGGTTGGATCGGGAGCATGAACTCGATTGGGATGGCAATCGGGGCATTCGGTTTTGGGCTGCTTGCGGACCGGATTGGAAGGAAAAATGTCTTCATGATGACGCTTGTACTCTTTTCATTGGCGAGCGGATTATCAGCACTCACGACAACTTTGACTGTATTTCTCATTTTACGCTTCTTCGTAGGTGCAGGTCTCGGGGGTGAGCTCCCGGTCGCGTCTACGCTCGTATCGGAAAGTGTATCCGCAAAAGAACGAGGCCGCGTCGTCGTCTTATTGGAAAGTTTCTGGGCGGCAGGCTGGCTTATCGCGGCATTGCTTGCGTACTTTATCATTCCGGAATACGGTTGGAGGATTGCTCTGATTCTGACAGCCCTTCCTGCATTTTACGCGATCTATTTGCGACGGAATTTACCGGACTCCCCGAAATTTGTTAATGATGGGAAGCCGAAGCAATCATTCGGTGCCAAGATGACGCTTATTTGGTCCAAGCGATATGCGCGTAGGACGACAATGTTGTGGATCGTCTGGTTCACCGTTGTATTTTCCTATTACGGCATGTTCCTCTGGCTGCCGAGCGTGATGGTTATGAAAGGGTTCGACATGATTCACAGCTTCAAATACGTCCTTATCATGACACTCGCGCAATTGCCGGGCTACTTCACGGCTGCCTGGCTCATTGAGAGGGCAGGTCGGAAATTTGTATTGTCGACGTATTTGATTGGAACGGCTGTCAGCGCGCTTTTATTTGGAAATGCGGAAGGGCTTACGATGCTTCTCATATCAGGCGCATTCCTTTCCTTCTTCAACTTAGGCGCATGGGGAGCGTTGTATGCCTATTCCCCGGAACAATATCCGACTTCCGTCCGGGCGACCGGCTCGGGCATGGCGGCGGCAGTCGGCAGAATCGGCGGCATTTTCGGTCCGCTGCTCGTCGGCTCGTTATTAACTGCAGGTCACGGTTTCGGATTAATCTTCGGCATCTTCTGCGGAGCTATTATTACCGGAGTCCTCGCAGTTCTGTTGCTCGGGACGGAAACAAAACAATTGGAATTGGAATAAACGAAAGGGGCTGCTATTGGGCAGTCCTTTTTCGTATGTTTGGACGCAATTCATGAAGGCTATAGAAGAACAGAGTGAAGATACATAGAATATGGATTTGATAGAAGAGGAGAGATGGAAACGTGGAGAAAAGATTGCAACTAATCATCTTTGCGCTTGTGCTCGTTTTGGGTCTCGCTGCATGTGGAAATGACAAGGACGACAATTCAACCGACGCAACTGCAGGCGATAACACCGAGACGACCGGTGGGACGGAAGGTACTGACTCGAATGCTGAAGGGGATGAAGCAGGTGACGACGCGGAAGCGGGGAATGAACTGCAAAACGACCAAACAATCGGCTTGACGATGGACGAATTCAAGGACAAATTCAATGAACATGCCGCAACGCAAGGTTTGGACTACAAAATTGAGAAGTATCAATGGCTCGATCAGGGAGACGGCACGCAAACGGCGACCATTGAATTGCACGACGATCTTAGAATCAACGGTTTATCGACAGGGGACAAGGACGAAATGAAAGCGATCCTACTGGAAGTCGAAGGATTCGAACCCCGTCAAACCGCTTTCGACATTGTCGATATCATCATCAAATCAGTCGGCAACGTTGCTGAAAACGATGCAAAAAAGATTATGGACGGACTTGGCTTGGAAAAACCGAATGAGGAGGGCAATTATCTAGAAAAGGATGTTGAGCATGATGGCTTGAAGTATCTATTGCTCTCGGAAAGATCCAATTACTTCGAGTTCGGCATCGTAAACAAGAACGATCCCGATCTGATTGTCGACTAATATCTTTGCTGACGTCCCCATTGAGGGTCGTCAGTTTTTTATTTGGGAATCGCGTCATGGGGATTATGGGCGCACCCAAAGCCCGTCGTTCCGCATCCAAAGCAAGGTGTCGATCGTCCAAAGCAAGGAGTCGCGCGTCCAAAGCAAGGAGTCGCGCGCCCAAAGCAAGGTGTTGCGCGTCCAAAGCGAGGTGTTGCGCGTCCAAAGCGAGGTGTCGCGCGTCCAAAGCAAGGTGTTGCGCGTCCAAAGCGAGGTGTCGCGCATCCAAAGCGAGGTGTCGCGTGT
>NZ_LQYA01000047.1:139496-212283 GCF_001531445.1 Sporosarcina koreensis
GGTGTCGCGTGTCCAAAGTGAGGTGTCGTGCGTTCAAAGCAAGGAGTCGCGCGCCCAAAGCAAGGAGTCGCGCGCCCAAAGCAAGGTGTTGCGCGTCCAAAGCGAGGTGTCGCGCATCCAAAAAGCAGCGGTCAACGTCTAAAAAACCCCCTCATCTATCGAAACTTCCACGAATTGAAACTTCCATTCAGTTCCATACGTATTTAGACATATATAGAGAGGGGATGTTGATATGTCAATCAAGAATTTCAATGTGTCAATTTCACCTGGGGAAGCAGTGTCCATCATTCAAACGGAAATTCTCCGGGGCAGCATTAGCGGAACGCTGGTCGACCATTACGAGCGAACGGCCGGTTCGTCAGAAGTCCATGTGCTGATCATGGAGAAATATTATATGCGGTCGAATAACAGAGCATCGGTAACTGCAACGATTGATAATTTCGAAGGTGCTACACGAGTCCATGTCGTAGCGGCAGGCAGTTCGGAAGGCGTATTCTTCCGGTTCGATTGGGGAGCGGGCAGCAGCTTTGCGACGAGTGTGGAGCGTGCGCTGGAACAATATATCATTGGGGGATGAAAGAATTGATTCAAGAGGTCATGCAATACTATTTTACAGAACCAGTTACACGCCATGAGATTCTACGTGACGAAAATAGGCTTGTCGCGGAAGTGGAAGTGGACGGGGCAATATATTTTCTGAAAGGCGAGAAGGCACCAGCTTCATTTATCGAAAGTATCATCGAATTTACTAAGATTATGAACAATGCTGGCTTGCCTTTTATCGTGCCGGAAAAAACCATAGAGGGAAATCGGTATGTTGAGCATGAGGGTTTGCATTTCATTCTCGAACAGAAAGGGAATGGGAAGGAATTGAAACGACTACGACTGTCACATATTAGAGAGAGTGGAAAAATGCTCGGCATGCAGCATGCCATCTCTTCAACGACTGACTTCCGTTTCAATACAGGAACTAGCTGGGGTATGTTCGGTGGCAATGAAACCGATGCGTTCGGTGATTATGATGAAAATGAATTAAGTTATTTGGATTTGATTCGGAGCATCAATGAAGATGAAACGTTTAAGGCAGAGCTGACAACGGTAAAAGAACTCTATAAAAGTAGAAGATTACAACTGAAAAAACTATGGAATACGCTTCCGTCAGGACCGATACAAGGAGATCTATGCCCTTATAATCTTTTATTCCAAGGAGATCATATATCCGGTGTCTTTGATTACAACATTGCGGGGGATGAAGTCCTGATTAATGAATGCATAGGGGTTGCTGTATTCCTGGCATGGCATTATGACTTCGACGGAACTGAAACGCCGGAGGAGCGATATCATGCATACATAGACGCCTATACATCCGAAAGGCCTTTGTCGAATCGCGAAATGGAGATGGTTCCCCATCTATTCGCAATCATCCGCGCATTTCGATATGATCGGATAGAAGAAGGAATTGAGAAGATTAAACAAGGTCATGGGAAAGTGTTCTTAGATAAGACAATCCAACTGTTGCAAGGCTGAAGGGAGTGTGCCGATGTTTCGAATACCTGAATCGATTGCTGAACTTGGAAGAGAGAGGATCAAAGGGTTTCCAGTGGAAGGATTTGTCTATGGAGAAGGTCCGCAAAAGCCGGAGCTCATGCTGATTGGTGAAGCGCCTGGAGAATTCGAGGCCGTGGATGGCATTCCTTTCATTGGCAGGGCTGGCAAGGAATTGATGAAGTCGCTTGATTCGATTGGATTGACGCGTGAAGATGTGTATATAACGAGCACGGTTCGCAGTCGGCCGTATAAGTGGGGCGAGAAACGGGAACGGGACGGCACGATGACGAAGCGGAAGTACAATCGGCCGCCGACGAAGAAAGAGATTTTGGCGCATGCTCCGGTGCTCGATTATGAAATCGCAAATATCGAGCCGAAGCTGATCGTGGCGCTCGGAAATGTCGGGTTGCAAAGGCTGCTCGGCAAAGATGAGAAGGTGACGGAGCTGCACGGGCAGTTACTGGAGAGACCGGTACGGTTTCTTCCCGATCTCGATAGCACTACGTTTGAGTGGACGGATCGCGTGTATCGGATCGTTCCTACATTTCATCCTGCAGCCGTCTTTTATCGACCATCGCACCGTCCTGATTTGGACGCGGATTGGTTGAAGATTGGACAGTTTTTGGAGGGTTTGCGGAATGAATGAAAGGTCATATAAAAGGATTCTGATTATCGGGTGCAGCGGTGCGGGGAAATCGACGTTATCGATTGAGCTTGCGGAGCGTCTGCAACTGCCTGTCCTTCATCTGGACGCCCTATTTTGGAATGAAGGATGGGTGCCGACGCCGAAGCCGGAATTTCGGGAAAAACTTCAAAATGAATTGGAAAAGCCCGCATGGATCATCGATGGAAATTTCAACTCCACGATTGAGATGCGGGCTCGATATGCTGATTTGATTATCTTCCTCGACTTCCCGAACTGGCTCTGTCTGACACGGATTTTCAAGAGGCGGTGGATGTATCGGGGGAGAACGCGTCCTGACATGGCGGAAGGGTGCGAGGAGAAGGTCGATTGGGAATTTGTGAAGTTCATCTGGACGTATCCGAAGAAGAAGCGGCCGGGCGTTTATGAAATGCTTGAGCGCAGTAGTGCGGAAGTGCTTATTTTGACATCGCCGAGGGAAGTGGAAGAATGGCTATCTACGGTACACGCTTAGATATTGGTGTAAATACGAAATCCGTCTATAATAAAACTCTGGCAGTGGCTTTACTTTTAAACGTTTATGCGCTTTTGAAAGGATTTATGCGTGAGTTCTTCCTTTTATGAGTTTTTGACATCGATTATGCGTCACTTTATCGGTTTATGAGCTTTTGGACGCATTTATGCGTGAACTTTTCTGTATATGAGTGATGTTGAGGATTTAAGCGTATCTGAAGAGAGAAGAGGGTGAGAATATGGAAAGTGAGTTGAAAACGAAAGGATCGATGAAGGAATTCATTGTTTTACTGCGGCAGCTGAAGTGGCCGAAGGGGAAGACGGCGCTTGCACTTGTGCTTGCGCTATGTTCGACCGCGGCGAGTTTAGCGGTTCCGTTAGTGACGCGGCAGCTTGTGGATTCGTTGACGGCGGCAGCGTTCAATTGGCAAACTGCTGTGTTCCTGTTTATCGTTTTCATTGTGCAGGCTGTATTGGGCGGGGTATCGTATTATTTACTTGCGTTCATCGGTGAAACAATCGTTGCGGATTTACGAAATAAATTATGGTACAAAGTGCTGCGGCTTCCAGTTTCCTATTACGATGAGAATGAAACCGGTGAAACGATGAGCCGCATCACGCAGGATACGACGATGCTAAAACAGTTGGTATCGGATCATCTTGTGTCATTCATTACGGGCATCATTTCGATCATCGGGGCCGTTGCGATTCTATTGTATTTGGATTGGAAGATGACGTTGATCATGTTGATTAGCATTCCGGTCAGTATGGCAATCATCTTCCCGCTTGGCCGGATCATGCATAAAATAGCGAAGTCGACGCAAGGGGAGATGGCGAAATTTTCGGGTCATCTTGGCCGGGTGCTTGGCGATATCCGTCTGGTGAAGGCATATCGGGCAGAGCCGAATGAAGGGGAGAAGGGTGGAAAGGCAATCAGCTCCCTGTTTTCATTCGGATTGAAAGAGGCGAGGATTCAGGCAATCATTTCGCCGGTCATGACGCTTGTGATGATGAGCATTTTAGTCGTGATCCTTGGCTATGGCGGTGCGCAAGTGTCCAAAGGGATATTATCCGCAGGAACACTCGTCGCCATCATTTTTCTCATGTTCCAGATCATAATGCCGTTCGCACAAATGGCGCAGGTGTTTACGATTTTCCAGAAAGCAGTCGGTGCAACGGAGCGGATCCAGCAGATTTTAGGAATGGACAGCGAGCGGGCGGAGGGTGTCAAAGCTGTTCCAGATGGCAGCATCCAGTTTGAAGCGGTCGATTTTTCATATGAAAACGGAAAGGATGTTCTTCAAGGGGTTTCATTCCAAGCAAAACCCGGAACGGTTACTGCGTTTGTAGGGCCAAGTGGCGGTGGGAAAACAACAATCTTCTCGCTCATTGAACGATTTTATTTGCCGACGGCGGGTGAGATATCGATCGGCGGCACACCGATAGCGAATATAGCCTTATCCGATTGGCGGAAGCGGATTGGCTATGTGTCGCAGGAAAGCCCGTTGTTGAGCGGGACAATTTTGGATAATATCGCGTACGGTTTGGAAATCCGTCCTTCATTGGAGGAGGTGCGGAGAGCTGCTGAGGCGGCTAACGCACTCCGGTTCATCGAAGAGATGGCGGATGGCTTTGAAACTCTCGTCGGGGAGAGGGGAATGAAGCTCTCGGGGGGACAACGGCAGCGAATTGCAATTGCGAGAGCTTTGCTGCATGATCCTGAGATTCTGCTGCTGGATGAAGCGACGTCGAATTTGGACAGCGGATCCGAAGCGCATGTCCAAGAGGCGCTTCAGCGGCTGATGGAAGGGCGTACGACACTCATCATCGCGCATCGTTTGTCGACTGTGATCGATGCGGACCAGCTTGTTTTCCTCGAAGCAGGGCAGATTACAGGGATTGGGACGCATAATGAATTGATTGACTCGCATCCGCTTTATCGAGAATTTGCTGAAGGGCAAGGATTGTCGTGACCCAATAGATAAAAAGAATGGGAAGTTAATTATCGGAGGAAACATGTAATGGCAACTAAGAAATCACTGGCGGATTATCAAAGAGAGTATGAGGAAATCATACATGCGGACCAACCGAAAAGAGATATGCTCCTGGTTGGTTTAATGACTGAGATGGAGAAGCAATTCAAGATTCCGATGCCAAGAAATAAAGAGTGGGAAAGGGAGAGCCCGGAAATTGCAGCGATGTACAGGAAGTTAATGATCACGAGATCACTGTAAAATAAACGAAGCGACTTAGGACGGGAGGAGGATTCGGATGTACGAGCCGATTGATAAATCATTTTTTGAGCCACATGTGCTTGAGCTTGCCCGAAATCTTGTCGGTCAATATATTGTGCATGAGCGGCCGGACGGAGTGATTGCCGCGCGGATTGTCGAGACGGAAGCGTATCACGGGCCTGAAGATCGTGCTGCCCATAGCTTCGGGAACCGGCGGACGAAACGGACGGAAATCATGTTCGGTACTGCGGGACTTGTGTACACGTACCAAATGCACACTCACACATTGATGAATGTCGTCAGTGGACCGATTGGGACGCCGCACGCTGTCCTTATCCGTGCCGCAGAGCCGGTCGACGGGCTAGAGCTGATGAAGGAAACCCGGGGCTCGCATCTGAAGATGAAGGACTGGACGAATGGGCCAGGCAAGCTGTCAAAGGCGCTCGGCGTGACGATGAAGTATTATGGACATCATTGGGCGGACGAGCCGCTGTTCATAGCCGCTGGGCCGGGCGCAAGTGAAATCGAAACGGGTCCCCGTGTAGGAATCGGGAACTCTGGAGAAGCCGTCCTCTATCCTTGGCGTTTTTTTGAAAAAGATAATCCTTATGTCTCAAAGTACCGCCCGTAAGTTTAGCTGCACGGGAGTGTGGAATAGTAGTAAGGGAAGAAAAACGAAAGGATGATAGATAATGGCTAAAATCGCTACAGTGATCACGAATCTATTCGAAGACTCGGAGTATACGGAGCCGGCAAAGGCTTTTGAGGAAGCGGGACATGAAGTCGTCACTATCGAGAAAGAAGCTGGCAAGGAAGTGAAAGGCAAGCAAGGTGAGTCGACGGTCAAAATTGACGTTGGAATCGACGATGCTTCGCCTGAAGACTTCGATGCTCTGTTTATTCCAGGCGGCTTTTCACCGGATCAGCTGCGGGCGGATGACCGATTCGTCCAATTCGCGAAAGCGTTTATGGACGCTAAGAAACCGGTATTCGCCATTTGCCATGGACCTCAATTGCTGCTTACGGCAAAGACGTTGGAAGGCAGAGATGCAACAGGCTATAAGTCCATCAAAGTAGATATGGAGTATGCAGGTGCAAAATATGCGGATAAAGAAGTCGTCGTATGCCAAAATCAATTGGTGACGAGCCGGACGCCCGACGATTTACCGGCGTTCATCCGCGAGTCAACAAAATTACTTGAGAAATGATAAAGCGAAGCAGGACCGTCCCTCAACTGGGGCGGTTCTTTTTTGTTAAATAACGGAATATAAAAATAAAGAAAAATACTTTGTTGAATTGAGGTGAATACCGTGTTAAATTAAAACGGTACAAGTTTATTCGTGTTGAAAATTCGGATTATTTGGCATATAGGAGTTTTTTTACGGGGATGCCGAGGGGGGAAAATAGTATGAAAAAGATACTGAAAATGGGTAGTGCTTTCATTGGAATCATCGTCGGTGCCGGCTTTGCTTCCGGGCAGGAAATACTATTGTACTTTACTAGTTTTGGATTCATGGGAATTGTTGCTGCGGTTTTATCTACAATTCTATTTGCTTATTTGGGAATGGTGTTGACGCGGATTGGGAGCAGAATGCGAACGACTTCTCATAAGGATGTCATTTACAAAATCAGTGGACGCTATATCGGGGTCATCATTGACTTTGTCATCATTTTTACACTATTCGGCACAGGCGTCGTCATGTTGGCGGGGGCTGGTTCCAATCTGCATCAACAATTTGGTTTACATCCCATCGTTGGAACGATCGTAATGGTGATTCTTGTCTATTTAACCATTTTACTGAATGTCGATAAAGTCGTTGGCGTCATTGGCAGTATTACGCCGTTTCTAATCATGGCAGTTGTCATTATCTCGGTTTATTCAATAGCGACGATGGATCAATCGTTCAGCTCTTTGAATACGACCGCAACCGCTTTGGACACGACGTTGCCGAACTGGTTTTTTTCTGCAATTAACTACGTGTCATTCAATATTACGGTAGGCGCCTCGATGGCATTGGTAATGGGCGGTGCGGAGAAGGATGAGAAAGCAGCGACGATCGGCGGGTTCGTAGGAGGATTGGGACTCGGTATCCTAATCATCCTCAGCAACTTGGCGATATTTTCCAAGGTGGATGTCGTAGGAGATGCCGATTTGCCGATGCTTGCGATTATTAATGACATTTCGCCGATCCTTGGGATTTTCATGGCATTTATTCTTTATGGAATGATCTTTAATACGGCTGTCAGTATGTTTTATGCTTTCGGTGCAAGGTTTGTAAAGATCAATACGAATAAATTCAAGACCTTCGTCATGATTACGCTCATCGCAGGATTTGCGCTAAGCTTCCGCGGCTTCAAAGAGCTGGTCGGGCAGTTCTATCCGTTCGTCGGGTATGCCGGATTATTCCTTGTCGGGGCGCTTATTGTTGCGTCATTCAGGCTTCCGGCGAAAGTCCGTAAATAGTCGTAAAAAAGCGCGTCTCTCTCATAATGAGGAAGTCGCGCTTTTTGTGTACAACCATTTATTAAGCGTGCTGCAATTCCAATTGTTCTTTCGGTCCGAAGAATTCGAAGTGGATTTTATCCTCGGACACTCCGTTTCCATGCAATGCGGAAATGACGGCTTGCATGAATGGAGTTGGTCCGCAGACATAAATGTCGCTGCCTTCCGCTACATGCTTCGCCAAAAATTCACTGTTGATGAAACCATCGCCTTCTTCTGAGTAAAGCACTTCGTATTTAGCATTTGGAAGCGAATCAGTCATGTTGCGCAATGCTTCATCGAACGCTTGGTGCTTGCGTGTACGTGCGGAATGAAGGAATGCCACTGGACGGTCCGGTGTAACATTTGCAATCGTTTCGAACATCGCCATCATCGGCGTGATGCCGACGCCTCCGCTAATCAACGTAACAGGTGAAGTGCTCTCCGTATCCAAATAGAAATCTCCAGCTGGTGCACTCACTTCAATCGTATCGCCAATGTTCGTGTTCCGATGAAGGTGGACGGAGCCTTTTCCATTAGGGACGCATTCATCTTCCCGTTTCACCGAAATCCGGAATGTATCTTTACCAGGCGCTTGCGACAAGCTGTACTGACGGTTCAACGTGTATTTATCTCCAGGAGTTTGGAAACGGACTGTAATGTACTGCCCCGGCTTGTACGCAGGCAGTTGTTTACCGTCTGCCGGCTTCAAATAGAATGATGTGATGACATCACTTTCCGGAACTTTGTCGACGATGACGAAATCCTTGAATGTTCTCCAGCCGCCTTCAGCTTCTTCAGTCGCGTCATACATGTCCTTCTCGATGCCGATGAACGCGTCTGCGATGACTTGGTATGCTTCTCCCCAAGCTCCGATGATTTCTGGTGTTGCCGCATCGCCAAGCACTTCCTTGATAGCTTCTAGAAGATGATAGCCGACAATTGGATAATGTTCTTTTTGAATACCTAAAGAACGGTGCTTATGGGCGATTTGAATGACTGCAGGGATGATTGCACCGAGATTGTCGATATTCGCTGCAGCTGCGTAAACGGTATTGGCAAGTGCAGTTTGTTGACGGCCCTTCGATTGGTTTGCATGGTTGAAAATATTCAATAGCTCAGGATGGGCAGCGAACATATTTTTATAAAAGACTGTTGTAATTGTTTTACCATGTTGCTCAAGAACTGGAACTGTAGATTTTACGATATCAATTGTTTTTTGGGATAACATAAGGTGCACAACCTTTCTTGTTTTGTTACTTTCACTATAAACGATTACTTTTCTTAAAGATATATTTAAAATGCATCTTTATATTGATGTAAAATTTTAGACACATTTCTTTCACGATACCGACATAATCGCTTATAATAGGTTGTTGAATGGCGGTGAAATTATGCGGTTGACATTATATACAGATTTTTCATTGCGAGTCTTACTGTATTTGGCTACAAAGGAAGCCGAAGAGTTATCGACGATCCAGGAAATTTCGGATCGATACCAAATCTCTAAAAACCATCTGACAAAAGTTGTCCATGAGTTAGGAAAGATGGGTCTTATTGAAACGGTGCGCGGGAGAGGCGGAGGAATCAGGCTGAACGTGAAGCCCGAGGATATAAATGTAGGCGAACTCGTCCGGAAGACGGAAGATGATTTCTATCTTGTCGAATGCTTCCGTCCGGATGGCAATCATTGTATCCTGTCGTCTGCATGCCGATTGAAAGGCGCATTGCATGAAGCGCTTTCCGCTTATTTGGCCGTTTTGGACAAGTACACGATTGCCGATTTCCTCGTAAATAAAGAGGAGCTGGCAGCGATTTTGTTCAGCAAACCTTTATGATAGAATAAAAAGGAATATACCAGTAGGAGGATTATAATGGGGAAAGTATTCGTATTTGGACATAAAAACCCTGACACCGATTCCATTACGTCGGCGATCAGCTATGCTTATTTGAAACAACAGCTTGGGATGGATGCAGAAGCGGTGCGTCTTGGTTCTATTTCAGGTGAAACAGCTTACGCGCTCGGTCAATTCGGCTTTGAAGCTCCACGATTAATCGAAAAAGCAGCGCCGGAAGCAAAGCAAGTCATCCTTGTCGATCATAATGAAAAACAGCAAAGTGTTGATGATCTGGATGATGTACAAGTCATCGAAGTCGTCGATCATCACCGGATCGCCAATTTCCAAACGGCAGATCCGCTTTATTACCGTGCTGAACCAGTCGGCTGCACAGCAACAATCTTAAAAAAGCTGTATAAGGAAAATAACGTCGAGATTCCAAAGGACATTGCGGGACTCATGCTTTCCGCAATCATTTCCGATTCATTGCTATTCAAATCACCGACATTCACGGAAGAGGATCGCTCGGCCGCTGAAGAATTGGCAACGATTGCGGAAGTGGATGCGCAAGTGTACGGTCTTGAAATGCTGAAGGCTGGCGCGGATCTGAGCGGAAAATCACTAGAGGAACTCGTATCGCTTGATGCGAAGGAGTTCACGATCGGTGATGCGAAAATTGAAATCGCGCAAGTGAACGCGATTGAAGTCGATGATGTCATGAATCGCCAAGCCGAGGTGGAAGTTCTATTGAACAGCATCATCGAAGAAAAAGGATTAGACCTGTTCCTGTTCGTCGTAACGGACATCTTGAACAATGATTCGACTGTCATTGCACTCGGAAACGCTGCAGAACGCGCTTGTGCTGCATTCAACGTTGCATTGACGAACAATACGACTTTGTTCAAAGGTGTCGTTTCAAGGAAAAAACAAATCGTGCCTGTTTTGACAGAAGCATTGAAATAAAATAATAAAAAGGTTGTGCTCTTCTTTAGGGGCACAACCTTTTTTAGATATCAATACTGATCCATCATTTCCCGACGGATATCAATCATTTCCCAAGATATATGGTCATTTCGGGACCTTCGACGCACGCGATTGATGGAGATTGTCATTCCAAATCCAGCGGTTTCGTTGCAGGTCCTTCGAGGACGGAGCCATCCTTCCGGAAACGGGATCCGTGGCAAGGACAATCCCATGTTTGGTCGGCTTCATTCCACCGCGTCCTGCACCCCATATGTGTGCAGATCGGAGAGTCGGTCCTTGAAATATGCCCCCCGGTGAATTCTCTCAGCACAAGCCCCGTATTCTTTAATGCTTGAACGAGGAATGAGCCGAAGCCGGTGCGATCGGGTGCATAGAGCGAAGCGGCCTTGTTCTGCCGACCGACGATCTGGTCGCTGATAATCCGCGCACTGACAAGTGAATTGGACAGCCCCCATTTCCGGAAACCCGTATTCAAATGAACATAAGGCATGCTCGTCGAAATGCAGCCGGCATACGGAATGAGGTCTGGAGTCTGCGGATCCTGTGCAGACCAGCCGTATTTCATCGCGTCCAGCTGATAGACATTCCTCAATTCGGAGGACAACGTTTCATAATGCACTTGCGTCTCTTTTTCCATCCCTGCCTGATGCCCTTCGCCGGATAAGAGGAAATGTGTTTTTCCGTCGATATAAGCTGTTCTTACCGAACGTTTCGGATTGTCGACCGAAATATATTGTCCCATCAACGGCATATTCGCCGGTGCTGAAACGAGATAGGAGCGGCTGACGGTCAATTTCAAGATTTGCAAACCTCTTAACGCCTCGATTGGGTAATGGGTACATAGCACAAGTTCATTAAATTGGATTTCGTTTTTTGAATTTGTATAGAGCAGGCGTTTTTTCAAGTCCATGAGACGCACATCCGATTTCTCGTAAATACGGGCTCCTGCTTTAACGGCGAGTTTCGCCAAATGCTGGCCGAAGCGCACAGGATGGATCTGTGTTTCGTCTTTCAACGTCAACGTCAAATCGGTTTTCAAAGGAAGTTCGCTATTCCTGCCAAGTTCCCCAACAATGCCGATGTCGTCATACGCCTTCTTTTCATCTTGAAGCAGTTCGGTCCCATACTTGGATTGCGCAAATAGGATGGAATCCGCATTCCGCAGTTCATCCCCTTCAGCGATAGAGCGTCCAAACAGCACGGCTTGCTTGTTCACTTCATAATAAATCCGTGCATTCTCCCGCCCGAACTGCTTGATCAGATCGGCATAGACGACGTCATGCTGCGCGGTCAATTTGCCAGTCGAATTGCCTGTAGCCCCGCATAGGATTTCATCTTTCTCAAGTAGGATAACGTCTTTTCCTTCTTTCGCTAAAAAATAGGCGTTTGCAATTCCGCTTAATCCTCCGCCAATAATGCAAACATCGCAGGATACGTCTTTATCCAGAGCGGGATAGGAATCCCGAGGGTACGCGGTCTGGAGCCATAGTGATTTGTACATAATAAGTCCTCCAATTGATCTTCGATAAGAAAGCAGCAGGCATATTCATTGTTGCCATTTTGAATGAAATCTAAAATGGAAGAGGAAAGGTGGTCGTAAATCGTGAAAATTGAAATCTGGTCAGACTATGTTTGCCCGTTTTGTTACATCGGGAAACGGAGATTGGAAGAAGCGTTACAGGAAACAAACTTGGGAGATAAGGTGGAAGTGACGTTCAAAGCGTTCCAGTTGGACCCGAACACACCTGTAGGCGCTGGAGGCGCCGTTCCGGAAGACTTGGCAAAGAAGTACGGCATCAGCTTGGATGAAGCGAAGAAGATGCTAGAGAATGTTGCCTCGCAGGCGAAGACAGTCGGACTGGATTTCGACGTCGAAGGCATGGTCGGTGCGAATACCTTCAACGCACACCGACTTGCTAAGCTTGCCGAAACGGAAGGCAAGGGCGGTGCCGTATCGGAACGTCTCCTGCAAGGCCACTTCGTAAAAGGAGAGGCAGTCGACAATGAAGATACTTTACTCTCCATTGCGGAAGGGGCAGGGATTTCGAAAGAACGTACAGAACAGATGCTTCAGTCAGATGAATTCTCTGATGACGTGAAAAGGGATATCGCAGAAGCCGGACAACTTGGCGTCCAAGGCGTCCCATTCTTCGTCATCAATCGCAAATACGCTATTTCAGGAGCGCAGCCGGTTGAAGCATTTACAGAAGCGCTGAAAAAAGTGGCGGCAGAAGAAGGCATCCAACCTCAGTTGAAAGTGTTAGGCACCGAAGGCCAAGGCGTATGCACGGATGATAACTGCGATATTTGATCGAAAAAATGACGGTCTAGCTTTTTTCGCTAGAACCGTCATTTTTGCTTTCATCCTTATATAAAACCTCATATAACTCATCTTCCGTCGAAATATCCGCAAGCTTCACCTTTGAGCGGTACGCTGCCCGGACAATCAAATGCCCCGCGACCGGTGCAGTAAGAAAAACAAAAACGATACCGAGAAGCACCCGCACACTCACAAACTGTTCACGGAACAAGAAATACAAGAAAGTACCTGAAAGTGTCAGCAATACGGCAAGGGTTGAGCTTTTCGTCGCGGCGTGCGACCGCGTATAGATATCTGGCAATCGGATAAGCCCGAAAGCACTAATGACACTCGCAATCCCGCCCGTCAATATCAACAAAGCGCCTATGAATTCACCGATCTCGTTTACGCTCAACGATTACACCCCTCTCAATAGCTTTCGAAAAGGCGATCGTTCCGATGAAGGACAAAATCCCTAAAATCAAAATGACCTCCAAAAAAGCTTTCGTCTTCAACATGATCGAGACAACAGCAATCATCGCAATCAGGTTGACACCAATCATATCCAGGGCAATGACACGATCCGGCATGGATGGGCCAAGGATGATACGGAGCACGGCGATGGAGATGGTAATGGAAAACAGGACGAGCGATATCGTCATCATTGTTTCAATCATCGTGTCACCTCCATAATCGCTTTTTCAAAGTTCTTCAGTTGTTTGATCAAACCGGCTCGGGACTGCTCTACGTCCATCGCGTGGATATAAAGCGTGTTGCCTTCGGGAGATACTTCCATGACGACAGACCCCGGCGTCAAGGTGAGAAGAAGCGACAGCATTGTCACTTCCACATCACTTTTCAAAACAGTTTCATATTTAAAGATGCCTGGTTTAATTTTCAATGTCGGGCTTAAAATCTGCCGTAGTACGACGATGCTTGACTGTGTCAATTCCGAGATGAATATCAAAAGCAATTTAAATGAATAAAATAACCGGCGTAAATAAAATTGGGTGCCGAAAAAACGGTGCATGAAAAAGATGATTCCAATTCCGACAAGGAAACCGGCAAAGAACGTCGTGAATCTCAATTCATCTTCATCCATTAACGTCATCCATAAAAAAGCGATGAACAGATTCAGTAATAACTGGGCTGGCACTTATCTTCACCTCAACTTTCCGCTTAACGATTTCCTTGTAAAACAGCATCGATATAAATTTCCGGATTCATAAGCGTCCGTGCTGCATCAGTAACATAAGGAGCAAGGCCTTCAACGCCGATCCCGATTGCAATCGTCATGATCGCAAATAGGATACATGGGACGAGCATCCCTTTTTTCAATGGAACGTCGTCATCCTCATTGATGATCGTCTCTCCCCAAAAACAATTCATGAAGATGCGCAATAGTGAGTACAGGACGAAAATGCCGGATAGAAAGGCTGCTATCAAAAGGATAAAGGAGCCTGATTCGATTGCCCCTTGCCCGATGAACACCTTGCCGATGAACCCGCTTAACGGCGGAATTCCCGCCAATGACAGCATCGTGATGAAAAAGAGCCATCCAAGTGTCGGATAGTTCCGGATCAAACCGCTCATCTCTTCGATTTTTGCTTTCCCCGTCAAATAGATCATCGTTCCGACAAGTAGGAACAGTAAAGCCTTAACAATCATGTCGTGAATCAAATAATAGATGGCGCCTTGGAAAGCGACTTCTGTTGAAATGGCCAACCCCGCCAATATGAATCCAACCGCAATTACCACGTTATACGAAACGATTTTTCGAATGTCGTTATAGGCAAGCGCACCGACACTTCCGCCAATCATCGTAAGAATTGCCATCACACCGATTGCGGTATGCGTAATGACCGGTTCATGATAAAAAATAAGGGTGAAGACGCGGAACATTGCGTATATACCCACCTTTGTAAGCAAGGCGCCGAAAAGGGCAGCTATGACGGTCGGAGGCGCGCTGTATGATCCAGGCAGCCAGAAATAAAGGAGCAGCCCCGCCTTTAAACTGAAGACGATTAAAAAGATAAGACTGATCACCGTCAGTAAAGGCCCTTGTCCGACTTCAGCGATCCTGACTGATAAATGGGCCATGTTCAATGTGCCGACCGTTCCGTATAAATACGCGATCCCCATTAAAAAGAACCATGAGGAAAGGACGTTGATTGTGACATATTTGATTGATTCGATCAGTTGGATCTTCCTGCCTCCCATTGTAATGAGTACATAAGAAGATAGGAGCATCACTTCGAAACAGACGAATAAGTTGAACAAGTCACCTGTCAGGAATGAACCATTAACGCCTGCGACGAGGAAGAAGACGAACGGATAAAAAAACATATGCTCATACTGCTTACCTATAGATGAAAAAGCGTAAATAAGAAGAATTCCTGTCACAATCGATGTTGTCACAACGAGCAGCATGGAAAATGAATCTGCAACGAATAAAATGCCGTAGGGGGGAAGCCAGCCTCCGAAATCGAGCCTTAAAATCCCTTCTTGCTGGATCTGGTGTAAAATGAGTACACTGACGACTACTGTTGCAATGCTCGACAGAATGCCGAGAACACGCTGCGTCTTTATGTAGTGACGTAAAAAAACGAGGATGATCCCTGTTAGTAATGGGATGATCATCGGCATGACTAGTATGTTATTCATCTTCAAACCCCCTTAACTGTTGGAGGTTATCCGTACCGGTCTTTTTGTATGTACGATACGCAAGTACAAGTAGAAATGCGGTAACGGCAAAGCTGATCACAATCGCTGTCAGAATCAGCGCCTGTGGCAAAGCATCCGTATAGCTTTCCGCATCCTCACCGAGCAACGGTGCACTGCCTTTCTTCAGTCCTCCCATAGTCATCAATAATAGATGCGCTGCGTGCGACAGGACGGCAGTCCCCAAAATCACACGAATCAAATTGCGGGACAGCAGCAAATAGACAGCGATCATTACAAGAAAGCCGACAAGTATTGTAATTAAAGTTTCCATCTGCTACACATCCTCACTAATGGTTGAAATAATCGTCACGACTACACCGACAACCGTCAATGCCACTCCCGCCTCGAATACGATAACTGTCGACAGTTCGGTATCACCGAAAACGGGCAAATTGAAATGGCCGGCTGCTTGTGTAAGGAAATGCTTGCCGAACAGAACCGAACCAATGCCGGTACCGACGGCAAGAAATGCCCCCAGAGCCGCTATTTTCTTGAAATCGAACGGAATGCCTTTATGCACCGTTTCAATATCATGAACTAAATAAAGTAGAACGAATGCGGAAGAGAGGACAAGACCGCCGATAAAACCGCCGCCGGGATTGTTATGCCCCGACAGAAACAGCTCCACACCGAACGTCAAAATGATGAATACGACGATTTTCGTCACGGTTTGCAAGATGACATCATTGATCTTCAACGTCTCGTTCCTCCTTTCGCACCTTCAATTTAATAAGTGTGAACACACCGATTCCAGCGATGAAAAGCACAACCACTTCAAGCATTGTATCAAACGCACGGAAATCTCCTAAAATTGTATTGACAATATTTGTACCACCTGCAAGGCGGTATGCATCTTCAAAGTAAACCGATATGGATTCGAACATTTTATTCCCCTGCACCGCTAGGGCGAGAACTGTCACAATCGACCCGACAGAAAAGGCGATTAACCCGTTTACCACTTTTGTACGGACCGGCGAACGCTCCTTCTTCCATTCCGGCAGAAAATAAAAGCAAAGAAGAAATAGGGCAGTCGTTACCGTTTCAACAATAGCTTGCGTCAAGGCCAAATCCGGCGCACGAAAGACGACGAAGAAGAATGCGATGGAATACCCAAGCACGCCGTTTAAAATGGTCGCTGTCATCCGGGATTTTGCGAATAGGATTGAAATCCCGGCAACTGCCATCGCAAGCACGATAAGATATTCATTCATCGTAATAGGCGCATCGTTTGAAAAATCGAAGGAATAGGAACCTGTCAAAAAGATAGCTCCTCCAACCACTACGATAAAGAATGTGAAGATATAAACGAGATAATCCTTTAAATATCCTTTCATATAAAGACGGGTAAAATAAGACGAACCTTTTTCCAATAAGACCAAATTGGCATTGAAGATTGAATCCAAATTCCATTTCAAGGGGGCTAACGTATAGATGCCTCTCCAATGACGGAAGGACCAATATAGGATAATTCCGAGCACAACGACTCCGACGGTCATCCACAATGCAGGATTAGTAAAGCCGTGCCATGGAACAATACGCGGCATGAGACTTCCGACGCCCGCGAGTGTTGGGTAGATTGCGGTCATTGCAGGACGCAGTAAATAGTCTCCGATAATATTCGGGAAAAAGAAGATTCCGACTACAAATATTGCCAAAATGGAAGGTGCAATCAGCATTCCGAAAGAGGCTTCCCTTGATGGTTTCTCGATACGATCCGGTTGAAATTTCCCAAGAAACGTTTGGAAAACGATAATCATGCTGTAAACAAATGTGAGGACACTTGCAAGCCAGGCGACAACAAGGAAAAGTGTCCCTAAAGTGCCGACATCAAAAAGTTCAAGATTGCGCGCATTCACCAATGACTCGAAAAACATTTCTTTGCTGAGAAAGCCATTGAATGGGGGCAGTCCTGCCATTGAAAAGCTGCCAATCAATGCGATGGTGAACGTAACCGGCATGAAAGACATCAGCCCGCCTAATCTACGGATATCCCGCGTCCCGAGTTCATGGTCGACAATGCCGACAACCATGAAAAGCGCACCTTTAAACGTGGAATGGTTAATGAGATGGAACAGGGCCGCAAATGTTGCTTGTGCATAGAAGACTGAATTGGCGCTATGCCCTTCATTGAGCGCAGCAGAACCAAGACCGAACAGGCTCATGACCAAGCCGAGCTGGCTGATTGTCGAATAGGCGAGCAACGCCTTTAGATCGGTCTGCTTAACGGCATTGAACGAGCCCCAGAATAAAGTGAAAACCCCAACACTGCTCACGAGATAAAACCAAGTCATTTCGCCGCCGAAAATGGGAGTGAACCGTGCGACTAAATAGATGCCCGCTTTCACCATCGTAGCGGAGTGCAAATAGGCACTGACCGGAGTAGGGGCTTCCATCGCGTCCGGCAGCCAAATATGAAACGGAAATTGGGCAGACTTCGTAAATGCACCTACTAAGACTAGCAACATGGAAATTAAAAAGAGAGGCTCGTCCGTGTATAGACCAATCGAGGCCACTATCTCACGTATACTGTACGATCCTGTCATAGTATGAAGCATAATGAAGCCGGCAAGCATCGCAAAGCCGCCCGATACAGTAATAAGCATGGATTTTTGAGCACCGTATCTCGATTTTTTCCGATGATACCAGAAAGCGATCAATAGGAAAGACGAAATGCTGGTCAACTCCCAAAAGACGTACAGCACCATGAGATTATCGGAAAACACGACGCCAAGCATCGCACCCATGAACAGTAACAGATAAACATAAAAGCGCCCCAATGATTCCCGCTCTGATAAATAATAGATGGAGTACAGAATTACCAAAGTGCCCACGCCGGTAATAAGCAGGGAGAATATTAAACTGAGACCATCAAGATAAGTTGTGAAATGGATGCCGGCAGAATCAATCCACCGAAGCGTATGTGTATATGTTTCACCTTTTGCTATTGAGGGGATAAAGCTTGCTAGTATTGCAAATAGCGTCAATGGAACAAGCAAGACGAACCAGCCGATTTTCCGGCTTTGTAACCTTTTATATAATAAGGGAACGAAGATGGCTGCTATAAAAGGGATGAAGATGGATAATGTAATCGTCAAACAGCTAACCTCCTAAAAAAGGGATTTCAATTTCTTATGTAAATTTTTTCTTGATTATCGGGGGATGGGCTTGACTCGTGCAGGAACTGGAGACATAATAGGTAGCTACAGATACCATTAGAAAAAGGTCATAACTGAATTATACACTAAACAGATTTTCATAGCACTTGGGGCATTTACATCTTGTCAACTCAACATCTTTTATGTATAATGTTATGGTTTTCAATTGTAAATACAAGTTACGTGACAGTCGAACGAAAATAATTGTAAGAGGTGACTACGGTCATGGGCAAAGTAAAAGGTCGTATGGACGAAAGCATACTTGTTTGTGTCTACTACGGTCCAAATGGCGAACGTCTCATTAGACGTGGACATAAAATGGCATCCATCATCGATTGTCCACTATATATATTAACGATTGATCCATTGCCATTCGATGAATTTGACGCGGAAAAATCCGAGTATATCGAAAGATGGCAAGAGCTTGCCGAAGAGCTCGATGTTGAAGATTTCATCATTATGGATAATGAAAAACGACCTGTTGCAAAGGTGATCAAAGAAGTAGCTCACAAACATAATATTACACAGATTATTATCGGTCAGACTGCCCAAAGTAGATGGGAAGAGATTACAAAAGGTTCATTCATGAACGTGTTATTACGAGAAATAACATTTGTCGATTTCCACGTCGTATCCGTCGACCGTGCCATCAAGGACGAAATAGAAGGCATGTTTGAAAAAGGTGTGCGGGCATATTTGGTCGAAGAAGGGGACGGCTTTCGAGTTAGCTTCACCCTTTCAAAAGAGGCGCGCTTCGAAGGCATTTTCTTCAAGGAGATCGGAACAGATTTCAATAATGGGATTTTCAAATTCATGAATAATAATAAAATGTGTCAAGTGCAGATTACGGATGACAGGGTCACCGAAGCAACGCAATTCGTCTGCAAAACGGAGCAGTGAAAAGACTAAACTTAAATAGAAGCGGATGGCCGGTTACTGGTCATCCGCTTTTTCTTTTCAACGCCACTTTTGTTTATTCTTCCCCTACGATTTTCACTTCCAGCTCCAAGTCGACATCAAACTTCTTCTTCACTTCCGTCTTCACCATGTTGATCGTTTCGATATAATCGGATGCGGTTGCCTTGTTTTTATTAATAATGAAACCTGCATGCTTCATCGACACTTCCGCACCGCCATGTCCTTTCCCTTGCAGACCGCAATCTTGGATCAATTTCCCCGCAAAATAGCCCGGTGGCCGTTTGAATACGCTGCCTGCGGAAGGATACTCGAGCGGCTGCTTCGATTCACGCTGGAATGTCAAGTCCGCCACTTTTGCATCGATCGCTTTCTTGTCGCCCTCTGCTAACTCGAAATCGGCGGATAAAACATAATACCCTTCGGAAGCAATAATGCTTTTCCGGTAACCAAGCTCTAATTCATCTTTCGATAGAACGAGGCGTTTGCCCGATTTCGTCAAGACGGTACACTGCACGATGATATCTTTGATTTCACCGCCATAGGCACCCGCGTTCATGGCCATCGCGCCGCCGATGGAACCGGGAATCCCGCACGCGAATTCAAGCCCCGTCAGCGATGCTGCAGCTGCCCGCCTTGAAACGTCAATGATAAGTGCTCCTGCTTCTGCGTGCACTTTCGTACCATCCACCTGGATTGCATTCAGTTTCGACAGATGGAGGACAATCCCACGTACCCCGCCATCTCTGACGACCATATTCGATCCATTTCCTAATAATAAAAGAGGAATGTCATTTTCAAATGCATACCGCACCGTCGATTCCGTTTCCTCGATCGTTCCTGGGATGACGAGTAGATCTGCGGCTCCGCCAAGTTTGGTCATCGTATATTTGTGTAATGGTTCATCTAACCGTAGTATGCCTTCAGTAATCATTCCGCGTAAATCTTCTAACCACTGATGCTTAGACATCAACATCCAGTCCCTTCAATTCTGATGCGCTGAAAACCTTCACTTTTTGCTAAATCAAAAAGAAGGCTTCACTTTTATAAGTATGCTGGCTATCAAGCGATTTGACAAGAAAATATAACCGAGTTTCTTGTTGTTGAAAAATTCCATTCGGAAATAAAGGGGATGAATGGCCATTCATAGAATTGTAAAGCAGGGGGGATGCACTTTGAGAAAAAGGAAAATGAGAAAATGGACAAAAGTATTGTTATCCATCTTTGGCGGATTGCTTGCAATACTCGTTGCCGGGTTGATTGTCATCAATGTGTACATAGGTAAATCGAAGCCGCTTATCGAAGGGGAGATGAGCGTGGACTTCTTGGACGAAGACGTGGACATTACGCGGGATGCGGACGGGGTGCCCCATATTAACGCTAGTTCCGACGCTGATTTGTACCGGGCGCAAGGTTTTGTGCAGGCCCAAGATCGTTTATTTCAAATGGATTTGGCAAGGCGTCAGGCAAGCGGCCGCCTGGCTGAAGTAGTCGGTGCCGCTGCTGTTGATACAGATAAGACCTTCCGGACATTCAGTTTGCGCAATGCGGCGGAAGCCTCCTATGACGGATATGGGGATGACGCCAAGAAGGTTCTTGACTGGTTCGCGGAAGGTGTCAATGCTTACATGCAACAGGCGAAGGAAGACGGGAAATTGCCTTATGAATTCAAGCTCCTTGGCTATGAGCCGGAAGAGTGGACGCCTATCGACTCACTTACAATCGGGAAGTATATGGCCTACGATTTGGGGGGCAACTGGGATAGCCTCGCTGTCAGGCATTGGGCGCTGAACAATTTCCCGGAGGAGCAGGCACGTGAATTATTCGTCAGCTATCCTGACCATGCGCCTTCAATTATCGAGGCCAATTTGAAGACGCCTGTTGAAGTGGCGGGCCGCTTCAATCCGGATTTGGTGCCGCATGAGTTTAATGGCAGTAATAACTGGGTCGTTTCCGGAGATAAGACAGCGTCAGGAAAGCCGCTTCTCGCGGATGATCCTCACCTAGGATTGAATACGCCGTCAATTTGGTATCAAATGCATTTGCAATCGCCTGAGCAGAACGTCGGGGGAGTTATTTTTGCAGGCGTTCCGGGCATCATCCTAGGCCATAACGAGAATATCGCATGGGGTGTCACGAACGTCGGGCCGGATGTGCAGGATTTATATATCGAAATCCCGAATCCGGAGGACCCTACCCAATTCCGCTACGACGGGAAGTGGGAGCAGGCCGAAGTGCGAGATGAGACGATTTCCGTAAAAGGCGGGGAAGCTATCCCGTTCGAAGTGATTGTCACAAGGCACGGGCCGATCATGTCGGACATTTTGTATAAATCCGAGGATCCAGGGGCTTTGTTCTCCATGCAATGGACGGCACTCGAGCCGACGAAAGAGCTTGAAGCAATCATAAGAATGAATAAAGCGGGGGATTGGGAGACGTTCGAATCCGCATTGGAAGATTTCCATGCGCCGGCGCAGAACTTCGTATTTGCTGCGGTGGACGGGACAATCGCCTATAAAGCGAACGGAAGAATTCCGATCCGCAAACAAGGGGACGCCCAGCTGCCAGTGCCGGGGGATTCATCCGAATACGGCTGGAGCGGGTATGTGCCATATGACGAACTGCCGAAAGTTATTAATCCGTCGGAAGGCTTCATCGCAACTGCGAATAATGAAGTTGTCGATGATTCGTATCCGTATCATATAACTAAACTCTGGGCGCAGCCGTATCGGTATATGCGAATTGCCGAAGTATTGCAGGACGGTGACAATTTCACTGCGGAAGACATGATGGACTTGCAGATGGATCAGGAGAATTTATATGCCCGGGAGTTTTTACAAGACCTGATCGGTTCATTGAAGGCCGCTGATCTGGAAGGGAAACATGCCGAGCTTGTCAAAATGCTTGAGGGATGGGATCAAGTTGATTCCGCGGAAGCGGGTGCGCCGCTCCTTTTCCACAAAGTAATGAAGCAATTGCCAAAGACGATGTTCAGCAATGAAATGCCTGAAGATGTTTACAAACTCATGCCGGGTAAAGGGCAGATTGTCGACCGAATGTTGAGGGATGCATACAGCGGAAAGCCGGGCGTGTGGGTGTACAACTACGGGGGCGTCGACAAATGGGTCTATGATGCATTCGAGGTTGCCATTGCGGAAATTGAAGAACAGTTCGGGAATGATTCAGCAAAATGGAAGTGGGGAGACTTCCACCAATTGGCCTTCCCGCATTCATTAGCGGCAGCATCACCGATTTTCGCCTATTTCCTCAATCCTGAAAAACAGGCAATCGGCGGCTCGAATGTAACGGTGCAGGCGGCTGCATTTAAAGACGATGGAACCGTGAATCACGGCGCATCATGGCGTTTTGTCGCGGATCTGTCCGACTTGTCAGCGGCGCATCATATCGTTGGACCCGGTCAAAGCGGGCATATGAAATCAAAATGGTTCCACGATCAATCCGAAGATTGGGCGAATGGCATCTACCACGAAACTGTTCTCGACGGCGAAGTGAAAGATGGCTATACATTGAAATTAAAAGCGAAATGATAGGGGATGCTCCCGTTACTAACGCGTTTTAATTGGGGAAAGGAGCAATAAATTTTATTCTCGGATTTTTATCTTGACTTCGAGACATATTCGGCATATCATATGAATATATCTCGGAATGAAGATGTTTTTGCGATAGTGGAATATTTCTCTGGTTCTAGGTATATGGAATAGGGTAGTGAACATGAATAACGAAAAATGAAAAGGGTGGATGGTAAAATGACGACTTGGAATGTGGACGCATCACACACGAGTGTAGGTTTTACAGTAAAACATATGATGGTTTCAAAGGTTAAAGGAAGTTTCGGAAAAGTGGAAGGGACGATCGAGGGGAATCCTGAAGATTTGACAGATGCCAAAATCAATTTCACTATCGATGCAAGTTCTATCAATACGAATAGTGAAGATCGCGACAATCACCTTCGTTCAGGCGATTTCTTCGATACGGAAAAATTCCCTCAGCTGACATTCGTCTCTACAGACATCGTGAAAAAAGGCGATGATGAGTACGAGGTGACAGGTGATATGACAATCAAGGACGTTACGAAGAAAGTTACATTCGAAGCAGAATTCGAAGGCACGGGAACAAACCCATGGGGCGTTCAAGTCGCTGCTTTCGAAGTCGAAGGGAAAATTTCCCGTAAAGAATTCGGACTTACATGGAACCAAGCACTAGAAGCGGGCGGCGTGCTCGTAGGCGACGACATCAAGATTTCAATCGACCTGCAAGCAAACCCTGCTCAATAATAGTATATGAAACGGCACGCATGAGTTGTAAATTCATGCGTGCCGTTTTTAGATTGTAGTGAACACATGCCTCGGCGCTCATAACTCCCGTATCGCGCTCATAACCGCGGCTCCTGCGCTCATAAATCCCATTTCGCGCTCATAAATCATTATTCTCAACAAACGGCCATCGTTCCACCGTCCGCCCATGTCTTCCGGTTGTCGTTTTTGCATGGAGCAAAGATTGATAAACCGCCTCCTCCGTCGCCTCGATGACCGCCTGGAAAAGTGCATTCATCACCTTGGCGTCATCGCGCAGCAAAGTGTAGCTCACGGTTGAATCACCTTCACTCGAATGCGGAATCGTGAAAGCATTCGAAAAGGCGATGATGATGTCACCGCTTCCGTTATGGATATGGGAGCCGGTCCTGCCAAGACCGATGGAAGCGCGTCTTGCAAATCGCTTCAATTGCCGGCTATCCACTGGTGCATCCGTCGCGACGATAATCATGACAGAGCCGTCCGGTTTTTCGCTTTTCATTTCGCTGAATGGCTTCAAGTCGTCCTCCGCCGTCCTCATCTGCATTTCATTCCGCGCGAGCCATCCATCAATCAGGCATTCTTCCGCTTTGCCGAAATTCGTCAATGTCAGGACACCCACTGTGAATGAATCGTCTCCATGGGGGACAATCCTTGAAGAAGAGCCTATCCCGCCTTTCCGGCCGAAGCAGATCATCCCTTTTCCCGCGCCGACATCGCCTTGCTTCAACTCGCCTCCGCGCGCTTCGCGGATTGCTTCAACAGCATGGTTAGGCCTTACTTTCAACGACCGCATTGCATTCAAATAGCTGTCGTTGCATTCGCCGACGACGATGTTCAATGAACTGGTGGAATCTCCTATTGCGGTATTCTCCTCAAGCATATGGTGCAGCGTCCCTTCAAGCACTGCGCCGACGCTGAATGTATTTGTCAGCATAATCGGAGACTCGATGACACCAAGCTCCTCAACTTGAATAAGCCCCGCAGATTTGCCGAAGCCGTTCAATACGAAACTCGCTGCGGGCACCTTTTGTTCAAAGTAATTTCCCTCATGGGGCAATATCGCTGTGACACCCGTGCAGGCACTATCAGGTCCGGACTCCTCCTGTAAAGTCACATGGCCGACTGCTACACCGGGCACATCAGTAATAGCGTTCCATTTTCCTTTTTGCATGATTCAACACTCCATTTTTAATTGATGTTCGACATGTCTAACTTCCATACGAGGGTCGATAATCCTTTATTTCGGGGAATAAAAATTTCATTCAAATAAACGTTTGATTTTACTTGCAATTGGAAAAAAGTAAACATATACTATCATTAATCAAACGAACATTTGAATGAGGTGCTGAGATGACATCGAAAGATACATGTGAAGTGACAGTTGTCCATGAAGAAGTAGTCGGGAAAGTGCAAAAGGGATTGCCGGATGTCGGTGGCATGGTGCAGATATTCAAAGCGTTAGCAGACGAAACGAGGTTGAAGATTGCCTATTCGCTTACTTTGGAAGAGCAGCTATGTGTCTGTGATGTGGCGGCAGTCATTGGCTCCTCGAATGCGACGGCTTCCCACCATCTGCGCTATTTACGTGAGCAAGCCCTCGCAAAATCGGAACGAAAAGGGAAAATGGTCTATTACTCCCTTGCGGATGACCATGTTTCTGACTTAGTGAAGATTGCCTACGATCACGCCTCGGAAAGGGAGGATGAGCCAAGTGACCACTAAAACGGAATACAGACTTGAAAACCTATCCTGCGCAAATTGCGCGATGAAATTCGAAAATAACGTGAAGAGCCTCCCTTCCGTAACGGAAGCGACTGTCAATTTTGGTGCATCGAAGCTCTCTTTCACGGGTGACGCGACGATGGAAGAACTTCAGGCGGCAGGTGCATTCGATGGCATTCAAGTCGTGCCGTTGAGCAAAAGAGACCCTAGCCCGAAAACTCCCTTTTTCCAGAGGAAGGAAAACATCGTAACAATTCTGTCGCTCGTTTTCGTTATCGCAGGAATGTTCTTCACTTATCGGGACGTGCCAAATCCAGCCGTAGCGACAGGACTTTTTGCAGCAGCCATCCTGATTGGCGGGACGGGCATGTTCATCACTGGAATCAAGAACCTTGTAAGACTTGATTTCGACATGAAGACGTTGATGACGATTGCTATTATCGGAGCTGCAATCATCGGCGAATGGCAGGAAGCGGCGGTCGTTGTCTTTTTATTCGCCGTGAGTGAAGCACTGGAAGCCTACTCCATGAATAAAGCAAGGCAATCGATCCGCCAGCTTATGGATATCGCCCCTGCATCCGCGCACGTGAAACGGAATGGCGAAATTATGGAGTTGAAGACGGAAGATATACTAGTCGGCGATATCCTCCTTGTGAAACCGGGGCAGAAAATTGCGATGGACGGCGTCGTTCTGAGTGGGCGATCGACCGTCAATCAGGCGGCAATCACTGGAGAATCGATACCTGTGTTGAAACAGGTGGATGACGAAGTGTTTGCAGGCACGTTGAATGAAGAAGGTGCGCTCGAAGTGACCGTGACGAAACTTGTCGGGGATACAACTATCGCTAAAATTATCCACCTTGTCGAGGATGCGCAAGCGGAAAAAGCACCTTCCCAAAAGTTCGTCGATCGATTTGCTAAATATTACACGCCAATCATTATCGGTATCGCAGTTCTTGTCGCAATTGTTCCTCCTCTATTCGGTGCTGACTGGCATACATGGGTTTACCAAGGGCTCGCTGTTCTTGTCGTCGGCTGCCCTTGCGCGCTCGTTGTCTCTACTCCTGTCGCCATCGTGACGGCGATCGGGAATGCGGCACGCCAAGGAGTTCTTATTAAAGGTGGCGTCTATCTTGAAGAGATGGGCCGTATTCATGCTATTGCATTCGATAAGACGGGAACATTGACAAAAGGATATCCCGAAGTAACGGACTTTATTGCGCGAGACGAGGAGAAGCGAACGATACTGCAAGCGGTCGCTGCTGTTGAATCGATGTCCCAGCATCCATTGGCACGGGCGATTGTCGACTATGCGAAAGGGCAGGGCATCGGTGAAGCGGAGCTGCGCAACTTCCAGTCGGTTACCGGGAAAGGGGCTGTCGGAGAAGTAGATGGCGTGACAGTGCATGTCGGAAGCATGAAGTGGGCGTCCGAGCTTGCAGAACTCCCTGCGGAAATGCAACAGCGTGCCGAAGAGCTGCAACTGGCAGGTAAATCGGTCATGGCGGTTGTTATGAATCAAATGTTCCGGGCATTGATTGCGGTTACGGATCCGTTACGGGAAGAGAGTATGGATGTCCTGCGTCAATTAAAAGATGTTGGCATCAGGCATACGGTCATGCTGACGGGTGATGATGTGCGGACAGCAGAAGCGATTGCAAAACTTGCCGGTGTGACGGATGTCCGTGCGGGACTCATGCCAGAAGACAAATTGGAAGCCATGAAAGGATTGATGGGTCAATACGGTCGGGTCGCCATGGTTGGTGACGGTATCAACGACGCACCGGCACTTGCCGCTTCTTCAATTGGAATTGCCATGGGCGGGGCTGGGACGGACGCAGCTCTTGAAACGGCAGATATCGCTTTGATGGCGGATGATCTTCGACAATTGCCGTATACGATGAAATTAAGCCGAAAAACGTTGCAGATTATTAAAGAAAATATTATGTTTGCAGTAGGCTTAAAAATTGTAGCGCTGCTTTTGATCATCCCAGGATGGTTGACTTTATGGATTGCAATCTTTGCGGATATGGGTGCGACGTTGCTTGTCGTGTTGAATTCATTGAGGTTGATGAGGATCCATAAGTGAGATACGCAGCCCGAACGGGGGAATTGGAATGAAATTGCGGGAATGGACGATGGAAGAACAGGAACAGCTCATCCATTTTTTGACGACGAATACATGGCCGTTTCATGGAAATGCACATCCGGAACGTGAATTGATCGAAAAGACGATTGAAGAGGGCGGCTATGAATCGGATGAAGTGAAAACGTTCTGGGTGCAAAATGAGCAGGACGATATAGTCGGCATCGTGAAGATCCATGATTTGCAAGATGAGATTCCGCTTTTCGATTTGCGGATTGCGGATCGTTATAGAGGATTCGGATACGGACCGAAAGCGCTCCGCCTCATTACGGAATTCGTTTTCGGCATGCCGGAAGAGAAGATCCGATTGGAAGGTCATACGCGTCAAGATAACTTGGCGATGCGGAAGACATTCGAGCGCGCAGGATTTGTGAAAGAGGCCCATTTGCGGAAAGCGTGGTTTTCGCCGAAAGAGAATTCCTATTATGACGCTGTTACGTACGGGATGACTCGTGAAGACTTTTTAGCAGGAACGACGACGCCTGTCATGTGGGAAGATGCGGGCTTCGGAGAGAAACAGAAAAAACGCATTCCGAATGTCCCGGCTGAATTCGAGTCGGAGCGGCTTATCATTCGCATGCCCGAAGTGGAAGACGCCCTCGACGTATGGAATGCAATGCGGAACTCACAATCTGCTTTAAAGGAATGGCTGCCATTTGCACAAAAGGCGCCGGAACTTCATACGACCGAGGAAAATTTACGGCAATCGATTGCCGATTTCATTACTCGGAAAGACTTGCGGCTGCATATGTTTTCGAAAGAGACGGGCGAGTTTGTCGGATCTACGGGGCTTCACCGCATCAACTGGGCAGTTCCGAAGTTTGAAATCGGTTATTGGCTCGATACGAAATTCGAAGGGCGAGGGTTTATGACCGAGGCAGTTGAACGATTGACGCGCTTTGCATTTGACGAGCTGAACGCTCGCAGAGTGGAAATCAGATGTGATGAAGAAAATGTGAAAAGTCGTTCTGTCGCTGAACGGGCAGGGTTTGAACTTGAAGGGACGTTGAAATGCGATTCGCTGTCAGCGGATGGCAAGCAATTGAGGAATACATGTATTTATGCCCAAGTAAAATAAGAAAGGGTGCCACCAATTGGCACCCTTTCTCCGGCGTTAACCGGCTTCAACTTCGTGTGAATCGACGGTTTGTAGTCTCACTTAATTTACACTACACTGATCGTCTTCCAGTCAACAACTGGATGACGAAAATGATTCCTGCGATGACTAATAATAAGTGGATAAGTCCGCCGCCGACCTTCATGACAAATCCGAGCAGCCAGAAGGCGATTAGTGCTACGATAATGATCCATAGTATTTTACCCATTTTTTTCACTCCTTCGAAGTGGTATAGTGAATTTACCCGTAAGTTAGAAATTGTAAACTGCCTTGCATGCATGATTCATCATTGAATGGGCAGGGAATGTACATACTGGAGGTGGAACGGTTGGCAACACCAAGTATGGAGGATTATATTGAACAGATTTATTTGCAGCTGGAGGCTAGGGGAGAGGCCCGCGTCTCTGATGTAGCAGAAGCGCTATCGGTATTGCCTTCTTCGGTCACGAAAATGGCCCAGCGGCTCGACCGTGAAGGGTATGTCGTCTATGAGCGTTATAGAGGGCTGGAACTGACAGAAAAAGGATTGACATTTGGAAAGAAACTTGTCAGGAGACATGATCTTCTTGAACAGTTTCTTCGAATCATCGGTGTCGAAGAGAAGAACATCTATGGAGATGTTGAAGGAATCGAACACCATTTGAGCTGGAATGCGATGGACCGGATTACGGACCTCGTGGAAGCGATGAAAGAGGACGAAGAATTCGTACAAAGATTGAAGGAACGGCAAAGCTTCTAAATGGAAGAGGTAGATATTAAATGATGGAACACAAGCCAGGGTTTATTGCCCAGCTGACCGTAATTGGACAGGAAGGATCCAGATGGATTTTGGACGGCGGTGAACAGGAACAAGGAATACTGATCAACGCATCGGAATTCGATTCACCGATCGAAGAGGGAGATGATGTAGAAGTCTTCCTATACATGAACAGACGTGGCGAATTGACAGCAACAGCCCATATTCCGACGATGACATGTGAATCGTTCGGCTGGGGACGGGTCATCCGGATCGACGAGAAGGAAGGCGCTTATGTGGACATCGGTTCCTCCTTCGAAGTGCTTGTGAATAAAGCGGACTTGCCGAGAGTGAAAGCGTTGTGGCCGAAGACGGACGACGAGCTCTTTATGACATTGCGCACCGATCTAGGCGGCAATATTTTCGGACGTCTTGCGACGGAGGAAAGAGTGCTGGAATTGATTGCAGATGCGCCTGAAACTGCTTTCAATAAAAATCTGAAAGCGCGGGCCTATCGCCTGCTGCCGGTAGGATCATTCTTTTTGAGCATTCCGGAAAACTACCGGATTTTCGTCCACCATACAGAGCGGGAGCATGAGCCGCGCCTAGGGGAGGAAGTGGATATCCGTATTATCGATGTACGCGATGACGGGACGTTGAACGGCTCCTTGCTGCCGAGGAAAGAGGAACGCCTCGGTGACGATGCGGAAACTGTGTACCGGTACCTTACGGATGTCGGCGGCAAAATGCCTTTCTCCGATAAATCGACCCCTGATGAGATTAGTGAAATGTTCGGCATGAGCAAAGGCGCTTTCAAGCGGGCACTCGGCAAACTGATGAAGGAAGGGAAAGTTTCGCAAAGTGAAGGCTGGACGACCTTGAAATAGGAACTGGAACTTTTTCCACTGCACGTCGTACTACTTCATAGTACAGGAGGGGAAAGCTTATGAAGAGACTATTGATGGCGGCATGCGCATTATTGCTAGTTGTTGGGGGCTTGCTGCCGACAAGTGCGAAAGCCGATACGGCCATTGATGAGAAATTAGGTGTGCCCATCGTCGTGTTAGGGGCCAACTTGACAGACGCGGAAAAGGAAAGCGTTAAGAAGAGCTTGAATGTCGAAGAGATTGCGGAAGTCGACGAGATAACCGTCGACGGAAATGATCTTGTGAAATATATAAAAGATGGCAACAGCCAAGCGAGGATGTATTCATCTGCCAAAATTACGAGGCAGGATGAAGGGAAAGGACTCGTCATCAAAATCGTCACACCAGACAATATTACGCAAGTGACGAACGAGATGTATGCGACAGCGATGCTCACTGCTGGAATCGAGGACGCGATCGTCGAAGTGGCAGCGCCAAAGCCGGTGACGGGACATTCTGCATTGGTAGGAATTTATAAGGCGTATGAAGTATCCGGGGAAACGCTCGATACTGAGCGGACGGACGTCGCGAATGACGAGTTGAATTTGGCGACGAAGTTTGCGAAGGATTCCGGCATCGATCAGGACAAAGTGGCAGAGCTTCTGACGGAAATCAAGAAGGCGATTGCTGATAACAAGCCTGCGACTAAGGAAGAAGTCGAGAAAATTGTAAATGACCAATTGAGGAAACTGAATATCGAGCTGAGCGAGGCCGATCGGCAATTGCTGATCGAACTGATGGATCGCATTCGGAACTTAAACATCGATTTTGGCAAGCTTTCCGAGCAATTATCGGACATGGCGACGACAATCAAAGAGAAGTTCGGCGAAATCGATCCCGGTTTTTGGGATAAAGTGAAACAGTTCTTTGCGGATCTTTTTGAATCGATCAAGTCATGGTTCAACTGATGTAAGCATGTAATATGATAGAATATTGGTAAAGGAGTGAGACACAATGGAATTTGAGTTTGTCGAGCTTGGCGGCGACGCATTCGCGTTCCGGTACGAAAAGGACGGAAAGATGCTAGCAGAAATCACATGGACGCTACTCGCTGATGTCATGGTCATGGATCACACATATGTGTCTGAAGAATTGCGCGGTGGAGGCGTAGCGAAGCAACTACTCGACCGCTCCGCGGAATATGCACGCGAAAAAGGCTATAAGATGGAAGCGGTCTGCTCGTATGTAGTCACTGCATTTAACCGATATAAAGAATATGACGACGTTAAGGCGTAAACAAAAGTGGAGGGTGGCGGGACCGGTGCTCCTAACGCTTCGCTTTTACTCGCAAAAGCCGTACTTCGTGACGGCTTTCACTGCGACAGGCAGATCTGCGAAACGGCGCTCTTTGCCGTGCAGCAGAGCTGACTTATGACCCGAGCAAATCGAACAGCGAAGGGTTCGGTTTGCCTTAATTTCTGCGTTTTTCACAGAAATTAAGGCAGCCTTCTTGCCACCCGAAGTCTAGACGGGAAAGGACACAGAAAAGGCAATCCCTGGATGAAAATCAGAGGATTGCCTTTTATCTATCCACCAAATGAATTAAAGTCCCCATGCCAGTGTGACGAAATAAACGATGCTTGTTAATACAGATGCGCCTGCGACGGTATAAAGCATGTCCGTCGAGGTAAACATTACCTTTTTCCCCATATTTCATGCTCTCCTTTCGCTTTCCTGTTGTAAGTCTTTCATAGGAATATAGTACCCGCGATTGATAGTTCCAAAACTTCCCTGCAGAAAAAGGATGGAAGAGAAATGAAACTTATTGTTTTATCTCTCGTATACTTGTTATGATAGAAAAAATGCAGAAGGAAAGGGTGCTTCACTTGAATCGCACAGCGGAAAAGGTATTATCTATCATTGCGGTTATTTTAACTGCAATCGGAGTTATTTTTGGTTTTATTGGAATGGCTTTTATTAACCTTGTGAAAAATGATCCGACTATCCAGCGAGATTTTGAAAATGAAATGTTGATGACGGATCCTGCTATGACCCAGGCTGACTTAGACACGGTTTACACAGTCTTTAATTTCATGGGTGGGTTTATCTGGCTGATTATTATCGGTATGATCATCAGCGTTGTGTTGAACATTATCGGGATCGTCAACATCTGGAAAAACAAGAATGCCAAGCTTGCAGGAATCATGTTCATTATTGCCGGATTGTTAGGCGGAATCATCTCATTGCCTTCGATTTTGCTATATGTAGCTGCCATTCTTTGCTTTACGAAAAAGCCGACACTACAGGATGATCTTCAATACACGGATCAATCATATGATGGCGATGGAATGAGACCATTGTAAAAGAAAAAAGACGCTCTCCCTTTAATGGGAAAGCGTCTTTTGAATTTTTTAGGCAAGTACCGGCTGATGAATATAGTAGACGTACTGAGCAGTTTCAACAGGATAGCCCTCAAAATATTCATTGAAGACTTCCAGCAATTCAAATCCTTGTTTTTCATAAAAAGTACGTCCGGACGTATTCCGGCTATCAACATAAACAAAAAGTTTTTTTGCGTTTCCGAGCATGCTGACTGTATAGTCGAAAAGTTTTTTGCCGTAACCTGAATGCTGATAGGACGGCAGAATATACATGGCGGTCAATTCGGAGTCGCCATCTTCATCTTCCCTCGTAAAATTGAGGAAGCCGATTGGGGTTCCTTGTTCACATTCAGCGACAAGCATATGAGTTTTTTCCATCCGTTTCATCATCATTGCATCGGAATAGGAGCGATTGATAAATGATGTCTGAATGTTTTCAGGAATGATCCCTGCGTATGTATCATTCCACGTTATGTGGGCAATGTGTTGAATATAGCCAATATCAGCGGCAGTCATCGGTCTAATCATGTCGCATTCACCTCCGCAATCCTTTTTGATCATCTAGCTCCGGGCGCCAGAAGCTCGGGGTCGTAAGTCAAAGCTGCTATGTGGCAAAAAGCGCCACTTCGCATCTTCGCCTTACGCCCGTCGCCTCTAGGCAGGCGCCCTTCGCTTTTGTTTTATCATAACAAAAAACAGGTCAAGAAACTATGATTGTCATCATAATGAAATATAAAAAATTAAATTATCTAAAAAGTAGGTAGAATCAGTATAAGTCAACTGAATTATTTGAAATGACCTGAACGATATGAGATGCTACTATCTAGAAAGACGACCCGAATGTTGATTTCGATTCCGGATGAATGGAAGTTTTTAAAATCGAGATAAGGGTATACTACGAGTATAATACGATTTTTAACGTAATGGAGGAATGATAGGTATGGCACGTAAACGCGGAAATGGATTGCTTCTTGCTACGTTGGCTGCAGGTGCATACGCATATTTCAGCAAAAAAGAAAACCGTGACAAAGCGATGGTTGCGGTGAATAATATGAAAACGAAAGTCGATTCTTTTATACAAACGCAAAAATTGAACCGTTCCGATGATACGAAAGCCGGTCATTCGGATCCATATGACTTGCAGGACAATAAAATGGTAAGTGAAGGCGCGCAAACAAGTGTTCATTATTACAACCAAGAAGTGGAAGACAAGTCCAAGGAATCGGAAGTGGACGGTCTCTACCATAAGAAAGAAGACCCGAGCCAAGCCCCGCAAAATCAATGATAAAGAGATATTTCACTCAGTGGGGAATCTTCCACTGAGTGTTAGTTGAACCAATCGGGCATTAACTGGCGGTTTGCACTCCCACTTAGGTCGGCGTCTTACTGCCAGTAAATGCGGGACAACTCGCTTCCATCACGGAGGCGTTTTTTTATGGCCAATTTTCGATAAAAACTCGTAAATAACGAACATTAATTGTAATTACACTGTGAATTGATGTATACTTTTCAGTAGTTTGAAATAGTGAAGGTGAATGTATTGAAAAAGAAAATTGGTTTATTATCAATATTGGTAACCACTGCCGTTTTCCTAAGTGGTTGTTCCGGAGTGCAGAACAAAGAAGGAACGTTCTATAATATTTTCGTCAAGCCAATGGAATGGCTGCTTCATTATCTTGGAGAAACATTCAACGGAAGCTACGGACTTGCAATCATCATCATCACCGTTGCCATCCGGTTGGTGCTTATGCCGCTTATGTTGAAAAACTATAAGTCGCAGCAAGAGATGAAAATCAAAATGGATGCTCTCCGTCCGGAAATGGAAGATATCCAAAAACGCTTAAAAGAAGCGAAAGAAAAGGAAAACAAAGAAGAGCAGATGAAGCTTCAGCAGGAAATGATGGGCTTGTATTCCAAGCACGGCGTCAATCCGTTGAACATGGGCTGCCTTCCTTTGATCATCCAGATGCCGATTATCATGGGCCTCTATTTCGCAATCCTTTACGCTCCGCCGGAAGTGAAGGAGCATCAATTCCTTTGGTTCAATTTGGGCGAACCGGATAAGATCATGATGCTTGTCGCGGGTGCAGTTTACTTCGTCCAAGCGCGTGTATCATTGTGGACGATGCCTGAACAGCAAAAGCAGCAGATGAAGCTGTTCATCTATATGTCACCGATCATGATCATGTTCATTTCATTCACGGTGATGGCGGCGCTTCCACTTTACTGGGCGGTCGGTGGGCTATTGCTCATTTTCCAAACATATTTGGGCCGGAAGTTCTACTACAAGGAAGTGCAGCAACCACTTCCAGAAACAAAGCCGGAAACAAAGAAAGATTGAACAATGGCATATGGGAGGCTGGAGAGCAATCTCCGGCCTTTTTTGGAGGGAATTAACATGACTCAGAAGAAAGCAGGCGTCATCGGAATTGTTTTGTTGGCGATTGTGACGTTGTTTTTCGTCGTCAGAGGGAAGCTGGACTATGCGATCTTGACGATGATGGCGCTTTTCACGTTGACAAACGCTTCCAGGGCGAAATCGTTCAAGGAGCAAGGGTTTGACAAGGAATCCCGGTGGATGCGCTATTTATCGATTCTATTTGCGCTTTCATTTGTCGTTGTCCTATTGCTTATCATTTTATAATAAAAAAATGTTCCCCGAATACGGAGAACATGGTACCTATTAATAAGCCAACTTTTTACGCGTTGCAAGTATGATGAAAATGGCAGGGATCGAGCAAACGGTCATACCTAAAAATGCGGTACCCGGTGAGATTTCATAGAGGAAACCGGCCGGAAATGTCAGGATGGCAGTGCTTAAACTCATGGCGAATGCGGCATAGAACCCTTGAGCTGCGGCGATCTGCGAATTTGGAAGCTTTTTCGAGATGTATTGGATAAATGCATAATGGGCAATTCCGAATGATGCCGCATGTAAAAGCTGTGTCGCGATGAAAACGGCAGCTGTCGGAAAAAGGAAGACGAGCACCCATCGTATCGTCGACCCGATTGCTGCTATGAGGAACATTGTTGAAATCCGAACGTCTGATAATAAGCGATCCGCTTTAGCGAAAAAGAGGATTTCGAAAAGAACCGCGATATTCAAAATGATGCCGATATAAAACCCGTTAACATTCAAATCATCGAGGAACAGGAAGCCGTAGTTGTAGTATGATGCATGGGCGCCTTGCAGCAGCACCGCAAGCACCATGATGATCGGGAATCCTTTTGTTGCAAACAACGTCTTCAATCCGGTTTTCCGGTTGCGTGGATCCTTCCTGTCTGGAATGCTTTGCAAAACGGCCGGCGCGGGCCGGGAATAAAAAATGACAGCTATCGCAAGCCCGGCAATCATCATATAGAGGATGGCCTGTTCATTCCAAACAGCAGTAGCAGCGCCGACGAGTAAGAGTGCAATCGTATACCCGATCGAACCGAACGATCGACTTTTGCCGTAATGGACATGCTCCTTCTGCATAAGGACGGATGCACCGCTTTCGACAGCCGGTAAGATGATTGGATAAACAGCGCTGAAAAGAACCGTTATGATGAACAATGCAATGAATGGCGACTCTGGAATGTAGAGGACGGCAAGGAGCAGCGACAGGACCGTCATCCATTTCATGACACGTACATATGACGTTCTTTCTGTCAAATATGGAAAGACGAGAAACGTGGAAAACGACCGGGCAACCATCCCGGCGCCCATGACAATGCTGGCATCTTTCACGGACAACCCTTTTTCGATCGTCAACCAACCTGTCCAATAGGGGAGAAAAATACCCCATGTAAAAAAGAATGTAAAAAAACTAACAGAAAGCCAACGTTGGTTATTCATAAGTAATCCTCGCAATCATTCATTTACATATGTGAAAATAAATGATAGCATACACGGACTTGAAAGAACATCGTCATACGGCGATTTTATGCATACTGAAAAAAGAGAGATACCTAGAGTAGAAGGAAGGCCAACAGAAGATGAACCGGAAACGAAAATATAAAAGCGGGAAGAAATCGAATAAAGCATTGACGATCACATTGTTGCTGACGAGCTTGATCATGACAGCGATCGTCGTTTGGATCGGCATGAATGACTGGGATCTAAATAAAACATTGAGACAAGCGGGCATTGGTGAAACAGAAGCACCTCCAGTGGAAGAGCAGGAAGTGGACGATGCGGACGAGCCAGGAACAGTAGAAGAAGAACCTGAAGCGACGGAAGAAGAGACACCGTCTGTTGAAGAAGGAGCGGTTGAAGAACAGCCTCCTGCTGAAGAGGAAAAGACCGAAACGAAAGAGCCGGAGAAAAACGTCACGCCTACAAAACCGGCACAGAAAAATGATGAGAAGCCGAAAGTGACGACTAAACCGCCGGCAACTCCGAATAAAAGCGGCTATATCGAAGGCCAAGAACTACCGGATAAGCCGACCATTATTAACGGAATCCTTATCGCGAATAAAATATACCCGCTGCCAAGCACATACGCTCCGGGCGAAAGCAAAGAAGCAAGGGCGTCATTCGATGAGATGGCCGCCGAGGCGAAGCTTTCCGGATTCAATCTGACCGCATTTAGCACATATCGCTCGTATGAATACCAAGTGTCATTGTACGACAGGTACGTTAAAAAGGACGGCGTGGAAGCTGCAGACCGCTATAGCGCGCGCCCGGGTTATTCCGAGCACCAAACAGGGCTCGCGTTCGATATCGGGGAAGTGAACTACGAAAAGTATTGGGCCTCCTCCAAATTCGGGGAAACGGAAGCTGGTAAATGGGTAGCCGCCAATGCGTCCCGCTATGGCTTTATCCTCCGTTACCCGAAAGGTAAGGAAAGCATCACCGGCTACATGCATGAATCGTGGCATTTCCGCTATGTCGGAAAAGAAATTGCTGAAGAAATTTTTAAGCGCAATATTACGCTGGAAGAATATCTTGGTTTGAAATGACAAAAAACTCCTGCATCCGGTAATTGGGATGCAGGAGTTTTTTTGATTTGCCTAAAGGATTGGTGAAAGCAACCTTGAAACCGATTCTTTTATTTTGATCCACCGTGTCCGTTCCATATACATTTCATACGTCAACTCCGTCGACAATTGCATATCCTGCTCGAACAGTTCGGCGAGTTCGTGGGACTTCTCGCGGTCATAAATAAATGCATTGATTTCAAAATTGAGCTTGAAGCTCCGCACGTCGATATTTGCAGTTCCGACGGTGGACAATTCATCATCTACGACAATCTGTTTTGAATGAATGAATCCATTTTCATAAATATACACTTTAGCGCCTGCCCTCAAGAGCTTTCCGACATTGGAATACGTCGCCCAATAGACAAACATATGGTCCGGCTTATTCGGGATCATGATGCGGACGTCCACCCCTGATAAGCATGCGATGCGCAAAGCATCAAGGAAGCTGACATCCGGGATGAAGTACGGCGTTTGGATATAAATATATTCCTTTGCCAGGAAAATCATCTTCAAATAGCCGTCTTTGATTTGCTCCCACTCAGCATCCGGACCGCTTGATACGATTTGCAGCCCGACGGACCCTTTCCGTGGAATTGCGGGAAAGTAACGCTCCGCGTATTCGATATCTTCCATTTCGGTCGCTTGATTCCAGTCAAGGATGAACCTTGTCTGAAGCGGATGAAGAGCACTTCCTTCAATACGGAGGTGCGTGTCGCGCCAATAGCCGAATCTTTTATCCAGCCCTAAGTATTCATCACCGACATTGAAGCCTCCGACATAGCCGATGCGACCGTCAATCACAACGATCTTCCGGTGGTTCCGATAATTGAGTCGGGGATTGATAAGCGGCAGGATGGCTGGGAAGAATGCTGCCACTTCACCCCCACACGCAATCAATTCCTTTAAATGCTTGATGCGAAGACCCCTCGAGCCGATATCGTCGAACAGCACCCGGACTTTCACGCCTTGCTTCGCCTTTTTGATAAGGACGTCGAGAATGCGGGTACCTAAAGAATCCAGACGTAAAATATAGTATTGAAAATGGATATGGTCTTTAGCGTTTTCAAGATCTTTCAGCAAGGCATCGAATTTTGCCGCGCCGTCATTAAAAACTTGAACATCATTATCCTGTGTCAAAACAGCGTGGTTATTGCGAAGATGAAGGTAGATCATGTCTTTGTAATGCGCTGTGTCATCCAGTCTGAAATCGAATGTTCCTTTCTCGATTGATTCAATTTGGTAATCAATCAACGTCTCAATACCAATCCGATTTTTCCCTGCCCATCTGAACAAATGCTTTCGCCGTAGTTTTCTTCCGAACAATAGGTAGATGATAAAGCCAAATAAAGGGACGAAGAACAGAACGAGAAGCCATGCCCATGTTGCGGTAGGGTCTCTTCTTTCGAGGAAAATCAGCGCAATCGCAAGGAAAATGTTCAATATGAAAATGGATGTTATCGTAATCGTTATCAAACTGGCCATAGAAGCCCTCCTTAACTGATTGCTCACTATTAGTATACCGAAAACCAACTGAAAAAGAAGGGAATATCATCCACAAGTGAGGATTACTGCGGCTGAGGAAACACTTTCATATAAAAGCATATGCTATTATACGTTAATCCTACTTGACTGATATGATTTAAGGGTATATAGTCTTTTTATAGTTTTTATTTATTCCTGAAGGGGGAAAAGAAGTGGATACAGTTTTACTGCTTGTAAATATAGTAGCTTTGTTGCTTTTAATAGGACTTCTATATACTATGCACCGGAAAAAGGTTTCGTTTTCCAAAAGGGTTTTTTCGGGTCTAGGACTTGGAATCCTGTTCGGTTTCATCCTCAATATCGCTTACGGAGCCGACTCGGAAGTGCTGGCGGAATCGGTCAGCTGGTTTAATATCGTAGGTACCGGCTATGTCAAGCTTCTTCAAATGATCGTCGTTCCGCTCGTTTTCATATCGATTTTAGGAGCGTTCACGAAAGTGACGATCGGTAAGAACTTCGGTAAGATGGCTGGGATGATTTTAGGGATTCTTGTTGGTACAACTGCCATCGCTGCAGCCGTCGGAATTTCGGCATCATTGTTGTTCGGCCTGGACGCTTCTGAAATTGTCCAAGGCGAGGCGGAGACCGCACGTGGCGTTTCTTTAGAAGAGCGTTCCGCTGACATGGCCGGCAAGGCATTGCCGGATCAAATTCTCGACTTATTGCCTGCGAATCCTTTTCTCGACTTCACGGGAGCGCGTCCGACATCGACAATCGGTGTTGTCATCTTCGCGGCGTTCCTTGGCTTTGCCTATTTGGCACTAACAAGACGTGATGAAGAGAACGCGAATTTGGTGAAGAAGGGGATTGACGCCCTTTATTCATTGATCATGGGCGTTGTACGGATCGTGTTGCGCTTGACGCCTTATGGGATTTTGGCGATCATCGCAAGGACTGTGGCAACATCCGATTTTGCGGCGATTTATAGCTTAGGAAAATTCGTCCTTGCTTCGTATGCCGCGTTGCTCGTCATGTTCCTGATTCACTTGATCATCATTACGGTTTCCGGATTGAACCCGATCACGTATGTGAAGAAGACAGCGGAAGCTTTGCTGTTCGCTTTCTCTTCAAGATCAAGTGCGGGTACTTTACCACTTAACATCAAAACACAAACCGATCGTCTCGGAGTTCCGGACGGCGTTGCAAATTTTGCAGGTTCTTTTGGATTGTCGATCGGGCAGAACGGCTGTGCAGGCGTATATCCAGCGATGCTCGCTGTCATGATTGCACCGACTGTCGGTCAAAATCCATTGGAGCCGACATTCCTGCTCACGTTGATTGCGATTGTTGCGATCAGTTCATTCGGAGTTGCAGGAGTCGGCGGCGGAGCTACATTCGCAGCGATTCTCGTCCTGTCTGCCTTGAATCTCCCAGTCGCACTGGCTGGTTTGTTAATCTCGGTTGAACCGCTGATCGATATGGGCCGGACGGCGTTGAACGTGAGTGGTTCCATGACTGCAGGTGTGGCGACTGCGCGGGTTAGCGGCGAGTTGGATAAGGATGTCTATAATGGTTCAATGGAGCATCAGTCGATTGAAGCTTCATGATAGAAAAAATGCCGAGGAAGCATGTACGCTTCTTCGGCATTTTTATTTACTTCGAATCAATTCATAAGTCTTCATGATGAAATCTTTATAAGGCGTGCGTGGCATAACAGAAACATTTTTCACTGCCAAGTCGATCGAACGGATTGCTTCGGTTTCATTACCTAAAGCTAAGTGGCAAAGCGCAGCATACGCATCCTTCTCGTAGAAGATGGATAAATCGAAGGGGTGGTGGATGTAATCTGCAATCGTCACTTGTCCGAAACAAGATAGCGCGTTTTTGTATTTCCCTAAACCATACAGCACCTTGCCTTTCTCCATGAGGATATATGGCGTGTTCGAATTGTTGGCACTGTCGTCGGATAGATATTCATCGAGAAGATCCGATGCTTCCATGTATGCATGTTGACGGGATGTTAAATAATGGATTTTCGTATACTTAGTGAAAAAAATAACTTCTTCATCATCCGCAAATTCTCCGTAAAGCAGGAGTTTTCGCTCATAATATTCCATCGCTTCTATATCCTCATTCATCATCGCATGGATGGTAGCCAATCGGTACAGATGATCAATCCGGTAGAAAACTTGCTTTTCCTTGGAAAATTCAATTCCTTCATTCATGACGCGTATCGCATCATCCGCATTTCCGACTGCATAGTGTAGGACTGCTTCATAGTAATCGAAATCGAGGCGGGTGAGCGGATCGATAAATCCATTTCGAGCTTCTATTTCAGACCGCTCTTTCAATAAAATTGAAAGGGCGCTTTCGTAATCATGCTCAGTGAACTTCACCATTGACCTGAAAATTCCTAATGAAGCAAGACGGGGAATAATGTTCATTTGGTCGTAAAGTTGGGCTGCCTTATTAGAAATCTCTTGCCAACCGTCCCTCTTTTCCAGATAAAGACTGCGGCTATAGATATCCAAAAGCCGCGCAGCTTCGTAGCCTTGCGTCAATTTTTCAACATAGGGACTAATTAAAGCGATAATTTGCTCATACTCATCTGTTATCGAATCGAAATCCACATCGGCTGTATTGACTAGTTTTTCCGCATTCTCTAAAACTTCCTGCAGTTCCTGAGTACTTACTTCCTCCATAAGCTCAGACATTTCAACGCCAAGCTGCTCCGCGATATACGATAAGCTCTCCATCGAGGGATTCGCTTTATTGTTCTCGATTAAACTGAGCATTCCTTTTGTCAGCTGGTCTCCCGCCAATGCTTCCAATGTTAATTTTCGTTGTTTACGCAGCTTCCTGATTCGTTCACCTAATGTTTGCAGGGGGATCACCTCCGATTATGTTGTGTAAGTATGTGGAAAACGCAAAGTCATAACTTGTCGATGTTCGAGAATTGCCCCCGTTCCAATTCGGAAACAGCCGTCATACAATAAATCATTGACTTTGTTTAATTATATTAAACTTTTGCTTGTAATGGAAGAGGGAACGTGGTATTCTTTGTTTAATTAAATTAAACTTATTGAATGGAGTGATTATTTTGAGTGAAGCAATGAAATTGAAAAGAGCGACATACCATCTTTGGACGTTTACGATCAGTAAGCTTATCGCATCGTTCGGCGCACAAGTATATGCGTTTGCAATCAGTTTCTATATTTTGCAGATGACGGGATCCGCTACGAATTTCGCGACGAATCTTATTTGTAGCATTTTGCCGCGCGCAATTATGGCGCCATTTGCAGGGTATGTTGCAGATCGATATTCAAGAAAGACGATCGTCATTAGCGCGCAGATTGCAACAACGCTTGCAATTGGCGGATTGCTGACAGTAAGCATCGTTTCGGGCTTGTCGCTTCCCGCGATTTATACGACGACGGTCATTTTATCGATTACGTCGACATTTTCCGGAGTGGCATTCACGTCTTCAATCACGGGACTTGTGGATGAGAAACGCATACAAAAAGCGATGTCGATGAATCAAATGTCGATTTCGTTTGCAGCAATTGCAAGCCCTGCAGTAGGCGGATTGCTGTACGGCACGGTGTCCATGCCGGTATTCCTAATGATTTACATGGCGGCATCTACTACCGCAGTCATATTGGAATCAACGATGAACTTCAAATTGTTTGCGAAACGAAAAGAAGTTGTAGAAGGCGAGCCGAAGGAAACGATGCTCCAAAGCATGAAAGCTGGTTTCTCCTATTTGAAGCTGCAATCGGTCTTAATGACAATCATCTGGATTTCATTAGTCATTAACTTTTTGTTCGGCGCATTCCAAGTCGGCTATTCTTTCATCCTCATCGAAAAGATGAAAATGGCGTCTACACATTTTGGATTTACGGAAGGTGCCCACGCTGTAGGAATGGTGGTCATGTCCATTTATTTATCAGTACGTAAAGAGTTGAAGTATCCATTATTAGTTGGCAAGTGGGGGATTGTATCGATGGGGATTGTCATGGGGGCTGTAGCGTTGCCATTGCTCCTGCAGATGCCATACAACGGGCTATTCGCTTTCTACACAGTGCTTATGTTCAGTTTTGGCGTCCTTGTCATTTTTGTCAACACGCCGATCCAAGTAATGATGCAAAAGATGATCGACGACGATTATAAAGGCCGTGTCTTTTCCATTTTGGAAACGATGGCAATCGCACTCATGCCGCTTGGGATGGTATTGTTCGGATTCCTCTATGACGTCTTGCCGGCACAGTGGATTCTGCTCACATCAAGTGCATTCCTCATCCTCATCGTCTTGATCATGGCGCGTCCATCCGTCGTACGGAAAGCGCATCCGGAGCTCGATAAAACGAAAATCGTAAAAACGGAAGTAGTGCAAGAACAATAGAATGGTATGCATTTGGAAACAAAAACATGGAGAATGAAACTATTTTCCTAGCGGCTCGTATACTTATATGTATCGTTGACAGAAAAGTAGGAACAGGGGGAAGATTATGCTGAACAAAGCGCTTATTGAAGATGTATTGCAAGCTGCACTTGAAACGGGCGGCGATTTTTCGGAAGTGTTCGTTGAGGATCGGTACACGAATCATATGGTCCTTCAAAATTCCAGATTGGAGAAAAATTTATCCGGACGCGATTTTGGAGTAGGAATTAGGGTGTTCCACGGATTGCAGAGTGTCTACGCTTACACGAACGATTTCTCGAGGGAGGGCCTTTTAAAAGCTGCACGTACAGCTGCAAAAGCGATTCAAGGGAAAATGGATGGAGAAACGACAGTTATTCCTCTTATAAAAGAATCGATCTCGACACTTCATCCGATACAAATCATGCCTCATGAAGCAGCCAAATCCCGAAAACTCGCAGTCATGCGAAATGCGAATGACATCATTCGAAATTATGATCCGGAAATCGTGCAAGCAATCATTAACTTGATTGATGAAGAGCAAAATGTCCTCATTGCCAATTCGGAAGGGAAATTCGTGGAGGACCAGCGGGTAAGAAGCAGGATGTCTATGGTATCCATTGCTTCAAATGGGGCGGATATGCAGACAGGTTTTTATGGTCCTGGCGCCTACCAAGGTTTTGAGTTTATCGAAAACCTCGACCTCGATCATTATGCAAAGGAATCTGCGCGGATTGCCAAAACGATGCTCCATGCTGATCCGGCTCCGAGCGGGAAATTCCCTGTCGTTATCGACAATGAGTTCGGAGGTGTCATTTTCCATGAAGCTTGCGGCCATAGCCTTGAAGCATCATCAGTTGCAAAAAACGCTTCTGTTTTTGCAAATAAATTGGGCGAGAAAGTAGCGTCAGACCTTGTTACATACATTGACGATGGGACGCTTGAAAACGAATGGGGCTCGATCAATATCGATGACGAAGGTGAAAAATCCCGTAAAAACGTGCTTATTGAAGATGGCATTCTGAAAGGATATATGATCGATAAATTGAACGGTAGACGGATGGAAATGGAGTCCACTGGCTCAAGCCGCAGGCAATCTTACAGATTCGCTCCGACATCCCGGATGACGAATACGTACATCGCTCCTGGAAAATCCACGCCTGAAGAGATCATAGCCGACACGGAATACGGCATTTACGCGAAGTACATGGGCGGCGGTTCGGTCAATCCTGGAACGGGTGATTTCAACTTTGCTGTCAATGAGGCGTATGTAGTCAAAAACGGGAAAATCGATAGACCAATCCGTGGTGCGACATTGATTGGGAACGGGGCGAAAACGATTCTGGATATCGATCGCGTCGGCAATAATTTAGGCCACGGAGCTGGAATGTGCGGCGCGTCCAGCGGCAGTTTGCCAGTGAATGTCGGGCAACCGATGGTGCGTGTTAGTGAAATCACGGTCGGCGGAAAGGAGGCATAACCAATGAGCATTGAACAATTAAAAGAGAGGCTGTTTGCTGAAGGTGAAAATACAGGTTTTACTGATCTTGAACTCTACTACGAGAAAAAAGAGAGTCTAACGATCGGGTTATACGAAGGGGAAGTGGATAAATACGATTTTTCTGATGTTCAAGGAGCTTCTGTGAGAGGGCTGTATAACGGGAAAACGGGATACGCCTATACAGAAAAATTCGATGAGGATTCAGTTTCATTCCTGCTGAAAAACGCAGTGGAAAACGCGGAATTGATTGAAAATGAACCGGAAGAATTATTCACAGGAAAAGCGGAGTATGAAGAAATCGAGTTTTATAGTCCGGAATTGGATGCTGTCAAGCCGGAAGAGATGATTCAATTCTTGCAGGAAGTGGAGAAGAAAATCCTGGCGTATGATCCACGGGTAAAGAAGGTCACAACATCCCAAATGCAGAATCAGAAATCGGAAAAAGGCCTTTTTCATGACAAAGGGTTGGAGCTCAAGGAAGCAAATAACTTTTTACTATTTTACGTATCGATTCTCGTCCAGGAGAACGACGAATTGAAATCTGGATTTGTTTTTAGAATCACTAAAGATTTTAATGAGCTTGATGCAGACACGATCGTAAAAGAGGTTGTAGAACAAGGTGTAAGCATGTTGGGAGAAAGAAATTATCCGAATAAAAAATACCCTGTCGTATTGAAAAATGAAGCAGCTGCTTCTCTATTGTCAACATTCACATCCTCTTTCTCGGCTCAGGCTGTACAAGATAGCCGGTCTCGCCTTCAAGGGAAGTTGGGTGAGAAGATTGCGGCGGAACATGTGAATCTGATCGATAACCCGTTTCTTCCAACTGGGATTCAAAGTGCAACATTCGATTCGGAAGGGGTTCCGACGCGAAAGCTTAACATCGTCGAGGAAGGGCATTTACAAACCTATTTCCACAACTTGAAAACGGCGAAAAAAGATGGCGTGGAGACGACAGGCCATGCACACCGCGGGTCTTATCGGGGTTCTGTCGAAGTGAGTCCGTCCAATTTCTATATTGAGCCTGCCAATCAAACGGTGGAACAGCTATACGCTGAAATTGAGGAAGGCATCATCATTACTGATTTAGCAGGTTTGCACTCGGGAGCGGATCCGATTTCAGGCGACTTTTCATTGGCGGCTGACGGATATTATGTAAAGGACGGCAAGGTTGTCGGTCCGACAAAGCAGATGACCGTAGCCGGAAACTTCTTTGAAATGCTCCAGGACATTGAAGAAATCGGTAGTGACCTGATATTTTCACCGATGAGTTTCAATGGGTATATCGGTTCTCCGTCGCTTAAAATAAAGGGCTTGGCCATCACGATCGATTAACAGCTGGCTAATTTTGAATAAGAAAGGGCATAACATATTTGCACGAATATGTTGTGTCTCTTTTTTTATGCTACCGAGTTTTATACGCCTCAAGACTTAGCTAAAATTATATCTCAGGTCCATTACCATGAATTCGCCTGTACTATACGATGGATTCAGTAATTATGCGAATTGTTAGGATGTGAGAATGTGAAGAAAAGATGGCTGTTTTGGTGGATTGCTAATGCTTTTTGGATTGTCGTTTTAGCAGTAGGTTCAGCTTTCATTTGGCTAAGGGAAGTCGATGGTGCGGGTGTTATTCAAACGCCTGAAGCAAAATTAGTAGCATTTATAGTTTTATTAATCGCATTTATAATCCCGGCAATACTTCAAGTTGTATGGCTAATTGTTAATCTTGTAATTACTAGTAATAAAAAAATGGAATATCGTAATGAATTATCAAGTTAAAGTATCATACGTATTCTGAGAGTAAGAATCGACTTTCGCAAGTGGGGACGCGAAAAAGTGAATAATCAAGGGCATACCATATGGTTTGTAACCAACAAGGTATGCCCTTAACTTTTTTTGCCTACTTACGCCGAACGCAATGTCTTCGATGACTTGCGATACATGAAGATGAAGACGATCGAAATGACAGCAAGTGCTGCAGAAATATAGTAGATTTCGCCTGTCATCCTTGTGAATAACCATGTGAATAAAAGCGGCCCGATGATGCGTCCCATATTGTCCATCGAGTACGTCATGCCGGCTGCTGTGCCGTACTTCCCGCCGGATTCCTTCGACGTCAATGAAACGAGAACCGTCCGTGCAAGCGCGTTTCCTGCGGTGAAGACGCTGAGCGCCACGCCCGCCCAGAAAAGGCTGCCTGTGAATGGGATTAAAATCAGACCGAAGGCGGTGATGACCTGCCCGCCCAGAATCCATTTCGTCTCTGAACCGTTTTTCACACGACGCACGACACCGCCTTGAATAGCGGCATCAACAAATCCACTTGCCATGAACAAATAGCCGACTTGCTTAGGTGTAATTTCGATTGCGGAAATTTGGAACAGCTGGAATGTCGATTCAATTCCCGCCAAAATGAGCGTCACCATGAAGGAGAGCAAAAACAGATTCCGAATCCGGTATTGCCAAAGCATGATGCCGCCTTTCGGGAGCAGCGCACGTTTATTTGCCTCGCCGAGACGTTCCGGCTCTTTTAGAATCGCGCCAGCATAGATGACCAATAGCAATGTCAATACACCTGAAGCGATGAATGGCAATTGCAAGTTGGAATGACCGAGCACACCGCCGATTGCCGGTCCGAAAATGAATCCGAGTCCGATCGACATGCCGAGCAAGCCCATATATTTATTCCGATTTTCCTCCGTCGTCATATCCCCGACAAATCCGGTAACTGCCGTGTATAATGCACCGGAGAAAATTCCGCCGACAACACGTGAAAGGTACAGCATTGTAAGGTTATCAATGAAGAATGCGAACAGGAAGAAGCTCAAGCTGAAGCCGATGAGGCCGACGATGATCAACTTCTTGCGGCCTGTCCGATCGGATAATGCACCCCATAGCGGAGCGGTGAAAAATGATGCAAGAGAATAAACAGTCAGCAATCCACCGACGTGGATTTCGGAAAGATCCTGCTGCACAATCACTTCTGGCAAAATCGGAATGATAATGCCGAAACCGAGATAGACAAAAAATTGAACGGACATTAAGAGAAGAATTGATTTTTTCATGTATGTACCTGCTTTCAGTAGACATCATTACGACCATTTTACTCTGCGTGTCGCATAGTGACAAAGGAAAAGGTGTTGGTCGTAATCTTTTATTTGTCTTTATGTATAAAGCATTTACAAAAGGCGAACAATTTGTAACATAATTGAAAGATTTAAAAGTGGACAGGAGTGGTATGATGTGTATAGATGAAAATTGGTATGATTTTCATTTCAATGATGAAACTTTCCAATGTAAGATACGTCAACAACATATAGAAAGGTCGAGGTGGAAAAGATGGCGAAAGAAAAGGTTGATTTGAAAAAAATCATCTCCAACTTGGCGAAGTTGGGTGTTTCGGCAACAGCAACGAAATCCCGTATGGAAATGCTGAAAGCCCTCGCGCCACCTGCAAATGACCCGCAAATACAGTCATAACGAAAAACCTCCCGCAATCGTGCATGCATGCGGGAGGTTTTTTTATGCGCTTTTGCAGCGTGTTATGCGCGAATAAAACGGTTTATGCGCATTTCTAGCCATTTATGCGTGAATAAATCAATTTTTGGGTTTTGCGCCTAATCTAGGTGATTGAAGTGGAAGCCGGCGACTCCTGCGAACACCGTCACGAAGAACGGTGTTTGTGAGCAAAGGCAAAGTGTTGCGAACAGGAATGCCAAAACGGATGCCTTAATTTCTGCAAAAAGCGCAGAAATACGGCAAATCGAACTCTTCGTTGTTCGATTGGCTGAAGCCATGCCCGCGGAAAGCGTCCGGCTGGAACGTAAATCACCAGTTTTCGTTATTGTCTAGCTTCGGGCGCCCTCCGCTTTTCGTTATTGTCCAGCTCCAACGACCAGGTCCTCGGGTCATAAGCCGTATCGGCTGTGCGGCAAAAAGCGCTGCTTCGCCGATTCGTCTTATGTCTGTCGGACCTAACCGGTCGTTTCCGCTTTTCTATATTGTCTAGCTCCGGGCGCCAGATGCTCGGGTCATAAGTCAAACCTGCTGTGTGGCAAAGAGCGCCACTTCGCATTTTCGCCTTATGCCTGTCGCATCTAGACAGGCGCCCTCCGCTTTTCTATTCATCATCATCCGAACTAAACATATACGTCCGATGATGGAACTTCATGCTGAAGACGAGGCCGATGGCGAGCATGTTGCCCATTAATGAACTGCCCCCGTAACTAATGAATGGAAGCGGGATGCCTGTAATTGGCAACAATTGAATTGTCATGCCGATGTTTTCGAACACATGGAATGTAATCATTGCGATGATGCCTGCGCAAATGTATGTGCTGAATGGATCCTTCAGTTCAAGCGTGATTTTTGTCATATGATAGATCAGGAAGAAGTATAGACAAATGACGAGGCTTGCGCCGATGAATCCCCAATCCTCGCCGATGGTGCTGAAAATGAAATCGGTATGGCTTTCTGCGACATACACTTCACGCCCTTGAAACCCTTTTCCGAAAATTTCCCCTGAACCGATGGCGTTCAAGGATGTAATGAGATGGCGCCCTTCATTCGACGCATACGAATAAGGATCGAGCCATGAGTAAATTCGTTCTAGTTGATACGGCTTGACACCGAGTTTCGCCAAAAATTCTTGAGCGTACAGTGCCATCCAAAGAATTGTTCCCCCCAGGGCAGCAGTACCGATAAAAATCGGAAGGATGATCCGCCATGTGATGCCTGCCACGATGATCAATGCAACAGTGATGGCGATGAAGACGAGCCCTGTTCCTAAATCGGGCTGAAGCATGATGAACACGAACGGAAGGAGGAAGACTGCAGCGATTTTGCCAAGCAATAGGAAATCCGTCTGCAGCGTCTTTTCCAAATAGCGTTCATGATGCTTCGTAATTGTGCGGGCCATTCCGATGATGAAAAATGTCTTCATGAATTCAGCTGGCTGGATGCTCCCGATGCCGGGCAGGTGGAACCAGCTTTTTGCCCCGTTTCTGCGGGAGACCAATTCCAAGCTTTCAGGCAAAATGAAAAGTGCTACCAGGAGAAATACGCCGCCGCCATAGATGATCCAGGCGGCTTTCTTATATTGCTCCGGCTCCAAGTACATCGTGATGGCGATGATAATCGAGCCGATAGCATACCATTGAATTTGAGACGGAATGAAATTTATTGGTTCACCGTTTATCTTATATTGCCCTGTCGTCTGAGCGGATGCGATGGCGACGATGCTGACCGTGAAGAATAAGAGCATGATGAACGCAAGCGGCCAATCGAATCGGTCTACAGGTTTTTTATCTATATTCATTCATTTCACCTTATCAGTTAGTTGGATTGGCGTAGAAACCATATATTATTATAACGGAAAACGGCGGACTTGTACGGACATTTTTATAAGTCAATTATTAACTATTCATCATCCGATTCGAACATGTACGTCCGATGATGGAATTTCATACTGAAAATCAATCCGATGGCGAGCATATTGCTGAAGAGCGAGCTGCCCCCGTAGCTGATGAATGGCAGTGGGATTCCGGTAATCGGCAGTAATTGGATATTCATGCCGATGTTCTCGAAAACGTGAAAGGCGATCATTGCAATAACGCCTGTGCATACATATACACTAAACGGATCTTTCAGTTCCAATGCAACTTTTGTTAAATGAAAGATCAGGATGAAATAAAGGAAGATGACGATGCTTGTGCCGATGAAACCATACTCCTCGCCGATGACGCTGAAAATGAAATCGGTATGGTTTTCAGGTATATACACTTCCCGGCCGTGGAACCCTTTGCCGGACATTTCGCCCGAGCCGATTGCCGTCATCGCCTGGATCAGGTTATAGCCTTCATCGGACGGGTACGAGTAGGGGTCGAGCCATGAATAGACACGACGAAATTGATAGCGATCGAAACCAAGCACATTCTCCATAAAATCCTGTGCATAGAGCGCCATCCAAAGCAGACTTGCGCCGAGTGCCGCGCCGCTCGCAAAAAGAGGAGCGATGATCTTCCAGGAAATGCCCGACACAAGAATGACAGCAACCGTAATGGCGATGAATACTAAGGACGTGCCGAGGTCAGGCTGCTTGATGATGAAGAACAGCGGGATGATCAATGTGACGCCGATTTTTCCTAACAGAATGAGATCAGTCTTCATCGTTTTCTCCAAATGGACCTCTTGGTGTTTGCTGACGAGCCGCGCCATCCCTAAAATGAAAAATGTCTTAATGAATTCGGAAGGTTGGATCCTCCCAATCACCGGTAGGGTCAGCCATCTCTTGGCACCCATTCGGATTTCCGCAATCTGCCCTTGGCCACCTGGAGCAATCATCAGGAAAAACAAGAGGAGGATGCCGAATCCATAAAGGGGCCAGGCGAGTTTTCGATATTGCTCCGGCTCTAAGTAAATGGTGGCGGCAATGATGATTGAGCCGACGACAAACCACCGGACCTGAAGGAGAGCGAAGTTGACAGGACCGTATTGTTCCGCGGTCTGGGCAGAGAGAATAGCAAATATCCCAACGATTGCGAGCAAAGCTAATATGAAGGCAAGTGTCCAATCAAACCGATCGGACGGCTTCGTTTGGAGGTTCAACACATTCACCTTTTCTACTGAACTTTTACATGGTACCTAGAGTATAACGTAATAAGCGCGGGTTATCATGTCCTTCAAATGACGTTCCGCTATGAGGGAAGTTGCCCAAAAGCAAAAAGGTCCTTCCGGATCATGAGAAATTACGAACGGGCAGGTCGTTTCGTGGTAAACTAAAGGAACGAAATCTAACGGTTAGTGAGGGAGATTGATGAAAAAGAAATTGGGTTTAGTGTATGGCGGAAAATCCGCGGAGCACGAAGTATCCCTATCAACTGCCACGGCGGTAACAAATGCGATTGACTTCGGGAAATATGAAGTGATCCCTATCTATATAACGTATGAAGGCGAATGGAGGAAAGGGGAGCCGCTCGTTGCTCCCGTCGAATCGATCGAACAATTGAGGCTTGCGCAAGATGGGGGAAAGCCGGACAGCATCCATGATTTTCTGAACGGAAACGGAATGCCTGACATCATCCTGCCGCTGTTGCACGGGACGAACGGTGAAGACGGAACGGTCCAAGGCTTGTTCGAAGTGATGAACATCCCATATGCAGGAAATGGTGTGTTATCCTCTTCGGCAGGGATGGATAAAGTGATCATGAAGCAGCTCTTCTCCCATGTTGGGCTCAAGCAAGTCCCTTATGTCCATTTCATCCGCACGCAGTGGAAAAAGGATCAACAGCACTGGGTTGAGAAAATGGAAAAGGAATTGGTGTTCCCCGTGTTCGTCAAACCAGCGAATTTAGGATCAAGCGTCGGCATCAGCAAGGCGACGGATCATGACAGTCTCATCAGAGCAGTCGAATTCGCGCTGAAATTCGATCGGAAAATCATCGTCGAGCAAGGAGTCTCCGCACGGGAAGTTGAAGTCGGTGTCCTTGGCAATGACGATCCTGTTTGCTCTGTCCTCGGGGAAATAAAACCCGTGGCTGCATTTTATGATTACGAGGCGAAATACCAGGACGGCAATACGGAATTGCTCATCCCTGCGCCAGTGTCTGAGGAAGTGGAAACGACATTGAAGGAAATGGCGCTCCGTGCATTCAAAGTGCTCGACTGCGCCGGACTGGTCCGGGCGGACTTCTTTGTAACGGATCAGGATGAAGTGCTTATCAATGAAATCAATACGATGCCTGGCTTCACGCCTACAAGCATGTACCCTTTGTTATGGCAAAACACAGGCTTATCTTACCCGGAATTGATCGACAAGCTAATTGAACTTGCTTTTGAACGGCATGAGGAAAAGAAACAGATACAATACAAAATGGATTGAGCGTGATAGATTGTGAAACGTTTATTGACTGAACTGGCAGGATGGCTTCAGGCAGAAGGGCGACTAATGGATGATGTAGTTGTAACTGGGGTTTCGTTCGATACGCGCACGTTGAAAGAAGGCGATCTGTTCATCCCGTTCCGCGGCGAACTGGTGAACGGCCACCAATTCGTCCGGCAGGCGATGGAGAAAGGGGCGGCGGCATCCCTTTGGATGAAGGATGAACCGGACGCGCCCGAGGATATTCCCCTCATTTTCATCGATGACCCGGAACTCGCGATGCAGCAGCTAGCCCGCGCATATCGGAAACAGCTCGATTGCACATTCATTGGCATTACCGGCTCAAACGGCAAAACGTCAACGAAGGATTTGGTTGCAAGCGTCTTATCGCCGTATTTCAATGTGCGAAAGACGGAAGGGAATTTCAATAATGAATTGGGGTTGCCATGGACGATTCTTTCATTGGAAGAAAATACGGAAGTCGCCGTCCTGGAAATGGGAATGAGCGGTTTCGGTGAAATCTCTTTCTTATCGGATTTGGCGATGCCGCATTACGCCGTTATTACAAATATTGGCGAAGCACATATGCAGGATCTCGGCTCGCGTGAAGGGATTGCAAAGGCGAAATTCGAAATCATCGATGGGTTAAAGGAAAATGGTGCTCTCTTTTATGATGGCGACGAGCCCTTATTGCATACGCTTGTATCGGCTCGCCCTGAGCTGCGGGCGATCTCTTTTGGCTACGGAGAAAAAACGGGTCTCTCTCTCTCCTCTACGGAATCGGGCGATGATGGCAGCCGTTTTTCCGTCAAAGGAGTCATCGATGGGAGTTTTACAATCCCTGTTTTCGGCTCCCATCAAGTGAAAAATTCCCTAGCAGCGATTTTGATTGCGCACGAACTGGGTCTTAGCAATGATCAAATCGACGCGGCACTTCGTCAGTCAAAGCTTACAGACATGAGAATGCAGCCGGTCGTCGCTGACAATGGCGCTCTTTTCATAAATGACGCGTACAATGCAGCACCAACATCGATGCAGGCGGCGCTCTCTTTCCTGGGGGAAACGAAACTCCGGTCAGAAAAATGGGCCGTTTTGGGCGATATGCTGGAACTTGGTGAAAATGAACGGCATTACCATGAATCGATTGCCCGGCAGCTTGGCACTATAAGCGTAAAGGGAATCCTTTTATTTGGACCGCGAATGAAATGGCTTTACGAAGAGCTACAGAAAACTGGGAATGAAACAGAAGTCATCTGGTCGGAAGACGATTATGATACGCTGATTGCGTCGCTCCTTTCATCCATCGACGGGAATTCCATCATCTTGTTGAAAGGATCGAGAGGAATGGAGCTGGAAAGGATCATGGATGGTGTATTGCAAGCATGAAAACAGGTGTCTTGTTCCTCCATGGATTTACCGGAGGGATGTTTGAAGTCCGTCCTTTTATTCAATATGTGGAAGAAAAGACGGACTGGATCACTTCCGTGCCGATATTACCGGGGCATGACTTTCCGATCGATTTGAGTAAGGTTACTGCGGAAAATTGGATGATGGAGGCGGAGCTTGCCCTTAACCGATTGCGGAAAGAGTGCGACCGCATCCTGATCGTCGGTTTTTCCATGGGAGGCATCATTGCGCTTTATTTAGCTTTGCGCTACAAGATCGAAAAGCTTGTCCTGCTCAGTGCGGCGGCGAAGTATATTAGCCCGCGCATACTTCTTGCGGATGCGGCCGTTTTAGTGGCTGAATCTGTGACGAAGAGCTTTCCTCCGAATACGTTCTATCATTTGTACGATTATAAGTTGCGAAATACGCCGCTGCATGCCGCGAAGGAATTTTTGCGGGTCGTCAAAATGGTGAAACCCTATTATGGAAAGATCACGACACCCGTCTGCATCGTGCAAGGGAAAAAGGACGGCATCGTTCCGTTTTCGACCGCCGGGCATCTATTGCGTTCGCTCGGCTCCCAGCAGAAGCAGCTGATCGTATCGGAAAACGGAAAGCACCATATTTGCTACAGTGACGACCACCAAGTATGGTTTCCGAAAGTGTATGAATTCATGAAGAAAGACTTGAATGAATTCTGATTATTACTTTTAAAGCGGATTGATTGCGGATGACTGTCAAGCGTGATAAACTACTATGAGTATTGGATACATTTACACGAGACTCTTCCGGTGGCGAAGAGTACTTTTTTTTGAATAAAAAGGTTTAACGTCTCCCGGAACACCATCCCGGAGCGAAACCCGATCGGCAAAGACCAGCTTTCCTTTTCACTATTGCCTCTGAAATCCATGAAGTTCAACTCTGAACTTTTGCCCACTCCAGAGAATACAAAATATCGGAAACGTTCCCATAGAAGTACAAGGCTCGAATTTGCCGTGCTTTCATTTGCAAATGTAACCAATTGCTAAATGAAGAAATCAAAGGAGATTGAGAAGTTTGACGAAATTTTCAGAACTTAATATTAGCGAATCCACACAAAACGCTCTATTGCGTATGGGATTTGAAGAAGCGACACCGATCCAAGAAGGCACAATCACATTCGGTATGGAAGGCCGCGATGTAATTGGTCAGGCACAGACAGGTACGGGTAAGACTGCAGCATTCGGGATTCCGATCATTGAAAAAGTCGATGTGAACAATCCAGCGGTACAAGCTTTGGTCATTGCACCGACGCGTGAATTGGCGATCCAAGTGTCCGAAGAGATCTATAAAATCGGTTACGGGAAACGCGCACGTGTGTTGACTGTGTATGGCGGCCAAGAAATCGGTCGGCAAATTCGAGCATTGCGCAACAATCCACAAATTGTTGTTGGAACTCCGGGACGTATCCTTGACCATATCAACCGTAAGACATTGAAATTGAATAACGTGAATACGCTTGTTCTTGACGAAGCGGATGAAATGCTTAACATGGGCTTCATCGAAGATATCAACACGATTTTGGCAAGTGTTCCAGATACTCGCCAAACACTTCTTTTCTCGGCGACAATGCCTCCTGCAATCCGTAAAATTGCTGAGACATTCATGAAAGAGCCGGAAGTTGTTAAAATCAAGTCGAAAGAAATGACTGTCGAAAACATCGACCAATACTTCGTTAAAGCGCAGGAAAGAGAAAAGTTCGACGTTCTTTCACGTCTGTTGAACGTACACCAACCTGAACTTGCGATCGTCTTCGGTCGTACGAAGCGCCGTGTTGATGAGCTTGCACACGCATTGAGCATCCGTGGCTACTTGGCGGAAGGGATTCACGGCGACTTGACGCAAGCGAAACGGATGTCAGTCCTTCGCCAGTTCAAGGATAATAAAATCGACGTCCTTGTCGCTACAGATGTAGCAGCTCGTGGATTGGATATTTCAGGTGTAACGCATGTTTACAACTTCGATATTCCTCAAGATCCGGAAAGCTATGTACACCGTATCGGCCGTACAGGTCGTGCAGGTAAAAGTGGTATGGCGGTTACATTCGTCACGCCGCGCGAGATGGGTTACCTCCGTGTCGTTGAAGAAACGACGAAGAAGCGGATGACTCCACTTCAGCCGCCGACAGAAGACGAGGCTTTGATCGGCCAACAACGTCTGGCGATGGAGCAGCTAACCGAGATCATCGAGAAAAACGAATTGAACGATTATCAGCCGTTAGCGGCAGAGCTTCTTGAGAAATTCGAAGCGAAGGATATCGTTGCAGCTGCAATCAGATCGTTGACGAAAGAGCCAGACGATACACCAGTAAAAATTACGGAAGAGCGCCCATTGCCATCGCGCAAATCGCACTCCCGTGATCGTGGCGGCTACAAAGGCAGCCGTGGCGGCGGTCGTTCATACGGCGGCGGACGCGGTTATGGCGGAGGCGGCGGTTCACGTCGCGGAAACCGTGACGGCGGCGGACGCAGAGACCGTTCAAGAGGCAGATCGGAAAGATAATACACACCCCGGAGAGATGAACCATTATCCTCCGGGGTTTTTATTTTTGAAATGAAACATTTTTACTGTCGCTACGTATACAATGGAAGAATAGAAAGAGGTGTTTTTGGAAATGAGGGCTCAACCAGCAAATAGGATTTCAAAGAAAGGCTTGAAAGTATGGCGATTGTACGGATGGATCCAAACGATTATTCTTGCATTGGTAGCGATCGGCGGGGGTGTGCTCGTATACATATTCGATTGGCCAAGGTGGATCTATCCGCTTGAAGCTGTTGTACTCCTCCTGTTCGCCTACTTTATCATCATTTTATTTCCGAAAGTGAGATGGATGAGGTGGCGTTATGAAGTGAGGGAATCCGAAATCGAGTTGCAGCATGGACTTTTCATCGTGAAACGGACATTGATCCCGATGGTACGCGTCCAACACGTCGATACATCCCAAGGACCGATCTTGCGGAAATATGGATTGGCGGAAATCTCGATTTCAACAGCTGCCACGGTCCATACGATTCCCGCATTGATCATGGGGGAAGCGGATGAATTGCGCGGCAGGATATCCGTGCTTGCAAGGGTGGCGGAAGATGATGTCTGAACAGCAGCAACGATATAAACTGCATTGGATCACTGCGATTATTGAAATGCTCAAAACCTTGAAGGAGGCAATCCTTCCGCTTGTCGTCCTGATTTTTGCGAATGGATGGAAAGGTGGAGGGACAGGGCTCTGGTATGTAGATTATTTGTCCTTTATCATTTTTGGTGTATTGATCATCAGCTTATTCGTCAGCGGAATTATTAAATGGAAACGGTTCGAATATTGGTTCGAGGATGATGAGCTTCGGATTGAATCCGGTTTATTCGTGAAGAAGAAACGCTATATCCCATTCGACCGGATACAAAGCTTGGATTATACGGAAGGAATCTTCCACCGGCCATTCGGGCTTGTGAAAGTGAAAGTGGAAACAGCGGGCAGTTCCTCAGCGAAGCAAGCTGAAGGGGAGTTGACAGCTGTTACGAAGGAAGCCGCTAAGCGTGTTGAAATCGAGATGGCTGAAGCGAAGAAAAGGCAGAAGGAAATGCCTGTCGTCGCAGAGGGAGAAGCGACGAATCTTATTGCGGAAATCCCGGTTGAAGAGGAATCAGCACACCGAAAGATCTTTACGATGACGACAAAAGACCTGTTGGTACTCGCCACAACTTCGGGAGGCGTAGGAGTCATCCTGTCAGGTGCAGCAATCTTCCTTTCACAGTTCGGGGAACTACTTCCGTTCGAGTGGATGTTTGAGGAAATTTCAGCTTTCATCAGGTTCGGTGTGCTGATTGTGGCGATTGCTGTTTTCCTTGGTTTGCTCGGCGTATGGATACTTTCTGTAGGAATGACACTCCTGTCCCATTATAATTTCACAATTGAATTGGATAAGGAAGACATTGTCATCACGAGAGGTTTGCTCGAGAAGAAGAAAGTGACCGTTCCTTTGAAAAGGATCCAAAGTGTCGTAGTCGTCGAGAATCCGTTCAGAAAATTGTTCGGCTATGCCACAATTGCCATACATAGTGCGGGCGGAAGTGTTGGTCAAAGCTCCAAGATCAATTTATTCCCGATCGTGAAAAGGGGCAAGGTGGAGGCGTATTTGGAGGAAATCTTCCCTGATTTGCATGTGGAGGAGCCGACGAAAAAACTTACAGTAAAAGGCAGGCCGTTTTATTATCGTATCGACTTCGTGTGGATGCTACCGGTCATCGGCGCGCTCACGTACTTCTTTTTCCCGTACGGTCTGTTTTCACTCGCTATCATTCCTGTCATCATCGCGTATGGCATGTGGCAGCACCGCTCCGCTGCGTATGATATTGCGGGTAATCAACTGACGATGCGGTTCAGGACATTCAGCCTGCAGACGGCATATATGATGAAAAAGCGAATCCAATCTATGGAAATGAAGCAAAGCTATTTCCATAGACGAAAAGGGGTTGCGTCCGTCATTGCCAATATTAAATCCGGAATGGGTGTCTATCACGCAACTGTGCAGCATATGGATGTTGAAGAGGCGGAAAAGATTCTGCTGTGGTATGAGAAAAGCAAATCTGTTCGTGAATGAAAAAAGCCTGCGAGCGATTCGCAGGCTTTTCACTTTGTTTGTCGTCTAGACTCCGGGTGGCAAGAAGGCTGCCTTAATTTCTGTGAAAAACGCAGAAATACGGCAAACCGAACCCTTGCTGTTCGATTTGCTCGGGTCATAAGTCAGCTCTGCTCGCAACGCTACGCTTTTGCTTTTGTTTATCGCCAACTAATAATCCGTTTCGGATGGAAATAGCTCAACCCGATAATGAAGCCGACAATCAGCCCTGCGATATGGCCAATGGCATTGACGCCGGGTTGAAGGAACGTCATAATCACGCTAATGATGATGATCGGCAACATGATTTGGCGCAATTGTGGGAATGCATTTTTCGTATAATAGACGAGGGCGCCGAACGCGCCGAAAATACCGAAAATCGCTCCGCTCGCTCCGACATGTGCGAAATCTGGTCCGCCGAGGAAGAAGGAAGCGACGTTTGCGAATAGCCCTGCCAAAAGATAAATTGTCAGGAATCTTGCTTTGCCCGCCACACGTTCAAGTTCTGGACCGAAAATGAACAATGAAAACATATTGAATAGAAGGTGCATCAATCCGGCGTGCAGGAACATCGGTGTGATGAGACGCCACCATTCTCCAGCAGAAATGAAGTAATTATCGCCGATTCCTAAGTAATAGAGTTCCCGGCTTGCCCGGATCGGCAATCCCGTTACAATGAAAACGAGGATGTTAATTGCAAGCAGCGCGGTTACGAACGGATACAGACGGATGTATTGGGAAAAGCTCTCTCTTCGAATAAACAATTTTTTCACCTGACCTTTGGTTTTATTATACATAGTTTATGAACGGATAAGAAGCGCGAACTACCATAAAAACATGCATGAAAGGGATGGAATTCATGATAACAGGCATCGGATTGGATATCGTCGAATTGGATCGTGTAGCAAGGTTGGACGAAAGATCGGATAAGTTCAGATTACGTATTCTGACAAAAAAAGAGTTGGGGCTGTATGAATTGCTGCCTTCACATCGCAAAATTGAATTCCTCGCCGGACGGTTTGCGGCGAAGGAGGCATTCGCAAAAGCGAAGGGCACTGGAATCGGAAGAGACTGCCGGTTCAACCAGATTGAAATTCTCAGGGAACCATCAGGGAAGCCGGTATTGTATTTTGACGGCAAGGAAGTAACAGGCTTCGTGTCCATCACACATACCCGCACGGTTGCAGCTGCGCAGATCATTTTAACTTAATCCAGCAAACACCATCTGGATATGGGAACTCAGGCTAAAGTCGCCGCGTCTCGAAAGTGCCTTAATTTCTGCAAAGAACGCAGAAATACGGCAAATCGAACCCTTCGCTGTTCGATTGGCAACGCCTGAGTGACCAACATCACGTTGGCCCAAAGCCTCCGGCGGATGTCACGGATTTTTCAGGTGATTATAGGAAGGCAGTCTAAAACCGCGACGTCCTGTCGCGACGACTGCATGACCTACTTCCTGTAGGCCTCAAGCTCGATAGAAATCCGGACGCAATTCGTCAAGACGTAATTGATTTAGAAATAATCGATTCAAAGTAAACAAGCTAGCATAAATGACTGTCCACTCTCATAAGATGACCTACCCGATTGAAATGAGAAAGGATGAACTGTATGCGCAGCCGAATTTTTGTTTTATTGCTAGTTGCGATCATGACACTGCTAGCAGCTTGTGGATCACCGTCAAAAGAGGATGTCATGAAGAAGCTCAGTGGGAAGTGGAACGAGACGAAAGGGTACGAATTGCAAGCGACAATGGAAATCAAGACAGGTTCTGAACCGAGAGTGTACGACGTGACTGTGTGGCATACAAAACCTGATTTCTACAAAGTGAATGTTTCGCAAGCGGGCAGCCAAGATTCTCAGATGATCGTCAGAAATGATGAAGGCGTTTTTGTCATCACACCGTCACTCGGAAAAACGTATAAGTTCCAAAGTGATTGGCCGACGCAAAACAGCATGCCGTACTTGATCGGTACATTATCGGACGACATCAAGGCGGATAAGAATTCCACGATGCAAGAAAAGGATAAGACGTATATATTCGAAACGGCATCCCGGAATAACCATAAGAAAGTCCTTCCGACACAACAAATCCATATCGATAAGAAAACATTGCTGCCGAAGTACGTATCTGTCATGGATGAAAACAAGGAAGAGAAGATTCGTGTAACATTCAATAAAATCACACTGGGTGTTGAACATAAGGCATCCGATTATGCAGTGGATATGGAAAAGCAGCCGGAGAAAAAACCGCAATCTACTGAAGATGGCGAGACCGGCATGATGAAATTCTATCCGAACCTGGATTGGGATGGCACGCTTCTTGAAGAAGGATCGGTCATGACGGAAAACGGATTACGGTCATTCATGACTTTTGGCGATGGAGACAAGGAATTTGTAATCATTCAGGAACCTGCTGAAGTTCCTGATAATCAATTGGCGGTGTCCATTGAAGGGGATCCTGTCGACCTCGGTTTCGCTGTGGCGGCATTGACGGAGAATTCAATCCGTTGGGAGCAGGATGGCGTGTCTTTCTTCGTTGCATCTTCCACAATGACGCCTGATGAACTGATTGAAGTCGCTTCTTCCATGCATCCGGAAGATAGCAAATAAGATAGAATTGTTTGACGTGAAAAGCTTGTAGGATTGATAATAGAGACATCCAGAGAAAAACGAGGGGGTTCATATGGAAAATTATCGTCCTACAAAGGCACGCATCGATTTACATGCGATACAAGAGAATGTAAGAAATTTAAAGCAATATTTGCCTCGCCATACATCTATCATAGCCGTCGTGAAAGCGGATGGCTATGGGCATGGGGAGGTCGAAGTGGCACAGGCCGCAATCGTTGCGGGGGCTCGGATGGTGTCGGTTGCGACACCTGAAGAGGCTTTGCATTTACGCGATGGGGGCATTGCCGCCGACATCCTCGTAATGGGCCCGTCTCCGGTGAAATTTGCCGAAAAGGCTGCGGAACTTGGAATCCGCGTCACTGTCTCGGATGCCGAATGGCTTCGTCAGGCGGACGGGATTGTGAAAGAATCCAATCATCCGTTGAATGTCCATGTGAAAATCGACAGTGGCATGGGGCGCATCGGGCTTCGGGATGAAGACGCGCTTCAGGAAATCGTTGACGTAATTGAAGGGACGCCCAACATCCGTCTCGAAGGGGCATTCACTCATTTCGCCTGCGCGGATGAAGAGGATCCCAGTAAAACGGAGGAGCAGTTCAATCGGTTCATAGATTTGGTGGATAAATTCCCGCAAAAGCCGCCGCTCGTTCATGCTTCGAATAGTGCGGCGACTTTGCTTTATCCGGAATATGCACTCGACGCCGTCCGATTTGGCATTAGTCTTTACGGTATCGCCCCTTCTCCATTTGTTGCGACGAATTTACCGTTTGGACTGAAGACAGCTTTCACGCTTGAAACAGAATTGGCGTATGTGAAAAAGCTCGAAAAGGGCAATGCGATCAGCTATGGGGGAACATACGAAACTGAGCAGGATGAATGGATCGGCACGTTGCCGGTCGGTTATGCAGACGGCTTGAAACGAGGGCTTCGCGGCCAGGAAGTGTTGATAGGCGGTGAACGGATGCCAATCGTCGGTACAATTTGCATGGACCAATGCATGGTGAAACTGCCGCGTGACATTGCTGTAGGGGAAAAAGTGATATTGATTGGCAGGCAAGGGGACGAAGAAATCACGATGGAAGAATGGGCGGACCGGCTCGGGACAATCCCGTACGAAATTGCGGTTACAATTGGAAAACGTGTTCCGAGAATATATTGAACCTCACATGGATAAGATGTATGCAGTTCCAACTTTCGACAAATGACCACTTTATTTGAAGATTCTTGTCAATAAAAATCCTTCTTTGTCTTCTCATTGTCGAAGTTCAATGGTAAGATAGACGTTGAATAGAATCGATCGAGGGAACGGGGTCTGTCGGAGGTGCTAGAATTGCGAGAGAAAAACATAAAAATCGTAAAAGTATCCAAAGGGAATGAAATTGAACATACGGCCGTCCATCAGGAGCCGGAGCGCGGAGAATTCGTTTATGTTTCAACGAAGCGGTACATGACAGATCATGAAGCGGATACGATCCGTGAAGCGATGATGATCGGCTACGTTGAAATGTCGCAAATCAACTTACGAATCGCAAAGGAATGCTTGCATGCGGAACTCGAAGCCCAGCATACGGTGGAACGTCTCGTAAGCGGAGGATGAAAAGTTGGCAATAAAACGTGGGGACGTCTTTTTTGCAGACCTGTCACCCGTCGTTGGTTCCGAACAGGGAGGAACGAGACCGGTGCTGGTCATCCAGAATGACATAGGCAACCGGTTCAGCCCGACAGTGATCGTTGCAGCAATCACTGCACAAATCCAGAAGGCTAAATTGCCGACACATGTCGAAATTGATGCGGAACGGTATGGGTTCGAGCGGGACTCCGTGATCCTGCTCGAACAAGTCCGCACGATCGACAAGTCGAGGCTGACGGATAAGATCACCCATTTGGATGAACCATTGATGGAAAAGGTGGACGAAGCACTTGAAATCAGCTTCGGGTTAGTTAAATTTTGAATACATATGTAAAAGCACTGCGGACCTCGACTTCCGGAGTGTTTTTTTGTTTTGCAGGGGATATTATATGGAGCAGCTGTAAATAGATGTCCAAGACAACTTTTTTCTGTACAATGGAACTATGGGATTTTCAATTTGGCGAGGAGGCATTTGAACGAATGAATAAAATTATGGTAGAAGGCATCAATAAGAACATGGACGAAATCATCGAGCGTTGGATAACAAGGATGAAGGAAGAAAAGGGAGAACGTTTTTTCCACTTCATGCCTGACCATCTTGTCGAGAAAACGAGCAGGGAATTCGCAGTGCTCATGACTTCTAACATTAACGAATCATCTGCTGCAAATACCGAACGAATCAGCGACTTCACAGAAAAAGTTGTCCGCTTCGGCTGGGCGATTAAATTCGTGAATAAGGCGATCGACAATTTTTCGGATGTCGTCTACGAATTTCTTGAGGAGAAAGAGATCATCAATGAAAGCAATTTACGGACTTTCAATCTTATCTTCAGAAATTGGATCAACCCTTTGAGGGAAAGCATTATCGACGCCTATTCAACTGAGTGGGAAAGGACTGTCAGCTTGCAGAAGATTGCTCTGCAAGAATTGTCGGCGTCTTTGATTCCGGTATTTGAAAAAATTTCAGTCATGCCTCTCGTTGGAACGATCGACACCGAACGCGCGAAGTTGATCATGGAGAACCTTTTGGAGGGCGTAGTGAGTCAGCGGGCTGAAGTAGTACTGCTCGATATTACGGGAGTCCCTGTCGTGGATACAATGGTTGCGCACCATATTATACAGGCGGCGGAAGCGGTGCGTCTTGTCGGCGCGAAATGCATGCTGGTCGGCATCCGTCCTGAAATTGCACAGACGATTGTCGCTCTTGGAATCGATCTACATGAATTCACGACGAAAAGCACGTTGCAAAGGGGAATGCAGGCTGCTTTAGGAATGACGAATCGAGCAATTGTGGAGGTGGAAGCCAATTGAATGCACGCATACCAATTTTGAAATTGAACGAAGTCCTCATCGTCTCCATCCAATGGGAACTGGATGACCAGACGGCCATTCAATTTCAAGAAGATCTGTTGAATAAAATGCATGAGACTGCGGCTCTCGGAGTTGTAATCGACTTGACACCGATTGATTTCATTGATTCCTTCATCGCAAAAGTATTGGGGGATGTGATCAATATGACAGGATTGATGGGCGCGAAAGTTGTAATTACCGGCATTCAACCAGCAGTCGCTATTACATTGATTGAGCTTGGGATTCGCTTGAATAATGTAATGACGGCATTAGACTTGGAAAACGGTTTGGATAAACTTTATAAAGAATTGGAGGCCTGACAATGAATTTTAGGTCTTCTGTAGAGATAATCACGGAATGGGATATCGTTGCTGCAAGGCAATTAGGGCGTAACGAAGCAAAGAAGGCCGGTTTCGGAACCGTCGACCAGGCTCGGATCACAACCGCAATCAGCGAATTGGCGAGGAATATTTATCTGTATGCCGGAAAAGGGAAAATCGAGATAGAAAGAGTGTCAGAGGGTGGAGCATTTGGCATCAAAATCATTGCATCCGATGAAGGCCCCGGTATCCCTGATCTACGCAAAGTGATGGAAGACGGCTTTTCGACTTCTGGCGGTCTCGGCGCGGGCATGCCTGGAGTGAAGCGACTTATGGACGAATTCAAAGTCTCTTCTGAACCAGGGGTCGGAACAATCATTACGACAAAAAAATGGCTTCATTGAGGAGGTGGTAGTGGATGCCACAAGAAGTCGGCAGGCAGTATAAGGAAATCATGAAAAAATATTTAGAGAGCCATAGTGAAGAGGATCTCTATGTTGGACAGCAGTTCAGCAGACGTTTCATTGAAAAAGAGATTGCACCTGAAGATGTCATCAGCATACACAAAACTGCATTATTCGAACTTCACCCCGAATTGCGGAACGAAGTGTGGGATTCGCTGGACTTCTTGATCGAAATGATGATTCATTATGGTCTTACATTGCGTGAGCATCAAAGTCTCATTCAAAAACAGGAAGCGATCCAGATGGAAATGAATGTCGCCACGAAAGTGCAGGACACGCTTCTGAAGACGAAGATGCCAAGCGTTAACGGTCTGGATGTCGGCTATATATCTCAGCCCGCAAAACAGATGAATGGAGATTATGTCTATTTCCTTAATCACAAGCATGAATCGGGCGTTGCTGTGGCAGACGTGATCGGCAAAGGGATTCCTGCGGCATTATGTATGTCCATGATCAAATTCGGCATGGACGGTTTGTCTGACGAGAATACGAGCCCTCGTAATGTGCTCGGCATCATTAACCGGATCGTCGAGAAAGGTGTCGACGACTCGATGTTCATTTCCATGTTTTACGGCAAGTACAATTCCGAAGATACGACATTCTCCTACGCGTCCGCAGGTCACGAGCCTGCATTGCATTTCGATAGCAGAAAAGACGTGTTTACGGAATTGGATGCAAAAGGGCTGCTTCTCGGCGTCAAACCGGATGCTGAATATGAGGAGCGTTCGGTTGTGCTGCACGACGGAGACTTCATTGCAATGATGACGGATGGCGTCACTGAAACAAGGACCGAAGAAGGGTTCATTGATATGCATACGATCCAGAATCTTCTTCATGACGTGAAAGACAAAACCGCTCAACAAATCGCGGAATATGTCTACAATCATCTTGCCAGTCTTCAAAACTATCGATTAAGCGACGACTTTACGATTGTTATTTTCAAAAAAGAGCCGGAACAGGTTTAGCTTTTTGAGTGGCGGGTATGAAAGGATGTAGTGTACTATCCAATACAAATATCGAGAGTCGGGGTGCAGGAAATGAATTTACAAGTCGAGTTGCTAGAACAAAATAGTGTTCAATATTTTAAGGTTGTCGGGGAAATAGATGCATTTACGGCGCCTGTCCTACGGGAGCGTCTGGCGGCCGTGGAAAATGTCGATGGCTTGAAGGCTGAACTGGATCTATCCGAAGTGGACTATATGGATAGTACAGGCCTCGGTGTTTTCGTTGGTTTCTACAAGGCTGTTTCCGCTAACGGCGGCCATGTGAAGATAACGGGATTGAACAAACGATTGAACCGCCTGTTTGAAATTACCGGTCTGAATGAAATTATCGATATTGAACAGAAGGAAAGTGAGGACCATAATGCAACATTATGATTATATAGAAATCAAAATACCCGCAAAGGCCCAATACGTTGGTGTTGCAAGATTGATGATTTCAGGGATCGCAAGCCGGCTCGGGTTTACATACGATGACATCGAGGACTTGAAAATCGCGTCAAGTGAAGCGATCACGAACGCCGTCCAGCATGCTTACGGCGAGGACGAAGATGGAGAAGTCGTCGTCGGGTGCGCCTTGTACGAAGAGCGGTTGGAAATCATGATTGCGGATCACGGAGCGAGCTTCGACTTTGAAGAGACTAAAAAGCATATTGGACCATATAGCGACGCATCAGACGCTCGTTTCCTCCGTGAAGGGGGACTTGGGCTTTACTTGATGGAGACGCTCATGGATGAAGTGAAATTTCATCATGAGGAGGGCGTGACGGTCTTTATGACCAAATATCTCGGCAGAGAGCGGGGCGAAGAAGATGTCAAACGAACAGCCAACTCATAAGCCGGATACGAAAGAGCAAGTGCTGGAATGGATCAGGCAATACCAAGAGACGAATGATGATGAAGCGCAGACGAATCTCGTCCTTCATTATGAACGGCTCGTCCATTCCATCGCTCGCAAATATTCAAACGGAAAACCGTACCATGAAGATATCGTCCAAGTCGGCATGTTAGGCCTGCTCGGGGCGATCCGCCGGTATGATCCTGAACTGGGACGCAGCTTCGAAGCCTTTGCTGTACCGACAATCGTCGGGGAAATCAAACGCTTCTTGCGCGATAAGACGTGGGCAGTCCACGTACCTAGGCGCATTAAAGAGCTCGGTCCGAAAATCAAAGCTGCGGTCGAAGCGTTGACGATTGAAATGCAACGTTCGCCGCTCGTTAGTGAAATAGCGGAATACTTGGATACCGACGAAGAATTGGTCCTTGAAGCGATGGAAATGGGGAGGAGTTATCAAGCCCTTTCAATGGACCATACGCTGGAAGCCGATTCGGAAGGCGGCACAGTCACCTTGTTCGATATAATTGGGGAATCGGATGACGGGTTTGAGAGGACGGACCATCGACTCGTCGTGGCCAATGCGCTCAATGTGTTGTCGGAACGCGAAAAGCAGATCATCCAATATACATATATCGAGCAGCTGAGCCAAAAAGAGGCGGGGGAACGTCTCGGTATTTCGCAAATGCATGTCTCTAGGTTGCAACGGAAAGCGATCAAAAAACTTCAAGAGGCCATAGTGGCGGCTGGTGGTGCATCGTAGTGGAGATGTTTATAAATGATCATGTAGAGGCGTATGTCTATAATGCAGCGAAGCATGGCAATATGGAATCGGGGGATACGTATTATGTCCATTCCGAAGAGGATTACTTCATCTGTGCAATTGCCGACGGATTAGGAAACGGCGTAGTTGCAAGGCAATCCGCAGAAGTCATTCCGCAAGTCCTTGAGCGCTATCACCATGAGTCGCTCGATGAACTGCTGAGCCGCTGCAATGAATACATGGTGCAGAAACGCGGTGCGGCCGTTGCGATCGTACGTGTCAACTATAAGGAAGGCACGATTGAATACAGCTGTGTCGGTAATGTCAGGCTGTATATTCTGCATGGCTGTGACAAGATGATCTATCCATTGCCTGTCATGGGATATTTATCGGGAAGGCCACAAAAAATGAATACCCAAACATACAAATATGACGTTGGAGATCTGTTTTTCCTTCATTCGGATGGAGTGACGCTGAACAGTCCGAAAGCAAGCATGAAGCAGAGCTCCAATGCCTATGACTTGTACAACATCGTAAAAGAATCGACGCAATCCGGCGATGATGCCACATTTATCGCCGGCAGCCTGCTTCAGTAAAAGGAAGCGGGTTTTTTCATTTGCAGGAATGGAGTAAGTATAGAGGTAAATGGTAAACTTATAAGAAGAAAGAAAGGGTGGGAATGAATGACGAACAAACTAATAGAAGCAATCGCAAAAAGAGCTTCAATCGGTACGAAGCAGACTGCAAATGTCATATCTCTGCTTGACGAAGGCAATACGGTCCCGTTCATCGCGCGCTACCGGAAAGAAGCGACCGGCTCCCTCGACGAAGTGGAGATCAAGGCGATCGAGGATGCGTACCATTATGAAAAAGGGTTGGAACAACGGAAAGAGGAAGTCGTTCGGCTGATTGAAGAGCAAGGGAAATTGACCGATGAGCTGAAGAAGGACATCGAATCTGCAACAGTTTTGCAACGAGTGGAAGACCTGTACAGGCCATACAAACAGAAAAGGCGCACGCGAGCGATGATTGCGATTGAAAGCGGACTAGAACCACTGGCGGACAAGTTGATGGCATTCGGTCGAGAAAATCCGGAAGACCTTGCCGCAGCTTTCGTGAATGAAGAGAAAAACGTAGCATCCGTCGAAGAAGCGCTTGCTGGAGCCCGCGATATTATCGCGGAGCGAATTGCGGATGATGCTGCGCTTCGGGAAAGTGTGCGGAAACTAGCATGGTCTGACGGCCAAATGGCTGCAGCACTCCGTAAAGGAGCAGATGATGAACGTGGCGTGTATGAAATGTACTACGAATATGAGGAACCATTGAAAAAGATTGTCCCTCACCGTGTGCTCGCGTTGAACAGGGGAGAAAAAGAAGAGGCTCTTCGTGTAGGCGTGACGTTCCCGACGGAGCGGATCGTTGGCGTCCTTGAACGCGAATTGATCAAAAAGCAGCAATCTCCGTCCGCTCTGCAAGTTAAAGAGGCTACGGAGGATGCATTTAAACGGCTGATCGCCCCATCTGTCGAGCGGGAGATCAGGGCAGCATTGACAGAGAAGGCCGAAGCCCAAGCAATCCATGTATTTTCGGAAAACTTGAAGAGTCTCCTTTTACAGCCGCCGTTAAAAGGCAGGATGGTGCTCGGCGTCGATCCGGCTTTTAGGACGGGTTGTAAGTTGGCGGTCATCGATGAAACAGGGAAAATGCTTGAAGTGTCGGTCATTTATCCTCATCCTCCGAAAGCGAATAAGGAAGCTTCGAAAAAAACGATTCTTTCAACGCTTGCCAAATACAATATCCCGATCATTGCAATCGGCAACGGAACGGCATCGAGGGAAACGGAAAAATTCATCGCAGACTGCATCAAGGAATCGATAGAGCCGGTTTCGTACGTCATCGTCAATGAGGCGGGAGCCAGCGTCTACTCAGCATCAGCCCAGGCGCGTGAAGAATTCCCTGAGCTTCAAGTTGAGCAGCGGAGTGCCGTTTCTATTGCACGAAGATTGCAGGATCCTTTATCCGAACTTGTGAAAATTGATCCTGAATCGATTGGCGTAGGACAATATCAGCATGACGTCGCGCGGAAAAAATTGTCCGAGTCATTATCATTCGTCGTCGAAACCGCAGTGAACCGGGTAGGCGTAAATGTGAATACGGCTTCCTCCTCATTGTTGCAATACGTGGCGGGCCTTTCGAAGACCGTTGCGGAAAACATCGTCAAGGCACGTGAAGAGGAAGGGCTGTTCCAAAAACGGACGCAACTGAAAAAAGTTCCTCGTCTCGGTGCGAAGACATATGAACAAGCAATTGGCTTTCTCCGCATACCGGAAGCGAAAGACCGATTCGACTCGACCGGACTTCACCCCGAAAGTTACACTGTCGCGGAACAAGTGCTTGCGGAAGCTGGAGTGGACAAAAGTTTGTTAGGGAAGGAAGAGGCAGTTAAGGCTCTTTCTGAATTGGATGTTCGGACGCTTGCGGAAAAACTGGATATTGGTGAAGTGACATTGCGCGATATTATCGACACGTTGAAGCGCCCGAACCGTGATCCGCGTGACGACTACCCGCAACCTTTATTGAAAGCAGATGTACTTGACATTAAAGACTTATATGAAGGAATCGAAATGCAAGGGACCGTCAGGAATGTCGTCGACTTCGGTGCATTCGTCGATATCGGTGTATCGGAAGACGGGCTCGTTCATATTTCGAAACTAAAAAAAGGCTTCGTCAAGCATCCGCTCGATGTCGTCGCTTCGGGTGATATTGTGACGGTCTGGGTGGAAAGCGTAGATAAAAACAAAGGCAGAATCTCGTTGACGATGATTCCACCAAAAGGGAACTGAGCAGCTAACGTGAAAACCGGGATGGAACAACATGACCTACAGCGACTCATCCAACAACTATCTATAGAAGCTTTCGGAAAACCTTTTCGTCACGAAGCTCGTTTCAACGCCCGCCTCCGAACAACAGGCGGGCGTTATAAACTGCTCGATGGTTCCATCGAAATCAATCCGACCGTCTTGGAGCTCTACGATAGAGAAGAGCTTATCGGCATCATCAAGCACGAGCTATGCCATTACCATCTCCATCAAGAAGGAAAAGGGTATCGCCATGGCGACGCGGACTTTAAAAGGCTATTGCGGGAAACCGGCTCGCCGAGATATTGCAAACCGCTTGGAAAAGTGAACGACAAGCCTCGCAAGATCTATCTATATGAATGCAAATCCTGCCGTCTTGAATACAAGCGTAGAAAAAGAATGGACGTAAGGAAATATCGCTGCGGCAAATGCACAGGTGAAATCGCACTCGTTCAAAATTAAAAGTTGCTGTCGGTGAGAATGCCGACAGTAACTTTTTGTATTTGCGATATTGCTAACGCGTATAAATTGGAAGAACGACGCATAAATACTTTTTAACTGCGCATAAAACTAGTGAATGACGCATAAGGTTACTTACTCGCGCATAAAGCTGGTGAATTACGTATAAAACAGTTTACAGACGGATAATGTTCAGTGGGGTTCTTTATGTATGTAAAAAACTTTTGTGCGTGATTACATGAGATTATGCGTTTTTCTACAGATTTATGCTTCTTTCGGAAATCTTATGTGCTTATTTATGAATTTATGCGTTTTTGCTATCCAATCAAGACGATTCCCACTAAGGCGAAGAGGATGTCGTCTCGGGAAGAGCATCAATACGATTGAAATAGAGCATTAACGTCTATTGCGGAGTGAAGAAAACATAGTAGGCAAGCGCTTTTTCTCGATTACGAAAAAAAATTCACTAAAACTGTTGACGAATGAATGAGGAGTGTCTATAATAGGAAAAGTCGATTAGGGAATGACATTAAAACGAATTGAACTTCCTACTCGGAACAATTTAAACGGCCCCTTGGTCAAGCGGTTAAGACACCGCCCTTTCACGGCGGTAACACGGGTTCGAATCCCGTAGGGGTCACCAACTTTTTATGTATAACTTCCATGTTTATGTTCATAGTAAAGAGGGTAAACGAAATAAGTACCTCGATTTACGAAGAGAGGACATGGAGATTAATTAAATCGTTGGGGTATAGCCAAGCGGTAAGGCAACGGACTTTGACTCCGTCATTCGTTGGTTCGAATCCAGCTACCCCAGCCAAACTTTTTAAGCGCTTCGCGATTAAAAAGTTTTGCGAGGAATCCCGAAAGGGATTAGGAGCAAACAGGTTTTAATAACCAAAGCAATCCGGGTTAAAACGGTTTTAATCCAAATACAATCCAACGTCTCATAATAAAGGATCTCATTCCTTAACAACAAGACATTACATCAAGCACGAGCCATTAGCTCAGTTGGTAGAGCATCTGACTTTTAATCAGAGGGTCGCAGGTTCGAATCCTGCATGGCTCACCATTTTTTTAAAAAACTATTGACATCTCGACTGAGAGTTGTATAATAAAGTGTGTCGCAAATAATGCGGTAGTGGCGGAATGGCAGACGCGCTAGGTTGAGGGCCTAGTGGGGGTTAACCCCGTGGAGGTTCAAGTCCTCTTTACCGCACCATATTCCATATAAAAAAACCGAGCGCCCGTAGCTCAATTGGATAGAGCGTCTGACTACGGATCAGAAGGTTATGGGTTCGACTCCTGTCGGGCGCGCCAAATTTCATACGCGGGTGTAGTTTAGTGGTAAAACCTCAGCCTTCCAAGCTGATGATGAGGGTTCGATTCCCTTCACCCGCTCCAATTATTCTTTTAAAATAGTGCTTGACACTCCTAAGAGAGAATGTTACACTAGAAAAGTTGCTGCGAGAAGTGCGGCGCAATGAACCTTGAAAACTGAACAGCAAAACGTCAACAAATAAAGTTCTGGAGCCGACCTCGTCGGTGAAAAGAACAAACGAATCTTCG
>NZ_LQYA01000048.1 GCF_001531445.1 Sporosarcina koreensis
ATCTAATCCTGTTTGCTCCCCACGCTTTCGCGCCTCAGCGTCAGTTACAGACCAGAAAGCCGCCTTCGCCACTGGTGTTCCTCCACATCTCTACGCATTTCACCGCTACACGTGGAATTCCGCTTTCCTCTTCTGTACTCAAGTCCTCCAGTTTCCAATGACCCTCCACGGTTGAGCCGTGGGCTTTCACATCAGACTTAAAGGACCGCCTGCGCGCGCTTTACGCCCAATAATTCCGGACAACGCTTGCCACCTACGTATTACCGCGGCTGCTGGCACGTAGTTAGCCGTGGCTTTCTGACGAGGTACCGTCAAGGTACGGGCAGTTACTCCCGTACTTGTTCTTCCCTCGCAACAGAGCTTTACGATCCGAAAACCTTCTTCGCTCACGCGGCGTTGCTCCATCAGACTTTCGTCCATTGTGGAAGATTCCCTACTGCTGCCTCCCGTAGGAGTCTGGGCCGTGTCTCAGTCCCAGTGTGGCCGATCACCCTCTCAGGTCGGCTACGCATCGTCGCCTTGGTAGGCCGTTACCCCACCAACTAGCTAATGCGCCGCGGGCCCATCCTGCAGTGACAGCCGAAACCGTCTTTCAGAGTTCTTCCATGCGGAAGAACCGATTATTCGGTATTAGCC
>NZ_LQYA01000049.1 GCF_001531445.1 Sporosarcina koreensis
GCACAAGCGTACCCGATCCCCATAAAAAGAGGCCGTTCGTCTGGTTCTCGAACAACAGCTGCAACGAGCCTGTCATGGAAGCAAACAGCAAGGAGATGATCATCCCCGTCAAGGCGACGCGTACTGGCTCCATCTGCTTCCCTGCCAGGACAACAACGAGTACGGAAGAAAGTACCGCGCCTGCCAATGCAACTAAAAAAGGAAAATCCCCAAGGATTGATGGAAAGAAGATCATCGAAACGACGACAAAGAAATAAGCCCCGGCATTGATGCCAAGCGTGCTTGCAGACGCCAACGGGTTATTCGTCAACGTCTGTAAAATGGCACCCGCAACAGCGAGCGCACCACCCGCTAAAATGCCGATTACCAAACGCGGAAGCCGGAGGGAAAGCACGATATCTTGGATGCGCCCCTCTACCCAAACCTCCTTCAAAAGTTGGGAAACTGTGTAATCGGCTTGACCTTGTGTCAGATGAATAAAGGATAAAACGACCAACAGGAAAAGACCGATGATCATAACGAACAACGATCTTTTCCCTGAAGACTTTCCCGCCATTATTTATTGACCATCGTATCGACGATTTGATTCAACAATGTTTCGGCTGATAGCGGACCTCCATATAACCAAGTGTCTCCACCAAGATCAAACAATCGATCTTCTTTGACAAAGTTCAAGTTTTTCCAAACAGCATTATCTTTCAATTGTTTCTCATATACATTGTCTTCATCTTGAACTGAATACAAATAGTTTGCATCCTCGTACTTCGTCAACCCTTCGACATTGAATGTGCTCGATCCGAATACTTCAAATTGATCCGGCACGTGCACGTTTTTCAAGCCAATCCTCTCGAGGATTTGGGAAGCCATGGAATTCGGTGTGAAAACGCGAATTTCAGGAGCTTGTGGACCCGTGTAAGCAAGCGTCAAGATGACATCTTTTGTCTTCAGGTCAGCTTTCTCAATTTCAGCTTTCGCTTCCTCATACTTCTCATCTAAATGCGCCATCACTTTATCAGCTTCGTCCTTCTTGTCTACCGCTTTCGCAATTTCATTGAAGGTCGTCGTCATTTCTTTGTACAAATCAATTGACTCGTCTTCTGGATACGGATTGAAGATGACCGTCGGAGCAATTTTCTCCAAATCCTTTAGCATTGCATCGTGACGGAAGCTGACCCCGATGATCAAATCCGGCTCAATTGCAGCAATCGCTTCCAAATTCGGCTCTTGCCTACCACCGACGTCAACGACATCATCATTCAATTCCGCATCGATATTCACCCAGTTGTGGTATTCCTGAATATCCGCCATACCCGCAGGCTGCATGCCCAGTGCAAGCAGATCTTCTGCATACGTCCACTCAAGAACGACAACTTTCTTCGCAGGCTTATCAAGCGTTACTTCGCCGTTCGAACCGACAATTGTTACACTGCTTTCAGACGACTCGCCGCCCGCGCCTTTATCTTCTGTTTTCTTTGATGAACAACCGGCCACCAAAATCACACTAAGAGCCAGCAATAAAAGTGCTTTCATAGATCTATTCATGTATTTCCCTCCACACTGATAATCATTATCAGTTAGTAGTGTAATCTTTTCGACTGTCATTTGTAAAGTGTTTTCAACAAATAAATGATTATCATTCTCAATTGGTTGAGAATATGGTATGCTTCTTAGTATTGAGTTCATTATTTTAGGATTAATGAAACGGAGGCATTCTAGTATGCACCCTACTATAAATACAAAAAACCTATCCATCGGCTACCAAGATCATCTTCTTTTTGAGAATTTGAATTTGGCGATACCACGTGGTGAAATCACCGTCTTTGTCGGAAGCAACGGTTGTGGAAAGTCAACATTGCTCCGTTCGATTGCGCGTTTGTTGAAGCCTTCGGACGGTTCGGTCTTGCTGGAAGGGAAAGATATCCATTCCATGTCCTCCCGCAATGTCGCGAAAAAGATGGGCATCCTTCCCCAAGGTCCCGTCTCACCGGAAGGATTGACGGTTCACGACCTCGTTAAACAAGGTCGTTATCCTCACCAATCATGGCTTTCCCGTTGGACTACGGAAGATACGAAGAAGGTCGAGGCAGCGATGGAAGCAACGAAAATTAGCGACCTTCGCGACCAGGCGATCGATACATTATCGGGCGGCCAGCGCCAGCGTGCATGGATTGCCATGACACTTGCCCAAGATACGGACGTCATTCTGTTGGATGAGCCTACGACATATCTTGACATGACGCACCAAATCGAAATTTTGGATCTCTTGTTCGAGTTGAATGAACAAAAAGGCCGCACGATCATCATGGTGCTCCATGACCTGAATTTAGCTTCCCGTTATGCCCATAATATTGTCGCCATTAAAGACGGCGGGGTTTACGAACAAGGAAGACCTGAAAATATTATCACTTGCGACCTCGTCCGCGCGGTGTTCGGCATGGAATGCCAAGTATCGACGGATCCCCTTTTCGGAACGCCGCACTGTGTTCCGTACGGTCGTGGACGCTGTGTCGTGCAGCAAGTAAGGAGCAATACAGGTGCCTAAGCTGAACGACGAGCACATTGCATCGTTGGAACGGTTTGGCGTGTTTCTGAACAGGCAGTCTGATGCATTTACGAACGCCCAAGCGATCTTGTCGGAAAGAGCGACAGCTGAATTGTTTTTGGAAATTCAAGCATTAACCGGCGCGCCGACTGATGCCGTAGCAGCTTCCGTTTATATGAGGAGACACGGTTTCTTCATGGCGGGGCTGTTCCATATGCTCAGCAAGTCCAACCTGCTCTATACCGGCAAATTGGAAGACATCTCTTTATTCATCGATAACGGGACGATACAGTTTTCCATTCCGCCGGATTCATTCAAGGATGTCCATGACCGGCACGAAGCGATCCTTTCCCTTCTCGGACAGCACGGACATCCAGTCACCGAATATATGAGCAAGCGCGCGCATATTTCCAAACTGATCCTGTGGGAGAATGTATGGGGTTATTTGCTATGGATGTATTCAATGCTTATCAACGAAGAGAACCCTGCTGCACAAAGTGACCTCGATTTCCTAGTGGATGATGAACCATGGAAACCGCATATGAGACGCTCGCCCTTTAAACAGTATTTGCAGAATGAAGAACCGCTTGAAGCCATGGCAAATTACAAACGGACGACTTGCTGCTTGTTAAAGGAACTGCCAGATACGGAGAAGTGTCCATATTGCCCGTTAAATAGAACATAAAACAGCCTACCATACCGTTTTTTCCGGTACGTGCAGGCTGTTTTTTATTGATTTCCCAACTGCAAAAACACCTTTGTGAACTGTTTAAAATCATCTATATGTTTATTTATTATCGATTCTAAAATATCAAGTTCTAAAGCTTGGTAATCATGAACAGCGATGTTGCGGAAGCCAACCATATTCATTAATGTTTTTGCAAGATCTGCTTCAATCAAACCCGCTTCGTGTAAAAGCTTAAATGCTTCACGACTCGTTTTTGGAACGCCTAGTTTTCGCTCGCTCACTACATGCATAGCCAAATCAATACTTGCTTCACAAGCACGTTGGATATTTAACACGATACTATCTTGTTTCGTGAAATCTGTTAAATTTTCAGGATTCCCTTCGTACACCTCATGAATACGTTTCAAACAGCGCTCAATCGTTGTCGTTTTGTTTAAAATGACATCATTCATCTCCATATACGCTACCCCTTTCCTTAATGTCATTTATAATCACGGCACGTTGCTCATTTAATGTTGCATACATACTATAGGCTCTCATTCTTTGACGGATAAATTCATTTTCATCCTGTAAATAGATAGGAATGCCTTGTGCAAAGATTTGCATCGTGAAAACCGTATCAATTTCTTTAATATCAACTAAGTCCACGTCTCGCCCGCCTATTAAGGCAAGCTCATTTGATAGCAGAAAACGATCATAAGATGATAGTTGCTTGTTGCTGAAATAAGCAAGATCAATGTCACTCTCTTCGCGTACCGTATCTTTTGCAAAAGAGCCAAAAAGGATAATGAAAGCTGGATTGACTTCTTGCTTTACCTTTTCAATAAGTTGTTCTTTAATTTCATTTGTTAGCACACATATCACCGCCTTACAAATAGTATAAGTGTTTATGGAAAAAACTGCACTTCGAGAATCACATCAGCCGTGAGGGTTCAAACCCATGCCAGTTCAAAGGATTAAGTATCCTTGACCCGTTGCTGCTTTAACGCAATCATAGTAGAAAAGTGTATTTTTTTAACGAACAGGGGAATATATATAAATATATACAAACGATTCTGGAGGAGATATCATTGTGGAAACGAATAAAAAAGAGGTGTTGGCTATGACGACGACTGCACAAAAATGGGGAGGAAGTATAGGCGTTCGTATTCCCCAAAGGATAGCAAAGAAATACGGTGTCGTTAATGGTACACAACTAGAGATCTCAGATGATGGTGAAAGAATCATCATTAGACCTGTTGAAAATGAGTTCACGTTGGAAGAATTACTAGCACAATGTGAAGGTGGCAACCCCCACCAGGAGTTTTTTAGTGAGCCTGCCGGAAGGGAAGAAATATAACAGATGCAAATTCCAGACAGAGGAGATATTATTTACTTGGATTGCAATCCTCAAACGGGTAGAGAGCAAGCTGGGAGAAGACCTGCGATTGTATTATCCCCTAAGAGATTCAATGAAACAACCGGCTATGCATCTGTATGTCCGATAAGCAATACAACAAGACAATGGGGCTTTCATGTTCATTTGCCTGAGGGTTTAGAAGTTGAAGGTGTAGTAATCCTTGATCAATTGAAAAATCTAGATTTTCGTGCTAGAAATGCAACAATAAAAGAAAAAGTTCCTGATGATGTGATTGAACTATGCTTAAAAAAGATCAGAACATTTTTATGAAAAAAGGTATTTCCGAGATTTGGGAATTACCTTTTTTCATTGCGATCTACAACTATAAAAAATGCTGGTACAGGATTGGAGCGATGCAGTAGGATTTCACTTGCTCGGTTTGGCCGGGCACCCATTCGACCGCTTTTTCAAGTTTTTCGATGATGAGGGTGCGGCCTGCCAATACTTCTTCCACATCGGGTGTCAGTTGGCGGTTCAAATAATCTTTTTTCGATAATCCGGATACGGCGATCATTTCATCCCTGTCACTGAACAAGGCAGGTGTTCCGAGGGTTTCGCATAGGGTGTAACTCCATTATTTACAACGGCTGCAAATATAACAAACTGGCACTGGTATTTAAGAGATGATAATTTTGTAGAACACTATGGTAATATCAAGTTATATCATAACAGTTTGCCAAAATGGGGTGCTGAGTAATTTGAAGACTGTATTCCTTCTAAGTTATGGATGTGATTTAGACCATAATAATATTGACTATTTAGTGAAGGAACGCCTTAAACCTTTTGCAAGATGTGAGGGAAACATATTGAACAAGAAAGTTTCACGACACCCAGAAATTCTTTTTATGTACGATGTTTACGATGTCAATCTGAATAAGCATGTGGACAATAAATATTACTTGGAAGAGTTTTTGATTAATGAAGCACATTTTCAAGCATTTGAGTATTCCCTTTCCAAATTAAAGGGCCATCATATTCAATGCCGACCTTTTGCACGTGGGCATTATGAACTTTCTATTAATGGCAAAAAATATTCCACACGCGTCTATCAAACGGCTGCAAACGACAAAGAATTGTTCTTTTTTGATGAGGAGGCAATTCATAATACTCGTCTTAGAGAAAAAAATCATGAACTGCCAATTGAACTTCAATGGCTGATTTTACCTAAAGATATAGACCAAACAGAAAGAGAAACCGCCATTTTCGATTGGATAAACGAAGTTCTAAATTTTATAGGTCAAATGAAGATAAAGCAATGAACTGTATTGCAAAAAAACAGCCCACCCACCCCGATTCTTCTCGGTGCGTGCAGGCTGTTTTTCATTGCTCCATTTGTTTCGCCAAAAAATGTGCTGCAGTTTCGGCTGCTTTTTGTTCGGCTTCTCCGATAAAATGGACTTTCGATAGTAAATAGACGGCGCCGATTGTGTCCCCGCCCGCTACGATTGGGGCGATGCAGTAGGATTTCACTTGCTCGACTTGTCCGGGCACCCATTCCACTGCCTTTTCAAGCTTTTCCGTAACGATGGTGCGGCCCTTTAAAATGTCTTCCACGTCCGGTGCCAATTGGCGGTTCAAATAATCTTTTTTCGATAATCCGGATACGGCGATCATTTCATCCCTGTCACTGATCAGGGCGGGTGTTCCGAGGGTTTCGTATAGTGTTTCTGCGTACTCTTTCGCAAATTGACCGAGCTCGGAAATAGGAGAATATTTCTTTAGAATAACCTCGCCATCCCTGTCGGTGAAGATTTCAAGCGGATCGCCCTCACGTATGCGAAGCGTCCGTCTGATCTCTTTCGGGATGACCACCCTACCCAGATCATCAATTCTGCGCACGATTCCTGTTGCTTTCATGCATGATGCCTCACTTTCCAAAAATTAAAACCGTCTTCCGTTCGGATATAGTATGCATCATGCTTGGACATTTTATGCAACAGTTCCTTTAGACGGAATCTGCTGGTGAAGGCTCTTTGATCGACGATTGTAAAATCCGCATCATCTCTTCTAGCACATCGAATTCGGTTTTCTTGCCTGTATGGCGTTCATCCACCGTGATGATCAGTCTTCCATCTTCCATTGTAAAACCGACAGCACGGCCGAATTCCATTGATTCCGAAACGATTTTAGCTCCATCTGTTTTGGCTGTCCCTTCTTCTGTTAGACGGATTTCAATGACAGAACGCTGTTTTTTAATTGATTCGACGCCTGCCATACGGCCCCATGCTTTTATCCTCCCCACACGAAGCAATAGGTCTGCCTCTAACGGAAGATCGCCGAACCGGTCTGTCATCTCATCGACAAGTTCAGAGTAATCCTCCACGCTTTCGATCGCTTTCACCCGTTTATACATTTGAATCTTTTGGAATCCATCTTTAATATACGAATCCGGTAAATAGGCATTGACCGGCAAAGAAATCTCGACATCTGGAATTTCCGATTTTACGATGCCTGTCTGTTTCTCTTCAATTGCGTCCTGCAGCATTTGGGAATACAAGTCGAAACCGACGGAATCGATGAAGCCGTGCTGCTGGGAGCCGAGCAAGTTTCCGGCTCCGCGAATCGACAAGTCCCGCATCGCGATTTTGAATCCGGATCCGAGCTCCGTAAATTCCTTGATTGCCTGCAGGCGATTTTCCGCAACCTCTGTCAATACTTTGTCCCGCTGATAGAGAAAATAACCATACGCAACACGGTTCGACCGTCCGACCCGTCCGCGCAGCTGGTACAGCTGGGATAAGCCCATCCGGTCCGCATCATGGACGATGAGCGTATTGACGTTCGGAATATCGATGCCTGTCTCGATAATCGTCGTCGTGACGAGGACGTCGTATTCACCTTCCAGGAAGCTCAAAATCACAGATTCAAGCGTCGATTCGGTCATTTGTCCGTGCGCGAAGGCGACCCTCGCTTCCGGTACGAGCTGCTTGATTTCATCGACTTTGCGTGTCATGTCTTCAACGCGGTTGTATAGGTAGAATACTTGCCCACCACGCCCCAGTTCGCGCTCAATCGCTTCTCTCACAAGACCGAAGTTATGTTCCATGACATATGTCTGGACCGGGAAACGGTTCGCTGGAGGCGTTTCGATGACGGACAGATCCCGTACGCCAAGCATCGACATATGCAATGTCCGTGGTATAGGCGTCGCCGTCAATGTGAGGACGTCCACATTCGTTTTCAGTTGTTTTAACTTCTCCTTATGCGATACGCCGAACCGCTGCTCTTCGTCGACGATAAGCAGACCGAGATCTTTATACGCGACGTCCTTGGAAAGGAGTCGATGAGTGCCGACGACAATATCGATCGTGCCGGCCTTCAGTCCTTTCAACGTTTCCGTCTGCTCTTTCCGCGTACGGAAACGATTCAATAGCGACACTTCAACCGGGAAACCGGAGAACCGCTCTTTCATCGTTTCGTAATGCTGCTGGGCAAGAATTGTCGTCGGCACAAGGAAAGCGACTTGTTTGCCGTCCGCAACCGCCTTGAACGCAGCCCGGATCGCCACTTCCGTCTTCCCGTATCCGACATCCCCGCAAAGGAGCCGATCCATCGGACGCTCCCGCTCCATATCGCGTTTAACTTCAGCAATGGATCTGAGCTGGTCTTCCGTCTCGTCGTATGGAAACGCATTTTCAAAGGAACGCTGCAAGTCGTCGTCTGAAGAGAACGCGTACCCTTTTTCAGCTTCGCGCTTCGCATAGAGCTTGATCAGATCATCTGCGATGTCCTTGACTGCAGAGGATACTTTGCTTTTCGTCTTTTTCCATTCAGCGCCGCCGAGTTTATGGAGTTTCGGCTCCTTCTCTCCGGAAGCGACATACTTCTGAATCAGATCAATTTGATCGGCAGGGACGAAAAGTTTGTCCTCTCCGCGATAGCGGATATCGAGATAGTCTTTATGGACACCGCCCACTTCGAGCGTCACGACGCCATAATATTTACCGATTCCGTGATGGACGTGGACGATATGGTCGCCGGGTTTTATTTCCGAATAGCTTTTGATGCGCTCCGCGTTCGTCATTTTCTGCGGACGGGCTTTTCTTTTCGGCTTCCCTTTGAATAGCTCGGCATCCGTAATGACTGCAAGACGTTGGAACGGCAATTCAAACCCCGCGGATAGATCCCCTTCGATGATGGAAATCGCTCCTGCCTCAGTCGGCTTGCCGTTCAATGCCGCATCCATCTCGTAATCTCTTAGAATCGATTGGACTTTCTTCATCCGTTCCTCGCCATCGGCAACGACGAAGACATTGTATTTCCCTTGCTGCCAACGCTCCATTTCGTTTTTCAACAAGTTCATCTGCCCGTGGAATTCCTGCATTGGCTTGCAGGAGAATGAAACGGTTTTTTTCAGGACGATGCCCGGCACCGCTCGGACGAACAACGATAAGTATGACTTCGGCTGATCGAGCATTTTGTGCATCTCTTCGAATGAAAACGATATTTTCGCATCATGAACGATTTTTCCATCCTCAAGAAGCGTCAGAAACCATTCCTTCTCTTCGCTTTCAAGGGAGGTAGATACTTCTAAGATCCTTCCGATTTCGTCAAATAGGACGATACCGTCTTTCGGAAAATAATCACCAATATAGGATGGAACCCTGTCCGAAAATGATACATACTTCATCATCCCTTCCGGAGTGATGCCGTCGCGCAAAAGTCCGATATCCCGTGTGATGTTCATTGTCAGTGATTCTTTCGCTTCTTCGTTCTTCATCCGCTTCAAGCTTGTTCGAAGGGCTTCTTCCAAGTTCGAGGCGATCTGCGATAGTTCGGAAACGTCCCACACGTATTCCGTTGCGGGAAGGATCGTCACTTCTGTCAGTTTATCGGTCGAGCGCTGATCCTCTGCGGAAAATGCCCGGATGGAGTCGACATCCGTGTCGAACAGCTCAATTCGGATCGGGTTTTCCATATTTAATGGATACACGTCCAAAATGCCGCCCCTTAGAGCGAAATCGCCCGGCGCGGTTACCATTTCCTGTCTTCCATAGCCCATTTCCACAAGCTTCCGCATCCATACGTCTACATCAATGCTGTCATCCAGATGGACAGATAAGGAATTATCAAGCCATCTTTCTTTCGGAGGGAGAAGTTTTTTCATTCCCGCAACAGGCGTAATATAAATCCCCTTGCCGACGCGCGCCATATGGTCGAGCGTATCGATCCGGCTCGCGCGCAGTTCATAACTGGACACGGAAAAATCGGCAGCGATCAATTCCTCTGCCGGATACAAATGAACGAGTGAATCGCCGAGCATCTTCACAAGGTCTTCGTATGTACGTTGTGCTTGCAGCATGTTGGGAGTGATGATCAGAATCGGCTTCTCTGCGGATTGGTGGACAGTCTTAAAAAGGACAGCCTTTGCACCGCCCGATAGGCCCGCCAGCAATTGACGGTCCTGTCCTGTTTTCAACTCCTCAACTACTTTAGTAATCTCTTTGTCTTGTAGAAATAAATCTATGAGCGCATCCAATGATTATTTTCCTCGCTTTGCTGTAATTGAAGTGAAAAAAGCTTTGCGCGTACGAAACGCCAAAGCAGAAATTCTATTGTATCCATTTCCGTAATGCATAGTAATCCGGATTCATTCGCATTGACTGTTCACATTGCTCACAAATGCAACGAACCGTCATCGAACCATTTTCATCATATTCCAAGAAACGCTCGCCTTGCCCTTCTTCCGCCTTCTGCAGTTCACGGATGATCTCTTCGGCAGATGAGAGCGGGATGCTGCCGACCTCGCTGTTGCAATGTCTGCATGAATAACGAATGTCTTTCGATTTCATCTGTTCCATCGGCCCCTTTTTAACAAAGTATAGGCTAGGGAGCCGATGATTATTCCTTATGAGCCATTATAGTTATTCATTACCTCTAAAAACGGGTTTTTAAGCCAATCCATACAGGCAGAAGCGCTTTTTTCCACCATCTCTTCAATAAGCGGCTGTTCTTCCTTGCTGAATGGGGACAGTACATAGTCTGGCACTTTCATGCCGCCAGTGGGACGGCCGATACCGATGCGTATCCTGTTGAAGGAATCAGAGCCAAGATGGGCAATCAATGATTTCATGCCGTTATGGCCGCCAGCGCTTCCTTTTTGACGCAATCGCAATTTGCCGGGAGCAAGATCCAGGTCGTCGTAGAGGACGACGATGTCTTCAAGCTCCACGTCATAATAATCCATGAGCGGCCCGACACATTCGCCGGAGAGATTCATATATGTCAAAGGTTTAACGAGCATCACTTTTCCTTCCGGGCGGTGGATGATCGTATAAGCGCCGTTGAATTTCAGTTGCATAGCGGGTGCATCTAGTCGACGGGCCAATTCATCGATTGCATGAAATCCGACGTTATGCCGGGTTTTCTCGTATTGCTTCCCCGGGTTTCCGAGTCCGATAATCATTTTCATAATGCGTATCTTCCTTTTGAATAAATTATAAAAAGGGCGCACGCTTTGCACGTGCGCTCCAACCATTATTATTCCTCTTTGTCACCGATGACTTCCGGCTCTGCATCCGCAGCGCCTGTATCGGCGTCAAGCTCTTCCAATTCCTCTTCGGAACGTGGAGCGGAGATGGTAACGAGTGCGTACTCATCATCCGTAATAATTTCAAACTTCGATTTCCCGCGCACATCTGCGACTGTCAATGTGTCGCCGATTTGCATTTCGGATATATCGATTTCGAACGACTCCGGAATATCCGATGGTTTGACTTTGATTGTCACTTCACGGTTCGGTTGCTGTACGACACCGCCTTCTTTCTCGCCGACGGATTCACCGACAAGATGTACCGTAACATCAACTTCAAGCTCTTCGGACATATCGATTGCGAGGAAGTCCGCGTGGCGGATATCGCCTTTCAAAGCATCTTCCTGGAAATCGTTCAATACGACGTTCAATTGATTGCCATCGACGTCGAGCTTGATGACACCATTGCGTCCAACTTCACGCAACGTTTTCAGTAGATCGCCCTCTTTTACGGCAATCGGTGTAGATTCTGTATTATATCCATAAACAACCGATGGGATAAACCCGTCTTTTCGTAATGCTGTCAAAGCTGATCTCGTTTTTGTTTCTCTTGGTTTCGACTGAATTGCTGTACTCATTTGCGTAGTCACCTTTCCTGAAAAAAGTATATTCTATCTCTTGAAATACCCAAAATCAGACGACATGAAACTAACTGACTTGCTTATTCAAACAATGTGCTGACAGATTTTTCTTCAAATACACGTTTAACTGCTTCTCCCAAAAGCTTCGCAATCGACAATTGCTTGATTTTCGGAGACTTTTTGCTTTCCGGCAGTTCGATTGAATTCGTAATGACCAATTCTTTAATTTGTGAATTGTCGATTCTTTCGATGGCAGGGCCGGACAACACTGGATGCGTACAGCAAGCGTACACTTCCTTTGCGCCATTCTCGATGATCGCGTTCGCAGCGATTGTAATCGTTCCGGCAGTATCGATGATATCATCGATTAGAATTGCTGTTTTTCCTTCGACGTTCCCTACGATGCTCATCACTTCGGCAACGTTCGGACGCGGACGGCGTTTGTCGATGATTGCAATTGGCGCTTTCATACGGTCTGCCATTTTACGTGCACGTGTAACGCCGCCATGATCCGGAGATACGATGACGAGTTCGTTGCCTTCCAAGCCTTTTCCTTTGAAGTATTCCGTTAGGATCGGCTCTGCTACGAGATGGTCGATTGGAATGTCAAAGAAGCCTTGGATTTGTGGCGCGTGTAAATCGATTGCGATAACACGGTCCGCACCCGCTTTTTCAAGCAAGTTCGCTACGAGCTTCGCCGTGATCGGTTCACGGGAACGCGCTTTGCGGTCTTGGCGTGCATAGCCATAATAAGGCATAACAACATTGATCGTACGGGCTGATGCGCGCATCAATGCGTCAATCATGATGAGGAGCTCCATCAGATTATCATTGACTGGGTTGGAGGTTGATTGGATGACAAAAACATCGCAACCTCGGATACTTTCTTCGATATTGATTTGAATTTCTCCGTCACTGAAACGTTTGACGGAGCACTTGCCGAGTGGGCGTCCGATTTCGTCCGCTACTTCCTGTGCAAGTGTTTCGTTTGAATTTAAAGAGAATATCTTCAGTTTATCATTAGGATAATGATTAGCCATCATGGTCCCCCTGGTTAGTTAAGATTTAATTTTGTTGCGTATCCTTCTTTATTCTCCTGTCGCGCGCGCCCAATTGCAAGTGAACTTTCTGGTACATCTTTTGTAATGGTCGATCCAGCCGCTACATAAGCGCCTTTGCCAACTTTTACAGGTGCGATCAAATTGGAGTTGCAGCCGACAAACGCGTTATCGCCGATTGTTGTTTGGTGCTTGTTTTTCCCATCGTAATTCACCGTGATCGTTCCGCAGCCGATGTTGACTTGTGTGCCGACTTCCGCGTCGCCGATATAGCTGAGGTGGGAAACCTTGCTTCCTTCTCCTAACATTGACTTTTTCACTTCGACAAAATTGCCGATTTTTACATTGTCGCTGAGTTTGGATTCCGGACGGATATGTGCGAACGGGCCTACTGTCGTACCGGAACCGATCGTACTGTCCCGTACCACTGACGAATGGATGGTTGTAGACTCGCCAATTTCGCTGTTGGCGATATGGCTGTTCGGTCCAATGATACATTTATCCCCGATGACCGTCTGTCCTTCGATCATCGTGCCTGGTTGAAGAACTGCATCCCTGCCGATTTTGGCATCCGCGCTAATATACGTGCTGCCCGGATCGATAATCGTCACGCCGTTTCGCATATGAGATTCTGCAATTCGTTGACGCATCACCTTTTCCGCCTCCGACAAGATGACTCGATCGTTAATGCCGATTGTTTCACTGAAATCGTCGGTTACATAGGCGGAGACCAGTGCTTGTTCAGCCTTTAGGATGCCAATTACATCAGGTAGATAGTATTCACCTTGCACATTGTCGTTCTTCACTTTTTTCAAAGCCTCGAACAGTGCACGGTTGTCAAAGCAGTATGTCCCCGTATTGATTTCGGTCACTTTCCGCTCTTCCTGAGAGGCATCCTTATGTTCGACATTGCGCAGGACGTTTCCTTGCTGATCCCGGATGATGCGGCCGTAGCCTGTAGGATCATCAGCATGCGCGGTTAGGATTGTCGCTTTCGCCTTCGTGTCGGAGTGGTGTGCGATCAATGCTTGCATCGTTTCCGATTTGATGAGCGGTGTATCTCCGCAGACGACGAGCGTAATCCCTTCGAGTTCGCCTAACCGGTCCTCTGCCTGCTGAACGGCATGCGCTGTGCCGAGCTGTTCTGCCTGAAGGGCATATTCGCTTTTGGCACCGAGTGTTTCTTCTACCATCTCTGCGCCATGGCCGACAATCGTTACGATTTTATCCGCGCCGATTCCGAGGATATGGTCGACAACGTGTTCGACCATCGGTTTTCCACAGACAGGATGCAATACTTTATATAAATCGGACTTCATCCGCGTCCCTTGCCCTGCAGCTAGGACGATGGCATATGTATTCGTCATTTGCTGGCCTCCATCCATAATTTCATTATTGACTATAGCCGAAAATAATATAAATTTCAACTATACCCACTTGACAACAGGCTATAATTCTTTTAATATTGTTCGTTTCTTTTTTTATTTGTGCATGAAAGTGGGAATTGCCTATAATAAGGGTCGTCCTTTACCCCTTTTTTGAGTGTGGAACCTTCTGCTTTGGGCGCTCGGCGGCTTTTGATTCAATGCTAAGACAACAAAAAAGCTGTCACAGAAAGTCAATATCTACTGACTTCTGTACAGCCTCTTTGGTGCCTTTCCCTCTAACTTACGCTCCTGCTTCTTCCAGCACTCCTTTTTCCTCGACCATATGATACGCAGTCAGGACGGCTTCTTGGACTTTCATCCTTGCCGATGTATTGATTGGGTGTGCGACATCACGGAATTCCCCTTCTGGTGTTCGTTTGCTCGGCATCGCGACAAACAATCCGTCATTCCCCTCAATGACACGAATGTCGTGCACAACAAATTCACCATCCAAGGTAATCGATGCGATCGCCCTCATTCGGCCGTCCGTCTCAACTTTCCTCAGTCTTACATCTGTTACCTCCATTATTTCCCCACTCCCTTTGTTATTTCATCTAGCTCCGGGCGCCAGAGACTCCCCAGCGCTTTTTAACATTCCATTGCTCATCAATTTACATTCTACAAAAGTAAGCATTTCCCTTTTATTTTTTCAAACTTTTTCTAAAAAACTTTTGTGTAGCCTTTTTCAGCATAAAAAAGATGAAGGAAAAGCATTGCTTTCCTTCACCTGTTTAAAAGACTTGTTCTATTTATTCACCAGCAAGGGCGATGACTTCGATTTCAACTGACGCATCTTTCGGCAGTCTTGCTACTTCAACAGTCGAGCGCGCAGGGGTGTGCGAACCGAAATGTTGTGCATAAACATCATTCAATGCTGCGAATTGGTTCATGTCCTTGATGAACACAGTTGCCTTGATGACTTGCTCAAGAGAAGATCCTGCTTCTTTCAATACAGCTTTCAAGTTCGCAAAGACCTGGTTCGTCTGCTCTTCGATCGTTCCTTCGACGAGCAAACCATCCGGTGTCATCGGCAGTTGTCCGGATGTGTATACCAATCCGTTCACTTTCACTGCTTGTGCATAAGGTCCGATTGCTTTCGGCGCGTTTTCTGTAGCTACGTAGTTCATTCCGTTTTTCCACCCTTCATGAAATAATTGCCTTCTTCAAGTTCGATTGTGCGGTCCTTCTCATTCACTGCATGTAATTTAACCAAAGAGAGATAATCGTCAACGAGGACTTCCTCTGCATGTTCCGCCTCTACTAGAACAGCGATGCCCGCAAGCTCGCAGTCGAATTCCTCGAGCAGGTTCTTCATACCGGCCATCGTTCCGCCGGCTTTCATGAAGTCATCGGTGATCAATACCCTTTTGCCGCTTTTCATGCTTCTTTTTGATAATACCATTGTCTGGATACGACGTGTAGAACCGGACACATAATTGATGCTAACAGTAGATCCTTCCGTCACTTTGCTGTCCCTTCGGACGATGACGACCGGGACATTCAAATGGCGTGCTATCGCGTGGGCAATCGAAATGCCTTTTGTCGCCACCGTCATGATTACGTCAATCTCTGTGTCTCCGAATGCGGATGCAAATACTTTTCCAATGCGATCCATCATTTTAGGATCCCCTAAAAAATCCGTCATATATAAATAGCCGCCAGGCAACAAGCGATCCGACCGACCAAGATTCTCTTTTATAAGTGCCATCACTTCACGAACTTCCGTTTCAGAGACTAGCGGAATGTATTTCACCCCTCCAGCAGCTCCCGATACAGTCATCAGTTTGCCTGTCCCATTCTCTTCGAACGTTTCCTTGATGATCGTCAAATCTTCACTGATGGATGACTTGGCCGCTTGATAGCGCTCGGAGAAGAAAGTGAGCGGTATGAGTGTATGAGGATTTTCTAATAGGTGACGCGTCATATCGACGAGTCTTCCGCTCCTTTTCCACTTCATGATTAACAACCCCTAAATCCGAATGTTTTATTCGTACAATATCATAATTGTACGTCTTTAATCAAGAAGAAAACGTTCCCCTGTCATTCTGACTGCGTGGACTTCCTTGCAAAAGCCTTTTAATCCATTGTAGATCCTCGACACTCTGGCCTCTTGCCTGACGAATCCGAATACGGTCGGTCCGCTTCCACTCATCAATACCGCATCTGCACCGAACTGTTCCATTTTTTCTTTTAACACGACGACCTGCGAGTGCATTTTCATCGTCACAGGTTCCAAAACATTGCCCAAGGATGCGCACATCTTTTCGTAATTCCCAGAATGCAACGCTTCGAGCATACCTGCTGTGTCGGGATGCTTGATGGAATTGACATCGAGATTCCGATAGATATCCGCCGTAGAAACAGAGATGGAAGGCTTTGCGAGGATGACCCAGCAGTTGGGTGGTGCCGGTAAATGCTGTATCCGCTCCCCGCGCCCTGTCGCAAGCGCCGTCCCTCCGTGAACACAGAATGATACGTCCGATCCGATTTTTGCGCCGATATCCGCTAATTCGTCCGCACTCAGCTGCAGCTTCCATAGCCGGTTTAGTCCGCGCAGTGTTGCTGCGGCATCAGAACTGCCGCCTGCAAGACCTGCGGCAACCGGAATTTTTTTGTCGAGCATTATTTCGACACCGTCGCGGATGCCGAATTTTCGTCTCAATAGGTCCGCTGCTTGATAGGCTAGATTTTTCCGGTCATTCGGCACGAACCGTTCGGACACTCTCATATTGATATGCCCGTCATCCGATGGGCGAAGCCAGACGCGGTCAGCCAAATCGACTGTCGTCATGATCATTTCCACTTCATGAAAACCGTCGGGGCGTTTATGTAGGACATCGAGTGTCAGGTTGATTTTTGCAGGTGCTTTCTCATATAACATCCAGCCCCCTCCATTCCAAGCTTGTCATTGTTCCCTATTTTACCACAGGGCGAATGGATTTCATCCTGAAAAATTACAAATGCGAAGAGTGGCTACTTAAAGGCGACAGAAATCTTTCTGAAATGATTGAGTTGAAAGTACCAAAATGACAATACATCTTGGGAAATGATCGATAACTTTCGGGAAATAATTGATATTCCTTTCGATTTGATTGATATATGCTGGGAAATAACCGAAAACCGTGAGGAAATAATCGATATTTATACGAATGAAGATTTGATAACAGCTTTTTCCACTAAACTTTATTTGACCGGAGACATAGATTCCACCTGACAGAAAAGAGCTGCACGGCGTCTGTGACGACATCCGTGCAGCTCTTCCTTTGTCAGTCGTTCATGAGATGGGTGGATCTTAGCTGTCGTTCCGTCTTTCCGCCATTCCACGCTCAGCCATCTGAATGGCATGTTTCACCATATTACCGGCGTCACGCGATTTGATGCCTCCCCAACCTTCCCGCTGAACAACATCGTAAAAGCCAAGCTCTTTCGCAATCTCTTCCTTCAAGTGCTCAGACATTATACTACGCCTTCTCGCCATTAGGTTTTCCCTCCTTATCGACTGACAACTCTAGTATGAGCAATGGGCATAAAAAAACACCTATGCGCCTCCGTAAAGGAAGGCATAGGCATTTTTAATAAAAAACAATACATTGATTGCTATAAAAAACTATTTGACGATGAACGCAGTGGCGTCTCCGTCATCCAGAACTGTTATTTCGACTGCTTCAGTCAAAATATCCGCGTAGCTGTAAGATACCCTTTCAAAAGCATTTTCATCCTGGTCCAGTTCAACAACAAAAACTGCCCGATACGTCTCACGAAGGACTCCGGCACGTTCAATCGTTTTCTTACGGCCGCCGTTTGCTCTTAAGTGCAAACGTTTCCCCAGGTGAGCATCCAATGACTTCTTAATGTCCGCTAATGTTTTTGGCACGTCGCTTACACCTCACTGGATACTAGTATAACACTTTTAAAAAGTTCTGTCAATTAAAAGAAGAATTTTATCAGTAAAACGTTGTCACTGTCAATTCTTTTTTTGCTTTTTTCGATGGATACAGCCAAAAAACGCATCTGTTATTACGATTTTTTGAACTCTTCGTACAGGGCGTTCGACAACTCCCCAAACTCTTCAATGGATAATGTCTCGCCTCTCCTGCCCGAATCCATGCCAATCCGCTCGAATGCCTTTAGAATCTGCTCCTTCTTCGCCTTCCCATCTGGCAAGGAGGACTGCAGATTGTTCAGCAACGTCTTCCTTCTTTGGACGAATGAACCCCTCGCCACTGCGAACAGGAAGTCCTCGTCTTTCACGTCCACAGGCGGCTCCGCTTTTTTTGTCAACTTCAATACCGCCGATTCGACATTCGGCTGCGGGATGAACACCGTTTTCGGCACAATCATCGAAACTTCGGCATCCATGTAATATTGGACCGCAATCGACAGTGATCCATATGCCTTCGTGCTCGGGGATGCCGTGATGCGATCGGCCACTTCTTTCTGCATCATGATCACCATCCCGCGGATCGGAACTTTTCCGAGCAAAAATTTCATAATGATTGGCGTCGTCACATAATAAGGGAGATTCGCTACGACGACAATATCGTCATATTCGCTGAATTGCTCCTCGACGATTTTATTCAAATCTGCCTCAAGAACGTCCTGGTTGATGATCGTGACGTTGTCATACGGCGATAATGTATCTTCCAACACAGGCAAAAGGCGTCCATCGATTTCAAATGCGACGACCTTGCCCGCAGTCCTTGCAAGGTGTTCCGTTAATGCCCCGATGCCCGGACCAATTTCGATGACACCCGTCTTGTCCGTCAAGTCAGCATGCGAAACGATATTACGTAAAATATTTGGGTCGATCAAAAAGTTTTGCCCTAAACTCTTTTTAAATGAAAACCCATGCTTCTCTAAAATTTCCTTCGTTCTAATGGGTGTTGCAATATCCCTATTCATGGCCATCCTCCTCGTGCAGGACTTTCAATGCCTCCATTAATTGATGTTGCCCAATCCGGAACATTTCAAGTCTTTTTTTCAAACCTTTGCCGTTCACTTGTCCGATTTGCAGTATTTCGCTTACCCTGTCCCGCCGCTTTTTCGCGTCGGGATGTCCAACAAGCCTTTCCTCAAGCAGTACGCGAAGAGGTATCTCCTCGATAGGTTTGACATCGACGGAGTAGACCGCTTTAAGTGCTCTTTGGATATCTTCATCTTTCGCATGCTCGATGCCGAGTCCTTGCCCGTTTTTCGCGATTGTTTTCGATTTATGCAAAAATGCATGTTTGACACCTGGAATCCGTTCTTCGATGATGGAGCGGATTCTTCTACCCGGAAAGTCGGGGTCGGTAAATACGATGACCCCTCGTGTTTCCTGAGCAAGTCGGATTTTATCCAACGTCTTTTCGTCGATCGCCGACCCATTCGTCTCGATTGTATCCGCCCCTGTCGCTCTTTTGATAGCAACTGTATCCGATTTTCCCTCAACGACAATAATTTCCTTTATATTCACGATGCCCCTCATTTCGTTAGGTTACGTTTGTTTAATTTTACGTGTTGCTGCGGCCATTGTACAGGCAATCGAATAGCATTGGGTTCGATTTGTTCGTTAAGTCAATAATTATGTGAAATCATGAAAAAAACCGCAGGACTGGTTAGCCCCACGGATCGATGCGGAAAAACATGACTGCTATGAAATTAGTCGATCACTTTGATTTTCACTGTACGACGGCCAAAATTGTATGCTGCCGCCTTTGTCGGTACATGAAGGTCGATCTTTTTCCCTTTGATTGCGCCGCCAGTGTCTCCTGCGATGGCGTATCCGTATCCTTCAACCCATACTTTGGAGCCGAGCGGAATCACGCTGGGATCTACTGCGATGACTTTCAGATTCGGGTTGGCTCGCAGGTCGATGCCTGTTGCCGTTTTTCCTGTGCAACCATTACAGTGCGCAGTGTAAGCAGTCGCAGTGACATAGAATTCCTTCCCGCCGGATGGTGCTGAAGAGCTGCCGCGGGATACGGCGACATTCGATTTTTTATTATAGGCGCTTGCCACTACCACTTTGGAACCGACCGCAACAATTTTCTTTTGCGGTTCCTCAATGACTCTTTCGCTCAATAACGTACGAGATACTTCCTTGCCATTCTCTTTGACAATTTCAAACTTGCGCTCAACAGACCCCTTCTTGCCTTCTTGGACAATCTTTTCGCGTCCTTTCAGCAATTTGGCATCACTTTTTGTTACGACTGCGAAGTTTGTTGGTTCTTCCACTACATCGGTGACCTTTTCTACCCGCACGACTTCAACTATCGAACCGGGCTTCACGAATCCGTCCGCCTTTCGATTTAGTTTGTCGTGTTCATTCAATTGAATGTTCTCTCTCTTTAAAAAGTCAGCGACCGTAGTCGAAGTTGACCATCTTTGTTTCTCGTTTCCGCCATCGATAAGCGTCAATTGGAACGCTTTTTGAACATTGATTTGTAGATCTTCTCCGAGGTTTTCATCCAGATTTGGCATGACTACATCATATTCCATAAGGTCAATGCCGGCAGCGGCTAGAATATCGCCGACTTTCCGTTCCGTCGTCCAAATCTTTTCTGTTTCCTTACCTGTTTGAATCTCTACTTGCTTTGCCTGTTCCCACCTGATCGATAATCCTTCTTCGATCGGGGTATTCACTGAGGGTGTTACTAGATCGCGTTCGGCAATTTCGATATCCTCACTGGATAGAAGTTGCCCAACTGTATGTGCAGATGTTTTTATTTCAATTTGCTCATCGTTCACATGAAGTGTGACCGATTTCTTAGATCCTTCGTAAAGAACAAGTGAAATGATTGAAACAAATAGCGCAAATGCGAATGCAAATGCAACAACCCCTATTTGTTTACTCCTCAATGACATCGAGAACAGATTTTTCATGGTACTTTTTATCATGAAAAAACTCCTCCTTTATCACTCGGCAAATTATATAGCTTCCTTTTCGACGTGTCAACCCAATAGGATTTCAACTTTTCCCATTGATGATGGATGAATTCAATTAGGAAGCCGTACAATCAGCCTCCGCATTACTTCGGAATACGGAAGATCTTCAAAGCATTTTCGGTCGTTCGTTTTGCCACTTCTTCAACCGGAATGTCCTTCAGACGGGCGATTTCCTCTGCCACGAGCGTGACGAGCGCTGGCTCATTTCGTTTGCCGCGATGAGGATGTGGTGCAAGGTATGGAGCATCAGTTTCAATCAATAAATGATCTAACGGAATATCCGTTGCGACTTGCTTCGGCATTTTGGCATTTTTGAAGGTGACAGGGCCGCCAAGTGAAATCAGGAAATTCAAATCAATACATTCTTTCGCAGTCTCGACGCTTCCGCCATAGCAATGCATGATACCGCCAGTTATTCCGGCTTCCTCTTCCTTCAAAATCCTGACGACATCACCTGTCGCATCGCGATTATGGATGATGATGGGCAAATCGACTCTTTGCGCAAGGCGGATCTGCTTGCGGAACAATTCCTGCTGAATGTCCTTTGGCGATTTGTCCCAGTAATAATCAAGACCTGTTTCCCCAATGCCTACGACTTTCGGATGCGCCGCTAGGGATTCAATCCACTCCAAATCTTTTTCGGTACAATCAATAGCGTCTACAGGATGCCAGCCGATGACCGCGTAAATGAACGGGTATTGCTCAGCAAGCTCCATCGCTTTCTCGATCGTCACACGATCGAAGCCGACGACGACCATTTTATTGACCCCTGCGTCTATTGCGCGTTGGATAACTTCTTTTACGTCTTCTTCGTATTGGTCCGCATTTAAATGGACATGAGTATCGATATACATTCGGCGTCTCTCCTCACAGACTTCATTCTATTTCAATGGATGATGTCTTACGTTACAGTATGGTGACAAATCGGTTAAAAGATAAAGACGGCGTCTCGGAAGGAAACGCCGTCGTTTTATTTACTTAACTTTTGCACCGTTTTCCAATGAAGGGTCGACGGTTGCCAATTTCAGGACGCCATTTGACTCGCCCGATAAAATCATACCTTCGGATAATTCACCGCGTAATTTCACCGGCTTCAAATTGGCAACAACAATCACTTTTTCACCGATCAATTCTTCCGGCTCATAGTACTTTGCAATGCCAGAGACGACTTGGCGTTGTTCATTGCCTAAATCGAGTTGGAACTTCAACAGCTTGTCCGCTTTGGGAATTCTCTCGCAGGCAAGAACGGTCGCAACACGCAAATCGATTTTTGCGAAGTCATCGATCGTAATTTCTTCCGTTTTCTCCACAACTTCAGCAGGCTCTTCCTCCTGTTTTTCCTGCGGAGCCGTAATTGCCATCTGGTCGCGAATGTAGACGATCTCTACTTCTGGATCTAGACGAGGGAAAATTGGTACTCCTTTTTCGACCACTTTCGTCCCTTCAGGAATCGCATCGAAATCACCTAATGTTTCCCATGCAAGCATTGTTTCATCCAAACCGAGCTGTTCAATGATTTGAATCGGCGACTTGGTCATGAACGGCTGTAATAGAACCGCTATTTGTCGGAGCGATGCAGCAAGATGAGCCATGACAGATGCCAGTTTACCTTTGTCCGCTTCGTCTTTGGCAAGAACCCACGGAGACGTTTCATCAATATATTTATTCGTACGTGAGATGATCGTCCATAGCTCAGAAAGGACAACACTGAATTGCATTTTTTCCATTGAAGCTTCGTATTTTCCAATCGCATTCGTTGTGAAGTCACGCAACACACTGTCGAATTCGGTCGGCTCAAGTCCTTCAGTCGGAATGACGCCATCGAAATATTTATTGATCATGGAAACTGTCCGATTCAACAAGTTTCCGAGGTCATTGGCAAGATCGTAATTTGTTCTTTCCACGAATGATTCAGGGGAGAACGTGCCATCTTGTCCAAATGGCAATTCCCGAAGCAGGAAATAGCGTGTCGCATCCAGTCCGTAACGCTCCACGAGCATTTCAGGATAGACGACATTCCCCTTCGATTTCGACATTTTGCCGTCTTTCATCATAATGAAGCCGTGGGCAAATACCTTTTTCGGCAATGGCAGATCGAGTGCCATAAGGAAAATCGGCCAATAAATCGTATGAAAACGGACGATATCCTTCCCGACGACATGCACGTCAGCCGGCCAGTACTTATTGAATAGCGTTTCATCATCAGAGCCATATCCAAGCGCAGTAATGTAATTCGTCAATGCATCGACCCACACGTAAATGACATGTTTTGGATCTCCCGGCACTTTAATGCCCCAGTCGAATGACATACGGGAGACGGATAAGTCTTCTAGCCCCGGTTTGATGAAGTTATTGATCATCTCGTTTTTCCGGGATTCCGGTTCGATGAAGGAGGGATTATCTTCATAGTATTGCAGAAGCCTGTCCGCATACTTCTTCATATTAAAGAAGTACGATTCCTCCGAAACTCTCTCTACTGGGCGATGACAGTCCGGACAATTGCCATCTTCAAGTTGCGCCTCTGTGAAGTAGGATTCACAAGGGACACATTTCCAACCTTCGTATTCACCCTTGTAAATGTCACCATTATCGAGGAACTTCTGGAAGATTTTCTCGACGGCCGCTTTATGCCGTTCTTCCGTCGTTCGGATGAGATCATCATACGAGATGTCCATCAGTTTCCAAAGATCAATGGCAATATCTGCGATGCGGTCTACGTATTGCTGTGGTGGGAGACCTTCCTCCTCTGCTTTCTCCTGGATCTTCTGTCCGTGCTCGTCCATCCCCGTTAGAAAGCGCACATCAAATCCACGCAATCTTTTATAGCGGGCCATCGCATCTGATGCAACGGTCGTATAAGCAGTTCCTATATGAAATTTTCCGCTCGGATAATAAATAGGAGTCGTAATATAAAATGTTTTTTGCTGTTCAGCCACCAAAATACCTCCTGTGTTTCAATTTATACTATCCATATTATCTAAAATTCAACAAAAGCGCTATGTAGACACGCTTAAAATTGTCAATCTACGCTTAAATCCCTTTAGGCATGCATAAATCCTCACAAATGCTCATAAATGTAACATTTCACGCATAAGCACTTTCAAACGCCCATAAACCGCTCCAAATAAGCATAATCGCAATAATTCATGTGTTTCTAAATTTCCTTACTAATGCTCAAATGCTCTTTCACTTCTATTTCCCTACCCCCACTCATTATCGGTTACTAAATACCCCAACGATACGTCGAAGTCCAACTATCAAAAGTCCCTTTTTCTTCAATTAATCTATTATTCTCCACATAATATTAAGCGAGTTTTATTGACGTTAATTGGAAGACTTGGTATGATACTTGATAGACAAGAGAAATATGTCGAATTTTGACGAAAATTTAAATCGTTTAGGAGGAATTCTTGTCATGAAATCTACTGGAATCGTGAGAAAAGTCGACGAGTTAGGCCGCGTCGTTATTCCAATCGAGCTTCGTCGTACACTTGGAATCGAGCAGAAAGATGCTTTGGAAATCTATGTCGATGACGACAAAATCATCTTGAAGAAATACATGCCAAATATGACTTGTTCAATCACAGGTGAAGTATCCGACAATAACTTGCAACTTATTGACGGAAAGCTGATTTTAAGCCCGGATGGCGCTAGACAACTCATTAAAGAGATCGAAGAAAAGATAAATTAATTATTATTGTGTTGATAGTAATTTGGAATCCAGAACAATTATCCGTTCTGGATTTTTATTATGCACTTCCGTTCACATGATACGCCTGATAGACATCCCTTTTGGCCATACCTCTTTCCAACGCCACCAATTTGATAGCTTCCTTCGATGATACGCCTTCCTTTTCCATCACCATTTCCACATGCGTCTGAATGCTTATATCCTTCCACCAATTTTCAGCCGCTTCTTCGATATCCTCATTCCCTGCTATGACGATACAGAATTCTCCTCTAATTTCATTTGACTCCGCCCATAAAACAGCTTCCTCAAGCGTTCCACGGAGAAACTCCTCATACCGTTTCGTCAATTCCCTCGCCAAAACGACGCGGCGTGAACTGCCGAATGCTTCGGTAAGCGCTTTGACTGTTTCCTTCAAGCGATGAGGCGCCTCATATAGGAGCAAAGTCTCTTCCTTTTGTTTCAGCTTCCGCAACTGCTCGTTACGCTCCTTTTTCTGCCGCGACAGAAATCCAATGAACGAGAACGGCTGCGTCTGTAGACCGGAAGCGACCAATGCACTGATGGCAGCATTGGCTCCAGGGACCGGAACGACATCGAAGCCCTCTTCAATCGCTTTCATGGCTATATCATTTCCAGGATCGGATATGCACGGCATCCCCGCATCACTCACTAAAGCGACTGTCTTCCCTTCTGCCAATAATGACAGGATTTTTTCTCCGCCCTTTTCGAGATTATGTTCATGGTAGCTCATAAGCGGTGTTCTTATATCGAAGTGGTTGCAAAGCCTGATCGTGTTCCTCGTGTCTTCTGCTGCTATCATATCCGCTTCTTGCAAGATCCGGACCGCTCGAAATGTCATGTCCTCCAAATTACCGATTGGTGTCCCGACGAGAAATAGCTTTGCGGCACCTGTTTCAGCGCTTTTCTGTGATTTCATCGATACGTTGCTCCTTCCTCATATATCGTTCCTTTGCCGTCCGTGTCAATTGTTTGAACTGATATTCAGCCCGCATTGCAGCCTGCTTTGTTTCAAAGCTTTCCCGGTAAATGAGGCGGACCGGCAGCTTCGCGCGCGTATATTTTGCACCTTTTCCTTCATTATGGGTGCGAATGCGCTTTTCCAAGTCATTCGTATAGCCCGCGTAGTAGGAGCCGTCATTGCATTCAAGAACATAGAACAGATGCTCATTTGTCTTGTCCATATAATAAAAGCCTCACTTCTTCCGTATACTCCCCGTCTTGGCCATATACATAAAGGGGCGGCAATATCTTCAAGTCCGGCTTGCCGTCCTTTATTCCCTCAATCAATAACGTATTCGCCTCTTTGCCTTCTTTAGGGTAAACGAAGCGGATCCTTTTCGGTTCGAGCCTATTTGCCCGCATTGCTGTCACAATGTCCAGCAACCTGCCCGGGCGGTGGACGAATGCGGCTTTCCCGCCTTGCTTCAATAACTCGCTGGCGGACTGTATCGCTTGTTCAAGCGTCAGGTGAATTTCATGCCTCGCAATGGCAACATGCTCTTTCAAGTTTTTCTCACTCGCTTCGATGGCAGGAAAATAAGGTGGATTACAGGTGACCGTATCATATTTTTCATACCCGATCTTTCCTGCAATTCCAATCACATCATCATTCATGATCGTGATCCGTTCATCCAATCCGTTATAGCTGACACTTCTCCGAGCCATATCCGCAAGTCTCTCCTGCAGTTCAACCGCAGTAATATCAGCATTCGTCCTTGCACTTAGAAAAAGCGGAATCGCTCCGTTGCCAGCGCATAAATCGACAATCTTACCCGAACGGATCGGCACATATGCAAACTTTGCAAGCAGGACAGCATCGAGTGAAAATGAAAAGACGGAGGGGCTTTGAATGATCCGCAAATTTTCCGCCAATAGATAGTCGAGCCGTTCATCGTCCTTCAATAAATTCTCCATTCAGTTCTCTCCAATCAATAGAAAAGAGCCGATGCCTACGTAATTATAGGATCGGCTCATCTCAAGCATTCTGTTTGCTCAGGAAGGATAGGCAGAACAAACAATCTTCCCCTTTACGGCTGCTGCCATAATGGACATTGCAGACGTGATATCCTTCATTATATATCCTGGCCAAGTTGTCCACCCCTTCGCCGATGTCGACTCTGTGGGGTTTCTCAGGCGGCCGTTTTTCATCCATCAATTGAGTTTTGTCAGTCAATTCTTCAAGCCGCGTCCGGAGATGATGGTTTTCCAGTTGAAGTGAGTGGTTCTCTTCCGTCATCTTCGCCACAAATCCAATAAGTTCCCGGAATTGCTCATGCATGGCTTCGAGCTGCTGCTCAAACTCCATCACTCTGTCGAGAAAGTTCCCTTCTTTCAACTATTTCACCCCATCATTTCGTCAATTGAGCTACTGAGTTTTTTCGACTCTCTATTTCTTCCCATGAATATTCCAAGACTTGCTCCTGATCTGCCAGATTCACTTGCAAAATTCGCTCAAGCAAATTCAAGCCGACCACTTTCCCCGGCCCTTCAGGGGTTTGAACCCGCTCCCCGATATCAGGCATGAGGGCTTTGGCCTCTTCATATTCATCGTTTTCATATTTCAGGCAACACATGAGGCGACCGCATAATCCGGAGATTTTAGATGGATTGAGCGAAAGGTTTTGATCCTTCGCCATCTTGATGGACACAGGTTCAAAATCGCCCAGGAATGTCGAACAGCAAAGCATTCTTCCGCACGGTCCAATTCCACCGAGCATTTTCGCCTCATCACGGACGCCGATTTGACGCAATTCGATACGTGTTCGGAAAATGGCGGCGAGATCCTTTACAAGATTCCGGAAATCGACCCGGCCTTCCGCTGTGAAATAAAAGACGATCTTATTGCGATCAAATGTATATTCCACATCGACAAGCTTCATTTCCAGTTCATGCTCCCGTATCTTCTCGACACATTTGCCGAAAGCCTGCTCAGCATCCGTCCGATTTTCATCCACTTGGATCTGGTCTTCTACAAGTGCCTTGCGGATGATTTTCTTAAGTGGCAAGACGACGTCATTTTCATCGACTTCCCTCACAGGACTCGCAACTTTTCCGTATTCGATTCCTCGGGCTGTCTCGACGATGACATAATCATCGACATCTAGCGGATAATCGAGAGGATCGAAATAATATATTTTACCCGCTTTTTTAAAGCGGACACCTACAACATTATACAAGCGTTAACCCCTCCTGCAAATTGAGCACCAGCTGTTCCATTAAAAGTGTACGGTTCATATTGCCGTACAGCTTTTTCTTCGCTTGCAGAATCGCTTCCATATTAGCTGAAAGACGGCTGTATGTCATCTTCATCGATAGCCCCCGGAACATCTGCTGTTGATCGGGAAACGTCAATTCCGATTGAAGTCCGGCCTTTAACGAGACGATATCACGGTAGGCATAGAGAAGCAAGTCAAGACCACGTTCCACGTCTTCCTTCTCTTTCATTGCCGGCAGCCATTCCGATTGGACGAATAGAAGCGCTTCATGTACATTGCGATCTGATGCTTCAATCAATTTTAACACTGTTTTTCGCATGTGTGCAAATTGATCATTTTCCGCAAGCTGTTTCGCTTGCCCGATATCCGCTGTCATCATTGTAACCGTTGCAGCCATCGATGCGGTAATCCCTGCATCGGTCAATTTTGCAATCATCTCTTCCCGCCGTGGCGGAAGAAAGCTGACACGCTGGCACCGGGATTGGATGGTCGGGAGAATCGACTGATAGGAATCGGTCAGAAGTATTGCCGTCACTTCTCCTTCCGGTTCTTCCAAGAACTTCAAAAGTGTATTGGCAGCCGAAACATTCATCCGATCCGCTCGGGATATGATATACAGTTTACGTCCAGGCTCATACCCTTTTCTCGTCATTTTCATGATTAACGAAGACATTTGTTCTTTTTTAATATCTTGTCCATCCGGTTCGATTTTCGTCACATTCGGGTGATTCCCTGATGCTACCCGTTTACAATTGCGACATGTTTCACATGGAACAGCATTTTGGGGCCTCTCGCAAAGCAAAAGCTTCGCAAAATGGATGGCTGCCTCTTCTTTTCCAGTGCCCGCCTCGCCATCGAATAGATAGGCGTGACCAATCCGGTTATTCCGGTAGGTCGCCTCAAGTCTGTCGATGACGGCCTTTTGCCTCCGCCTGATGCTATTTTCCATGCCTTCCATGCTTGTACCTCCTTGCTCCAAAAAACGTGTAAAAACACACGCTCATCTATATATATTAATGAGAAGTCCTTTGATTTCCCCGATCTTCCCTAATAACTCGACAGATGTCTGTTCATCATTCAATAAAGCTTCCGCCAATTCAATGAGCTTCTCATCGATCGTTTGAACAATGTTCAATCGTCGTCCTTCGCCGAATTGATTCCACGTATGAGATTGCTTCAACCCCAGTCCGGATTCAACCGATTCCTTGAGAAAACGGCGGACGAGCATCTTGAATTTTGCCATATCCCGTAAATTCCGTGAACGGGCAAGACGGTCCCCTGCGGAAGAAATATCTCCAAGAAGTCTTGTAATCTGTTCCCCGTGCAAGCGTGCTTCCTGTTTCAGAACCATTTGACCGAACCGGGCGTTCCCTTGCGTCGTGCGCAATGGATCGTTTCTAAGCTTATCGGGCCCGGTCCGGAACTCTCCATTCACTTTCATGTTTACATCACCTCATTTCATCAAAAATGATGAAATTGTTCAATTGGCAAGACGAATACCGTAGCGCCGCCCACTTCCACTTCTACTGGGTAAGGGATATAGGAGTCGGCGTTGCCGCCCATCGGTGAAACGGGGGCTACCATCTGATCGCGCGAACGGCAATTTTCACGAATTAATTCCAAAGCTTTCGGAACGAGGCTGTCGTCCGTTCCGATGAGGAAGGTTGTATTTCCTGAACGCAGAAACCCTCCTGTACTGGCTAGTTTCGTAGCGCGAAAATCATTTTTTGTCAAAGCCGCAGACAAACGGTTGCTATCTTGGTCCTGTACAACTGCCACAATCAATTTCACGGTACCCTCTCCTTTTAGCTTTTTTATATTAATTGGTCAAACTGTTGATTTGCGCTTCAGGCGGATGCTTTCCGGGGGGCGGGCGGTGAGCCTCCTCGGTCGCTTCGCGACACTGCGGGGTCTCACCTGTCCCGCTTATCCCCCCAGGAGTCGCCGCCTTACGCTACAATCAACGGTAAATACTTATAATAAACAATCAAGTTCCAAATCAAGTAGCTAGAAGCCCTCTACTATATTATATCATGAATCCTGTTTATTAATGAGTTGAGAACTTATAATTTTCCAAACATTTTCAGTTACTTCAGATAATGGTTTGCTGGCGTCGGTTTTGATGATGCGGTTTGGGTATTTTTGCAGTAGCAAGTCATATCCTTCGTATACTTTTTGATGGAATTGCAATGTTTCATTGTCGAGGCGGTTTTGTTCGCGTTCGCCGCTGTTAGAAATTCGCTTGAGACCTTCCTCCGGTGAGATATCGAAGAAGATGGTTACGTCGGGCATCGTTTCTCCGATGGCAAATGAGTTGATCGTCATGACCTCCTCCATGCCAAGCCCTCTTGCATAGCCTTGGTAGGCGAGTGAGCTGTCGATGAAACGGTCGCAGAGGACGATTTTTCCTTCATTCATGGAAGGGATGATTCGTTCGACGAGATGCTGTCTGCGTGCTGCGGCATACAGGAGCGCCTCTGTCATGCCGTCCATTTCCTGGTGTTCATTGTCGTGTATGATTTCCCGTATTTTTTCAGAGATGCGGATGCCTCCTGGTTCACGGGTTAGAATCGCCTTTTTGCCTTCTTGCTCTAGTCTCTTATAGATTTCTGCAATGACAGTCGTTTTTCCTGCCCCTTCAGGACCTTCAAATGTAATAAATTTTCCTTTTGACATGTTTGATTCCTCCAACCTTCGTTTCAATACAAATAGCTCTCTTTCGGCAAGACGGACAGTTCCTTGAAATCTTGCTCCTGCCTTCATCAATACCGATAATGCTTGGATGTGGCTTTCCTTTATCTCCTCGCCTTTAATCAATAACGGGATGCCTGGAGGATAAGGGATGACAGATGCCGCTGCGATACGTCCCTCTGCTTCATCCATTGGTATCCATTCGGTTTCCATGTCTGTTAAAGCGGATGGAGGGTATGCAAGCGTGGAGATGCCATCAGGCCAAGCAGTTAAGTTTATGGAAATAGGGGTATCTTCTACTTTACCCAAGTTAGTGACTGCTGCAACCATTTTCTCCTTCCAAGCTTGTATTGGAGGAATGGATTGCTCGTTCCACAACGGTACTATGAATAATACTTGATAGGGATCTGCGAGTTCCGCGTACATCCCTTCTGCTTCCAGGGCTGCTTGCAATGCGAAGCCGGAATGCCCTTCAGCACGTATCAACAGCTTTAATGGATCGTCCGTCTCCACGATCTCTAGGTAATCGATTTCCTTTAGCTCCTGGATGAATGAAGAGCGCAATTCCCTGAATTTACTTTTATCGTTCTCCTTATAGGAAGCCGCATATGCCCTCGCATCGTCTAAGGAGGCCATAATTACATACGATGGGCTGCTGGATTGCAGCATTTGTAAATAATGCGCAATTTTCTTTTCGGAAATGAGCTCCGAACGAACGTGCAAAAAAGATCCCATCGTCATGGCCGGCAATGTCTTATGTGCGGAATGCACGACAGCGTCCGCCCCCAATTCGATGGAGGAACGCGGAAACGGCTCGCCGATAATGAAATGCGCGCCGTGTGCTTCATCGACCAAAACGGGGACGGAGCGGGAATGGCATAGTTCGATAATCGTTTGCAACCCCTCCCCCGTTACACCGTAATACGTCGGATACGTCAGAATGATGGCTTTCGCGTGCGGGTGTGCAGCGAGTGCTTCTTCCACTTGGTCCGGTGTTAGAACGCCTGGAGTACGAGTATGCGCATCCCACCGGGGGCTGAGCAGTACGGGACGGGCTCCCGTCAATTCGATCGCATGGAAGACCGATTTATGGGCGTTGCGCTGAACGATTATCGTGTCGTCCGCCTGGCAAGCGGCATAGATCATCGCCAAATTGCCGACCGTCGAGCCGTTGACGAGGAAAAAGCTCCTATTTGACTGATATAGAGAAGATAAAAGGCTTTCAGCTTCTCGAATGACCCCTTCCGCTTCATGAAGATCGTCTAATCCGGTAAGCTCGGTAAAATCAAACGACAAAGAAGCCTGCATTTCACTTGGCAAGTTGGAAAGAACTCCATGCTTATGCCCCGGCACGTGAAAGGAAACCGGATTTTGTTCTTTTAACAATTGCAATGCCTGCACGAGCGGGCGATCGATTTGCTTCATTCAACGTTCCACTTCCTTTACTTCCTACTATTATAAAGGAGGGAACGTGAAAAGACACCGGATATCTCCGGTGTCATACGGCTTTCATTCTCGATAAACCTACAGAAAGGAAAATAGCCGCAAATCCAAGTAACATAGCAATCGGCATGAGGATATCCCCTATGGTACCGCCTTCAGTAATCAGCGTCGTAAATCCTTCCATCGCCCATGTCTGCGGAACGAAATTGGCGATTTTCTGCATAGCGTCCGGTACCATGCTGATCGGCCAATAGACGCCGCCCAGCATACAGGTCGAAATAATAACCAATGTGCCGATGGCGTTCTGCTGTTCGACCGTTTTCACGAAACCTGCAATCGCTATTCCGAGACCGACGACACAAAGGAGCAAGGCCGTGACGAGGAGAAACAATGCTACCGGTGACCCCCAATTGACGTCAAACAGCGTGGACGATAGCAGGATCAGCAGGAAAAACTGGATCCATCCGACAATGAAGAACGAGAGAAAATAGCCAAGCATCACTTGAAGACGGGTGACGGGCGTCGTGAACAATCTCAACCAAATTCCCGTCTGCCTTGCCTCTAGCAGTATACCTGTCATCGAAAGCATCATGATCATAACGAACATGATCGAAAATCCTGCGGAGCTATAGGATATGCCCATCATCGGATTTCCAGTAGATGTACTTGTTTTTTGTTCAGTCCAGACTTGGATCTGGCCCTCATTTTCCGTAAGCCGTTCGTAGACGGATTCCCAGCTTTCATTAAAATAAAGGCTTCCCACCTGTGCCGCTTCAACGTAAACGTCTACACCTTGCATCGCCTGATTTACTTGTTGTTTGACGAGAGGGGCAGTTGCCATGCCGGGAGAAGGTTGGAAGCTGATGGCCGGTTCTTCATTGCGCAGCTTAGTTGCAATGCCTTTTTCCAATCGTACAATGCCCTGCACCTCTTTATTCGCCAATAGCTCCTTCGCCTCGCTAGCTGCAACGAGCTCATACGTAATCATTTCATCGAGCATCAGCTTGTGGATGATGTCCTTGGAAAGCGACGTCTGGTCCTCGTCAACCAATGCGATGCGGAACGAAACAGCAGTATCATTTCCAAACATACTGCCAAACAGAAACGTGAATAACAGCGGCATCCCGAACATTAAGACAAACGCCGATTTCTTCTTGAATGTCCGTCGGATTTCGAACAGGCAAATCGATAAAACTTTCTTCACACCGCACACCTCCTAAGCAATCCGGCGCCTAAGCCGGAGGGAACTGATGAAAATAGATGTAACCCCGATACCGAACAAAACCATTGCCGGCAACCATAGCGTGGACCAAGGCGTCCCTGTCATGATCGAAGTAAAGCTCGTCAATGCCCAAGAATTTGGCGTTGCCATGGCCATTTTTCGCATGATTTCAGGGAATAAAGAGAGGGGCAGCATTGACCCTCCAAGCAATGCCAATACTTGGACACCCATTGTTCCGACAACATCCGCCATCTTCTCATTCGACGTGAATGCGGCTACAACCATTGCCAATCCAGCTACCGAAAAAATATAGAAGAAGGTTATGAAAAGAATTTGCATGATGGATGAGCCCCAGTCGACGTTTAACAGAAAACGTGTAGCCACCATAAAAATCAAAAATTGTATCCAAGCAAATAAGATTGTGCCGATGAATTTCCCAGCCAGTACAGAGTGTACGGTAGTCGGTGTCATCAATAATCGTGACAGCGTTTCGCTCCGTCTCTCCTGATGAAACGATTTTCCGCCAGCCATTGCGTTGAATAGCAGGAACATCGCTGCCATGGCAGCAGCATAGTACTGCATGGAACTCACCGATTCTTCTTCTGGCGGTTCATTTACATAATTCCGTTGCTCATTCACCACTTTCTCTAACGAAGCGGCAAGTTCAGATTGGATTGCTGTCCGATCCTTCGATGACAATACCGCTGCCTCTGTCATGATGGATATTGTCGAGTTTGTAATCGCATGCGACATTTGAGCATAGGTTTCGATCAGCTGCCGAATGATCGCCGCACCCGTTTCTTGTCCTGAAACCGGCAGGATGACGGCACGCTCTTTCGCATCAATGCCCCATCCATCAGGCAAAAGCAAGCCTATATGCACTTCCCTGTCTTCTATCCATTCCATGAGCTGTTTTTCCGACTTCGCTTGCTCAACCGTGATGACAAGCGCATCATCGCCCAGCGTCTGGACGATGCTAGCTGTCATTGCGTTCCCTTCGGGTGTATAGACGCCTAAAATCGTTTCGGGCATTCTTCCGCCTCCCATCATCCCTTTCAAGGCGGAACCTAAAATGACCGTTAACAAGATTGGCATGAGAATCATCATGAGGATGGCTTTTCGATCCTTCAAGTGGGTCTTCGCGTCTTTAACGGCTATCAAAAGGCTTTTCATTACAATCCCTCCTATTCACGCAAAGAGCGTCCCGTCAATTGCAAAAACAATGTCTCCAAATTGGCTTCCTTAAGTTGCATATTGTGTATCGCAATGCCCGATCGGCTAGCTAGCAGGATGACGTCCGAAACGATTTCCATTTCCGATTGCAAATGCACATCGATTTCCTCTGCAGGCTGGACAATGACCTTTTCCACCCCATTCAGCTGCTTTAACTGTTCGATAAATGAAGGACGCAAGGAATCGACTGTAAGCTTTAACACCCTTCCACCCGCCAAACGATTGCTTAAATCCCTTTGGGTACCGCTTACGATGAGCTTCCCATCATCAATGATTGCAATCCGCTTGCAAAGATACTCGACCTCTTCCATATAATGACTTGTGTAAATGACCGTCATTCCTTGTTCATTCAATGTTTTCACTGTCTCCAAAATATGATTCCTCGATTGGGGGTCGATGCCGACTGTCGGTTCATCCATAATGAGCAACTGTGGTTCATGCATGAGAGCGGCACCAATATTGATCCGCCGTTTCATCCCACCTGAAAAAGTTTCAATACGCCCTTTCGCCCGTTCAGTCAGCCCGACTTCTTCCAGCACTTCCTTCGCTCTCGTTTTTGCCGTATTCCCTGATAAGCCGTACATCCTTCCCCAAAAGATTAGATTATCGAGTGCCGACATCGTCGGATAGAGAGCGATGTCTTGTGGAACGACACCTATTATCTGCTTTGTTTCCTTCAAATGCCTGCCGACAAGCTTTCCATTAATAAGAATCTCACCCGCCCCATACGGAAGAAGTCCGCATATCATTGAAATGAGCGTCGACTTCCCGGCACCATTCGGACCGAGCAGCCCGAATGACTCCCCTTTTTCTACTTGAAATGAAATCCCTTTGATGATCTCATGCGCACCGAAACCTTTCTTCACATTCGAAAGTGTAAGCATTCTTCACAGCCTCCTTCTTTACTTCCATCTTATTGGAGAGGCCTTTCCCTTACATCGAGCGCGCGATAGATTTTGAAGACATGAAAAAAACGGCATTGATGTGCCGTTTCTCATGTACATATGTAAAAAGTAATGTCAGAAAGTCGTAATGCCATGGCGTACTGCGTAAATGGCCGCTTGTGTGCGATCACGGAGCCCCAGCTTCTGAATGACGTTTGAAACATGGTTCTTAACCGTCCCTTCGGTAATGAATAATGCCTCTGCAATTTCTTTATTGTTCAGCCCTTCTCCAAGACGCGTTAGCACCTCCACTTCCCGGTCGGATAAATCCTCTATCCTTTCTGGCATGTTAACAGTGCTGTGCTGACTCTTTATTCTTAGCTCCGCCAGCACTTGAGAAGTGAATTCCTTCGGCAAAACGACACCGCCATGATGGACGGTAAGAATCGCCTGGACAATCGTATCTGTCGGCATATCCTTCAGCAAATACCCGCTCGCCCCTTCTTCAAGCGCATCGAAGATATATTCACTGTCGTTGAAAGTCGTCAATATCAATACTTTTACATCTGGAAAATTGTCCTTAAGTAACCTTGTCCCTTCGACCCCATTGACGCCGGGCATCCGGATATCCATTAACACGATATCCGGAAAGAAATCTGCAGTTTTATGTAACGCTTCTTTACCATCTGACGCCATCCCGACAACTTCAATCCCAGGCCGCAGTCCAAGCAGCGTGCTAAGCCCTTCCCGCACCAATGGCTGATCATCGACAATCATAATCTTTATCATCCCGTCACCCCCACTTCTTTCTGTTGAATTGGAAAGGTAATATAAATCCCAAACCCTTCCCCTTCCTCGCTTCTGATTGCAAATGAACCCCCATGCTCCGCAACACGTTCCTTCATGTTGATCAAACCGAAGTTCGGGATGACATTCTTCTGTCCAATCCCATCATCCGTGATGGTCAGTCGGATTTCAGTTTCTCCTACATGGATCGCCACGAGGCAAGTACCAGCATTTCCATGCTTTTTCGCATTCGTCAGCCCTTCCTGCACAACTCTTTTAATCGTAGGCTGCAAGGGGGCAGGAAGGATCGATAAATCACCATTCAATGAAAGGGACGTTTCCATTTGTGTCATCCCGGAAAACTCATCGAGCAATCCCTCTAATACCTCGTAAATTGAACCCCCCCGGTCATCCTCCTTCAACGTCCTGACAGACACTCGAAGCTCCTGAAGGGAATCCCGCGTCAACTGCTCACAGAGGGCGATGGCTTCTTTCGCTTTCCCCACATTCCTCTCCACCATCTCGCCAGCCACTTGCAACTGCACGATCAATGCAGTCATTTTATGGCCAACCGTATCGTGGATTTCCCGAGCAATCTCGTTCCGCTCTCGAATGACCGTCAACTGTTCCACCTGCTCGGCATACGCTCGCAACTGCCCGTGCGCAGCCTGCAAAGCCACATGGGATTCATTTAGCTGCCCATATTGAACCGAAATCGTTTCCCTCGCATTATGGAAATTTTGAATAAGTCCCCCCACGAAAGCACCATAGAACACGAACATCCCATTCACCATATTACTAGAGAGGGAAAATTCACCGGTCTGTGCATAGATCCGGAAGCTAATCACAATCCATACCACAACAAACAAGCCTGAAAAAAGACCAAGAAGCTTCTTTTGATCGTATAATATAAAAACAGTCGTAGACAGAATGCCGAAAAAAATTAAATACAAATAGCCGCTTTCCGAGAATAAAAAGCCGAACCCCGTAATGACAATGAAATCAATTACAGAACAAAGAATTCTCGTCCTCTCACGGACGTTGGCCATTTGCATAAAATGGCTGACAACGAAAAGGGGAATGGCAATGCATATATAAATAACCCTCAGATCCGTAATCCCATCCGTCATTTGAAGAAAATAGCCACTTAATATGACCAACATCACTACTCGCACCAGGCTGAATAAAAACATTGAGAAACTTTTCATAACCACTCCCCCCATCCAAAGAAGCATAAATTTCGATATTCACGCATAAATCAAATCAAAGGCGCATAATATTTCAAAGCCACGCATAAAATCTTCTAAATAAGCATAAATACAAGTAGAAGCTCATAAAGCTACATTTTCGCGCATAATCGGTGTTAATTTTAACCAATTCCGAAAACGAGGAGAGTTCAGAACCGTTTAAGGAGTTTCTATTATAGCCTTTATAATGCCTTCCAATCTATTCTTTCTATCAATCATTACTTTTGCAGAATCACAGTTGCGGGCATCAATTCCATTATGATTTAATAAAGCAACGATACCTCTTGTAAACCATAGAGCAAGACTCTCGCTAAGTAGTGTCCAATCAAATTGCGCAAAGTTCGATTTATAACCCTTCATAAAGTCATGTAAGGAAGCAAATATTACTACGTTCTCTTGACTCCAGTCCAATGTCGATGATATAACTGCACTCATATCAAAATGATTATTTCCTCTTCTAACTTCACCAAAATCAATTATGTATATATTATCTTCACCAAATAAGAGATTCCATTTTCCTAAATCACCATGGATATAGCAATTGTTTTCATGATTGAGCGTAAAGCACCGCTCTACCATTTTCTGTAATTCACCTTTGAAAACCAGGTTCGGAAATCCATTATTTTGTTTCAACCGCTCCCACATTTCATGCAATGAAAAACGATCGGCTTGCTCGTACAAACCATCTATCCTTTGTAGTTCAGAATGGAAGATACCTATTGTTCTTCCTAAGTCATAGAAGTTAATTTTATGCTCTCTGTTATGACTTGAGATGAACGTTTGCAGATTATAAATACCATCATCAAATTCAATAAAAGGCTGATGGCTTACGCTCAAAAGAATTTCAGGAGAAATATTATGCCTGCTTAACACTTTCGAAACTTTATATTCTGTTATCGCTTGTTTGGAATCTTTTATTCTTCTCAATATATATTTTTCAATAGATGTGACAACTAACTTTGCATCCGAACTAATTCCCTTTCCAATTTCCTTTACTTCCACGACAGCCTTTATTGGATAGAAACTTGAAAGCGTCTTATACTCGTTCCGATCCATTGTAATCCCCCCTTTAGTTCCCCTTCTAATTCATTGGTCCGGTTATCATTATCAAATCGCCCGTTATGGCATCAATGATTACCGTAGGCTCCTTGCCATCATATTCAAAGGTTACTTCCCATGAACGACGGTTCACCATTTCAGAGTAGAATCCATGCTTCAGCGATAATCTTGTGAGAGTTGGCCACATCTCTTCTATCTCTTTAGTAGGTATCAAGTCATCCCCATATCCATCTGGGGGATCTAATAAGTATTCATATGCCTGCACAATCGCCTCTTCCGTAGTTAGTATCGGCTTTTGGTATTGATAGGAAAAGAGAATGGCAAGAACAAGAACTATGGCTATGACAATCGTAGTTCCCCGTTTCATGTAATGCACCTCGTTCGATGTCTATTCTCTTAATCATGAACTACTGATATTTTTTAAGCAATAGAGTTGGAAAATTTATATAGTTTAGTGTAAAACGGATGTCTGAAGGTTGGATAATTGATAAATGAAAATTGAACTTGGGGCGTGGGATGGGGCTCTTTGGACTCGAGTTGTTTTGGACGCGTAACAAGCTTCTTTGGATATGGGGTAATTATGCACTTTTGCTTGAGAAGAACTAATTTTAAACACAAAAAAACCATCCCCCACAGGGGATGGCCTTTGCCCGGCGACGTCCTACTCTCACAGGGGGAAGCCCCCTACTACCATCGGC
>NZ_LQYA01000050.1 GCF_001531445.1 Sporosarcina koreensis
TGCAGTGACAGCCGAAACCGTCTTTCAGAGTTCTTCCATGCGGAAGAACCGATTATTCGGTATTAGCCCCGGTTTCCCGGAGTTATCCCCATCTGCAGGGCAGGTTGCCCACGTGTTACTCACCCGTCCGCCGCTAATATCAGGGAGCAAGCTCCCGTCAATCCGCTCGACTTGCATGTATTAGGCACGCCGCCAGCGTTCGTCCTGAGCCAGGATCAAACTCTCCATAATACTGGCGTCCGATGCACGGCACATTGCGTTGTCGATTTCAGTCGTTCGGTCAGTCACGTACTGAAGTACGCTCCTTCCCTTTCTCCTTCATCTCCTAGCACTGCACCATGCCTCGGACGCCAGTTTAGAGAAACTTGAATAGCTCGAGTTTCTTGCTGGCATCATTTAAGATGTCAATTCTGTTTGAATCCGAAGATTCGTTTTGTCTCTTCACCGACAGCGTCGGCTGCAAGACTTTATTTGTTGACGTTTTGCTGTTCAGTTTTCAAGGTTCGTTTTGCGCTTCTTCAAAAGCGACTTCTCTAATCTATCATCTTCACTCTGTAGAGTCAAGAACTTTTTTATATTAGTTTTTCAAGCTTTTTCGGGGCTGAGTAACTAACTCCCTCAGCGACGTTTACTATAATAGCATGGGCTTATTTTATAAGTCAACACTAAAAACAAAAAAACTTATCAGAAGCTCTAAATTCGAAGAATGGGCTTGATTAGATTGATTAGGAAGTTCCGTTGATTGAGGAGAAAGCCGTTACGAAGAACGGCTTTTGCGACCCTAAGGGAGTCATGATATTACAGGATGCTGCCTGCAACGCAAATCGACTATATTATATCCATCCTCTCAATGTTCATTGCTCAACCCGATAGTCTCTATGGAAGACATATTCATTTTTCGAGTCGCTTTCAACGATCTGAATGACTCCTTTTTCAATTAAAAACTCAACAAGGACTTCAAGGTTGATTGAATACATCCTTAACTCCTCATGTTCATGAAGCTCTTGGATCGTCCACGTCTCTTTCATCGACATGACGTCCATGATATGCCGCGCGCCATCCAGTGTACGGTTATGAATGAAGAATTCGCTTGCCAAGAATAGAAGCTCCAACCTTTTCTCTATCGCTTCTTCGCTCATGATCAGCTCTTCATACAGTTTATAGATTGCCGGGTCGATCTTTTTGACCTGAGACCATACAGTCACTTCAGGAGATAATCCTTTTTCAATGACAGTGAGTCTTGCAAGATGGTGAAGGGATTGGATTGCATGATGATACGCATCCATATAGTTTTGCTGTTCGAAAAACATTTTCCCTTCCATATACACTCTCACCAATCCAGACAGCTCAAGTCCCATCTTTATCTTACGTCCATAGAATGGATATTCCTTCAATTCCTTCTTCAAACTTTCGACGAATTCATTGCGGTCAAAGAAAATCTTCCCATAGAACAACCAGTCTACAACTTTTCTTCTTGTCCCGAGCAACAGCCATTTCCTCAACTGCTTTTCACTGATGACGTGCATCGCTGCCTTCCCAGTTCCATCTGTATAATGTTTTGTATATATAGGCGTATCTTCATTAGACGTAATGATGAGCATGATTTCGTCAAACGTGTCTGTTATCGGATCGCCTGCACCTCTTTTTTCAACGAGGATGACACCTAACGTTTCTGGCGAGCTTGCCCGTTCTTGATAAATTGGTCTTAGAACCTGTTCCATTACGACACCTCCACCTATCTTTCTTTCGACGCAACTTCTAAAAAATCCTTCATTCAAAATTCGTAAAATATGATGCGATTGGAATTTATGCTATATTGATTGAGGAACGTTCAAAATCTTTTCCAGTAACGTTATTCAATACCATTCATTCTAAGGAGGATTATGGATGAAACCTTATAAAAATAAAATAAACCGGATCCGGTCATTTGCGCTATCCCTCATTTTCATCGGTGTCGTCATTATGTATCTTGGGATTTTCTTCAGAAAGAATGAAATCATTATGTTGATCTTCATGGTTCTCGGACTCATTGCCATTCTTGGCAGCGTGGTCGTGTATGCTTGGATCGGGACTTTGTCGACGAGAGCTGTGCAAATCGTCTGTCCGAACTGCGGCAAAACGACTAAAATGCTTGGACGTGTCGATATGTGCGGACATTGCAGGGAGCCGCTCACGTTGGATCCTTCATTAGAAGGCAAAGAGTTCGATGTGGCGTATAACCGTCCCGCAAGTAAAAAAGAGTCATCTAAAAAGAAATAAGTAAAACCGGTTCCGTCTTAAACTTCGGAACCGGTTTTCTTATTTCGCTTTATTGGCGCCTGTTGCACATTCAGGACATGTTCCATATACTTCAAGGCGGTGAGAATTGACTTCGAAGCCTGTCACATGGGAAGCGAGATGCTCAACTTCCTCAAGTCCAGGATGGTGGAAGTCAACGATTTTCCCACAGTGATTACAAATGATGTGATAATGATCATGTGTGACAAAATCGAACCGACTTGAAGAATCTCCATAAGTAAGCTCCTTGACTAGCCCGGCATTCCGGAAAACACGCAGATTATTATATACGGTCGCAACACTCATATTTGGAAAATCAGCTTCTAGCGCTCTATATATTTCATCAGCTGTAGGATGCGTCTCTGAAGAAATAAGAAATTCTAATATAGCATGCCTTTGCGGTGTAATCCGCACACCGCTTTCCTTCAATGTGACAAGCGCGTCTTTCAAATACACTTCAGACATCGCCAACACTCCAATCCATAAAGATTACTTCTTTATAATCATTATAATTAGTTTACTGAGAATAGGCATATTTGTCAACTGAAGCGCTGTCTCCTGAGGCGAAGGAGGCGGATCAATATCCTTTTTCTGGATCAATCAAGTTAGTCAACTTCCTATCACCAGTTTGCCACTTCTCCAGATTCTCCGTGAAAAACTCGAGGGCTCTCTCAATATACTTCCCGGAATGGCTGGAGACATGCGGAGAGATTGTGACATTCGATAAATCCCAAAGCTCACTCTCCGCTGGCAACGGTTCTTTTTCAAATACATCTAGGACTGCGTGCCCGATTCCCCCATTTTTCAATGCTTTTACAAGAATCGACTCCTTCACAAGGTCGCCCCTTCCGAAGTTCATGAAAACTGCCGACTCTTTCATCGTTTGGAAATGGCATTCCGTGAGTAAGCCCTTTGTTTTCGCTGTGCTTGGCAAGACGGAAACGACAATGTCCGCTTCGGGAAGTTTGCTTAAAAGTCCGTCGAATTGGATGGTTTCGTCCATGAATTGCGCTGGATCGCCCGAATTATTGCAGCCGATCGTCCTGACGCCGAACACTTGAAGCAAACGCCCGATTTCAGATCCGATCGCTCCCGGTCCAAGGATAAGCGCTGTAGACCCCCGTATTTCCGATTGGCGTACTTTCGTATTCCACTCTTTCCGGCTTTGCTGCTCTGCCAAAGTAGGCAGCGCGCGCCCAAGCGACAGAATATGCGCAAGTACTGTTTCCGCCATCGGGGTTTTATGGATTCCCCGGACATTGCTGATGACGATTCCACTGGCAGCGATTTCCGCAAGCGGCATTTTTTCCACCCCGGCGGAGGCTACCATTAACCATTTGAGGGATGTTGCCCTATCGAGCACTTGAGTTGTTATGTCTTCCCCATAGGTCACAATGATTTCATATTCTTCAATGGAAACTTCGTCGGCCTTTTTATTGAAGAAAAATTGAACTTCGGGAAAATCAGCTTTCAATTTCTCCATCTGTTCTTCCTTGATTCTGAAGGTGAATAAAACATTCATCTGAAATTCCCCCTTACGCCTTCTTCGTCAATTGCTCCAACGTAGCAAGCGCTTCTTCGATATGTCCCTTCACTTTCACTTTCCGCCATTCCTTCACAACTGTCCCTGTAGGGTCGATCAAAAATGTGGAGCGCTCGATCCCCATATATTCCTTGCCGAACATTTTCTTTAATTTCCATACGCCATACACTTCCGCGGTTTCGTGGTTTTCATCCACCAATAAAGAAAATGGCAGTCCCTGCTTTTCGATGAATCGCTGATGCGATGCCTCGTTATCAGGACTGACACCTAGAATGACGGCATTCAAGTCACTGAAGCTTTGATGGGCGTCCCGGAAATCGCAAGCTTGCGTTGTACAGCCGGGAGTAGCGTCTTTCGGATAAAAGTAGAGGATAACGTACTTCTTCCCTTCAAAATCCCGAAGTGAAACGATTTCACCGTTTTCGTCCGGCAACGTAAATTGCGGCGCCTGCATACCTTCCAACTTTTCCATATCGATCCCTCCAACTTTTTCTTATTCCAATCGTACCGGACAAGTGATAGAGTTTCAATTTCTTTGGCGTATGCACGTAATTTTGTTTAGAATGGAGTATGTACCGATTTGAACGGAGGAATTGAAATGAACAGAACAACATCAGAACAAATCTATCAAGAAGCATGTGAACATATCGTCGGAGGCGTCAATAGTCCTTCGCGTGGTTATAAGGCGGTTGGCGGCGGAGCCCCTACAGTGATGGAGCGTGCGGAAGGCGCTTATTTCTGGGACGTCGACGGCAATAAATATATCGACTACTTAGGTGCCTACGGTCCAATCATCACAGGACACGCGCATCCACATATCGCTGAGGCGATCACGAAAGCTGCAACAACTGGAGTGTTATATGGAACTCCTACAAGGCATGAAGTCAAATTCGCTAAAATGTTGAAAGAAGCGATCCCTTCCATGGATAAAGTTCGGTTCGTCAACTCAGGGACGGAAGCGGTCATGACGACAATCCGTGTGGCACGCGCTTTCTCTGGAAGAACGAAAGTGATGAAGTTTGCAGGTTGCTATCATGGACATTCCGATCTTGTACTCGTAGCTGCAGGATCCGGCCCGGCGACGTTAGGCACTCCGGATTCGGCGGGAGTTCCCGCATCCATCGCCCAAGAAGTGATTACAATCCCATTCAATAATCCGGATGCATATAAGGAAGCAATGGAAAAATGGGGAGACGAATTGGCATGTGTATTAGTCGAGCCGATTGTCGGGAACTTCGGCATTGTTGAACCGATTGAAGGATTTCTTCCGCTCGTTCACGAACTTGCAAAGGAGAAAGGGGCGCTCATCGTTTATGATGAGGTGATCACTGCTTTCCGTTTCCATTATGGAAGTGCTCAAACATTGCTTGGTACGACCCCCGATTTGATTGCCTTCGGAAAAATCATTGGCGGCGGCTTGCCAATCGGCGCATATGGCGGAAGGAAGGAAATCATGGAAACGGTCGCGCCGCTCGGACCTGCTTATCAAGCCGGAACGATGGCTGGTAATCCCGCTTCCATGCTATCAGGTATCGCTTGTTTGGAAGTATTGCAGCAACCAGGCATCTATGAAGAGATGGACCGCCTAGGTGGAATTCTAGAAGATGGCATCCTTCAATTAGCGAAAACGCACGGTATCACTTTAACAACTAATCGTCTCGGCGGAGCACTCACTTTATTCTTCACGGATGTGAAAGTGGAAAACTACGAACAAGCCGAACAGACGGACGGAGAAATTTTCGGCAAGTTCTTTAAACTGATGCTCGAAAACGGCGTCAACCTCGCCCCTTCCAAATATGAAGCCTGGTTCCTCACGATTGCGCATAAAGAGGAGGACATCATTCATACACTAGAGGCGGTTGACCGTTCATTCGAAGAATTAGCTAACCAAATGAACAGGTAAGAAAAAGCACACAACCTAAATACCTTACGTAGAAAGGATAATCATATGAAACTTGGCGCCCGCATCTTCAAAACGGGTATAGCAATCGTTGCCGCATTGTTTCTGGCGGAGATGCTCAGCTTGCCGAATCCTGTCTTTGCAGGAATTGCGGCCATCTTTGCGATACAACCATCCATCTATCGATCATACTTGACGATCATTGAACAGATCCAAGGGAATCTGATCGGTGCCATTACTGCCATCACCTTTGTGTTATTGTTTGGTCATCAAATTGTGATTGTCGGATTTGCGGCAGTCATCATCATCTTGATCATGCTGAAGTTGGGGCTTGAGAAATCCATTTCCTTAGCTTTAGTGACGATGATCGCCATCATGGAGATCAAAGGGGACGCATTCCTGTCCTTCGCTCTCCTCCGATTCGTCACCATGGTCATCGGGGTCCTATCCGCTTTTGTCGTCAACTTGCTATTCATGCCCCCGAAGTATGAAACGAAGCTATTCCAGGCTATCCACCAAGCGCAGGACGAGATCATCAGGTGGATACGACTTGCGGGCAGACAGGCATCCGAACATATTGCAACGAAGAAGTCACTAGTAAAAATTAAGGAACGCCTTGCGAACGTCGATCAGCTCTATTCGCTTTACAAAGAGGAACGGAGCTATTTCAGGAAAACTACGAGAGCGAAGGCGAGGAAGCTTGTCATCTACAGACAGATGATCGCAACATCAAAAAGCAGTTACGAAGTGCTGGCACGGCTCCATAATTACGAGAACGAACTGATCAACCTTCCGGAACATTTTCGGATGATGATTCAGGAGCGTCTCGACGCATTGCTCACGTACCATGAACAAATCCATTTGAAGTTTGTAGGTAAGCTGAAGGCAGATCGGATGATGGATAGTTTGAATGAGGAGTTCATTCAAAGGCAGGAAGTGATGGACATCTTCGCGAAGGAGATCGCCATCACAAAAGAGGAAGAAGAATTTACTGCTTATCACCTCCTCCACGTGCTCTCTTCTTTGTTGAACTATGAAGAACAATTGGAGTATCTAGACCGACTGATCGTCTCCAATCAACGAAGGCACGGACACGAAGTAAGCAATGAAATGCAAGATGAAATTTATTAATGAAATAACGTGAAAAAACCATCCTTGGCGTATATGCCAAGGATGGTTTTTCAGTTCTTCATTTTCGGATCAAGCGCGTCTCTCAAGCCATCTCCCATCAAGTTGAATCCTAATACGGTCAACATGATGGCAAGTCCAGGGAATAACATCGTCCATGGAGCGGATTGCAAATAGGATTTCGAATCAGCGAGCATTTTCCCCCATTCAGGCTGCGGCGCCTGTGCCCCGAGTCCAAGGAAACCAAGCGCCGCCGCTTCCAGAATGGCGGTCGCAATGGCAAGCGTCCCTTGCACGATGACGGGAGCCATCGAATTCGGAAGAATATGTGAGAATAAAATACGGGCATCCTTCATCCCGATCGCCTTTGCCGCCATAATATATTCATCTTCCTTGATGCTTAGCACTTTGGATCGTATCAAACGTCCGAAATTCGGAACATTGATGATAGCGATGGCGATCAAGGCGTTCTCAAGCCCAGGTCCCAAAACAGAAACGATAGCGATCGCCAGCAGGATCGATGGAAATGCAAGCATAATATCAAAGATTCTCGAGATGATCGTGTCCGTCCACCTACCATAATAGCCGGCAATAATTCCTAAAAAACTGCCGACGACGACCGAGGCGATGACGGACAGGAACCCGACGGAAAGCGATATGCGTGCTCCGTGAATAATGCGTGACAGGATATCCCTGCCGAAGTCATCCGTTCCGAGCCAATATTCGGCCGAAGGGGGCTGGAGCCGGTCGGCGGCCAACTGCTCATTGATTCCTTCCTTTGCAATGAAAGGTCCAAAAATGGCAAGCAGCACGAAGAAAAGAATAATGATCATTCCCGCAACCGCCACTTTGCTTTTTCTAAAGCTTCGCCAAGCCTCCCGCCAAGGGCCTATTGTCCTATCGATTTCCGCTTCTGCAAGTCCATCTATCTTAGGTGTAAGTTCAGACATTTCGCATTCCACCTTCCTCAGTCATATTTAATCCTCGAATCGATCAGACCATAGAGCAAGTCAACAATTAGGTTGATCATGACGAAGATGAAGGCGACTACGAGAATCCCTGACTGGATGACGGGGTAATCGCGGAAATTGATGGCATCATATATATACCGTCCAATGCCAGGCCAAGCAAAGATTGTTTCGGTTAAAATAGCACCGCCAAGCAGCATCCCCATTTGAAGACCGATGACTGTAAGCACTGGAATGACCGCATTTTTGAATGCATGCTTGTAAACGACCCAAAACATTTTCTGCCCCTTTGCCCTAGCAGTTCTAATATAATCGGAGCGCATCACTTCGAGCATGCTGGAACGTGTCATCCTTGCAATGATCGCCATCGGTATCGTCGCCAATGCGATGCCAGGCAATATGAGATGACGGAGAACTTGCCCTAATTGGTCGAATCGTCCTTGTATGATCGTGTCGATGACATATAGATGGGTGATGGCATGAACCGGATCCCTCACCTGTTCCCTCCCGTTCGTTGGCAACCAGCTGAATTCAATCGCAAACGCCCATTGTCCTAAAAGACCAAGCCAAAAAATTGGCATGGAAACGCCGACGAGTGCCAAAATCATCGCTATGTAGTCAAACCACGAGTTCTGAAACCATGCCGATATGATGCCCGCATTAACACCTACGATAATAGCGATTACTATTGCAAAAAAAGCGAGTTCCATCGTCGCTGCCAAATGCGGCCATATTTCATCGGCAACCGGAAGCCGCGTACGCATTGACTCTCCAAGATCCCCTTGTAAGATTCCGCCTAAATACTTGAAGAATTGAATATACCACGGTTGGTCCAACCCGAGTCTTGCGTTCATTGCCGCGACCGCCTCAGGAGAAGCCTGTTGACCCAAAATGATCTGAGCTGGATTCCCCGGTATCGCCCGAATCATCATGAAAACAATGAAGACCATGCCGAGCAATACTGGTATGAGCTGTAATAATCTTCTGCCCGTGTAATTGAGCATCACCTTCACCTCACCAAATCAAATATGGAGATATCTTTCATGATTCCACTATGCCTCAATAGGAAAAGGGGGAAATCGGACGACTCCCCCTTACTAATCATTGCAAAGTGAAAAGCGAATCTATCATTTGAATTCTACGTTCGATAACAGATCCGAACCCGTCGGATGCGGAACGAATCCAGTTAAATCCTTAGCTGCTGCAAGAAGCGGTGTTGAGTGGGCGATTGGAACCCAAGGCGCTTCTTCATGGATGATTTCCTGAGCTTCCTTATAAAGCTCAATACGCTTATCCTCATCCACTTCCGTTTGCGCTTCAATGAACAGGTCATGCATTTTTGCATTTTTAAAATACGTGTAGTTGTTGCTGCCGATATTATCTTCATCCAATAGAGCATAAAGGAAGTTATCAGCATCGCCATTATCCCCTGTCCAGCCTAGCATAAAGGCATCTGCTTCCCCTTTGCTAGCCTTATCCAAGTACGTTCCCCATTCGTAACTGACAATTTTAGCTTTCACACCGATATCTGCCAGATTACTTTGAATGACCTCTGCAACCTTTGCGCCATCTGGCATGTAAGGGCGTGGAACAGGCATTGCCCAAAGCTCCATTTCAAATCCGTCCGGATAGCCGGCTTTCGCCAATAATTCCTTCGCCTTTTCAGGATTATATTCATACTCTTCGATATCGTCGTTATAACCGGAAATGGATGGCGGCATTGGATTTTTCGCTGAATCCGCCTGTCCCTCGAAGAATGAGTCAATAATTGTTTTCTTATCGATTGCATGATTCATTGCTTGTCGAACTTCTTTTTTATCGAAAGGTTCACGTGTAACCGTCAATCCAAGATAGCCGATGTTCATGGAAGGACGTTTAATGAGTTGTAGATCGCCATTCTCTTCGATTTTCCCTGCATCAGACGGATTAATGCCATCCGCAAGATCTATTTCCCCAGAAATCAATGAATTTAGTCTCGTTGAGTTATCCGGAATCGATCTGAAGACGATCTTATTCAACTTCGGCAACCCTTCTTGCCAATAACCATCGAATTTTTCAATCGTAATGGAATCGTTCGTTTTCCAATCTACAAATTTGAAAGGACCCGTACCGACTGGATTTCTTTCAAATTGATCGTCACCTTTTTCAAAGGCAGTCGGACTTGCGATTGCGAACATGCTCATCGCAATGTTTTTCAAGAACGGCGCTTGCGGGCGTTTCAATTTGATGATGACCGTGTAATCCCCATCAGCCGTCACGGAATCGATGACATGCCCTTCATCACCTTTGAATCCGCCAAACATCGTGTCGTAGTAAGGGAACATATCGGCATCACCATTTGCCCAACGCTCGAAGTTCTTTACAACTGCGTCAGCATTGAAATCAGTATCGTCGTGGAATTTGACGCCCTCTTCCAATTTGAATGTGTACGACAATCCATCTTCACTTGTATCCCATTCTTTCGCCAGGCCCGGCTGGATAGTCGTATCTTGCTCGCCGAAATTCAACAGCGTTTCAAATAGATTGACTGTTACCTTGAATGTCTCTCCTTCCGTCACCCTCGATGGATCCAGTGAAGTGGAGTCGCCGCCGCGACCGAAGACCAATGTATCTTTCGAACTTCCACTATTGCTGCCACAGGCTGCTAGCACTGTTGACAGAATTAAAAATAGCAGTAACGCAGCTGACCACATTCTCTTTTTATTCATAGAGACCCCTCCAATTGTTTTATATCATTGTCGACTTGACCTACGTGAAGGTGGCAGGCGACAGAATGACCGGTAGTTTGTTCCGTAAGTTGCGGAGTGACTTTTGTGCAAATATCCATCTTGAACGGGCAACGTGTATGGAATGTACACCCGGTTGGCGGGTCCGCCGGATTGGGGATGTCTCCTTCTATGATGATCTGTTCTTTCTGAAAATCCGGGTCCGGCACAGGCACAGCCGATAATAATGCTTGTGTATATGGATGCAACGGCTTTTCGTAAAGCTGTTCGCTATCCGCAACTTCCACCATCTTCCCTAGATACATTACTGCGACGCGATCGCTAATATGCCGGACGACCCCAAGATCATGGGCGATGAAAATATACGTAAGATTGAACTCCTTTTGGAGATCCTGCATCAGATTCAACACTTGCGCCTGAATCGACACGTCCAAAGCGGAAACAGGTTCATCCGCAATGATCAGCTTCGGATTCGTCATCAAAGCACGGGCAATGCCGATCCTCTGCCTTTGCCCTCCGCTGAATTGATGTGGATAACGCTTCGCATGATACTCATTCAATCCGACGATTTCCAAAAACTCCCGGACCTTCTTCTTCCTTTCCTGTGGATCTGATATTCCATGTACGATAAGCGGCTCTTCCAAAATTTTGCCGATCGTATGGCGTGGATTCAATGAAGCGTAAGGATCTTGGAAAACCATTTGGATATCTCGACGAGTCTTCCTCATCTCTTCCTGACTTAATGAAGCAAGGTTTTTCCCATCAAACTCGATTTCTCCATCCGTAGGTTCCAGCAAGCGCATAAGTACACGCCCTGTCGTCGATTTTCCGCAACCGCTTTCACCGACGATACCAAGAGTCTCTCCCTCATTTACGAAAAACGAGACATCATCGACAGCCTTCACATAACCGACCGTCTTACCGAACATCCCCTTTTTCACGGGAAAATATTTCTTCAAGTTTTCAACTTTTAATAAAGGCGTTGTGGACATCCGACTTCACCCTTCCTTCGTCGTATAGGAAACATCGCGTCTGATGGACATCCGCTGTTTCGTAAAGCTCCGGGTTTTCCGTAAAGCACCGGTCAAACGCAAATTCGCACCGGGCCGCGAACCTGCAGCCGCTCGTTATCGAACCGGGCTTCGGCACATTGCCCGGGATGGAATGAAGTCGATCCTTCTTATAGCGCATATCCGGGACAGACTGGATGAGACCTTTCGTATACGGATGCTGAGGATCTTCGAAAATGAGCTTCGTCGGCGCCTCCTCGATAATTTGCCCTGCGTACATGACAATAACCCGCTCACAACTTTCAGCCACAACGCCAAGATCATGCGTGATTAATAATATGGCGGTCCCTAAACGGACATTCAAATCTTTCATCAACTTCAAAATTTGCGCTTGGATTGTCACATCGAGCGCTGTTGTCGGTTCGTCCGCTATTAATATTCTCGGGTTGCAGACAAGCGCCATCGCAATCATGACCCTTTGCCGCATGCCGCCCGACAATTGGTGCGGGTAATCTTTCAGCAAACCATTGGCACGGGGCAAACCGACCAGCTTCAACATCTCTACGGCTCTTTTTTCTGCCTTCTTTTTCGACCATCCCTTTTCATGGATCAAGATCGCTTCGACCATTTGGTTGCCGATTGTAAATAGCGGATTCAATGAAGTCATCGGCTCTTGAAAAATCATCGCAATGTCATTTCCGCGAATCTGTCTCATTTCTTTTTCCGATAGGCCTATCAAATTGCGTCCGTTGTAAATTACCTCACCGCCTGTGATTTTTCCTGGCGGACTCGGTACAAGCCCCATGACAGATAAGGAAGTGACGCTTTTTCCGCATCCTGATTCCCCTACAATCCCTAAAATCTCGCCATCCCGGAGATGAAAGTCGATGTGATCAACCGCCGGAACTTTTCCCGAATCTGTGAAAAAGGTAGTCTGCAAGTCGTTTACCTCGAGAATTTTCTTCCTTTCCTTCATCAGATCACCTTTTCGTTTTATATGTTTTCTGAACCATCCAATTATACTCATTATACTTTCTATTGAACAAAAGGCAATATGCAATTTTCATAGACAGGCCTGAGAGTGGTGCATTGGACGTGAGGGGCTTACTTTGGGACGCGGGACGGTTATCTTTGGACGCAGGGCGACTTGCTTTGGGCGCGGGAAGGCCATCTTTGGACGCAGGACGACTTGCTTTGGACGCGGGAAGGCCATCTTTGGACGAAGGACGACTTGCTTTGGACGCGGGAAGGCCATCTTTGGACG
>NZ_LQYA01000007.1:0-17306 GCF_001531445.1 Sporosarcina koreensis
TCATCCGGGAAGTGAGGCAACGCCAAATCCAGATCCAGAAATAGGCCCCGAACCAGAGATTGATCCGGAGCCTGATTTGAAACCTGGAACGAATGGCAGTAAAGTAAACGTTCTTTTAGAAAACACATTTAGATTTTATAAAGAAGATCGTTATAATAAAACAGTTTTCCCTTATGGCATACCGGAGCTAAGCTGGACAGAAATCGTTGCGTTAAAAGCTTCAGGATTCAACTTAGAAGATGGTACTGTACAAATACCGAAATGGGTTGAATCAGATCCTGGTTTAAAACCAAATGAAATGGATACCTTGCATATCCGCTATATCTTTGCGCTTCTTGCATTAGGAAAAGATCCGTCCAATGCATGGGAAACTGAGAGGAATCTATTCGCTGAATTGGCTGCCCAGCAAAACGCTGACGGTGCAATCGGTGGAGTAAACAAGCATATGTGGGCAATGCACGCTTTAGAAACAGGCAGTGAGTTAGGGTATGATGTGGGTAATTGGGATAATAGTGCCAAGAACAAAGCATTAAAGTACCTGTTGACACAAGTGAAGGCTGATGGCGGATTCGCTTTCTCAGGACAAACAGCGGATTCAGATATGACGGGGATGGCGCTATTAGCACTTGGACATTATCAAGATGACAGCGCAGCGGTAAATGCGATTGAACGTGCTAAGTCAGTATTGCTGAAGAAACAGCTCGATACCGGAGGATGGGATTCATTTAACCAAGAGAATTCCAACAGCATTGCTACCGTCATATCAGGTTTGGTTGCGGTAGGAGAAAATCCGATGTCCGAGAAATGGCAAAAAGGCGGCAGGACGCCTTTAGACGCATTGGAAAGTTTCCAATTAGAGAACGGCGCATTTACTTATACATTAGGAAAATATGCCGCTACGAATATGATGGCGACTGAGCAATCCTTAATTGCCTTGCAAGAAATTAAATCGGGCCAATCGGTTTGGCAGCAATTTTCTCCAGCAGGTAAGCCTTCACCAGAACCAGAGCCGAAACCGGAAAAACCGGTCGAGCCTGGAACACCAACAGGGCCTATACCTGTGGAAAAGGATTTCGAATTACCTGCATACTCCAATGATGATATTGGCAAACCAATTTTTTTGGAGTTGAAAAATTCCGTTCTACCTAAAATCACTGCAGAACGGGCAGGTGCAAAGTTAGAAATCCCAAGTAACACAAAGGTTACTTCTACAAATTGGGATAACACTTTACAAGTGCCAACAAAGAAAATCACTTCGAATAATGATCGAAATAAAATTTCAGCTGCACTTAGTGGTAGTGAGCTCAAACGCATCAATGCTCATATCAAAGTTGGTGGAGAAAATAATATTGAATTCGATAGCCATGTCACTTTACGTTTTGAAGGATTAGGCGATAAGGAAACAGGCTTTATTGATTCAACTGGAACATTCACTTTAATTTCAAAAGTGAATGGCAGTTCTTCGGAAGATGTCTATGCATATAAAGACAATCATGACCTTGTCATTAAGACAAAACATTTTACACAGTTTGTAGTATTTGAAACGACTAAGGAAGCACCGACAGATCCAGAAACACCAGAAACACCAGAAACACCAGAAACACCAGAAACACCAGAAACAGTACCAAGCGCACAAACCATTCTGTTCTCGATTGAAAAACGGACAATGGGACAAGGCGATATCATATCGCCGGTGCGCGTATCGATCCAAGACGGAGATACGGCTTATACCGTTTTGCAACGCGTCGCGTCGGAACAAGGGGTTTCCATAGATGCTACAGGAGTTGGCCCAACGGTTTATGTGAAAGCGATTGATGGTCTTGGTGAATTTGACGGAGGTCCAAAAAGCGGATGGATGTACTCTGTCAATGGGGAGTTCCCGCAGTTCAGTGCGGGCATTTATGAGTTAACGGACGGAGACAATTTACGCTGGCAATATACTAAGAACTTAGGAGAAGACTTAGGGAATATATGGGACCCGAATGAAGGCGAAAAACCAGAAGATCCCAAGAAACCCGGTAAGCCGGGTGATAAGGACCCTGCAAAACCGGGAGATAAAAACCCGGTGCCTCCTCTAAGTGTTGACATTGCCCAAAAGATTGAAACAGCCATTAAAGATGCGCAGCAAAAGCTGTTGCGGGATGGTGTTCAAACGGAATGGGAAGCAATCGGGCTTTATAAATCAGGAATTGAAGTACCGTCCAGTTATTTGACGCATTTCAATGAAACGCTGAACGACCAAGTCATCAGCAAATCTGGCAAAGGGCGTATGAAAATCACAGATGTGGAGCGTCTTGCCTTGGCTGCAGGTGTATTGGGCATCGATCCTACCGATGTCGATGGCAAAGGGTTTAATTTGATCGACAAGATTTACAACAGTGAATCATGGATAACAGGGGAAGATAGTTTAACGTTCCAAGGAAATAATGGCGTGATTTTTGCTCTTGTTGCTTTGGATTCGAAAAATTATGCTATACCGAAGGATGCGAAATGGAATCGGGAGAAGTTAGTCGCGGAGTTGTTGCAAACGCAAAAGTCGAATGGTTCTTGGAGTCTAGAAGCTTCGAAGGATGCTGCAACAAGCATCGATATTACTGCAATGGCGTTGACTGCACTCGCGCCATACAAAGATCAAGCAACCGTAAAACAAGCGATTGACAAGGCAGTTCTCTATTTGTCTGAAGCCCAAGGACCAACTGGCGGTTTCCAAGAATCCTTTGTTGGAGGCATTTCAAGTGAAGCGACTGCTCAAGTCATTATTGGATTAACAGCAAATGGAATTGATCCAAGAAGTAAATCCTTCACAAAAAATAACATCAACTTAATCGATCATTTATTAAGCTTTAAGGCGAATGATGGCGGATTCAAGCATCTGTCTGATGACCGCGATTCGAATGGAATGGCAACAGAACAAACGTTGCAAGCATTGGTCGCTTTTGATTTATTCGTCAATGGAAAAGGCGCTTTGTACGACTTTAGGGATACTTCGGTGAAGCCGGGACCTGCTCCGAATCCAGAACCGACACCAACGCCGACGCCTCAGCAATTTACAGATACAGCCGGGCATTGGGCTGCTGATTACATTCAGCAAGCTGTTGAATTAGGATTGGTGAAAGGATATGCAGACGGCACATTTAAGCCGAATCAGTCATTGACGCGAGCGCAGGCTGTTTCAATCTTTGTTCGTGCATTGGAGTTGGAGACGGATAAAAAGAATCCGTTTACGGATACAAAACATTACGCGGAAGAAACACAAGCGGAAATTGCAGCTGCTTATCATTATGGGTTAATTAAAGGGCAAGGCGGCAAGTTTAAGCCGACAGAAAAAGTAACGCGTGCACAGATGGCGCTGATGTTCTACCGCGCATATGAAATTCAAAACGGTAAGAAGTATGCAGGAGAAGTGAAAGCTCCATTTTTGGATAGTAACAACTATAATGCAGAAGCGAAAAGAGCAATCAATATGGTACACGAATTAGGAATGGCATCTGGAGAGAATGGGAAGTACATGCCGGGGGATCCGACAAGCCGGGCGCAAGCGACGAAGATGTTCATTGAGTTTTTGAATACAAACTAATGGAGCGATCTTGCATTCTTTTGAATGCAAGATTGTCTTTTTAAGGGGGGCATTTAGTGAGGGACTGGAAAAGATTGAAGAACCTTCTACTCGTTTTGACACTATCTGTTGTTCTTGCTGCTTGTGGAACAAGTCTCCAAAAGCCGACCGGGCTGGAGGAAGAAAAGCAGACGGAGTTGGCTGGCGGTGATTATCAAAAAGAAAACGATACGCTTGTAGAGGAAGAGTCATCTGCCGAAAATAACGATGCAGAAATAGAAAACGCGGTGGATGAACCCGAAACATCGCCGTTAGAACCTGAGAAGGCGAAAGAGTATTCAAATGATAAAAAGAACAGCCCCGAAGAAGTTACACCGAAAGAGAAAAAAACGGAAAAGTCTTCTTCTGTTGTAGCAGAAAAACCGGCAACTGCTTCGCCCAAGTCTACTACTAAACCGTCAGAGAAGCCATCCGCTACACAATCGGAAAAACCCTTAGAAAAACCTGTGGAAAAACCGGTGAAGAAAGAAGAACCAACAAAGAAAGAGGAGGAAAACCCGGCTACGAAGCCAAGTGAAGAGAAACCGGCAAAACAAGTCAATCAAGTCGTCTATTCAATCGTCATTTCTTCCAGTGAGGTGCCGTTGCAACCAACTGAGTTGGAGATTGAAGAAGGTGAAACCGTCCTTTCGGCTTTAATTAAAATGACGAAGAAGCATAAGATCCAAATGGATTATCGAGGCGGCCAAGGGGCGACGGCGTATATAGAAGGCATCGCCAATGTATATGAATTTGATAGAGGGCAAGGGAGCGGATGGATGTACCGCGTTAACGGCATCTTTCCCGATCGTGGAGCGGGCGTTGTTCCTTTGCAAGACGGCGACCGCGTAGAATGGCTGTATACGACGAATTTGGGTGTAGACTTGAACGCCGATTTGAAGCCGTTCCGCCGGTAAAGAAAGGGGATGGGCTCATGGGAAATGGCATTCAATCCATTCATCCGTTCGTCATGTTCTTCTATTATATTTGCCTTGGTTTCTTTGCGATGTTTTTTAATCATCCGGTAGTTCTGTTGGCAGGGTGCCTATCGTTAATAGCGGTCAATTTGGCGCATGGCAGTGGGCGTGCATTGAAACAATGGGCACCAATGATGATGGTTATGGCATTGCTGATCATATTGATCAATCCGTTTATCAATTCCCGCGGAACACATATCTTTTTTTACTTCCGCGGGAAGCAAGTCACCTTGGAAGCGACGTTGTACGGCATCGTCACATCGATGTCATTGCTAATGATTTTGCTGCTTTTCATTTCATTGAATGCGGTGTTGAATGGCAATAAAATACTTTACATTTTTTCGCGGATTTTGCCGAAAACCGCTTTTTTAGTCATGCTATCCATCCGGTTCGTCCCGTTATTAAAAAGGCGATTGACGGAAATCCAAGATGTCCAACGATTGAGAGGGATGACAATTAGACAAGGATCGATTCGAAATCGTGCGAAAAGCGGCATGTCTATTATGCAGATCTTGCTTGCGTGGTCATTGGAAGAAGCGATTGAAACTGCGGATTCGATGAAAGCGCGAGGTTATGGGATGGTCAAGAGAAGCCCTTATATTCCTTACCGATTCACTAAGATGGATCGGAATAGGCTTGTTTGTTTATTCCTGCTTTTTAATCTTAGTGTTGTCGGAGGTTTTTTAGGTTACGGGAAAATCATCATCTATCCCATGCTTGGAACACTTCATTTTTATCCGCTCGATTGGGTTGTACTTACTAGCAGTTTAGCAGTCATGTTATTTCCAGTATTTGTGGAAGGGAGAGAGCAACTGAAATGGAATTATTCAGATTAAATGAAGTAACGTTTTCTTTTCCGGATGCAGATCAAAATGTATTGCAAGATATCAGTCTGACGGTGCACGAGGGAGAATTTGTTGTGATCGGAGGTGGGAGCGGTAGTGGAAAAACGACACTTTTGAAACTGCTGAAAAAAGAATTGGCGCCTACCGGTAATTTGAAAGGGAGTATACAGTTTAAAGGAAAGCAGATACAAGACTGGGAAGAGCGAACATTGATTGAGCAGGTGGGTTATGTCTTCCAAGACCCGGACAATCAAATCGTCATGGATGAAGTGATGCAGGAAATTGTCTTCGGACTGGAGAACCTTGGCTATTCCAATTTTGAAATGCGCAAGCGCGTGGCGGAGATGGCCCACTTTTTTGGGGTCGAGGATTTATTGATGGAAAAGCCGTCCGAACTGTCTGGTGGGCAAAAGCAACTATTGAATCTGTTGTCTGTTCTGCTGATGAAACCGCGTGTTCTATTGTTGGATGAGCCGACATCCCAACTTGATCCGGTTGCGGCGAAAGAGTTAATTCTTATGTTAGAACGGTTGAACAAGGAGACGGGTATGACAATCGTGTTAGTGGAGCATCGTTTGGAAGAGTTGTATGCCATGGCGGACAGAGTGGTGTTCATAGAGCAGGGACGCTTGCTTTACAACGGGAGCAGCAGGCAAGTGATTGACGAAATCTATCAGGACCAAGCGATAAGATTATTTCCATATTTACCTGCATTTGCACGGTTGTATATGGAATTCGAGTCCCAACCGCTCCGCGAATCAATTCCGTTAACCGTCAAAGAGTGCAAGCAATGGCTTGGCGGGGATGAAACCGTGGGCGGGAACGCAGCAAACTTGCATGAGGAACGAGAAGATAGACCGGTTTTATTAGAGATGGAAGACGTTCACTATCAGTATAAGAAAAAAGCGTCGTTTGTCTTGAAGAACTTTCAGTTGACGATTCGAAAAGGAGATTTCTTTGCATTGGTAGGCGGAAATGGAAGCGGGAAAACGACGGCATTGCGTGCGAGCATAGGTGGGGTCAAGCCGCAACGAGGAAAGATTTCGTACGGTGGACGAGACATTCGAAAAATGAAAGATTCCGAGTGGCACGGCAAAATTGCATATTTGCCGCAAAATCCGCGTACATATTTTGTGCACCAAACGATTGAGGACGAGATGATCCGTATAGGCGATCGGCTTCACTTGTCGGATACTAAGATGCGAATGGACAAGTTGTTGGATGCATTCGGCATTTCCCATTTACGTTCAAGACATCCGTATGATTGCTCAGGGGGAGAAATGCAAAAAGCGGCACTCGCCTGTATTTTGATGGGGCAGCCTGAAATGCTGTTCATCGACGAACCGACAAAAGGGATGGACCCGATCTCCAAGCAACAATTGGGTGAATTGCTGACGCAGCTGCAACGGCAAGGGTTGACCATTTTCATGGTTACCCATGATATCGGATTCGCAGCTCAATATGCAAAACGATGTGCAATGATGTTCGATGGGGAAATTGCGGCGGACGGGACGCCACATGAATTGTTCAAAGGGAACTATTTCTACACAACGGCCATTAACCGGGCGACACGCGAAACGAAACAACCGGAAGTATTGACGTATGAGGAGGCTGTTGGATCATGGAGCGTTCACGCAACTATTTAATATCTGTTTCTGTTGTGCTGCTCATCCTGCTGGTCGCGTCGATCGTGCTATTTCATTATCGAGCCTATTTACTGTTAAGTTTCATCATGATTGCGTGTATTATGCTTCCGTTTTTTGCCCGCTTTGAATGGAGAGAAGTGGCCGGCCGAGAAGTTGTGTTGCTCGCCATGCTTGCAGCTATAGCCGCTGTTGGGCGTGTGCCTTTTGCCGGCTTGCCGAGCGTGCAGCCTACTTCATTTATTATCATAATAGCCGGCATTGTATTCGGCGCAGAATCGGGTTTCATTGTCGGTGCGGTGGCCGCAATCGTGTCGAACTTCTTTCTTGGCCAAGGCCCTTGGACGCCTTGGCAAATGTACGCATGGGGCATGATGGGGATGACGGCAGGATTGTTGCGCAATGCATGGTGGTTGAAAACGGTTTGGGGCAAATGCATATTCGGCTTTGTATGGGGATATTTATTTGGCTGGTTCATGAATATGTGGATTATTGTCAGTAATATTGAAGCTTTATCTTGGGGATTTTTTGCAGGGATTTACATTTCCAGTGTATATTTTGACTTGGCGCATGCCCTTTCGAATGTCTTTTTCCTTCTTATTTTTGGGACAAGTTGGCTGAAAGTTTTGCAGAGAGTGCAAAGGAAATATGGGTTGCTTGAATAAGAAATCGAAGTGAAAAGGTGAAAAATGAATTAGATTTTGCATTTAATGTAGTCAGTTTAGTGAGTATACGCTTTAACAAGCAGCTCATCATAAGAGAGGATAAGTCTTTGCTTAAAAAGGAGCAGTCAGCAAAAAAATGATGGTCGCATCATTTATTGAGTGAGGTATATCATAGTCTTTCATTTTTAAATAAAACGGATATGAAATTTGTGAATAAAATGAAACTATTCGTTTTTCATTTCGTAATAATTATTAAACTATACCTACTTATTTGACACTTCCAGGTGTATAAGTGTACTATGTAGGTAATACAGTAAAAGGGGGAATTTACCTGTGAAGAAACAAGCGTTACTGGCGGTAATGGCTTCAGCGCTTCTTATGTCCTATCCATTGGGTGCGCAAGCCAACGATTCAGTTCGGACCATTGATCGGGAAACTGTGCGTGTTGCGGAAAATGTAAAAGCGGATGCACCCGTATCCGTAGATGATTTCATCCAATCCACTTTGGATGTATTGACGTATCAACACGGATCGAAGGAAATGAGAGAGGAGATTGCCAAGCTATGGACTGGAAATACTGCAGCAAGCTCCAAGAAGGACATTACAAAAGGCGATATTTCCAAATTCTTAGTCCGGGCTCTTGGTATTGAGGAAAAGGAAGAGACGACTTCCGACTACTTGAAATCCGCAAAAATTCATGGGCTTTTAAAAGTTTATAGTCAAGCGGATGAAACCGTTACAGCAGAAGAAATGGACAGCATCCTTGAGAACGCTAAACAATATACGTTAAAGGGAATCGATAACAAAGGGGTAAGTGAAATTTCGGTAGAAGATTTCATGAAAAACCCTGGAGATTTCGGTTACGAGATGTCACCTGATGGACAGTATATTTCATATAGTTCCGAGTGGGAAAATCGAATGAATGTCTTTGTTAAAAAGATGGATGGTGATGATGAGCCCATTCGTGTGTCAAGTTCCAAAGATCGGAATGTAGCAGCGTCGTTTTGGAAAGGTGACCATATTTTATATTTGAAAGATAACGGCGGTGATGAAAATTACCATATTTATTCGTCCAGCTTCAACGGCCAGGAAGAACGTGATTTGACGCCATATGACGGTGTTCGTGTACAACTGATCAGCAATTTGACTGACGTAGAAGATGAGATTCTCATCGGAATGAATAAAGAAGATCCGACCGTCTTTGATGTGTATCGACTCAATATCAAAACAGGTGAACTGGATCATGTAGCGAAAAACCCAGGCAACATTGCAGGATGGCTCGCAGATCATGATGGCAAGATCCGAATCGCGATTGAATCAGACGGGGTGGATAGTACAATTCTTTACCGTGAAACGGAAGAGGATGAATTTAAGCCATTTATCCAAACGGAAGCAGGAGATACGGTATCACCAATTGCTTTCTCGAAAGATAATAAATCCATTTATGCAGCATCCAATAAGGATCGCGATAAAATTGAACTAGTCGTATTCGACTTGGAAGGGAATGAGAAAGTCCTTTATGCCAACCCGCAAGTAGATGTCGCTGGCGCAATTTATGACTCCACACAGGACGCCATTCTAGCAAGCGTCTATATGACAGATAAAATTCACTATGTGTTCTTCGACGAAAAGTTTGAAACGATCTTTAAGAACTTACAGGCAGAACTTAACGTTAGTGAAAGTGAATTGTCGATCAATGATTACAATAAAGAAATGAATAAATTTATTGTAGCGGTGTCGAGTGATAAGGAATATGGCACCTACTATTATTACGATGCGGAAACGGAAGAACTGACGAAATTGACAGAGTTGGCTTCATGGATCGATCGGGATTCGCTAGCCGAAATGCATCCGATATCGTATACAAGCCGGGATGGCCTCACGATTCATGGTTATTTAACATTACCGAAGAATAAAAAACCTGAACAATTACCGTTAATCGTCAACCCGCATGGCGGCCCTTGGGCACGTGATATGTGGGGGTATAATCCGGAAGTACAACTGCTTGCCAATCGTGGATATGCGGTTCTCCAAGTAAACTTCCGCTCCTCGACTGGATACGGAAAAGCATTCACGGACGCGGGCAATAAACAATGGGGCTTGAAAATCCAAGATGACATTACAGATGGTGTCCAATGGGCAATCGACCAAGGTATTGCAGATCCCGACCGGATCGGTATTTACGGAGCTTCCTTTGGAGGATATGCCACATTAGCGGGCATTACGTTCACGCCGGATTTATATGCAGCAGCTGTAGATTATGTCGGCGTCTCGAACATCTTTACGTTACTCGATACGATTCCGCCATATTGGGAAACGATGAGAAACGATCTATACAAACGAGTCGGTCACCCAGAAGAGGATAAGGAATTGCTTGAAGCGGTTTCCCCTGTCTTCCATGCCGACAAAATCAAGACACCTTTATTCGTTGCGCAAGGTGCAAACGACCCTCGCGTCAACAAGGCTGAGTCCGATCAAATCGTGGAAGCCTTGCAGAAGAGGGGCATTGATGTCGAATACATGTTAAAAGAAAATGAAGGACATGGATTCCAAAATGAAGAAAACCGTATTGAATTTTATCATGCGATGGTCGAGTTTTTTGATAAGCACTTGAAATAACCGGGAATCCCCTCGTTTACGAACGAGGGGATTTCTTTTCCACGTACTATCCATTCCGGTATATCGGAAATGCGCCAAAAACGAGCCTTATCTTTATGATGATAGACACTCCGAACAATCAAAATTGCGGGGTGTCTGGAACTATGTTATTGCCTGTCCAATACTCTAAAAGCTCCTTTTACTTTTCTAGCAAATTGGAGTGGCGGTTCGATGGATTCAAAGTGCATATACATTGCCCTCGGTTCATCAAATAACCAGTGATTATGCACCGCAGTCACAAGAATATTGCGTCTTCGAAGTTCTGTTAATAGGGGGTTGATTTCTTCTTCTAATAAAACAGTTTCCCCTAAATTTAGCGCATTGCCTTCTTCATCGATACCCTCAAAAGTGAAAAATTGGGGGTTCACCAATGGAGATCTTGTTTCACGTCCGAGAATAGTGAAATCAATGTCTCGAAATTTTTGTACGAGACAAACCCCGTTGTCGAAGCTTCCAATCCCTCCCAGAATTCTAGCGAACTCTTGACACAGTAAATTTTCGCAAGCCATAATGCATCCCTCCCTTCCCAAAATTAAAAAGGCATGTCTGCCCTTTGTTACTACACTATGCTCCGCCTTTTCGCATTGTATGGACAATCTGTTAAGGGTTATTGTCTGCAGATTACAAATCTTGGGTCAGATCTATGGGGTATCGATAAACTCAAGGGGGTTAGGTCGTGAAGGTTTCTTCCTTTTTGGAAAAAGGCCAGGTCAAGACGGACCAAATAGCAAGTAACACAGGCTTGGGTAGATATGTTGAAGGGGTGTGAAGTCAAAGAAAGAGAGAAATTTAATTGAAGCATACTTACAATTCCATAGCGAAAAGGAAAAAATAAAAAGTCTTTTTTATCTATCTTTAAACCTGGAATGTCATGGATTGCAATTATCTTTTCTGTGATTTTACCGATGATTGTATCGTTTAAGAATAAAGAAATCGTTTATATTGTCATTCTACTCTCGATCTACATAGTAGTGATTTCAGCGATCACTCTTGGTTTTATGAGGGAGATCAAAGGACTGATAAAGGCAAGTATCCTTGCTTAAATACTCGAAATGATAAATATAGATAAGATGAGAAGTCTTAAACAGGAGATTATGGAAAGTCGACTTGATGTATTGCTTGGCAACGAGGCTTCAATAATATTACGCTAGAGCTGTTGCGAGAAGCGGGTTTTAAAGATCTGAACCAGGATAAATTCATCTTATATAAATCTGGCTTACATTCAATTGAAGGGAATGTTGATAGGGTGAGATTACAACAGATTATTCAATTTACAAATGATGTGAAGTGTAAATAATCAGAGGCTGGGACAAAACCCTCCTCTGAAATGAAAAAGCCGGTGACATTTTACGACGAGTAAAATGTCACCGGCTATTAATCCCATTCCTGGACGTAATTGAGCAGAACTATTTTAGATTACCGAAGCATATTGTCGCAGACGCAGGATACGGCAGCGAACAGAACTATGATGACATCCTCTCGAAGCGGAAACGGGAGGCATAAATTACATATGGTATGTACATAAAAGAACAAAAAAAGAAATACAAACAGAACAAGTTCAATTCAGCGAACTGGCGGTATAATGAAGAAAATGATGTGTATACATGCCCGAATGAAAAACGTCTTCTCTTTAAAAATCACTCTGTCCGCACAGATAAAGCTGGCTTCACGGGTGAATTTAAAGTTTACGAATGTGAAGACTGTTCGGGATGCCCATTTCGTTCGTCATGTACGAAAGCGAAAGAAGGAAAATATAGAAAGCTAATAGTGAACGGAAAATGGGAGCAACAAAAAGAATATGTAAGAGCGAAGCTTTCAGATGAAAAAACGGGTTCCATCTATCGTCGGCGAAAAACTGATGTAGAACAAGTTTTTGGATTTTTGAAAGCCGATTTGCGTTTCATTCGATTTTATGTTCGAGGGAAATCGAAGGTTGAAAACGAAATGGGCTATGCGTTAATGGCAGTGAATTTAAGAAAATACACTGCCAACAACTGAGTCTTATACGCAAAAATAGAGAAAGGTGAATTTGAGCATACTCAAATTCACCTTTCTCATTATTTGAAGCTAGTTATGCCCCAGCCTCTTTGCATTTTAAGGGCTTTTACACCCATTTTTTTATGTACCTCGATGTACATAATGCTGTGTGACATTTCCTGCATTAAATTGCTCAGTAATATATTGAACTGCCTCTTGCAGGTCTAGTTTACTGTTACAAGTGAAAACATCTATTGCCGCATATTCGTACTCTGGCCACGTATGAATCGTTAAATGTGACTCTTGAATAATGACTACACCGCTAACCCCGTAAGGTGAAAAGTGATGGAAATGTTCCGTCACAATCGTTGCCTTTGCTTTATGGGCAGCTTGACTCATAATCGTTTTTATTTGTTGCATGTCATTAAGTAATGCATCATTGCAATCGTACAACTCTAATAAAATATGATGACCTAATACTTGCTGTGGTTGTATCTTTTGTACTGTTCTCTTCATTTGTGAAAACTTTTTACTTTTGCAATTCGGGCAACCACTTGCTTGAAGTTGAGCAATCGTGTTGAATTGATTACCAGTGCCGACTGTAAGTGCGTGCTGACAATCGACACACTGATAAACGACGGATTTCCGCTCAATTTCTCCTGTATAAATTAATCGCGTGAATTTACGCTGATCAGGAATATAGGAAGTCATTCGCTCTGTTGTTTGTAATACGAATAACTGGCTTGTAGCACCTAAAATCTGCGCACCTTCATAGGTGTTTATGTCGTATTTAATACTGTCAATGACGAAGCCCATAGCATGTAAGCTTTGCTGTAGCTCCCACTGCTTTTGATAGCTGCGTTTAGCGTAGGAAAAAAACACATGCCGCATTGCTTCTGGCTTTAATGCATTAATCGCACGTGATAAAAAAAGCTGTGCGCCAATTAAGGTATACGGTGTATCTGTATAAATGCAATCAAACTGATGGGCGTGTGTTTTAGGCAAAGGCTCCCGAACGTCATAATGATCTGTTTTAATCGGAAGCTCATAGTCCTTAGCTATTTTGCTAATCGTATCTAAAACTCGTCTATCAATATCTAATACAACAATTTTAGTTGCAGAATGTGGAGCGATTTTCTTTAGTAAAAATGCTAATGCAATACTAATGAAATCATCATCGCCTAAACATAAAATGTGCTTATTGAGAAGCATCGCATAGTCAAGTGCGAGCAATGCACGTTTTAAGGCTGTCTCAACTGTACATTTTGCTTGATCAATTGTCACATCAGCTGTAGGTCTAGCATCATAAATAGTATTTAACTCGCTTATATTTTGTGTAATCCATTCTGTACGAAATGCTTCATCTGTCGTTAATTGAAGATAGAGTTTATTATCAGCACCTGACAGTTGAAAATATTGGGAGATTGCAAGATGACCTTTTTTCGTTAAGCTATGTTTACCCCAACCTTGCTTGGCAAACTCTTTTTTCATTGCAGAAACGATAGGTATTGGTAAATCTGTTGTATGAGCTAAAGATTTTGTCGTGCAATTTTTATGGAAATATAAAGCAAGTAAAGCTTTTTCTAATGTGTGATAATGCTCTTCAAGCTGCATATCATCCGTAATTTGTTGTAATTGTTTTTGCATTGTAGATTCATCCTTTTAATTTTAATAAGAAAAAATTAAAATTATCTAAATCAACAAATAGAAAAAGCGCGACTAAAATTAGTCGCGCCAAATGTTTATTGGAAACTAACTAATTCTAATCTTGCTTTTTTGCATAACAAAAAACACCACTATATAGGTGGATTGTTCTACAAAATTAAGCTATAGCGTTGATTTAGACTAGAATTCTACATTTAACAAAAAGTTCACCCTTTAATAATAAAGTATATCTATTGTATAGTAGATATAAAAATTTCGCAAGTTTTTTGTAAATCATCTCTTGATAGGACAATATTTGCGAAGATGGAAGCACATTTTGTTATATCAAACTGATTTTGTCCAGTAGGTTATGATCAAAATAACATATTACACGTGAATTAGAACGGCGTTTTAACTATTAAGATACCTGATATTCGCACTCTCCAAAAGTAGTCATTCATTAACTAGTAACAGATCGGACAAGAGTGATTGCAGCATGGGGGACGAATGAGTTCATAAAAGAAGATGCAAATGAAGGCTCATGGATTCATTTCGAGATTTTTTGCTATCGAGGGGCTGCCACGTAGAGATTTCCCATTTTATCGACATCCGAATCCGATGTTGAAAGATAGGTGCATTCAATGGCTGGATGATATGTGTGAAATGCTGAGGGAGAAAGTGGAGGCGTAAGATTTCTTGTTCAACCTACCAAACTGTAATATTATGTTATTATCGAATTGTATCACAAGAAAGTCAGAAAATTACAGGGGGGAGGATAATTATGAGTGAAGAACAATTATTTGAACAAATGAAAATGTGGCGTAACTGGACTGTTGAATTTCTTCGTACAATTCCCGAGGAAGTCGCTGATCAAATTCCACATGGTCATAATAACAGTATCCGTTGGAATGCTGGTCATATTTTAGTAGGTTGGGATAATACAATGTTCCCAGCTGTTAATGAGGAGAGAAAAATGCCTTTATCTTATCACTTGATGTTTCCGAGTGGGAGTAATCCAGAAAATTGGACTGAACAACCTCCGTCAATGGATAAGCTAATTAAGCACCTGGAAGAACAAGCTATTCTTATTGAACAAGAGTGTAAGGGACACCTTGATGAACCACTTAAAGAATCTTTTTTAGGTATGAGAACATTGGGAGATATGCTTGTTTTTCATATGAACCATGAAAATCTCCACATGGGAATAATTAAAAGTATTAAGCAAATGATTTTAAAGTAAAAAACAGCTTTAATAATTCTTATTGTACTAGCAGGGTGCTTACGTTTAATAAGCATAATCAAAGTCAACAGTGATCTGTTGGCTTTTTCTGACGCATCCGGCCCCTAATGTACAGTACTAAGGAAATATTTCTTACTGAATTAAAGAATTAAAAGGTCCGATGTTTATGGTAAGAATGAGAATTATGACTGGGGCATATCTTTTTAACGATGATAAACTATTGATGCTGAAACGCTCCCAAGAAAAAGTTAGCACCTAATTTATGGACTGGAATTGGTGGACAAGTCGAAGCTAATGAACATAATAGTCCTGAAGAGTCTTGTTTATGAGAGATATTCGAAGAAACAGGAATTAGAAGAACTGAAATAGTGCAACTTGAACTCCGTCATATCTTAATGCGTCGAAGCGAAGATGAAATTCGCCGACAATATATTTATTTTGGAAATACGTTAAAGATGAATCTAATAGTAGCAAATGTTTATCCTTTTTCAAACACCTTCTAGCTGTATAATTTTGGTACAATAGAATTGGGTTTTGTAATAAAGCGTACAGGTTAGTTGGAAGAGAAAAAAATAATTGGATATGGGGATAAAATGATTAAAATAATTGACATTAGTATTAGAGATAACGCTAAAGATGTATTAAACGTTCAAATACCATCCTATAAAGTAGAGGCAGAAATAATCGGTTCCGATGAAATACCACCATTGAAAGATACAGTCAAAACATTGCAAGAGTGCGAAGAAATTTTCTTTGGTTATTATGAAGAGGAAGAACTATGTGGTGCAATATCATTGAAAGTAGAAGATATTGTTGTTGATATACACAGACTAATTGTGCATCCAACTCATTTTAGAAAAGGGATTGCTCAGAAACTCTTAAATTTTGTGACAAGATATTTCGAAGCTGAAAAAATAAAAGTAGCGACAGGCTCTAAAAATACTCCAGCAGTCAGTTTTTATAAAAAGAATGACTTTGAAATTATTAACGAGACCACAGTAAATGATAATATATCTCTAACCTTTTTTGAAAAGAAATTATAATCTTCTTATTGGATGTAACGGTAACGTCTGAATTAGCTCAATAAGAGATCATTTAAGTCAGCAGAGGTTTGCTGACTTTTTATGTCGTAGTGGGAGACCCTCAGTTGACTTAGTTGAATCCCTAGAAAAATTAACCATGATCCCTAATGTAACTAAAATTTATGGAGCTCATACTACAATAGGACTTGATTCTACGATTTTAGAAGAAGTAAAGAATGCAGTTGATATTTTGAGAGAAGATGACAAAGTTAAATTCGGCACTGGTATTCATCAATTCAATGGATTCAGTGTGAAATTCTAATGAGCTCTCAAGTCGACTTGTTCTGAAATAAAATAAAGAAGAATTGCAGCCATCAGTAATCTGTTTGGCTATTTATGTTGAAATGGATAACACTGCGAAACATGTTTAATTAAAACAATAGGATGGAAAGATAGTATTTGCTTAATTTGATGCGGGAAGTCGAGTTATTAAAGAAAAACGAATTAGATACCTGGCTAGTCCGGTATTTTTTCAATAAACTGCAACTGAATAATGATAGAGGGAAGGGACTGTCCAGAAAGTCAGTTTAAACTGATTCTCTGTGGCAGCTTTTTTCTATAATTGCCCGTGACCCGTCAAAATTAGTTCTGACTGTTTTGCAATGTAAGGTGTTTTTATTTTTCTCATTTTCTTAGGTCAGTGCAGTCTCTCTTTACGGAACTCAATTTGTACTTTCCTGATAGAAAATGGTCATACATCATATTACTTCATATCTATTTCAATCCATACTCCCATCCACATTCATCCATCTTCCTCACAAAAACCTCCAACATTTGCGAGCGCAACTTCGTCGAGTTTCTTACCTTTTTCCCAGTGTTGCGTTGCTTGGATCGCCGGATGCACCAGTCGGGGTTACTTCCTCGAACCGCCATTTTATTTCTACATGTTCGTGCAAGTGCGAGATTACCCCTTCGGCATGCTCCATCTGAATTAATTCTTCAAAGAGGGCTAAGCCTGTTCCACTTATTGCGCAATCCAA
>NZ_LQYA01000007.1:17373-32676 GCF_001531445.1 Sporosarcina koreensis
ATAGTTTGAAACTTGGAAATTTCAATTGACAGCAAATCAGCTATTAAGGATAATACTCGTGAGTAATATTTATATTACTCACGAGTATTATATTGAAAATTAATTTCACAGAGGAAACTAATGCTTTTTTTTCTTTGTGACATTTGAGGGGGAAAGAGAGTGAAGGAAAGTAAAAAGTTATTTCTCGCAGCTGTAGCTTATTCACTGGCATTTAGCACGGTTGTCGCTGACCGACCTATTGCAGCATCCAGTAAAGTCACAGGTTTTACTGACATACCACCTAATAGTCAATATGTAGAAGCATTAGCGAGCCTAGTTCAACAACGTATAGTTTTCGGTTATTCAGACGGAACTTACCGTCCATCAGAAAATTTGAAGCGCGGACAAGCAGCTGTTCTTTTAGCTAGAGCTCTTCAACTCGATTTGGAAAATGTGGAGGATCCAGGTTTTCAGGATATAAAGAAGAACTCCAACTACTACAAGTCTATTGCCGCACTAGTGAAAGCTGGTTTATTCCAAGGATATCCTGATGGAACATTCAAGCCTGAACAACCGATTACACGAGCGCAACTAGCGAAAATCCTGGTAGTTGCTTATCAAGTTCCTGAAGAGGAATTAGAAATAAATCCTTTTCAGGATATAAATATAATGAAGTGGTATGCACCGTATGTTAGAACACTTGTTAAAAACCAAATAACGACAGGGACTACACCAACAACATTTTCACCTAATGACCCAGTGAAACGTGGACAAATGGCTTTATTTATTTATCGTTGCCAACAAATGGAGCAGCAACGAGTAGAGAAAGTAATTGAATCTGAGGTATTAAATATCAATGAGGATTCAATACAATTGGGTGGCGAAACCTATTCGCTAACAGCTGAGCAGAGAAAATGGTTAACACCGGAAAATTTCCCGGCACTTAAAAACGCAAAAATGAGAGTTAGGGTTGTAGGGAATACAATTAGTAAAATTGAGTCGATTATGCTCCGTATAGATCAGAATTCAATCGAAGACAAAAATAAAGTGGACTTAGTATTGAATGGCAATGGGGCTGCGATTGATGCAAAGATATTCATTGAAGGAGGCAACTTGTCTCTGAAAAACATTACTCTAACAAAAGACTTAATCATAAGCAGCACTGGAGAAAACAGAATTTATGTAGATGATGTGAGAATCATGGGGGCAACAATTCTGTCGAAGCCGACAGGAAACGCTGATTTGGCAACGAAATCCGACGCGTTCAATACGGAAATCCGATTTCATAATTCAGGCATACAATCTATGAAGGTTGACGCAGATGGATTTTCAATTAAATTAACAGGTGATACTTCTATTCAGGAAGTTAAGTTCTCTGCAAATTCTTCCATTGAGTCGGATGAAGGCATAATTATTCCCAAAATCATAATGGACTCCAAGCACTTAATTAATGTAACGATGAATGTAGTTGTACGTTCGCTTTATCTTGGAAATATGAATAGTAGAATTACACTTGAGAACAATGCGAAAGTCGAAAATGTCTATATAGCTTCCGAGAGTGCCGTTAAGCGTCTCTTTCTAAACTATGAGAAGAATAAGCATAAAATCCTCAGGATTAACGGACGTCCCAATATAGAAATCTCTTTACCAGTGGATAGCATTGTTTATAATGGCGAGGAAGGAAACTATGTACCACCTGAATCGACTGAGAATACTAGACTACAAGCAGCAAAGGCTGCGGTTGCTGCACTATTTTCAGATGGGAATAAAACAGCTTTAAAAGAAGGTGTGAATCAAGCTGCAATCGATGCTGCAAAAGAGAAAGTGGATAAAGTGTCAAATGGTACTGAGAAAATATCTTTACTGGCTGACCTCCAAAAAGCACAGGACTTCCTAACAGCGATAGTTGAAGCTGCAGAGCAACTACGATTAGCCACAGAAGCTGTCAATAATTTGTTTGTAGATAGCTCAAAAACAAAGTTAAAAGAAAATGTAAGTCAATCGGATATTGACGCAGCTTGGGAGAAGGTTAAGCAATTGGCTGAAGGGGCTGACAAAGCTTCCTTAGAGGAAGCTATTGCAATTGCACAGCGTTTACTAGGTCAATTATCTATACCGCCTGCTTTAAATGCAGAAGCATCGAATCCAAAAACCGTCCAAATCAGCTTTATCGAAGACGCTAAGTGGAGAGGGAAAATCACAGGTGTGTATAAAAATGGGGAATCTTCTCCGATTCATCACACTCAGGTAAACACATCTATACCTGGCATTATCATGATCGATCTTACAGGGACTGATTTGAGCCCTGGGCTACATGAATTTATTGTGAAAGCGGAAGGATATGCTGATGCCAAAGTAACATTTGAGGTGACGGCGCCGTTAACACCTCCTAAATTAGCCGGAACAGCACCAAATTCAGAAACCGTTCATGTCACATTTACCGATGATGCAGAGTGGAGAGGGAAGATCACTGGTGTTTATTCAGAAGGAGATGAATCTCCAATTCATCTTGCAAGGGTGAGAACTATTGAAGGCTTGATCACGATCGACTTAACAGATACTCCGTTGAGTCCAGGCATCCAGAAAATAATTGTAAAAGCGGAAGGGTATGCGGATGCCTTAGTATTAATTGAAGTACCTATGCCAATAGAACCTCCTACTTTATCTGGAATCGCTCCAAACTCAGAAACTGTGAACATCACATTTTCCGACAATCCAGAGTGGAGAGGAAAAATCACAGGCGTCTACCAAGAGGGAAGTACCTCACCTATTCATTCTTCAAGGGTGAACCTAACGACCGAAGGCTTGATCATGATTGACCTATCAGGTGCTCCGTATCATCCTGGTGTTCACAAAATTGTCGTTAAAGCGGAAGGATATGCAGATGCCGTGGTGACCTTCGAAATACCTATGCCGTTAGTTACGCCATCTTTAGTAGGAACAGCAACAAACCAGGAAACCGTTAACATCACATTTACCGACAATCCAGCGTGGAGAGGAAAAATTACAGGCGTATACAAAGAGGGAAGTACCTCACCTATTCATTCTTCAAGGGTGAACCTAACGACCGAAGGGTTGATCACGATTGACCTAACAGGTGCGCCGTATAGTCCAGGCATTCAGAAAATAATTGTAAAAGCGGAAGGGTATGCAGATGCCGAGGTGACCTTCGAAGTACCTGTGCCGTTAGTTACGCCATCTTTAGTAGGAACAGCAACAAACCAGGAAACCGTTAACATCACATTTACCGACAATCCAGCGTGGAGAGGAAAAATTACAGGCGTATACAAAGAGGGAAGTACCTCACCTATTCATTCTTCAAGGGTGAACCTAACGACCGAAGGGTTGATCACGATTGACCTAACAGGTGCGCCGTATAGTCCAGGCATTCAGAAAATAATTGTAAAAGCGGAAGGGTATGCGGATGCTGAGGTGACCTTCGAAGTACCTGTGCCGTTAGTTTCGCCATCTTTAGTAGGAACAGCAACAAACCAGGAAACCGTTAACATCACATTTACCGACAATCCAGCGTGGAGAGGAAAAATTACAGGCGTATACAAAGAGGGAAGTACCTCACCTATTCATTCTTCAAGGGTGAACCTAACGACCGAAGGGTTGATCACGATTGACCTAACAGGTGCGCCGTATAGTCCAGGCATTCAGAAAATAATTGTAAAAGCGGAAGGGTATGCGGATGCCGTAGTGGTATTCGAAGTACCTGCACCAATCGAACCGCCTACTTTATCCGGAATAGCGCCAAATCCGGAAACCGTCCACATTACATTTAACGAGGATCCAACTTGGAGAGACAAAATTATAGGTGTGTATAAAGATGGGAACTCGATTCCAATACACCCCTCAAGGGTTATAACGACTATCGAAGGGTTGATCACGATTGACCTTACTGAGGACGCATTGAATCCTGGGGCGCACGAATTTACCGTGAAAGCGGATGGATATGATGATGCATCGGTAATAATTTTAATTAGTCTCGATTAATAGTACAATATTGTTACTATAAAGTTGTTAACCCAGTTTGCAATCGAGGCAACATCTAGAAAAAGCATAAAGGTTGGAGTTGTTCTAATTGAATAATAGAGGACGGAAAAAAGGCGCGGATGGAGAGAAAAGCAGGGAGCTTTTAATGGAAATTGCTGCAAAACAATTTGCTCTTCATGGTTTCCATGAAACGAAAATCAGTACGATTGTTAAGGAAGCGCATGTCACGCAACCAACGTTCTATCTATACTTCAAAAGCAAAGAGGCCATTTTTCAAGAGCTGGTCGATATGTTCAAAGGCAAGTTGCATACATTAGTGGAACAAAGTCGATTATCTTCTGGTATCGAGTCGGCGGAATTACAGAAACGAATTGCCAATGGATTAACAGCGATTTTTCGTCTATTCCAAGATAATGAACAAATAGCTCGTATCGGCTTTTTCGGTTCAGAAGAGTCATTTGATATGAAAAAGAAAATGGCAAAGCAGATAGAAGAAAATCTTGCAACGGAAGTTGAGAATGGTTACTTCCACGATAATGTAGATTTAAATACGGTTGCCATAGCGATCGTTGGAGTTATTGAGCACCTGACATTAACAAAATTATGGAAGGGCATAAATTCTCCAGAGGAACTCGCCGAGGAAATGACCAAGCTCTTTTTGTATGGTTTAATTTTGGTACCTAGCACCGGTACAATTCAGAATACCTCTGAATTGTGAGCTGCGATTGAGAGATTTCAGCGGTTTTTTCAGTTACTGACTTGATGGGGCCTGTTCTTTTTATTTGCAATCTCCGTGGTTGGACTAGGAACTATCTTGGGTTGGTTTCGAAAAGATTTAGTGACAGGTGCCATCGTACCAAATAATTGAAGGAGTCCTCTAACCGATCATCGGTTAGAGGCTTTCTTTTTTACCTGCAGCCGCACGGTATGTATCGGGATAGAGGTATCCCAGCCGTGATAAACAAAAGTTTGAATTCTTCCTGGTCGCTTTCTCTAATCTAATAAGAAATGAACTATAATAAAAAGGCTGTCGAAAAAGTTTCGACAGCCTGCTTGTCTCAATTATAGTGGCAAAAATTCTTTTTCATATACAGATTGTACTTGTAATAAAACTTTGAGTGCATGCTGTTTAAATTTGAACTCAGCAGGTTTTCCTTTTGAGATATACAATCCAGCTTCATTCGGTGACCTCTCTAACCCAGCAAACAACCGGCTTGCCCCTACACTAGGATGCGGACCAAACAAACGGATGAACGGCTGCATGATCAATGGCAAACCTCCATTTCTGCCCTTTCGCATTGTATTGTTATTGCCTGGATCAATGCTGATAATTGTCACACCCTCTCGCTTTAGTTCTGGTGCCAATGCATGTGTCCACAAAGTGATCGCCAACTTCGTCGATGCATAGGGGCCAATCAGTTTCTGAAATTTAGGCGGGTTTGCCAATTCTTCCGGCACGAAAGATTTTTTAAACTTAAACGCTTCTGAACTAGTTTGGATAACGATAGCCGGATTTCCCATTTTTAAAAGATCAAGCAGTTCCATTGTGATGATAAAGGGAACCACTGTCTGAATTTCATAATGCAGTTCACGTCCTTGTGGTGAAAAGCGGAGGTTCGAGAAACTGCCTCCAGCATTATTGAAGAGAGCATTCAACTTCGTTTCTTTCTCCTTTATTTGCATCAAAGTAGATTTAAGTTGCGTAAAATCAGATAAACCGGCATTATAAATCCGGATATCTCCTTGACGGATTTTTTGTTGTAGATTTAGCTCTTCCTTTGGAAATTCAGAGCGGATTAAAGCAGCAAATGAACCTGCCATTATTTTGGTATCGTCCGCAGCTGCAGATCATCACGACGCCACAGGGCTTTCCGAACAACTTACGGTAAATTTCACCGTCTACAACTACGACAGGCGCGGCCGTGGACAAAGCTCCGATACCGCGCCGTACACTGTTGAACGCGAAATTGAGGATATTGAGGCTTTGATCCATGATGCCGGCGGTGAAGCAAGTTTATTAGGTAGCTCATCCGGAGTAGTGCTTTCCCTTGACGCAGCCAGCAAATTAGGGGCTTGTGTGACAAAACTTTATCTGTTTGAGCCACCGTTCATTGTTAATGATAGCCGCAAACCAGTGTCGGCAGAATACGTTCAACACTTGAATAAACTTATCGAATCCGGTCTGCGAAGCGAAGCGGTGGAATACTACATGACCGAAGCGGTTGGTGTACCTGCGGAATTCTTGGAATATATGAAGGCAGATCCATCTTGGCAATCGATGGAGAACATGGCTCATACGCTTAGCTTTGATGGAATGATTATGGGTGAGACTCAATCCGGTAAACCGTTGTCAACTGGCCGATGGAATGTTAGTGTCCCTACTTTGATTTTGACAGGTGAGAACAGTGGCTCACTATTCAATGACGCGGCCAAAGCGCTAACCGAGCTATTACCTTTGGCGAAACACTATACGTTGCCGGGACTTGACCATTCAGCAGTAATTGTGGCTCCGGCCGTTGTGGCGCAAACCATCATTAACGAAGATGTGAAGTAAATAGTAAGGAGGAAACCAATTACTAATCGTGACACACAAGAGAAGGAATATCGATTGCCAACACCAAACCCAAATTCTGATCTTAAATCGCTTAATCCCTTAGAGCCGTCTTAGATGATAAATAAATTAGCAACTGCTAACCTATACAAAACACATTTCATTCAACCATTAGGTGAAGTGTGTTATTTTTATTGTCTTTTCACCTTGAATTTTTCAGCCACCATCTAACTGTGTAATTTTGGTACAATAGAGTTGAGTTATGTAATAAAGCATGCAGGTTAGTTGAAAAAGAAAAAATTAGATGTGGGGATAAAATGATTAAAATAATTGACATTAGCATTAGAGATAACGCTGAAGATGTATTAAACGTTCAAATACCATCCTATAAAGTAGAGGCAGAAATAATCGGTTCTGATGAAATACCACCATTGAAAGATACAGTCAAAACATTGCAAGAGTGCGAAGAAATTTTCTTTGGTTATTATGAAGAGGAAGAGCTATGTGGTGCAATATCATTGAAAGTAGAAGATATTGTTGTTGATATACACAGACTAATTGTGCATCCAACTCATTTTAGAAAAGGGATTGCTCAGAAACTCTTAAATTTTGTGACAAGATATTTCGAAGCTGAAAAAATAAAAGTAGCGACAGGCTCTAAAAATACTCCAGCAGTCAGTTTTTATAAAAAGAATGACTTTGAAATTATTAAAGAGACCACAGTAAATGATAATATATCTCTAACCTTTTTTGAAAAGAAATTATAATTTTCTTGTTGAAGTAACGTCTGAATTAGCTCAATAAGAGATCATTTAAGCAGAGGTTTGCTGGCTTTTTTATGTGGCGGTCGGACCATTGTGTAGTATAAAAACCTCGTTGAAATAAGTGGAAGTTTAGTTAAAGAATGTTAGGAATGGTATTCATCAATTCAAATGGTTTCAGTGTAGTAGACTTGGCCTAATAAGATTTGCAACCATCAGTATTCTGTTGGCTTCTTTGACCCGAATATCTCCTCTAATGAAGAAGACTACAACATTATTGATAAGTATCGCGGAGGTAGTTGACGCAGCTTAAGCGAACGTTATTTTTTATGGCTTTTTTAAAAGGTAATAATGTTCTTCGTGTTGAAATAAGTATAAGAATCAATATGAAAGGGGAGGTTTCATGAATAAATTAGTAAATGACAATCTAAATGAAACGAGAAATACCCTAGTAAAGGAGATTATTTCATTAAGTGATGCTCAATTTAATAGTAAGCCTGATATGAATAAATGGAGTATAGCGCAAGTTTGCCATCACTTAGTTTTAGTGGAAGAGGCATCTATTAAGGCTATTACTTGGGGATTAAAGGAGATGGATAGACCCCAAAAAGAACGTAAAAATGTTGACCTTATATTATTGGACAGAACTAAAAAGATTAAAGCTCCAAAAATCGTTGAACCAGATGTAGAACCATTGGAAGTTCAGCAAGTAATTGATTTGTTAAAGGATTCGAGAAATAAATTAATGAATTTTCTTAGTACTCTAGAAGATATATCCATTCTGGCCGAAAAATCAGTGAAGCATCCTGCTTTAGGTGAATTATCTCTTGATCAATGGATTGAGCAGATATATTTACATGAACAGCGACATATAGAACAAATAAAAGAACTAAAATCACTTTTAGATGCCAGGCACTAAACTTATCGCTAAAAATATTTATAGGAAACTTTAGCTTAATAAGAATTAAAGGAGTCAACAATAATGTTGGCTTTTTTTTGTGGCAAAGTCGAATCATTATACGCACAAATAGTAAGCTAGGCTCGATAGTTGAATAGAGCGCGTAATAAGTTTTTTATTGTCTTGTTGAAATACTTATAAAAGTCATTGACCTTAAACTTACTCGAACCTTTATAATAAAAATCGGTAGAACATACCGAATTTACGTAAAAAAGGGGATAGGACAAATGGCTTTTCGCTGGGATGGCGGGTTTATTATGGTGGCCTGAGACAAATTTGAAGAGGGGATTGAATGGTATACCAAGCATATGGGATGGACTTGTTTAGACAGTGTTGTTACACCTGTCGGAAAAAAGGCTTTTCTCAAAATGCCGAGATTAGGTGTGGTAACATTAAAGTCCTTCGAAGGGGAATTTAACATTTTAAAGCTGAAGGTGATTTTGAAGGACATACAAGAGTAGGATTTGAGGTGACGAATCTTGAGGATACCCTTTCTTATTTTGAAAGGGAAGGGATCAAGGTTTCGAATAGGGTTACCTTGCCTACTGGACAAATTAGTTTTGATATCCATGCTTTTGATAATGCAAGGCTTACAGAGGTACACAATAAAGCTTTGGAAGGACAATTCCCTGAAGCTAGAGTAACCGGTTTTGGTGATGTTAATGTACGAATAGGTGTAAGTAATATTCATAATGCTGTTGCTTGGTACGAGAAGAACCTTGGAGTGAAAATAGTAGAACAAAATGACAATTATGCACACTTACAAGTAGAGGATGCTTATGACTGGATGCAGCTCTCTCAAGTGTATTACGACAATATATGGTTGGAACAGATTGAAGGGATGACTTTCGAAAATGCAAATCCATCCGTTCGTAATTACTTTGATGTGCGGCCAGATGTATTTCATGAAACCTACAACCAACTTAAGGAAAATGGCTTGAACCCATCCGAAGTTGCAGGGAATCCCCATAATGGCTGGGCTGGTTTTCAATTCTTCGATTTAGATGGAAATCGTATAAACGTATGGTCTTATCCTGCGTGATAACAAAAGGGAGTGAAGAGAAATGGGGATGAAAATCAATGAGTATTCTGAGCGGACTGGTCTGCCGCCAAGTACTCTTCGTTTCTATGATCAAAAGAGATTGTTGGAGCCGAAACAACGTTTAGAGAACGGCTATCGGATTTATACAGACGATCAAGTATCCCACGCATTGATTATTCATTCACTTCGTTTGGCTGGGATTAGCATTGAAGACATTTATCTATATTTACATTCAGACGAGGAAGAGAAGGAACGTTTAATTTCAAATTGGAGACATGATGTGGATACGAAAATATCTACATTGAAAATAGCAAAACAATATTTAAATGGTGTGACTGCTAATGAGCAACATATCAATTTAGTTAAATGGGACGAGTCCGTAGTATTTATATGGTTTAAACATGAAGTACCAAGAAAAATAAACCCTTTTCAGTTTAAGATGATCTCGGATGTAGAGAAGGTTAAAAAATTGGGTCTAGCAGTTAGACCAGGTATTTATATAAGGACAATAGAAGCTAAAGGGAAATCAATGGTTGGCGAGGTTGGATTCATCCTGAATAAAGAATATCCATCCAATTTGAGTGACATTGATAGTAATATGTATATAGAGCAACTAGAGCCATCACTTTACGCTACGATGGAGTGTAACGTGTACGATCCGTTTATCTGTTTTAACTTTATGAGGCTCGTCCAACGCTTTGGTTTTAAGGCGAAAGGTATAAAGCTAGAGAAGTTTGAGTCACCAAGTGAAAGTACTTTTAGTTACATGATTCCACTTTTGATGCCTCATTAATTCTACAAATAATAGGGCGTTGGATGAACTGTACCCAGTATCGCTAGAACTTCAAATAGCTGAATGTAAGAAAAAGAAGCCGACAGGAGTTTTCCTATCGGCTTCGAATTTTATCACCCTGTGAATTGATCGGGGGCGATGTTTTTCTTGATTTTCATAGCAACGACGTAAACGAGAAGTGAAATGAGAAGCGATTGAACTGCTGGCAATCCGATAGGGTATAGATATTGAGTGATGTAACCGACGACTACGCCTGCAATAATAGCGATTGTAGCCATCCAGTTCCACCCCGGAGCTTCAACCCATTTTTGTTTTCGGATAATGAAAAAGTCTCCCATCATGATGCCCCCAATAGCAGGATAGAGGAGGGCAGTCAAGTACAGGAAGTCTTCAAAGTAATCAAGAATTCCCATAAGAGCTACCATAATAGCTAAAATGGTACCGAGCAATGTCAACAGGGCACGACCTTTCCCAGAGTTTACATTTAACACGTTGGCCAAAGCAAGTCCCATACTGTAGTTATTGACCAATTGAGATGTCCAAGTCGCCAGCCATAATATGAGGAATCCCCAGAACGGGAATCCTAAATTCATCATGACGTTAACGATGTCCGCGTCCCCTACGCCGACTGACATGACAGCACCGACGATGAAGAGGGGGAAGCCGATGACCGCAATTCCGCTCGGGATAATCCAATTATCCTTCCATTTCGGCTTGGCGTAGCGCGTGTAATCGGAAGCGATTACCCACTGGGAAACATTGACCCCGATCACTAAACTGATTGCGGCTAAAATGGTCATGCTTGGTTTTGGATTCCATGCCATGATCGTATCAAAGCCGGTATTTTTCATAGAAAGATAGATGCCCCCGATAATCAATATGAGACCGGAGGGGACTGCGAGATAATCGGTCCATTTCATCGAATTATAGCCGATGATAGAGGGAAGGGCGAAAAGTAATCCCGCAATGGTTGTGACAAGTGCCCATCCCCACCAGTTCGTATGATAATCAATACCGAACATGGCGGACATTGCATTTCCAGCTACCGCAGTTTGCAAGGCCCACCATCCGAGAGAGACGATAAAGATGGTAAAACCGACAATGACTCTTGCTTGGACGGAACCGAAGCTGGATTTGGCGATCACCGATGAGGAACGACCAGTTTTCGCACCGATATAGCCTTGGAGCGCATTCCCAACCCATTGGAGTCCGAAAAGTGAGATAATTAAAATCAAAAGTATTTTACTTAAACCGAAGCTGGCAGCTAGGGAAGCACCGACCATCAGCACAGGAATTGTGAATTCCAAGCCCCCAAAAATCATTGCAGGTGTTAGCCAATGTTGCCGCTCATTCTCAGGGACTGGCGCTAACGCGTTGTCTTTGCTTAGTATATCCTTATCCGAATGGCTCTGTTTTTGTGGTTGGTCCATGATGTCATCCTCATTTCCGAAAAATTTGTATAGAAAAGCCGGGTGGTCCAGATTAGAATGTTTGTTGGACTCCCGGCTTTCAACATTTACTAAAAGAAGAAAGAACTAAACTGCCTTTAATAATTAGTGTTCATTTTTGACGGAACGCAGCCTCCCATAGAGCGGTAAAAGACCTAGTTCACCTATGGGAAGCTACATATATTCATGCGTGGTGACAAACTGAAGACAGGAAAATGGATCCCCCTCGATTTTATATGCGCGTTACGCTTTCACTAGCGCAAATATAATTTCCACAGGTTCATCGCCTTCATTTACACACCAATGGGGTTCGCCTGCAGGAATAAAGGAAGCTTCGCCAGCTGAAATCTCATAAGGGACGCCGCCAGATTCGCCTTTAATCGTGCCTTTTGTGATGAACGAGTATTCTTGTTCTTCATGAAACGTAGTTCCTTCGCTCGGAAGCCGTTCACCAGCTGGTATGGAGACATAGCCAAATTTGACTTCAGCCCCTGGATACCGATCGTGAAATAGGTTTTGTACGATGTCATAAGTCACTTGTGGTGTATTTTTCTTCATAATATCCTCCTAGGTTTATCTTCCGGGCAATTCTTTATAGTTATAAGTCTCTGGATCAACTTCAACTAAGAAATGTTCACGTGCTTCTTCCACCGTGAAGTAATCATTTTTAACATCCATTGCAACTTGAGCTGCCGGACGTTCTTTTGAATCTCCATACCCTCCGCCAGTGCCGGTCATGAGGCGGACTACATCGTTCGTGTTCAATTTATAACGAGGGTAGACACCATAAGGTCCGTCTGTTTCCCCATCTGAAGTAACGACATAAAATTCATTTGGAGAACCATCGCGGCCATTGGCGATTCCCCATGGAAGGAATTTATTGCGGCCGAATGTTACAGTGACGGCCTGGCCGTCCGACATTGCACGATAGGAACGAATGACTCCCTTGCCGCCAATATATTTACCTGCTCCGGCTCCATTGCCATCTTGCCGCAAACTATATTCATCCAACATAACGCCATATCTCGTTTCAGCAACTTCGACAGGGACATTATATGTTTCGCCATCTGCCATACAAAACTGTCCGGATTCGCCGTCTTTCCGATTGGAAGCTCCCCATCCTCCGACGGAAGGTTCAACAATAAGGAACGGCTCCTCTGTATCTTGGTGGGTTCCTGACAATGTTACAGCACAGACGGATAAGAATTGACCTGCTGTTAACCGGTTCGGCAAGTGCGGCGCCATTGCTTTCCAAACTAGATCGAGACTTCCGAGTAGCGTTTCGAAATAATTGGAAACGGGAACCGGTCGTTCGGCTGACATGATCGATTTCGGATCTACGATAACTTTCAATGGACGGAATACGCCGTCGTTCACGTCTTGTTCAGGATTTGTAATGGCCAAAAAGATTGTCCGAACCGCAGAAACGAGTCCTGTATAGGAGCAGTTCACTGGGCCAAGCACTTGAGGGGAGCTACCTCTGAAATCGCAGACGAATTCATCATCCGTAATGGTCACCTTCACTTTTATCGGGAAGGGGCCATTTCCAACCCCGTCCGTGTCGATGAAGTCTTCAGCGTAGAATGTTCCTTTAGGGAGCTTTTTCAGTTCCTGACGGGAAATCTCTTCGCCGTGATCAAGCAAGTAGTTGATCGCTGCTACAATCGTTTCTTTGGAATGTTTTTCACAAAGCTCTTTCAAACGGCGATCACCTGTCCGAAGCGCCGCGACTTGTGCCCACATATCACCGAGCGACAGGTCAGGGAAGCGGACGTTAGAACGGATGATTTCGACGATTGCGTCATTCACTTTTCCTTCATCGAAAAGTTTGATGCAAGAGAACTGGAGACCTTCTTGGAAAATGTCGACCGAGTCATTTGTGAATGAACCTGGATCTTTGCCTCCGACCTCCGTCCAGTGAGCTTTATTTGCGGAAAAGGCAATGATTTCACCGTTATAGAAAATCGGCATGACGAGTCCGACATCGGATAAATGTGAGCCCCCGCCTTGGTACGGATCGTTGATAATGATAATGTCGCCAGGTTTCAGTTGATCGCCTGGGTATTTATTCAACGTCTCCTTTACCATGAACGTTAGCATGCCGATGAATCCCGTAACACCATTCCCTTGTGTAAGAAGGTTACCTTTAGCGTCGGTCAGTCCACTTGCATAATCAAGTACTTCATAAATGATTGGACTCATGGACGTGCGCGCTAGTGCAACGAACATCTCATCACCTGCGGCTAACAGGGAGTCTTTAACGATTTCCAATGTAAACGGATCGATTTTGGTTGAGATGGTCATATTAGTTCTCCTCCTTTTCGATGATAATATTGCCGTAATCGTCCAAATAGAGTTTCTGCTGTTCATAAATGACCGTGACCGCCGCTTTTTCTTCGACAATGGCCGGGCCGGCAATTACTTCGTTTGTCGGTAGCTTGTCCCTATCGTAGACAGGTGTTAAAACCCACCCTTTATGTTCGTAATATACATCACGGTCCTCTTTTTTCGCTTCTGCCAATGAACTTGTTCGGTCCAGTTTGGAAATAACAGGTTTCTCAACTTTCCCGAAGGCCGTCACATGTAGATTAACGATTTCCGTTTGGGCATCTTCCAATTTGAATGTATAGTTCTTTTCGTGCAATTTGTGGAAGTCTTCGATTGCTTGCATTTTCACTTCATCCGACCATTTGCCGTTTGCAACGGGAACCTTTACTGTATGCTCCTGCCCGAGGTAACGCATATCGGCAAAACGGTGGAACTCTACATTTTCCGCTTCCATTCCTTCTTCGCTGAAATGCTGCAATGCGTTGCTTTCAATCTCTCCCCACTGGCGATCAATCTCTTCCAATGTCAAATCATTCATCCGCTTAATGTATGTTTGAATATAGTCGTGACGAAGATCTGTCATTAACATTCCCCATGCGGAAAATACAGGTGAAGCAATCGGCACGACAACTTTTTTAACGCCAAGTTCAAGTGCGAGCGCCGGTGCATGCATGGAACCGCCACCGCCGAAAGCGAGCAATGTGAAATCTTGGGGATTGTATCCTTTTCGAATTGAAATCAATTTCAATGCATTCAGCATATTCGAATTGGCAATCCGAATGATGCCGAGGGCCGCTTCCTCAGGGGAGATTCCAAAATGATTTCCGATTTTTGTAGAGATTGCCGAGCGTACGGTATCTAAATTCACGTTATAATCGAAATTCTTAGGCGACAAACGTCCAGTGAGCAGATTTGCATCCGTCGTCGTTGGTTCAGTCCCGCCTTGCCCGTAGGCGACCGGTCCTGGGTAAGCTCCTGCTGACTGCGGTCCGACTTTCAATGAGCCTGCCCGGTCAATCCAGGCGATCGATCCCCCGCCATTACCGATTTCAACAATATCGACTACTGGTGTCTTGATCGGATAACCGGCACTTCGGTTGTCTCTTTCGATGTAATAATCGGTGGACACTTTAACCTCGCCATTTTCGATCAGTGAGCATTTTGCCGTCGTTCCCCCGATATCAAACGCGATGATATTTTTCTCGCCGATCATCTCACCAAGAACAGCTGCACCAAAAATACCAGCAACCGGTCCGGATTCAACCATATTGATCGGTGCTTCTTTCGCTTTATCAAACTTTGTGGTACCGCCGTTCGACTGCATGATGTAACGCTGATCAATTTCCGCTTCGTTCTTCAATTCATTTTCAAGACGATTGATGTAAGTAGTGGCGGCAGGCTGGACATATGCGTTCAACACAGCCGTATTTGTCCGCTCATATTC
>NZ_LQYA01000007.1:32729-117274 GCF_001531445.1 Sporosarcina koreensis
AGGAATGAAACAGCGATTGCCTCTACGCCTTCATTCTTGAAATGTTCGATGCATTCTTTCACTTCATCCGTACTTAATTCACGTAACACTTCACCTTTATAATTTACGCGTTCATTTACTTCACGGCGTAAATAGCGTTCGACGAAGGGTGTCGGTTTTTCATAGTTCACATTAAAGAGATCCGGACGGTTTCCTCGGGCGATTTCCAATACATCACGGAACCCCTTCGTTGTAATAAGAGCTGTTTTGGCCCCTTTCCTTTCCGTCAATGCGTTAATAATAACCGTTGTCCCGTGAATGAACATTGAGATGGACGACTGATCTACGCCGCTTTTCTTAATGACATCCAGCACACCCTTTTCAAAGTTCGGTGGGGTCGTACTGCTTTTATCAATCCCAATAGTTCCATTCTCGTCAACGTACACTAGATCGGTGAAAGTTCCTCCGATATCCGTAGCTACTCTCATGCTGTTCACACTCCTATATTAGAAAATGATTGGTGTCACGATGCTTAAAACGATACTTTCCGTTGAAAGGGGATTTTCCCATTGGTGAATTAAACTGGAAGGATAATGGATCGTATCTCCTTCGAATAAATGAAACTTCTTTTCATTCAAATAGAAAATAACTTCACCTTTCAACACATAATAGAATTCCTCTCCATTGTGGCTATACGGATGCTGCTCATGCATATGTGGAGGCAGTACAACTTTTAGAGGCTCCAGTTTCCGATTGTTAAATGTACCGGTCAGTCTTGTATACACTTGGCTGCCGGAGCCTGTCGTAAAACTATGGTGCTCGTTCGCACGAACAACGTATTGCTCTTGTGTGTTTTCTTCCAAAAAGAAATAATTAATATGGATCCCGAGTGCATCAGAAATCTTTTTGAGTGAAGTGATGGATAGCGACGATGCACCTCTTTCGATTTGAGATAAAAAACTGAGTGATAATCCCGTTACCTCACTCAAATCCTTAAGCGTTAGGTTGCGCTCCTGTCGTAAAGCTTTGATCTTAATATGAATTTCATCCATTACGAATATCCTTTCAGAATTGAAGTATATGTGTAATAGTTATGAATATAGCATAATCATTTTTTAGTTGCAAGGACTATTAATAATTATCTGCAAACTTTTTTTGGAAGTAGATTATAGTTTTTCCAGTATGAAAATAGTAAAAACGCTCAATTTGAGCGTTTTTTAACGTTTATTTACTAGCATTATTTTATCCTTAGGTGCTTTTTGAGTTCCTCAAAACAAAGAAAAGGACTCATACTTTAGAAACGAGGTGTTATACTTATTATGCAAAATTGTCTGATTTTCAATAAGGTCATCTTCCGTAAACGGGATAGATTGTTATGAACATAGAATCGACTAAAGGAGTGTGTTTCTTGAAAGCGAAATGCCTCATATTCAATAAATTTGGCAACTCACAAGAAGTGCTTAAGGTTAAATATAAAGATATTCAACCCCAAAAAGAAGACGAGGTACTTGTGCGCATGGTAGCCAGACCAATTAACCCATCTGATTTAATACCGATAAGAGGTGCCTACTCTCATAGAATTTCATTACCAAATATTCCGGGTTATGAAGGAGTCGGAATTGTTAAAAACGTAGGTTCCTCGGCATCTCAAAGTCTTATTGGCAAGCGTGTCTTTCCTTTGAGAGGAGAAGGCACTTGGCAAGAGTTTGTTAAAATATCGGCAGAATATACAGTAGTAATTCCAGATTCTATTGATGACATTACAGCTGCGCAAATGTACATAAATCCAATTACAGCATGGGTTATCTGTACGCAAGAATTAAAGTTGAAACCAGATGATGTCCTCTTGGTCAATGCTAGCGGTTCAGCTATCGGGCATATTTTTGCTCAATTATCAAAAGTTCTCGACTTCCGATTAATTGCGATAACCAGGAATGATAAATACTCAAAGGATCTACAAAAGTTCGGTGCTTCTTATGTGATTAATGCCTCTCTATATCCATTGCACGAAACAGTTATGGATTTGACTGGTGGAGTTGGAGCTGATGCAGCTATTGATTCGATTGGAGGAGCAGCTGGTAATAACTTAGCATTTTGTGTTCGTCCTGAACGTACTTTTTTAACCTTAGGTCTCTTATCAGGAATCCAAGTAGACTGATGGAAAGCAGCTGACAGAGCGATAATGGAATTCACCGATGAAAATGACGTCGAATCTAAAGAAGAAAAACTTAGAGAAGTAATAACGAAGTGGCTGGAAGTCATTTAAGCAGGGGTTTTCTAAATATTATTGTGGAAGCAGACTAAATTGAATGAAAGAACGAAGAATGCCCGGAAAGCAATATGCCTTAAAAAGACGTCCACTAGTATAGGACGTCTCCCCCAAGATCATTTGGGTAATGGACTTAAATGTTCGTGGATAAGAAGCCATTCATCGGATTCTTTGACGAAGATATTTGTGGCTCTTCCACGACCACTAGCATACTTTCCATTGATGTAGCCTTCATAAAAATATGTATAAGTACATGTTGCTGAGTCACTTCCGGCATATATCCACTTCACATCTTGCGCTTGATAGTTTTCTTCTTGAACAATAGACCAAGCGTTTTCAAAGTATGTTTGTATTTCTTCATGAGTTGTACAAGTTTGATCTGAAAAGAAATAAACAGCATGAGGATGAAGTAATTTTCTAACCTCATCAAATTTATGAGTATTTGTAGCTTTAATGTAATTGTGAAGCACCTTCAACGTAAACACTCCTGTCTCTTTTATTACCGATAATTGTAGCATGATTTTGTAAGGATAATAGGAGTTGTTATTATACAGTTCGACCAAACTGCCAAGTAAGGAGTTTTTACTAAAATAAATAGTCCCTTCTTAATTAGTGATTAAGAAGAGACTATGACACGTATTAAAGTTATTCGTTTTTATTTAATGAAATAACAAAAATCAAACATTATGGTTTAATTTCCCTTTTGTAAAAGTCATATAATTGGTTAATAGAAGTACTGGACAAGATATGATTGGCACGTTCTATTAGCTCACGTTCCCAATCGAACCAACGCATTTCCTTCAACTTTTCGATTTCTTTGTCTGTAAAGCGTTTCTTTATTTCTTTAGCAGGGTTGCCACCTACTATCGTATATGGTGGGACATCTTTTGCAACGACCGATCCAGCCGCAACAATGGCACCTTCACCAATGGTCACACCAGGCATAATCATCGCATTCATGCCAATCCAGGCATCACTTTCAATGATTGTATCCCCTTTTGGTTCGTAAGAAGTTTCAATTTTCTCCACAAACGGATACACGGTAATCCATTCAGGATGATGATTGTTATTTCCGCCCATTAAAATAATGACACCACTTGCAATGCATACGTAATTTCCAATAATCAACTTATCTAAATGCCAACCATAGTCTTCGATGGGGTTAAATAACTTTCTTGATTTTTCATCTCCCCATAGGTATCTAACGCACCCATCTTCAAAATTTTGATTATCGTAGTAACCAGAAAAGTAGGAGTACTCCCCTACTTCAATCATTGGGTTTGTGACAATATCTTTTAAATACTTAATTTCAGACCAGTGGTTAAATCGGTTTTGTTTCATTTTTTTCCCTCGCTCCTAAGTAATATAAATCTTTTTTACTTAGAAGCTTAATACAGTAGCAACATTCTTAAACCGTTTCAAACGACGAACCATCGTCCTCATCCTATTCCTTTTTAATGGGGAGATTGTAACAAATGAATTATCTGTTTGTCAAATCTGACTGCACAGTTCGCCCCTAATTGCAAAGTAAAAAAGCCCCCTATAAGAGAGGGAACGTTTCATTACTATAGAGGTTGTTGGTTCTGACAAGCCGGAAACCTATTAATATCCTGAATCATAAAAAAATCATATTGCTTTAAAGCAAATTGTGTTTGGTACAAGTATTCAATAACAAGAAGTTTACCATCAGAGGTACCGCACAAAACACCTGACGTCCCTTGACCATTTGTAAATGAAACGCCAACAGGTTGACCGATCAGATATCTAATTTTAAAATACCATGGCATAGTCATCTCTCCTTCAGAGCATTATATAACATCATATTGAAAGAGAAGAAATGGGTGCCTGTATTGTATAGATGATGTGAGCTGAAAATTTTGCAGTTCGACCATTAGGTGCTCTAGATCAGTCACTATAATGCGTACTGAAAAAGCCTCTGCCGCTTCCAGAGGCGTATAGATAATTTACTATCTTTCCATTTTACGAATATATGCTATTTGTCCAATATGGTATGCATTATGAGTTGTGGCATTCGATATTATCGCCCACCATTCAGCCTTCACAGGGTATCCATTTACAACAGATAGAAGTTGCTCTTCCTCGATGAGCTCTTGCCATTGAAGTAGTATGTTTAACAACTTTTCTTTTAATTCAAAGAAAGTAACCTCATCTCTAATCAGAAAAGTATCAGCATTATTAGTCGTTCGTGAACCTGCATTAACATGATTTTCTTTGTACCGTAATTGCCAAGTTTCATTCCAATATATTAGATGTTGAACAATTTCACCGATACTATAACTTGAATCATCGGGTTTCCAAAATGCTTCTGATTCAGATAGTCCATCAACTGCTTCATAGAAAGAGACATACCAACTACGATCATTAGCATTTGCAAGAAGTTGATCTAACAATATGGTCTTAGCATCAATCATACATTATTCATCTCCTTAATAATTATAACTTCCTGAATAGTATATCATTTCGATGAACAGTTCGACCATAGTGCGTCTTCGTAACTAAAAAAGAGCTTTAAAGCTCTTTTGATTAGACTCTCAAATGCAAAATATGTTGAGGACCATATGGGCCTTCATAAAATTCGTTTTCGTCTAGAAATCCAGTTTTTAAATAAAGATTATAAGCAGGAGTATTTCTCTGATTAACACCAAGGACAATTTCGTCAATTCCAGGAAGTTGATTTCTAACAAACTCAGGTAATAGCTGAAGTCCGATTTTTGCTAATCCCTGTCCTTGATTTCTTGAATCAATTGAGAAAGCTATAAGTAAACGAGCATTAGGATTTTCACTATACTTTAAAAGTTTTTCGCCACCTTCTAATGCGAAATAACCAACTGGGATATTGTTTTTCAGAATTAGTATATGCTTAGCGCTATTGGAAATATTAGGACTGTTAATAGTATCCAAAGGCATACTTGTAAATTGGAGTTGTTCTTTCGGTAAATAGTAGTTCGATAGGTGTTCCTCGTATGAATCGGTATACTCAACCAGTACAACTGAAGCCATTATACGAACCCCCGAATTCATTAGTAATTTAATTATCTTTTGATGCATCGTACAATCAAAATGAATTGTAACTAAAGTAACATAAATTAATCCCAAACACGTACTCTTGGAACCCCTGCCGTTCTTAAATAATCCAGTAATTGACCGGTATGGACTGATTCATGATAGGCGACTCTTAGCAACATATCACCCAAACTTCTTATGTAACCTGAATCAGAACGATCAATAGTAATAGTTGATAAATCTTCTTCTGAAAATGATGTAATCGTTTCTAAGAACTGATTTCTAAATGGTTCTGCAAATTTCAATTCCGCATCTACAGTAGAAAAAGGTCTATTTTCAAATGGAGAGTCAAATACCGCTAAACTGCCTCGATTTTGGATGGCTAAATGGTAATAATGCTCACTTTCTAGCACATGCCTAATCATCTCTATACAAGTCATTGCCTCATCATCGGGCTTCCAATTTAGTTTTTCTTGGGGAATCGATGTCCATACTTTAATGCTTCTTCTTCGTGCTTCGTTGAAATTTAAAAGAATCAAATCAATTGAGTTCATCATTCATTCTCCTTTCATCGGTATGTATTCAATATACACGAATAAACGTTCGGATGGAAGGGTAGATTTTTGTTAAAACATTACGTATTAGGTTTGGCAAAAAGCATTTCTTTCTCGTTTTGTCAGATGTATGATAAGAACGTCTACACTGGACGTTCTTTTAAAGGTCTATCTTTTTACTTTACTCCGTAATATCTACTAGTAATTGATGAATTTTATCTAAGTCTACATTACCGCCGGAGATGACGGTTACGATGTTTTTTCCTTGGATGTTAAGCTTATTGAACATAGCTGCGGCTACCGTCGTGGCGCTTGATGGTTCAATCAGTTGTTTTGTGCGTTCCATGACGAAGCTGAAGGCCTGACGGATTTCATCTTCGCTGACAAGGACGAGATCGTCTACATATTTCATAAGGACAGGGAAGGTAAGGTCGCCCGGCTGATTGGTTCTTAATCCATCCGCAATGGTAGTGGTGGAGTCGATTGCGGTGATTTTCTTGTTTTGCAAAGATAGATAAGTATCATTAGCAATCTCGGGCTCTACACCAATCACTTTTATTTTCGGATTCGTTTCTTTAATGGCTGTTAGGATACCAGAAATGAGGCCACCACCGCCAATCGGGACAATGATTGCATCGATATGGTCCACTTGATCCAAAATTTCTAGGCCAACCGTTCCTTGCCCAGCCATGATGAATGGATCGTCATAAGGGGGAATGAATACGCCGCTTTCCTGATCGGCAATCGCCTGTGCTCTTGGCAACCGCTCTGCGGAAGTTGTCCCGCACATTTCGATTTTGCCATTATAAGCCTGGATTGCGTTCACCTTACACTTACTGACATTTTCGGGTACGACAATTGTAGCCGGAATCCCATATTTATTGGCAACGTAGGCTACGGCTTGCCCGTGGTTGCCTGATGACGCTGCTGTCACATACTTCGCGCCAATTTCCATCGCATGAATGACTTTATTGCTGGCTCCTCGTATTTTAAAGGAGCCCGTTTTTTGTAGGTGTTCTGATTTTAATAATAACTGGTTCCCGCATAGGGTAGAGAGTTGCTCTGATTGTAAAATCGGTGTTATATGTGCGATATCGCTAATTCGTTCTCTGGCAGCTTTAACATCATTTAAAGAAATCATGATTCATCCATCCCTTCTTTTTAACAGTCCTATCTCTGTATGTAAAGTAAGTAAAGCCTACCGCTATGCATGCTTTCCCCCAATCTACTATTCCTATCTCTAACTTTTGTGTCTATAGTGCCAGCAACGGGCGCATTTGTTGGAATAGTAGTCTTTCGGTTAGTATCCGGATAGGCTTGCACATCCATTTCCCCACAGTTTCGAGATAAGTCTCCCTTTCCGTGTGTGGTTGTAAAAAGAGGTTTGTTGCTAGAATAATCTAACTCCTATTATACAACTTGTATATAGATTTCCCTATAGGATTAAGAATTATTTAACCGGGGAATTTCGACTGCTTATTTCGGGCTGAAACGACATCGAAAATGTATGCTTATTTTCTTGATGAACGCTCATAAAATCCGTAGCTGTGTACATACTTACTTGTTTCTCGCTCGCTCATAAATTGCACACACAATCCGTAGAACACACACCGATACTCCGGACAATAATGGAGGGAAGAGTCTCCTTCCAGTCCAGCTGTTTTTGGAGTGCAATAAAGCTGTTTCTTATGTTATTCTAGTTCATGTGATAGATCCTTATAATTAGGCTTTGGAGAAAACTTCCGAACCTGGTTACAAGGCTTTTTTTATGCATTACAAGTTCTAAATCTTCTCAACCCACCAAAATCTCCTTTCTCATTTAGCCATTTACGTGCTGACCTTATACATAATGAATGTAGTAAAATCAGCTGGTATAAAATTTTTTTATCGTCTGTTTAAATTTTTTCAATTTCCTTTTTCTAAAAATCTCTTGTACGATTTGTTTACAGAGTATTCGCTCCTCGTGTGAAAGCGATTACAACAAAGAAGGGCAGGAGAGCGATTAGTGATGAATAAGGAAGCTTTGTTTCATAAGGTTGAGGAAATGTCACAAGAATTATTGGAGTTAGGTGAATTTTTGCATGCGAATCCTGAATTGGGTAATGAAGAGTTTCAGGCAGTGGATCGCATTACAGGGATTTTAGAGCGTGTTGGCTTTTTGGTTGAGAAAGGTTTGGCTGGCTTGGATACGGCTTTCCGTGCTACATACAAGGTTGGATCTGGAGGACCTGTGTTAGGCCTGTTATGCGAATATGATGCGCTAAAGGATTTGGGTCATGGCTGCGGTCATAACTTACAGTCTCCATCTGTACTAGGGGCAGCAATAGCTTTGTCCCAATTAGAAGATCTGCCACCTTGTACAATTGAAGTGTTAGGAACACCAGCTGAAGAAACAACAAGTGGAAAGATCCCTATGGCTCAGCAAGGATACTTTGATCACTTGGATATTGCGTTGATGATGCATGGGGGAGATCGGACGACTGTGGATGGACGCTCCCTAGCCGTTGATAATTTTGAATTTGTATTTGAAGGCAAGGCTTCCCACGCTGCTGTAGCTCCTGAAAAAGGGGTCAGTGCTTTGGATGGCGTTCTAATGACCTTTAATGGGATGGAGTATTTGCGGGAGCATGTACGTTCAGATGTTCGAATCCATGGCATCATTACAGACGGCGGAATAGCGGCGAATATCGTGCCAGAGAGGGCTGCTGCAAGGTTCTCAATTCGCGCTATCAATCGTCCATACTTGGATACAGTAGTGGAACGGGCATTGAATGTTGCCAGGGGTGCTGCACTAGCTACAGGAACGAAGGTTCATATCCATCCGAAGAAATCGTTGGAGAGTAAGTTGAACGTTCAAGCGTTGAATGATGTACTTTTAGAGAATGCCAAATTGGTGGGAGCGAAAAATATTACACCGCCTCGCGAGCAAACAGGGTCCACGGATTTTAGTATCGTTACACATAGGGTTCCAGGTGCTTGCATCCGCGTTGCGTTTGTTCCGCAAGGCACGCCGAATCATACAAAAGAATGGGTAGCGGCTTCTAATAGCAAAGATGGGAACGAAGCGATCATTACAGCGGCCAAGACAATGGGAGCCACTTGCGTAGACGTACTTTCGTCTCCGGAGTTGCTGAACGCTATTAAGGCACAATTTATTGCAGAAAAAGAGATACAAGAAAACTTGGTTTTACAATAAGAGGGGGAAGAATTATGGCCAAGAAGATTTTATATTTGATGATGGCGGCTTTAATGGTAGTGCTATCTGCGTGTACGACGACGAGCAAGCCTTCCAATCAAAGCAATGATTCAGCATTAGGCGGTAAAGATACGAGTACATTAACGATTTCATTAGGACCAGATATGTTGACTTGGGATATTCATAACCATACGACTACGGCTACAGAGACCATTCACGTTAACGTATTTGACTATCTGTTAATGAGAGACACTGAGGGTGAAATTAAACCGCATCTTGCAAAAGAGTGGAAGCAAGTGGATGACACGACGTATGAATTTACATTGACTGAAGGCGTTAAATTCCACAACGGAGATGATCTGACAGCGGAAGATGTTAAATTCACGTTAGAGCGCGTTGCGAATGACAATACATTAAAAAGCCACGGTGATTTCGACACGATTAAAGAGGTAAAAGTGCTCGATCCGCTAACTTTCCAAATCATCACATATGAGCCGGATCCGATGCTGATCAGTCGTATTTCCCGACAAGCGTCAGGTATCCTTCCGAAAAATTATATTGAAGAAAAAGGGATGGATGAATTTCTGAAGTCGCCGATTGGTTCAGGTCCATATAAATTTAAAGAGTGGAAAAAGGACAACCAAATCACTTTAGTGAAAAACGATGACTATTTTGGGAAGAAAGGCGAATGGGATGAAGTTGTATTTAGAGCTATCCCGGAGGATTCGACACGTGTAGCTGAACTATTGACAGATAGTGTCAATATTATTGCCAATGTTCCGCCAAGTGATTGGAAACGGATCAATGACTCTGAAAATAGTCAAATAGCTAACGGACCGTCCAACCGTACGTATATGCTTTTCCTTCGTACACAAGAAGGCTGGCCGACGTCAGACGTGAAGGTGCGTCAAGCGATCGACTATGCAATTGACGACAAAGCGTTAGTCGAAAGTTTATTAGACGGCGGAGGAACACCGACTTTGACGAGGGTGAATCCTGGTAATATCGGCTTTGAAGAAAGCTTGTATGATAAATACAATTATGATGTTGATAAAGCGAAAAAATTGTTGGAAGAAGCGGGATATAAGGATGGCTTGACAATTGAGTTGGCCGGTCCAACAGGTAGATATATTAAAGACCGTGAAGTCATGCAATTGATCGCAGGAATGCTTGAAGAAGCAGGCATTCATACAGAAATGAATTTGTTGCAATGGAGCAGCTTTACGGAGCTAAGAGATCAGGAGAAATTCAAAGAAGGTTACTTGATAGCACTTGGATCTTCCTTCTTTGATGCTGGCCAGGCATTAGATTACTACGGTACTGAACGTTCTTCCTCCATTAACGGATATAGCAATAAGGAAATTGATGAGTTGTTGCAGGAGGCCAATACATCATTAGATCCAGCGGTGAGAACGGCAAAGTACCAGGAAGTGCAGAAGATTGCCAGTGTTGAAATGCCAATCATTCCATTATTCCAGATTGACCAGTTCTTCGGTGTAACCGATGGAATTGAATACGCTCCCCGGTTAGATGAGTTAATCTATATTCCGGATGTTCATAAAAAATAAGGGATGAGGAGAAACGGCAGTGGACTGCTTTGTAGCAGACTCTGCCGCCTTCTACAAGGGAGGATTACTATGTGGAGATACTTTATTAGTCGGTTTTTGCAGATTCCAATTGTACTTCTTATCATTTCCCTTATGATCTTCGTTCTCGTTTATGTAGCCGGAGATCCAGTGGCCATGATGCTGCCTGCAGAAGCGACACAACAAGAGATCCAGAATTTACGGATTGCTTTAGGGTTTGACCAACCATTTTACATACAATTTTGGAACTACATCGTCGACTTGGTACAAGGTGATTTTGGAGAGTCCTATAAATATGGAGTTTCCGCTTTAGGTTTAGTATTGGAAAGACTGCCTGCTACATTGGAATTGGCTACGGCTTCTATGATTATGGCAATCATTATTGCGGTGCCGCTTGGAATTATTTCAGCTATTAGACCGAATGGCATTATTGATTTGTTCGCGACAGGTTTATCTGCACTTGGAAAAGCGATCCCGAACTTCTGGCTCGGTATAATGCTGATTTTAGTTTTTGCAGTTAACTTAAAGCTGATGCCAGTTTCCGGAACGGGAAGCTGGAAACATCTTATTTTGCCTGCGATTACATTGGGGACTGCTGTTTCAGCTGAGATTACTAGACTTGTTCGGTCCAATATGTTGGAAATACTTCAGCAAGATTATATTCGGACGGCAAGAAGCAAAGGGCAGAAAAAAAGTATCATTATCTTCCGTCATGCATTCCGAAATTCTCTGGTGCCTGTAATAACAATTACAATCTTACAAATGGCGAGTTTAGTAGGCGGTTCCTTGATCACGGAAATGATTTTCTCTTGGCCGGGTCTTGGACAATTGATCATACAGGCAGTCTACGATAAGGATTTGCCCATTATACAAGCGGCTGTATTTGTAACCGCCGTCATGATTCTGTTGATGAATCTAGCGACGGATGTCCTCTATCGTTTCTTAGATCCGCGAATCAAATATAGCTAAGAAAGGATTTGACTATATGAAATCAAGCAGCCATGCTGAGGTCGCTGCACTTCCTGTAGATAAGAATGATAGAAGTATAAAAACGAAAAATAAATTCAAAATCTTTCTTACAAAGCTCTCAAGAAGCAAGACAGGTTCCGTTGGCTTAGTAATTGTTTTAGCGTTATGTGTAATGGCTGTATTTGCGCCCTGGATCGCACCCTACAATCCAGGGAAAATAGATACAACAAATATGTTAGTGCCTCCATTTTGGTCGGATGGAGGGAGCGTGGCCCATATTTTAGGGACCGATAATTTGGGGCGGGATATATTAAGCCGTATTATTTACGGTTCACGTATATCATTAATTGTCGGAATACTGTCTGTGCTTGTTGCCGGGGCAATTGGCGTTGTTTTTGGTTTGATTTCAGGGTATTACGGTGGATTGGTTGATAATATGATCATGCGTCTTGTCGATGCGTTTTTATCCGTCCCGACGATTCTCTTCTGTATCGTGTTTCTGACAGTTCTTGACCCAGGAATCCCGACATTAATTATTGTTATCGGTGTGACAAGCTGGGTGCTATATGCGAGGATGATCCGAGGCGAAACACTAAGTCTGAGGGAACGAGAGTATGTGAAGGCAGCAAGAACAATGGGCGTGTCCGATTTCCAAATTATGAAACGTCACATCCTTCCCAATGTCACCTCTTCGATTATTGTTATTTCCACCTTAAGTGTGGCAAGCACGATCATTACCGAATCATCCCTAAGCTTTTTAGGTTTAGGAATCCAGCCGCCTATTGTTTCGTGGGGAATCATGTTAAGCGAAGGTAAGGAATACGTGGCTACTAGCTGGTGGTTGGCTACGTTTCCTGGAGTTGCCATTACAGTTACCGTTTTAGGAATCATTTTCTTCGGAGAATGGTTGCGCGATTTGCTTGATCCGCGTTCTCAAGGAACCAATTCGTAACGAGAGGAGGCTTCTGTATGTCGACATTATTAGAAGTAAATGATTTGAAAACCTATTTTTATACGACTAGCGGAATTGTTCCGTCCGTTGATGGAGTCTCATTCTCCCTGGAATCAGGGCAAACGACAGCGTTAGTTGGAGAATCCGGCTGCGGAAAAAGTGTTACATCATTTTCTATTATGCAACTGGTAAACGCTCCAGGGAAAATTGTCGGTGGAGAAATCCTTTTTAAAGGCAAGGACTTGACAGAGTTAAGTGATCGGGAGATGCGAAAAATTAGAGGCAATGAGATATCCATGATTTTTCAGGAGCCACTTACATCTTTAAACCCCATATTGAAAATCGGGGACCAATTAGACGAAATCCTTTTGTTGCATCAAACTCTATCAAAAAAAGAAGCGAAAAATAAGAGCGTTGAAATGCTTAAAAAAGTAGGGATTCCACGCGCTGAGCACGTGTATGACATGCATCCGCATGAACTGAGTGGCGGAATGAGACAGCGGGTTATGATTGCTATGGCATTGTCGTGCAATCCGAGTTTACTGATTGCAGATGAACCAACTACGGCGTTGGACGTTACAATACAAGCTCAAATTTTAAGGTTGATGAAGAATCTGAAAAAAGAATTCGAGACTTCCATTTTATTAATAACCCATGACTTGGGAGTTGTTGCAGAGCTGGCAGATAAGGTCATCGTGATGTATGCAGGACAGGTTGTGGAAGAAGCGGATGTCATGTCTTTATACGCTGAACCAAAGCATCCATATACACAGGGATTAATTCAAAGCACCCCTAAAATTGACTCGGAAGTGGATACGTTAAATTCCATTCAAGGAAACGTCCCGACCCCAAGCAATAAACCGTCCGGCTGCTACTTTCATCCGAGATGCCCATTCGCGATGGACATATGCAAAAGCCAAATGCCGGAGTTAAAGACGAATGAACAGAATGGCAATAAAGTAAGGTGTTGGCTACATGAAAGCCATCAGGAAGGGTGAGTGGTGATGGTTAATAGTGTACCGGTTCAAACGGAAGAAATCCTTACTGTAAAGAACTTGAAAAAGCACTTTCCTGTAAACCTACAGCTCTTTAAAAAGGAAAAAGAATACTTAAAAGCGGTTGATGGTGTCGATTTAACTGTATACAAAGGGGAGACAGTAGGGATAGTTGGTGAGTCGGGCTGTGGAAAGTCTACATTAGGAAATTTAATCATGGGACTGCTGCAGCCGACTGAGGGAGAAGTTTACTTTAATGGAGTAGAAATTTCGAATATGAAAGAGCGGGAACTGAAGAAATATCGGGTAGACTATCAAATGATTTTCCAAGATCCTTTTTCCTCTTTAAATCCTAGAATGCGTGTTTTTGATTTAATAGCGGAGCCATTACTTACACACCGGAAACTCACTAAGAAAGAATTAGAGGATGAGGTGCACCGATTGATGATTGATGTCGGGCTTGACCCTTCCTATACGCATCGTTATCCACATGAGTTCAGTGGAGGACAACGACAACGTATCGGGATTGCACGTGCTCTTGCATTAAAACCAAAACTCATTATTTGTGATGAGCCAGTTTCAGCATTGGATGTATCCATCCAGGCGCAAATATTAAATTTACTGGATGAGCTACAGAAGAAATATGATTTAACGTATATCTTCATCTCTCATGGTTTGCCTGCTTTACGCCATATTAGCGACCGGATTGGCGTCATGTATTTAGGAAATATGGTGGAGTTGGCAACGAAGGAAGCGCTCTTTAAAAAGCCAATGCATCCGTATACCAATGGATTACTAGCATCGTTGCCTATTTCCGATCCGCGTTTGCGAAGGGCGGATAAGGATGAAGTAATCCTGGAAGGGGATATGCCAAGCCCTGTAAATCCTCCTAGCGGCTGCAAATTCCACACTCGTTGTCCGTTCGCACAAGAGAAATGTAAATTGGTCGTTCCTGAGTTTGAAGAGAAAGAAGAAGGTCGCTTTGTTGCGTGCCATTTCCCGCTGCATCAGGACTGATTTTCATTAAGTTGCTCTTGGATGAAGTTGATGAATTGGCTGACTGTCAAAAGTTCTACATTCGATTTCCTGTAGAAGAGCCATGTTTTACGATTTAGAGGCTTTCCTTTATCATTAATGAGATCATGTGTGAAAAAAGAATCCCTCTCGGTCAAACAGGATTTTGGGATGATTGAGTAACCCAGGTTTTTATTCACCATCTCTTTACAGGTCTCGACCTTATCCAGTTCCATGCGCACTAAAGGAGGAGCGGAAAAGCGGTCTTGCCACCAGTTTTCAATCATTTGTGCAAGAGGGTTCGTAGCTTTCTCCCCAGGGCCTTTCTTTTTATTGGGCTGGTACGAAATGAGAGGCAGAAAAGGAATGTCCTCTAGAATGATTGGGGTTTTGGCAATGATCGTTAACGGATCTTCTGCCAATAATATTTTTTCGTCAAACCAATTGTAGTTCCCAGTGATAATTCCAATTTGAATTTCATTTTTATTCAGCAACTGGATAATTTCAGAACTCCATCCGGTCGTTACATTGACTTGTATGGAGTGAGAGTGGTCTACAAACTGCTTAATGAGAGTTGGCAATTTATATAATGCAAAGTTACTTGAGACGCCAATGCGGATTGTTCCGGTTGCGTCTTTTTTTAATGTCTTCAAGTTTTCTTCTAATTTATCCAAATCGAGAAGCATTTTTTTAGCGAAATCAACTAAGTATTCCCCTTCCGGAGTGAAAAATAATTTATTCCCTTCCCGAGTGTACAGTTTGATCTGATGTTCTTCCTCCAGCTTTTGCAAGCGATAAGTGATGGCTGGTTGGGATGTAAATAATTTTTCAGCGGCTTTCGTGAGATTTTTTTCTTCATATACAGAAATAAGCATCAGACAATCTTGCTTTTGCATGAGTGACCTCCTCTATTTTGACGGTTAACGGCTTAGATTACGTTCGTAAAATATGATAAGCACAGTAACCCGATGGTATCATTTGTTATTTTCAGTAAGTTATCCACTTAATCTATTGTCTCTTGAATCATGAAAAAAATAAATAGAAAAGATTTCAGGTGATTGTGGATTGGGAGGTTACTCAGATTTGCCCATAAAGGACATTTACTTATAAATAGAAATCGACACTCCTAAAAGGACAGGTGCGTAACCCGGTGAAAACTCATTCATCTTTGGAGAGTTCATTAAACGATAAAAAGAGACCTTTCGAAGTGTTTGCCTTTTAAAAACAACACTTGAAATGTCTCTCTATTACTATACTTCATAATGAAAATGCTCCTTGTCACGGGGGGCCAGTCAACAAATTAGATTTCTGATTTCACCGAGTTCAGAAATAGTTACAACGACTATATCATTTTTCTTTAAAAATAATGGAGGAGTTCTCTTTGAACCTATTCCGCTTGGAGTCCCTGTCAAAATGATATCACCAGGTAATAGGGTCATCCCACACGATAGCTCCGAAATAATTTGTTCAATGGAAAAATTCATTAACCCCGTATTGCTAGATTGAACAATTGTATTGTTTACTGTACATGTAATTGATAAATTATGTGGATTGGATATCTCGTTTTTTGAAAGAATATATGGCCCGACAGGACAAGATTTATCCATGCTTTTTCCTTTAAACCATTGTCCTCCATGATCAAATTGAACGTCTCTTGCAGTGATATCGTTCGCACACATATAGCCAAAAACGTATTCTAATGCATTTTCCGGCTTTATATTGATACCTTCTTTTCCGATAACTACAGCTAATTCTGCTTCATAATCTAATTTACTTGTAAATGATGCTATGGTTGGAATGTCTTCGTAAGGTCCAGCGATAGTATTAGTTCCTTTTGTGAAGAAAGTTGGCTTTTTTGGTAAATCAATATCTTTGTTATGGCGTTCTTCGAAATGTTCTAGGTAGTTCCAGCCCACACAGAAGATATTGCGTATAGGTTTAGTAATCGGAGCTGTTAGGCTGACATCCGATAGATGGATGAAATCCTTATTTTTCTCGAGATAAGATTGGATAATATCAATGCTGTCAGGCGTGTTTATGATAGCTAAAATATCGGGAAAGATAGGTGATAAATCATAAACATTTTGTTTATCATCTAAAATTCCTACTTTTATATTGCGAATATCGTCTTGTTTGTGAAAAAAAGATATATATTTCAAATTTACATCTCCCTCAAACTTGTTAGTTGATCGAATGACTTTTTGGAAATCTTTTTAATCTCTGAACCTACACGTTCCATATGTTTTAGCATCTTTTCCTGAGCACTTGTACTATTTTTCTCTTTTAGCAATTTCAAAATAGCATAATGCTCTTCAATAGATTGTTGTATATACGTATCGTTCTTTTCAAACACAGAATCATAACGGTTCGCATTTTTCCATAAATCTTCAATTAGCTGAACTAATATATCATTATGGCTCTTGTTGTATATAGTCATATGGAATTCATTGTTCAATTTATTGAAATTAGTGTAGTCATGTTCATTGTAAGCCTCATCTGCAGTTGACAAAATTTTCTCTAGTTTGTGTATGTCTTCATCTTTTAAATGATCTGTAGCTAAAGCGGTAGCATACCCTTCCAAAACCTTCCTGACATTAAAGATGTTTTCAATTTCATCTAGAGATAAATGACTTACGATAGCCCCGACATGTGGCTTAAATGCAATAAGCTTGTCGGATTCAAGTAGACTAAGTGCTTCTCGAACAGGAATATCACTACAATCATACTCTTTTGCAATTCGAGCAATCACAATTTTCTCTCCCGGTCTATAATGTCCATCGTAAATTTTTTCCTTAATCGACTGGTAAATCATTTCTTTTTTAGTTTGATAATGCTTCAAGACATTCTCTCCTTAAATACATCCTATTAAATCATGTACATATTTTACAATATGAACGGCAATAAATATAATAAACTCCCTGTTATGATCCCGCTAACAATCATCGCAACAATGCAGAACCCCATAATATGACGAATTCCTAATCCTGCTAATGCCAATGCCGGTAAAGCCCAAAAAGGTTGTAAAAGGTTTGTCCATGTATCTCCATAAGTAACGGCCATTGCAACTAACCCTTGTGAAACCCCTAATTGTTCCGCAATTGGCAGGAAAATTGGTCCCTGAATGATGATTTGTCCTCCTGCTGCCGGTATAAATAAATTTAGTAACCCAGCTGAGATATATGTTAGTAAAGGTAGAGTTTCAGCTGTAGCCATTGAGGCGAAGAATTCTGTTAAAGTTGTTCCCATTCCAGACTCAACGATTAAATTTGAAATTGCACCATAGATAGGGTAACCGATTAATAAAGGAACAACAGACTGGACTGATTTTCCGATTTCCTCCAAGTATGGTCGTACGCCCTTATATAAGAGTAACCCAACCCCGATCACCAACATGTTGATTGTGTTCAAGTTAATAGAATTTATCCCGCCGATGTAAAAACTATAGCCAAATGATAGTAAACAGATAGCACCAAGTATTATTGTAATAATCCTGTTATGATCCAATTTAGCAGCAAATGTTTCCCCAGATACTTCCTCAGTGTTTGCGCTTTCATTTTCGTGTGCCAAAATTTCAGGATCTATTGCAATAGCATATTCTTTAGCCGGAGTCATAAATCTACTTACTAGGGCATACGTAAGCAGCAAAGCTAAGGTGATAATTAGATTATAACCCGTAAAAATCGTTTCAGTTAAAGGGATTGTCCCATCTACACCGCCAATAGGATGACCCGGAGTGTTTAAGGTTAACGGAATTGAAGAGGATAGCCCCGAACTCCATAGTGTAAATCCTATATAGGATGCTGCGATTAGCAAAGGATAATGAGTTCCTTTAACTTGTTTTGCCACTTCTTTAGCAAAAATAATTCCCGCAACTAAAGCAATTCCCCAGTTTATTACGCCGACTAAAGAGGTCGTAATTGCAACAAAAAATACTGCTTGAGACGGTGTTTTCGGAATAGAAGCCAGTTTAACTAATGCTTTCTTTATGCCTTTGGTATTTGCTATTGCAGAACTCGCCAATAACACTAAGGATAGCTGCATAGTGAATGCGAGCATGCTCCAAAAACCAGTGCCGAAAGATGATAGTAAATCCGCTGGTGAACTCGGTGTAAATAAAAACCCGCTTAACAATACGGCTACTAGCATGAACACTCCTAATATCAAGGGGTCTGGAAAATATCGTTGAACAAGTGAGTTGAAAAAATTAGTAATTTTTTTCATGTGTTATCAACCTCCACTACAAATTAGTATTTGCAATTTTTTCTTTGGAGTCCCTGATTTAATAGGGAAGTCAGAAGTGCGATTTTTCTGTTGCTTTTTTTCCGTTCTTTTGTCTGACTTCCCGTATTGAATTCATATTTACTCCCTTGATACAGTAGGGGAATTCCGTATGCCGTAGGTTACTTGTATGGCTGAATAAGCCGCTAAATCGGCTGGATCGATTAGGGTATTAATGAAATTTCATGCTTTACCAATGGCGATAGCATCAATTTCAATCAAATGTTCCTTACTAACCATTCTAGAAACTTCTAGCATTGCGCAAGCTGGATATGGCTTGGAAAAGTAACGTGCACGGACCTCATGTATTTCGCTAAACATCTCCATATCACGTATATAAAGGGTCATCTTTACAATGTCATTTAGCGTTAAATTTGCTTCTTCCAAAATTGCTTTTATGCTTAACAAAACTGTTTCGGTTTGAAGCTTTATATCATTTTCTCCAACAACGTTTCCTTCTTTATCTCTAGATGTAATACCCGATACAAACACCATTTTTTCAGGATGAATTACCTCGATGGCTTGGGAATAAACCCCTAATGGCTCGCTCAATTGAGTACTTACCAATTCATTTATTTTCAATTATAAATACCTCCTAAATTATTTTGCATCCTCGTCATTGTCATAAAAGTCAGGTCGGGAAGGATAATGCGGACCGTCATAAACTTCTAAAAAGATTGTTTCTTCCAATGCTATTGCAGGGCCATGAAAATGTCCCATTGCATTTGCGTAAAAGTCTCCTTTTTCTAATGTGATTCCAGATGTAGTGTATTGATATTTGCCAGATAGCATAAACATAAATTGATTCGAAGCATGTTCATGTAAAGTCGGTATTCCTGCTCCTTTTTCAAATTTAATCAACGCAATTGTGGCACCTGTTTCCTCATTTCTAAATAGCATTTTGTCATATAGACCTTCTAACGATTTCGCTTCCCAGCCCAAGTCATTCGTGTTCACTGTAAATTCGGTTTCCAGTTTTTGATTCGGATCATGTTTCATCAAAATCACCCCTTATTTAAATTATAATCATATATCATATATGATATATAGAATGATAAACCATGATACAAGAAAAAACAATAATATTTTTTGAAAGAGTCTAAAAAGGGTAAATGATGCGCAATTTAAACTATCTTTGGGAGGGAGGTTAATGAGAGGATGAGATTGGTTTGTTCGATGTCCCTTTAGTTTATATTTCTTATCCGCCTCCTTTTAGGTGACTAGATTTTGGATGATATTGATGGTTTACCTTTATCGGGATGTAGAAGGAACAGCTTCGTATCTAGATTTCTGCTTGTTTTTCGTGTTATTCAAGTATTTACGGTAATTGATTGCATAAAAAAACCTTTGTATGAATGACTAGGTGCTCATTCAATATACAAAGGCTGGAATGGTAAACGTCTGTTTTCACTGGTGCATTCATTATCATCTAGAAGTCATAGGTACTACAATTCATTATCCGTAATCACGTTATTCTCCAATGAGGTTCCGTAATACCCCCAACTCCGTAATCTCCAATTCCACTTCATCACCAGGTTGTAACCACGGATGAATGTCTTGCCCCAACTCTAGTAAACATCCGGTTCCAACCGTTCCTGAACCGATTACATCTCCGGGATATAATGTAACTCCTGCAGATGCGCGCTCAATCATTTCGCCGAATGTGTAATGGATATCTTTGAAGTTGCCTGTTGAAAGTAATTTGCCGTTTACTTTGGCAGTCATTTTTAAGTCGTATCGGTCGTGTAAGCGGTAGCTTTCCAACTCATCTTTCGTCACAATATACGGTCCGATGGAAGTAGCGGCATCCTTACCTTTGGCTGGACCAAGTCCGACTTGCATTTCCTGCATCTGTAAGTCTCGGGCAGACCAATCGTTAAAGATTGTGTATCCGAAAATATAGTCATCTGCTTCAGCGGCTTTGATATTCTTTCCCTGTTTGCCGATGACTGCTGCAATTTCGAGTTCGTAATCGAACATTTTGCAATTCGGAGGTATCTCGATTGTTTGATTTGGCCCGTGAATGGATTGGTGGTTGGTAAAATAGAAAACCGGAATCTTATACCATTCAGGGTGAATGGTAAGACCGCTCTTTTTGGAAGCGTTCAGCAAGTGGTCTTCGAAAGCCATAAAATCTCGAATACTTGAAGGATCCTCCAGTGGTGCCAAGAGTTCCACTTCATTAATCGAAAACCCATTTTGCTGTTTGCCGGCTAACTGTTGTAATTCACGCATATTGTCTACACTTAATTTGATAAGCGCAGACATTGTATCTGGAAGGTTTCCACCGCTGCATTCTGCTATCGAATAGACTGTTTGTCCTTCAATCCAGCCAGCTTGCGCTTGTTGGTGCGGCGCTTTAAACGTGACGAGTTTCATACTTGTCATTCCTTTCGAGAATTAATGTACTGCATGCAGCTCTTCAGCCACAGTTGGAGAACTGGTGTATTTCTTTAAAATATCTTTTCCAGACGTGCTAAGGCTTACTTTTCTTCTCCATAAACCGGATTCGACTAGAAACCCTTGCTTAATGAGCTTTGAAAGAATAGCAGATGCTTTTAACGAGTCAAAGTTGTTTTCCTGGAGATGTTTATTCAACAGGACAAAACCGCTCTCTAACTTCTCAAGGAATAAATAATCTTCTTCTGTCAGTTGATCGCTGGCAAACTTGCCTCCCATTTCCTTTAAATAGAGATGAGGAGAAACGTTTGATGGAATATAGAATGTGTAAAATCCTGGACCTGAATATTTGCGTCTACGGATTACATGTTGCTTGTCTAGATCTTCGATAATTTTGTTGCTTATAGAAGAATCTACACCTAGCATGTCACTAATTTCCGCCATCGTATTGTAACCGTAATGAATGAGTGTCAATACTTCTTTCTCATCATCTGATAACGAAGTCGGAAGACGGAGATCTTCATTCCAATTCTTCTTTGTATAATAATCCGACTCACTCATCAAACTCACAACTACAGTCGTAATAACCGTAACTGCTAGACCGACAACACCAACATGAGTGTATTGACCTAGGGGGATCAGTTTGGTCAAGTCAAGAATTGTAAAGAGGGCTGTCGCCGAGATTCCGAAAACCGCGCCATAAAAAGCGCCCTTTTTCGTTGTACCTTTCCACCACATGCCTAAGAAGACGAGAATGGATGGTGCACCGAGCCAAGCCGTGGAGAAGGCGAATAGATAGAGCGGTCCGCCAGGGTAGAAGCATAATGCCCAAACAATCAGCCCTAGCCCTAATGTGATGACTTTTGAAGGTAACGTTAATTCTTTAGAAGTTGCATTCGGCCGATAGTAACGTTGGTAAAGATCACGTACCGCCGTACTGGAAGCTCCAATAAGAGCTGTGGTTGAAGTTGATATTGATGCAGCCAATGCACCAAGTAGAGCAAAAGCGGCGACGACGATTGGCAGCGCCTTCAAAACAACTCCAAATGCCGCCATTGGGTCAACGGTTCCGTATGGAAGGAACTGATCTCCCATGGCAGATCCTGCATACAAGCCTGTTAACGCTAAAATCAAGATAGGAACGAATACTAGGAGCAGTGCGCCAAAAACGAATGAAAGCTTAGCAGTCCGCTCACTTCGAGTCGATGAAACGCGTAGCCAGTAGTAATTGTTGCCCCACACAAGGAAACAGGCGAATAAGATGATGAAAGTCAAACCACTTGGATATTGAAAAGAGAGTAACGGCAACTGTCCACCTGCTATTCCACTCGTCCAGTAGCTTCCATTCCCAGGCCAATTACTTCCTATGAAATCAAACCCGCCAAACTTGGAGATAATCGTAATGAGCATAACGGGTAAAGCGATTAGGCCAATACACATTTGAATGAAATCTGTCAGTGTAACTGCCCAAAATCCGCCGATATACGTAAATAGAAGGAACATCGCAAAAATGACAGACAATGTGCCGATCAGCGACCATCCTGTAAAGCTTGTTGTTACAATTGCCATGGACATAACGTTATTTGCCATAATGCCCAGCAAGCCCAGTATTGTCGCAATCGTCACTAGCGTTCTAGTTCTCTTGTCGAAACGCATTTCTAGCCATTCGGATAAAGTATGTGCTCCGGATCGGCGAATATATGGAGCGAAAAAAAGTCCATAGAGCGCAAGGCCGCCTATTCCGTATATGACGCCGAAGCCGAAAGAGCCCCAGAAACCAGTTAAAATTGCGAGACCTGGTCCTAGTGTAATAATAGTTCCGGCAAAACCGATTGCGGCGACCCCGAAAATATTCACAAGCAATCCAATTTCTCGACCAGCGATAAAATAGTCATTTGAACCGGTAACCCATTTTCTAGTTACCCATCCCCCTAATAAAAGAACTACTACAAATGCTGCGAAAAAGATTAAGAAAACACCATTGAAGCCCATGGTCATCCTCCCCTTTATTCGAAAATGGCGACTGGTCTTGCCCAGCCGGCACTTCCGTCTTTGACCTTGATAGGAAATGCAGCAACTTTGAATCCGTGTTTTCTAGGTAACTGATCTAAGTTTGCAAGTTTCTCAATTTGGCAATACTCCGCCTCTTTGCCGACATAATGGGCAGCCCATAAAATGTCTTCCCGTGGATTTTCTCGAAAATGCTGTGCTTGGAGAGGAAGCGGAATGTCCCAACCCCATGCATCGATGCCCATGACTTTAATACCTTTATCAATAAGCCATCTAGTTGCATTCGCTGACACTCCGGCATGGCAAAATGCATATTCATCATCGTAATACTTCTTATCGGCATCAGTGCGAACGAGTACGATGTCGAAAGGTTGTAGTTCATAATTCATTTCAACTAGCTTTTCTTTGAAGTCTTCGACCTGCAGTTCATATCCCGCCGCTTTATCACTGAAATCAAAGACTACGCCATTTCCGTAAAACCATTCAACTGGCAGTTCATCAATCGTCCTGGATTTCTTACCTGCTGTCATATCGGCATAATGCCAAGGCGCATCTACATGGGTACCAGTATGGGTCGTTAAAGTTACGGTTTCGACAGCCCATGCTTTGCTGTCAGGGAAGTTCTCTTTCTCCAAACCTAAAATAGCTGCAGCTTGTTCAGCTCCCTTTTCATGTGTCTCATATTCAATTGTTGGTGGAAAAGGTTCTTTCGCATTACTGTCCATCGGTACACTTAAATCGATAATTTGAGCTCCCACTCTCAAAACCCCTTTCGAAATTGGACTAATATAAAAACGGCCAACGATCCTCCTTTCTCCCCCTTTTTTATAATTAACGATAAATCGGTGATACCTTCTCAAAAAATATCTAAAAGCCCTCCAAAATTTTCACCATATTTAGCTGCTAATTCATCATGGAAGTGGTTCACAACTTGATTGATATAAATATCGTGTCGAATATAGTTGAGCGTAGTACGCGTTAACGCTGTATGACTGGATATAATGGCATGTGCATTTCCTTCAGCAGAATGAAGTATAAAGACACTTTTTTCATCTAATACACATGAAAGTTCTCCCGTATGCCTGCGGTCGGAGAATTCACCTTGGTGATGGGTGAAATGTAACCATGGAATCTTCTTTTCAGTGCCATCGAATAGAATGGAGATTACTCGAACCCCCTTCTTAAACGCTTCAAGTAAGTCATCCCATAAAAGCTCCAATTCACTGTTCCAGCAACTAAGGTAAATTGTTTGTTCTGTAGATTGGATCATATTCCTTAAAGAATCAATGGAAGATACATATCCATCCAAATGATAAAGTTCCGACCAATCTGGTTTCATCTGATTGGAGATCACTTTAAATTGGCTTTCCATAAAAGCGGTATCGTTTTGGAAGTCCAATTCTATCTTTCGTAATAGCTCCTTATAAGGAAGGGGAGAATATAATTTTTTAGTTGTATAATTGCCGTCTAAAACCGGAAAGACTACTTCTTTTTCACACATTCGATTTAGATTTTCGTACACTTTCGGACTAGGAACGCCCGATTTAATAGCGATTTCATTTCCGTTTAATGGATTAGATTGTAATAAAGCAACATAGATTTTAGCTTCATATTCCGTAAATCCATATCTTTTTAGAGTTGAGTTTGTTTTGTCAATATTCATTTTTATCACCTGGATTAATATTACTACCATGGTTGTAGTAAGTCAATTAGAATTTTCCGCTTATTTGAATTATAAGGTCGAAAATAAACTTTGAAAGTGTGTAGGAGGCTTTTGAATAAACAAACAAAGCGCCAAAATCACATTCAATCCGTAAATGGGTGAATGTGGCTTGACGCTTTCTTTTATTTCAATTATTTTCCTGATCGAAAATTCATTTCATACTGCCTGCCATTATCGACAAACAACAGCAATTGGTAGAATATTCTCCGTGCCAGGGCCTGGGGAGCAATTTACTTTATCGATTCTTGTCCTCGATTATAGTGTCATTATGGGAATTACACTTTTCTATAGGGCGCTATTCATATCAGTCGTCTTAATCATCTTAATCATTGGCATTCTTTACGGGTTCTTGGATCAAGCGGCAAGGAACCATCCCCGCCACCATCATTTATATTTTAGAAGAATCGCCTTAGAGCGTGAATCCACCCCTATTTTACTGTAAATGGAGGTCAGATAGACGCGTACTGTTCCTTCCGATAAGAAAAGCTGTTCTGCAATTTCCCGATTGGTGATGCCGTCTGCTAATAGGTTGTAGACTTCTTTTTCCCTTGGTGTGAGCAAGTGATGTACTTGGTTTTCTTCGAGTGTGCTTTCAATGATTTGAAAGTGATCTAGATAATGCGTGGAAATGGAGCTTCGTAATCTTTCATCCTTTTTATGCAGTTGGCGGATTTTATTCAGTAACGGATAGATTTCCTCCTCATCTAAAAATGTACGAATATAGTAATAGGGGGCGGCTGCTTTCAATGCTTCCTGTAATGTATTGAGCGCCATTTCCGTATCGCCTAGTCTTTCATGGCAAATTGCTTCTAAAACGGTTGCTTCGATAATTGTTGCGATTTGCATCTCTTGCAAGGCTTTCGTTTTTGTTTGAATCAAAATGCCTAAGGCGCTGTCGGGTTGTTGTTTCGTCAGCAGAAGCCGAGCACGGACGAGCATCCAGAAAGGGTGGCTAGACTTTTCTGCTTGTAATTCTTTTTCTGCATTTACAATGTCGCCATCTGCTATATGACAAGCGGCTTGCATGATGCTCAATGTTGTAAGCCAATGCTTTTCGGTGACCAATTCTTTCGCCTGCGTAAGTAAGGCGAGCGCGGATGTGATTTTTTTTTCGGCTACATAGATTTTCGACTGCAATACATACATCGGGATGAATATGCCGGGGTCTTGGAGTTCGTGTCCCTGTTGCATCGCAACGGCAAGCTCTCCTTTTGCGTAATCCAATAGATTGCGCTCATATAAGGATTCAGCGGAAGTTCCATAGGAATAGGCCGCAATCCCTCTTGTTTGATAAAACGGCTTGCGAAAAATTTCTGCGATTGCGATGCCATCTTCCATAGATGGCATTTTGCCTTTTGAGCCAATGCTTGTCCTCAATAATTTATATTCGAAAATATTGAAACGCATATGAACCTTATCCCATCGAGATGGTATATCTCCATTGTTGAGCTGTTTTTCAACGATAGCTTTTGCTGTTTGCAAGTCTCCGCCGGCGGAGACGATCGCCATTGCTTTCGCATGCTCGTAAAGGAACACCAATGCTGCATGTTCTTCCTTCTGCATCCACTGATCAGTGATTTCCCGGGTTTCGAGTTCCTGCATTAGTGAATTTGCAGTATCGGTATCTAATGATGACATCGACGCAATGACGCCAATGACAAGAAATTCATAAGGGACCGCGTCGTGGTGAGCGCGCAATTGATGCAACCATCTCAAGAAGGTTGAGATTCGTCCTGAAGTAAAGAACGAAACTAGATGCTCGGAAATCCAAGACACCGCTACGTCATAAAGACTGTATTGCAAGGAGAGTTCGATTGCTGCGGTGATATCCCCTCGTTTATACAGCACGAATGCAGTTTCTTCTATTAAAATAGAAACTTCATCAGCCATTAAGCGCCTTTTGATTTCTGATCGTAAAGCTTCCGCAAATAAATGATGATAGCGGAAGACAGGGGTATTTGATTGGAGACGGATGATGAATAATCCTTTTTCTACTAATGATTCAAGCAACTGATAGCTGTCTGTCCTGTTTGTAAGTTCATTGCAGAGGGAGGGCTCCAATTCACGAATCAAAGATGTACGTAAGAGGAATTCTTGGGTGGATGTTGGGAGCGGGACCATGATTTCCTGCAGTAAAAAGTCGAATATAGTTGAACGCGAAGTGTCGGCCCAATCCTCCGGAAATCCGTGGTTGGGCGTCAGACATGCCAACTGGAGTCCGGCAATCCAACCTTCCGTCTTTTTTAACATAAGACCTAACTGGGCTTGATCTGGCAAAGGTAAGTTTTTCATGGAGTAAAACTGCTGCAGCTCTTGGCGTGTAAATCGTAGTTGTGAGGCATCAAGTTCATATACCCATTGCTTAGCATGCCATTTCGCGATGGGCAAGTGTAACTCTGTCCGAGTGGATATATAAAGATGTACATGCTCCGGTGACTGTTCGATCAATTTCGTCATCATTTGGTGAATAACTGCGTTTTCAATAAGGTGGTAATCGTCAAACACGATATGTAATAGCTTGTCTGTACCCATCATTTCATGAATAAAGGATTCAATCAGAAAGTCATTCCCCGCATTGTCGGAGGCATGCAAAAGTGGGGCTAATGCCTGATCGATATCCAATTGGCACGCTTTCGAAACAGCGTGAAAAACATATGCCCAAAAGCGGGATGAATCGTTGTCAGAAGGGTCGATGGCTAGATAGGCGATCTGATCGTGTTGCAAGGTTTTTAGCCATTGACTAAGCAGCGTTGTTTTCCCATAGCCTGCAGGAGCCCGTAGAATGGTCACTTTTTTGAATATGCCATTATGAAATTTGTTATGCAATCTCGTCCTGTTAACGCTATCCGAAAGGGGTTGTGGTAACGTTGTTTTTGCAGCAAGAAGAACCGTCGTCATTTTTTCCCTCCTTGTATAATTATATAATAGTAGGCTATAATTACCTGCTATTCCTTACTTTACACTTCCATCAATTTGTTGTCTACATGCTATTCTTGAAGGTCTGTCTCAAAAAACGGAAAAAAGAGCCCGTGGATCGGCTCTCTGTTGTCATCTACCTATCACGCTATCAAACAGGCAGATCAAACTGGTATTGCACTAATCCAGTCTCGTTTGCATAAAGTGCGGCCCGTGTGCGGTCGCCAAGACAAAGCTTGGCCAAGATTTGGCTGACATGTTTCTTTACTGTGTGCTCCGTAATGAACAGGCTGCTGGCAATTTGTTTATTGGAGAATCCCATCCCTAACTTTTCCAATACTTCCTTTTCCTTCACGGTCAATTGTTCGAGTGGATGGTTGTCTACTAGCGGCTCCCTCTGTGACTGGATCAGCAAATCAATCATATCGGGATCATAATACTTCCTTCCCCGCTGAATCAGATGAAGGGCGTAAATAAGTTCGTCGGGATCTGCTTGTAACGAAATGAAGCCATCGACACCCATTTTCCTTGCATGATTAAACAGGAGAAGGTCCTGTAAATCGGTCAAGATTGCAAATTTGCAGGCAACATTGAGCCGCTTCGCTTCAGCGATTACTTCCAATCCGCTTTCGTGCCCTAACTTGAAATCGATAATCAGCAAATCGGGTTGTTCTTTTCTAAGTAACTGAAGCGATTCTTGCTTATTTTTTGCTTCTCCAACCACGTCGAACCCGCTTGGCAATGACAGGGTCAGGACGAGCCCTTTGCGAATGAGCAGTTGATCATTAGCCAATACAATTTTCATCGATAAAAGCCCCCTCCCTTAAAACATAGGAACATTAAAAATGCCACGATGAAACAGGGGCGGTTGCACCACTGACTCCCTATATCCAAGGTGCCCACATAAAGGATATAGTTCATCGTCTCCTATGTACGTATTTTTCTTATAGGTTGATATTGCATTGAAAAGGGATTCCACTTCAGGCGGACGCTTTCCGAGGGCACGGCTTCAGCCTCCTCACTTCGCTACGCTTCGTTCCGGGGTCTTCTGCTCGTGCTGGTCCCGCTGGAGTCGCCGCCTTACGCCCCAATCCCAGAGAAATGTGAAACTTTTCAATACATTCCATCTAAGTATTCGCAATCCTTACATTTAGTATAGGGACGTCTTTGAATGTTGAATACTGAGGAATGTTAATATTCATAAATTCTGTTTGTTTCATGAACATTCCACGCGCGATAATGAGCACAAAAAGCCTCTTGTATACTTGTGTCATGCGACTGACGTATACAAGAGGCTATTCCTGGTTCTATTCATATCAGCAGCTCAAATCATCTGCCGTTCAGTATGGTAATTTTTTTTGTTTCATCTTCTGTTTCTAGCGGTAATTCCGTAATTGTCCAGTTTTGTGAGAGGAACTGCTTCAGCGTTTCTAACTCACTCTCACTCACTTTCAACTGTTTCATGCCCTCATCTGTCAACGAGTAATCTTTCCCGGCGGTTTTTTTGAATTTCAATTCCAAAAGCCCTTGAAGCCCTCTTATGGTAATGAACTTCACTTGATATCCTTCCGTTAGAATGGATGTAAATGCATTTTTATCTTGCTGATAAAGTGAAATCAAATCACCATAACTATAATTCGGATTGATGCGTACCCAAGAGCTGCTGTCCCCTTGCTCGAGCTGAGTTAGCAGCTCCTCATTTGATATGCCATTGCTGCGTAGTGTTTCAATCATATACGCTTCCATTAATGTAACTTTATTAGTAGTCCCCATCCCGCATCCTCCCAAGTCTATGTAATTGCTTATTAGTTGACGGGCATTGCTACCCAATGTCCTTTTGAAATCTCCACAAACTCCGATTGTTGTAATCGGTATTTATCTGTTTCATGTTGCTCATCCATCATGACTCGCTTTTTCTTTGCCTCAACCTTTGGATCAGGAATCGGGATTGCAGCTAACAGCGACTTAGTATATGGGTGCTGTGGATTTGAATAAAGCTCTTCGCTTTCCGCCAGTTCAACTATTTTGCCGGCATACATAACCGCCACTCGGTCACTAATATGCTTTACCATGGACAAATCATGGGCGATAAACAAATAAGTCAAGCCCAATCGGTGTTGAAGATCTTCTAACAAGTCTACAACTTGCGACTGGATGGAAACGTCAAGCGCAGATAAAGGCTCATCACACACAATGAACTTAGGTTCCACTGCGAGTGCGCGTGCAATACCTATCCGTTGCCGCTGACCACCCGAGAATTCGTGAGGATATCGCATTGCATGCGATGGCAAGAGTCCTACCATATCTAAAAGCTCTTCAACTCTTTTCCTACGTTGTGCTTTACTGCCGCTCAGCCCGTGTATATCGAGGGCCTGACCGATAATATCCAACACTTTAAACCGCGGATTCAGTGATGAATAAGGATCTTGGAAAATGAGTTGCATATGGCGTCTCATTGTTTTCATTTCACTTTTAGACAAACGATTGATCGCCATCCCTTGGTAGAGTACATCGCCATCCGTCGGTTCATTCAATCGTAAGATCGCTCTACCTGTCGTTGACTTTCCAGACCCTGACTCTCCCACAAGGCCAAGTGTCTCGCCAGGTTGAATATGGAAACTAATATTGTCAACGGCCTTCAACAACTTTCCCTTTCCTAAATCAAAATGTTGTTTAAGTGACTTTACTTCAATAAGAGGCGTATTGCTGGTATCTGTCATGATCAATGGCGTGCGTTTAGGCTTCTTCTTCTCATGTAATTTTGGAAGTGAATTTAGTAGTTTCAGTGTATACGGGTGCTTCGGACTCTCGAAAATCTCCTCAGTTGTTCCAGTCTCAACAATTTCTCCGCTCTTCATGACAACAACACGGTCGCACATTCCAGCGACTACACCCAAATCATGGGTGATCAGAATAATGGATGTGCCGAAACGCTTTTGCATATCCTTCATCAAATTTAAAATTTGTGCTTGTATTGTTACGTCCAATGCTGTTGTAGGTTCATCCGCGATTAACAAAGTCGGACGGCAAGCAAGTGCAATTGCAATCATGACGCGTTGCAGCATGCCACCTGAAAACTCATGAGGGAATTGATTATATCGAGTCTCCACATCCCGGATTCCCACAAGTTTCAAGATTTCGAGCACTTGCACTTTAGCTTCTTTCTTTGACAGTTTCTGATGTTTAATTAAACTTTCAGCAATTTGTTTTCCTATTCTTATTGTTGGGTTCAGTGAGGTCATCGGGTCTTGGAAGATCATACTTATATCGCGGCCGCGTATGCTTTCCATTTCCTTCTCTGTTTTAGCACCCAAATTTTCACCAAGAAAATTAATGTCCCCGTTTTTCATATGTGAAGGCGGTGAGGGTAATATCCGCATTATACTTCGAGCCGTGACACTTTTACCGCTTCCCGACTCTCCTACGATTCCTAATGTTTCACCCTTTTTAACTTCAAAACTAACGCCTCGAACTGCGTCGAATTCCTCATCTCTGGTCTGAAAAGAGACGTGCAGATCCTTCACTGTTAATATTATTTCCAATTCGATTCCACCGCCATTTATTTTAATCTTAATAGTGTTTTTAAAAATATAACTTGTCACTAACTTCAGATTATACTATTATGTGTATTATTAATCAATGAGAAAGAGGGAGAGACATGGAGGTAAAAGCATCTACCAGAGATGGTAATCGGTTGTTATGCATAATGCAGAATTCTTACGACAAGATGCATCAAAGAAATTCCTATAATTGTATAATAATGATTTTAGGACTTCCGGTTCACTTATTCCTGTTTATGTTTTATGTATGGAGAAAGAGGGACAATACATACTCTTCTTTACTTGAGGATAGTAAAAGGTCTCTTGCGGATGAAGGTTTTAAAGAGAAATTACGGCTTGAATTTAGGAACCAGTTGATTCGAAAATGTGAATTTTTTGGACAGCATGTCAACGAATCAGAACTGGAAAAACAGGTGGAAAATTTAGCGGAAGAACGATTTCTAAAAATAGCACGGGAGAAGACGGATAAAAGGTTGCTAAAAGAAGGGAAAACGAAATCGAGTTACTCGAATTTCTTCCGTTCGTTACTTTCACAACCGCTTTTCTTTTTCTTGACATTACTTCCAGGCTTGCTGATGTATCTATTTATCTTCATGTATAGTAATCCATTTGTTAAGTATGTATTCGAACGACTGGTAATCAGTGTTTTCGTCGTCATTGGTGTTGTAATCCTTGTGTTTTCTATTTTGTATATATCACCATTTGAACCTGCCGCCAATATAATTGGTGAAACGGCGACGCCAGAACAAATTTCAGCTTTCAACCGATTACATGGCCTTGATTTACCTTACCTTGCGCAATTATGGGAGGCGATCAAAGGGATTGTCACGTTTGATTTGGGTGCATCCTACGCAGGCAATGAAGATGTCATTACGAGCATTGCGAAAAAGTTCCCGATTACGTTGATCATCTCATTGTTATCGTTAGTCATGGCTGTACTGATCGCAGTACCTATCGGAATTATTTCGTCCACAAAACCAAATTCTTTTTTTGATTATACATTTATGTTTATTGCCTTACTCGGTTTGTCGATCCCCAACTTTTGGCAAGGGTTAATATTCATTTTGAACTTTTCGATTAAATTACAGTGGTTGCCTGCTACTTACAATCCACAAAATTGGTTATCCGTGATCATGCCGATTATAGTCCTCGGAACAGCATTAACAGCATCCGTCAGTAGAATGACTCGCTCATCCATGCTGGAGATTATTAATGAAGACTATATCATCACGGCAAAAGCGAAAGGTTTAAATAAACGGCAAGTGCTGTGGAAGCATGCCGTTGGTAATGCAATGATTCCTGTCATTACTGTCATCGGCCTGCTATTCGGTGGGATGCTCGGTGGTGCTGCTGTAACAGAGAAGGTTTTCAATATTAGTGGTATCGGCAGCTATATTGTAGATAAGCAGTTTATTCCTGATATTCCAAGTATTTTGGGCGGGGTTGTCTACGTGGCTATCACCATTTCACTAATCAATGTAATTATTGACATTTTGTATGCATACCTTGATCCGAGAATTCGTTCGAAGATTAAACAATACTAAAGTAGGTGCAATGATGACACAAATAGAAATGGAGAATAAGCAGGCTTTAAAGCCGAAGTCACAAATGAAGTCTGATCATAAGAAAATATTGAAGCTGTCGCCTGAATATACACAATCCAGTTTTGCTTGGATAACGTCTCTAGCACTTACGATTGTTTTTTTGCTCAACTGCTTCGATTTTTCAACAAAGACCATTAAGCCATTCGCATTTAGTGCATTTCTGGCATACAGCCTTTTCACTTTGATTCAGATCGGGCTTACAGTAGCCATACGAAAAGATATTCTAACGAGCGGAACCATAAGAAAAACGACTAGAAAACTAGGTTTCATACAACTATTAGGCGTCTTCACAGGGAATGTCTTTGTTGTTTCGTTTGCATTCAATGTAATTAAAGAGAAAAAGACTCCGGAGTATATGTTTGCGGTCTATATGGTGATGACCCAATTTTTTATTATTGCAATATCCTCTTTGAATTTGTTTAAACCGTATGTTTCGAATACATTTTTACTAGCCATGACCCTATTAGTAGCTATTTTAGTGTTCCAGCTAGCGGCAACGTTATTAGTCGCCAAGCACGTAACGAATCAAAGCACTAAGCGTTGGATGACATGGATTGCGATTCCGCTCATTCTAACAGCGGCAACCGGAAACCTGTTTGCGCTCATACTAGGATACGGCTTGCTAATGAAGGGAAGAAGTAATGATTTATCGAGGATCGATAAATGGGATACGATGTGGGGGAAAATAACAAGAAATACTACGGCGACATTAGGGTTGTTCTTTATCATATTTATGTTCTCCATATCAGTTTGCAGCAACTTCACTTTCGATTACAGTATGGCGGTCGAAAACAACTATAGTGCGCTTCTTCAACCGCCAAGCATCAGCTATCCGCTTGGAACAGATGATTTCGGAAGGGATTTATTCACCAGAATTATTTTTGGAGCAAGAATATCCTTAGTCGTCGGTTTCATTTCGACGATCATTCCAGCAGTTGTTGGTGGAGCACTTGGTGCAATTGCAGGTTATTATGGCCATCGCACAGATAATATCGTCATGCGTTTACTCGATGTGCTATATGCGGTACCAGGAATATTGTTAGCGATTGCCATCATCGCTGCTTTTGGAGCGAATATTACGAACTTGATCATCGCATTAAGTGTTGGTTCCATTCCAACCTACGCCAGAACGATGAGGGCGAACGTCCTTATGGTTTCAAATTACCAGTTTGTTGAATCTGCCCGTGCGCTCGGTTCAAGCGACCTTTCAATTATCTTCAGGCAGGTTATACCGAATTCCCTAGCCCCGATGATCGTAAAGGCTACGTTAACAATTGGCGGCGCGGTCATAGCCACAAGCAGTTTAAGCTATCTTGGACTTGGTGTAGAACCCCATATTCCAGAATGGGGGAATATATTGAAGTTAGGAAGTACGTATCTTGAAACGCATTCTTATTTAGCGATTTATCCCGGGCTTGCCATTATAGCACTCGTGTTGTCCTTCAACTTCTTAGGTGACGGGCTTCGTGATGCAATGGATCCAAAGCTGGATTAAACGAATCAATTTTAGGAGGGATTTTATGTTGAAAAGGTTTTTGGTGCCGATTGTATTAGTAGTTGTTCTTGTTATGTCGGGATGTGTCAAAACAAAATCAGATGTTGAAGAAGGTGCGAAGCCCGGGAACGACGGGAAAAAAGATCTATCCAAAGTGCAAGTGGAACTTCTTGGGATGAGTAGTGGAGAGTCCGATTTAAACATTGTCCGTGACCAACTAGTGAAAAACGGATTTGATGTGAAACTTAATTTGCAACCGGATTATGGTAGTTTCAAAGCACAACAAGATGCTGGCAACTATGATATCGCATTGTCGGGATGGACGACTGTTACAGGGAACCCTGATTATGCAGTTCGTTCACTCTTTAAAACAGGCGGAGATTACAGCATCATGTCCGATTCCGAAATCGACAGTCTTATTGACCAAGCAGGTACTGAGACGCCTGATGAATACCAAGCTACTTATAAGAAATTTGAGGAACGTCTAGTATTTGACAAAGCATATATTGTTCCGCTTTATACTTCGTATAAAACACAAGCAGTGAACAAGGATATCTTGAATTTAGATTCAGTTCGACTCTCTAAATCGCGTTCCCTTCCATGGGAAGAAATCGAATTCAATGATGCATCCAAAAATGCAACGGATCCTTTGGTTTTGTCACAATCGATGTCTACATTAACGTCACTTGATCCCATTAAAGGGAATGACGGATCGATTAATATCATTAATACAAATATGCATGTACGTTTAGTGAATCTGACAGATGATGATCAAATCACCTCTGAAGGCTCCCTATCGCTTAACCATAGTATCGCAGAAGGTAATTCAGAGTATTACTTCTTGCTGAGGGATGATATCAATTTTGCCAAAGTAGACAGTAAAAAAGCTGTCGACTCTGGCGAACGGGTAGGGGCAGATGACGTTATCTTTACGTTAAATCGCGCTAAAGACAAAGACTCTGTACCTGATCACCGCACATACACTCTTCATGAACATATTAAAGATATTGAAGTCATTACAGATTTAGGTTCACTTGAAACGATCAAGCAATCCGGAAGTGACGAAACGGTTAAAGCGGCACTGGAAAAAGGGCTTGGCAATACAATCAATTCTCTCGTGGATGATAAAACGAAAGCAAATAGTGAAGAAGGAATGTACCAAGTCGTAAAAATAACAACAACAGAGCCGTTCCCACAAGTGTTAAATTATTTGGCGCACCAATCTGCGGGTATCGTTTCAAAGAAGCAAGTGGAAAGCATCAATACATTCGATGTCGCATCATTTGATGTCAATAAAGACATTCCTTATGGCGATCAAAATACTGTAACAGAAGGCAGCCAGTACAATAATACGTTATACACGAGCGGCCCTTACATTTTGATTTCTAAAAATGACTACGAAGCGGAGTTCCAAAAGAACCCGGGGTATATGACAGGAACGAAACACGAGCCGAAGATTTCAAATGTGACAATGCGTTTTATAAAAGACCCGGACAGCACACTTGCAGCACTTAGAAATAATGAAATCCATTTATTTTACGCTGTACCCGAAACTAAATACGATGTGGTAGAAAGCGATAGTAAACTGTCATTACAAAGCATTGAGAGTAATGCAGTCAGCTATTTGCTCTTCAATACGAAGAACCGAGAAGTCTCAGAAAGTGAAGATCTCCGAAAAGCAATTCTATACACAATTAATCAAGACGACTTCATCAGCTTTTACAAAGGAAATAAAACCAAAGCGTTCTCAACTTTAAGCCCAATCGTCAAAACAGGTAATGAACTTGTGGCTGATCCAGCAAAAGCAAAAGAATTTTTGAACAAGTATCAGGAAACTAAATAACATAAAAAACAGGAGATACGGAAAATAAACCCGATCTCCTGTTTTATTGTCTTCATTGAGACAGCTGTTTTGAATGGTAGTAGTGGAGAAATGATTTATTGAAATAGTAAGCTGTCTGTAGTTGTTGGGATTATGTCGGATAAGGATTCAGACTCCGGTATTGTAATGTTGATTAGATTGCTGATTGCAGCTGGATTGTCGTCACCCTTTCTTCTGAATTCGACAAATAGTTCATACTCCGTATTCGCTTGCAGTGTCGTTAAGGTTGCGCTTGTGTTTTCGAAATCAATGTCTTCGGATGTTTGCCAAACTGGTTCGTAATTTGCAAAAACACGGATATCATCATATTCTTCAGGGTTTTCCCATGATAAAATGACCGTTGTGCCTGATACTTCGACTGTGATGTTAACTAAAGGTAGTTTTTCGAGATTCTGGATAGCCATTAAGATGGCAGCTGTTTTCTCGATTTTCTCTGCATCTGTTTCTTCTGGCATCTCCATCGCTTCATAAAGTGCCTCCTGGCTATCCATTGTGTAGAAGTACCAGTAGTCTGGCGGTATGCTATCGAATGCGGCGGCTAGTTTTTCGTCAATGGTCTGGCTAGGTGGCTCCGGATTTGGCTCCGGTTCTGGTTCCGGATCTGGCTTTGGACCTGGCTCCGGGTCTGGTGTCGGAGTTGGTTCCGGCCTTGTGACTGGACTCGAATCAGGCTCAGGTGTTGGGACAGGGGTTGGTTTAGATTGCCCTTCCGCTCTTTTTGCTGCTTCGTCCTGTCGTTGTCTTTCCGCCTCTTGTTTCCGTAAAGCTTCAGTGAATGCGTTACGTTCACTCTCGCTGATTTGAGCACTAAATGCTTCCTCTGCACGACGCTTGGCTTCTTCTGCCGCTTTTCTCTGCTGTTCAATTTGTAGTTCTCGTTTCTCCTGCAATCTTTGCAGAAGCTGCTGTTCTCTATTTTGCTGTTCCTCTCTCTTTTTTTGCATTTCTTCCGCTTGCTGCTTGCGCAATTGTTCCAAGCGATTACGCATTTCTATCTCAGCCGTGCTTAATTGCCATTCCTCAACAATTTCATTCAGCCTAAGCAATTCTTCGGGAATGGGGCTACCTGATTCCACCGCTTTACTTGCAATGAGCGAAAGCAAACCTTTCAACCTTTTTTCCATTTCACGCAACTCGTCGGCCGTAGCTGCTGAATCGGGAGAGGGTACATTGCTTTCCATATTTTGTTTCAATTCTTCGACGAGTCGCTCATTTTCCCGATCGATCTTCTCTTTATTCTTAAGCAACTGTTCCATAATATGTGAGTTTCGGATGGCATCCGATCCGTTTAAATTGGCCGGTTCTATATAGTCATCTAGATTTGGAATGCCAGGTTGCATATGAAGTTGTTGCGCTGGTAAGATCGGAACGGGCAAATTATTTGTTCCTTCATTATTTGACGCATTCACAATGCCCGATGCGACAAAAATAGATGTGTTTGAGTTGGCAGGGTCAACTTGGACGAAAAAATTCGTCCCTTTCGCAGCAATATGCTGTCCAGGCGTATTGACTTCGAAAATATCCCCCGTTTTTCTGTCCGGATTGGCACTGGCCAGCACGAGGCCTGACCAAACAGTAAGTCTCGTGACCGCATTTCCGGACTCTTTGCGCAGATCGGCCAGGACGAGTCTTGCATTCTCAGCGATGGTCAATTCGTCTTGCGTATCCTCTATCCGTAGGCTGATGCTGGCAAAAGCATCAGTCGCCACAAGGTCGCCTTCCTGCAATGTCATCTCTGGATAAGCCCGCACCGACAAATGTCCGCCTGCTTTTGTTATCCAAACGGTGCCCCTCACATCGCCAATTGTTGCAGACCGATTAGTTGCAGCTTTGACAGGTTGTCCTACTCCCGACAGTAAAAGGATGACTGCTAATAAGCTAGCAAACCATTTTGTGAAACAGTTTGTTTTCATTTTTCTGTCCCTCTTTCAAATGTAAGTTGATAGATGCGATTGTCTTCGTTATCCGCTATAAATACATTTCCGTTAGAATCTGTAGTTATACTGACTGGATTTTTAAACCCGTTTGAAATTGTCCTAACTTTTCCATCCTTGAAAGAACGGACCGATTTATTGACACTGTCTGCAATTAATAACCCATGTGTTTCAGAATAGGATAATCCTTTCGGAAAGTTGAATGCTGCATTGTCAGCAGGTCCGTCCATAAGATTTCCAGTTGTATAAAGGAGCCCCGGTTTTGGTGCTGCATACTTTCCGGCGATTGTGGAAACTGTATTTTCTGCGAAGTCGATATACCGGATCAATTGATTGCCAGAGTCACTTACAAATAAGTTTCCTTTTGAGTCGATGGCCAGCCCTGATGGTTCGTTGAATTTTGCATCTTCCAGCAAACCATCCTGAAAGTCGCCCGCCCATTCAACAACACCTGGAGTTATTTGCACGATCCGATCGGATGGGGTATTCAGTGTAGTTACATTGCCATCCACTGTGATTTTGCGGATGACGTGATTCAATGTGTCCGCAACGAATAGTGTTCCGTTTTTGTCTATTACGATTGATTGCGGGGAATGGAACCGTGCGTCTTCGCCTGTGCCATCTTCATTTCCAACTAAACCATTACCTGCAATCGTACTTACTTGCCCGTCGATGCCAATTTTTCGGATTGCATGATTGAGCGTGTCTGCAATGAATACATTCCCTTCGGCGTCAACTGCAATTCCAGTAGGACTTTGAAAAAATGACCTTTCTTTGTCACCATCGTAAAGACCCCCAAGTGGCAAACCAGAATCATCGATTTCCAATGTCATGCCTGCAAAAGTAGTCACTTCCTCATTTTGGACTTTCCTAATTAAATGATTTTCGCTGTCTACAATTAACAATGAACCATCTTGTGAAATCGCCATTCCGGCAGGGGCACGGAACGAGGCGCTTATTGCCCTGCCATCTGCATACGCAAAATAGCTGTTACCCGCAAACAGGATTTTGTCTATCAATATTTCTTTATCTTGAATTGTCACGGCTGCACTTTTCGCGAGAAATGATGCAAGCTGTCCCTGTGTTATTACTTCTTTGGGTTGGAAGTAGGGCGCGGATGGGTCGATAATGTTGAAGTAGTCAAGGATATCAATGAAAGGGCGGGCCTCTGCCTTTGCTTGACCGTGATCAGCTACGGTACTCTTAAAATCTTGGTCGCGGATGTAGGAGGTGAAATCTATGTTGTGTATAGCATGGTAGGCTCGTCCTAAAACAATTGCCGTATTTTCTCGGGTCATCCTTTCTTGAGGATTCAAATTGCCATCTGGTGAACCTATAATGATTCCGTAATCTTTCAGCATGGCGGCATATTGTAACAGCTCGTCATGGGACGAAAATGTCAGGTCTGAAAATCTTGGCTTTGATTTGTAGTCATGGGGTATTTGGAAATCGAGTGTTTCAAGCCATTTTCCCATTATCATGATTACATCTGCTCGTGTTAATGGTTGGTCCGGTCTGAAGGTACCATCGGAATAGTCTTTGATAATGCCTGTTTGTAAAAGTGCATGGATGGCCTCCTCTTGTGAATCATCAATCGTATCTGAAAACCCCGCTCCCTCTGCCGGAGCTGCTGCAACGTATGGCAAAAGTAAAGCCGAAGTTGCGAAAAACATGAAATTCTTTTTATTGCTCAATTTAGCTTCCTCCTTTTGTCGATAGACTCTAATTCTTGTGGTAGTAGGTTCAGAAAACCACACCTACCCTTACTGTAAAGGGAGATGTGGTTATATACTATATTGAGGAATGTTAATAGTTATTGAGGATGATCTGATTGCATTTGCTCATAACTCCCGTTCTCTCGCGAATAGAACGGCCTGTGTTCGTGAATTTACACCAAGTTTTTGATAGATATTTGTTAAATATACACGCACGGTACCTTCTGTCAGCCCCAACTCGCTGGCAATTTCAATATTAGAAGCACCGCTAGATAGTAGTATAAGGACTTTCCGTTCGCTTAGTGTTAGCATCTTTAGGGCGGGATCCTGCTCCTCTTCCTCTGGAACACTCTCTAACAAATGCTCTACGTAAGCTAGGGGGACCGTATCCCATACATCCCGATGCTCCCTTTTACGTTTTTTTACATATTTCCTTAGTAATGAAGGTACTTCGGGTTCATCAAGAAACGTGCGTACATAGCCGTATAGGGATCCATGCTCTAACGCTTCGTGCAGTGCCGGTAGTGCAGTATCCGCATTTAGCAGTTTCATTTGACAGATCGCCTCAAGTACTGCAGCTTCCACAATTGTTGAAATTTGACCTTCCGAGAGTGCTTTCTCTTTTACTTGGATTACAATCCTTATCGCATCTTCCAGTAATCCTTTTGCTATCAAGATCCGCGTATGCACAAGCAGCCATAACGGATTTCCAGACTGGACACTTTCATTCGTCATCTTGTAGAGTGCCTGCTCGGCTTCTCTTGCACTTCCTTCCAATAAAAGATACTGCGCTTTGACAGCATATACATTAGTAGACCAATGCCAATCCTTCACCATATCGATTGTATAATCAAGCAGGGCATGCGCTTGGACAAACTGTCTTCTTGTTACATAGATACGGCTTTTCATTATATACATCGGGACGAATAAACCCGGATTTTGGAAGCGATGACCGTATCGAAGCGCTTCTTCCAACTCAGGCAATGCGTCATCTATCTGGTTTTTTTCATAGAGTGTTTCTGCTCGCAGTCCGTAGCTGAAACCCGTCATGTTTTGATCTTTATAGGCGGATGTCCGGAACAGCTCATAAAAAGGAAGCACCTTTTCATCGGGCCACAGCTTCCCCAAGGAGCCGATGCTTGTCCGGAGAAGCTTGGGCTCGACGCGATTATATTGTACGGGAATTCCATCCCATTTGGAGTTGACAAGTCCGCCTTTCAGTTTCTCGCGCATCAGCTCAATCGCTTCTTCAAGATTTCCGCCGCCCGCAAACAGCACATACACTTTCACCGTCACCCAGCCGCGCGAAACGATTTTATACACAGGCTGGTCCATCCACTGATCGGTTTCATGCCTATTTGCCAAGCTCTCAATCACTTGACTTGCAGATTCCCATTTTCCTGATAACGCCAATGTAAATGCATACATCACGAGTGTTTCGGGATGTAGGGGACAATCAGCCCGCTGCAACGTCCGTATCCATCGGATGAAAGTTGATGTTTGGCCCGAGAAGAAAAGTTCCACAATATGTATATGAATCCAAGCTTCCGCGTCTGCATAGGAATGTCCGTTCAACGCAAGTTCAATTGCGGAATGAATATCTCCTAATTCATACAAAATCGTGGCGGCTTTTTTGTATATGGAAGTAATCATTTCTTGAGAGTACCGTTTTCTGAGCTCTGCCTGCAAGATATCGGTAAACAAATGATGATAGCGGAATACGGACGTAGCTGTATGCAGCCGAATTATAAATAGCCCGTTCTTTTCAAGTTCCAGCAGCATTTCCTCGCTATCCGAACGATGGGTAAGCGCGTCACAAACTGCGGGCTCAAGCTGATGCAAAATTGACGTGGTGATCAGGAAGTCTTGTGTGGACTGCGGAAGCCGTGAGAGGATTTCTTTTAAGAAGATATCGGAGATGAATGCATGGCTTTCAGTAAATGAATTCATCTTCCAATTATCCTTAGAAGAAGCTTCCATAGAAAGGCCGGCCAATTGAATACCAGCTGCCCAGCCCTCTGTTTTTGCAAGGATTCGTTGAAGCTGCTCATCGTCCTTGATGACAAGTTTTCTCATTTCATAGTAGCGTGCAGTCTCTTCGATGGTGAAGAGAAGTTCCTCCATATTGATTTCGGTAAGCCACCCCTTGACTGCCCATTTGTATATGGGAAGAGATGAATCAGCGCGGCTCGCTATGTACACATGTACATGTCCTGGCAGGTAATCGATGAATCGTGTCATCATTTCATGGATTCGCTCATTGTTGATCAAGTGATAGTCATCCAGGACAATACGGATTGTTACTTGCACTGCCATTAGTTCATTCAAAAAGGAGTCGACGAGCATGTCCAAAGGAAGCTGGGGCTGGGACTGCAATAATGACGATAACTTTCTATCCATATCCCCTTGAAGACTGTCTGACACGGCTCTTATTACATACTTCCAAAATCGAATCGGATCACTATCCGCTTCATCCAATGACAGCCATGCAATCCAATCCTCTGATAGATTGGCCCACTGGCTTAGCAAAGTTGTCTTGCCATATCCAGCTGGGGCACGCACAATCGTCAACTTTGACCGTTCACGTTGCTTTAGCAAATCCATTAACGGTCTTCTTTCAATCGCCTCCTTCGACACGGTAGGCACAGTTATTTTTGAACGCAGCAAAACCGACTGCATCATCTTTCCTCACCTTTCTTCCAATCTGCTACGTACTAGTTTCTATAAAGCTCAGCATTCTCCTCTATTTTTCGATCTGCGAAAGCTACTTTCTTTTGGCTATTCATACAATCAAAAACGACTAGCAACTCTTTCATTTGTCTGATCAGACTTGTCGGTTACTACTATTTGGATACTTGATGAGACGTGTTATTATGATCTATAAATTTTACTAGTAGCAATTTCCATGTGGAATTGTATTTAGAATGCCATTTTCGAATGTAGCTTTTTAGTCGAGCTGTTGAAGTCCGAAGAAGCCAACAATTAATTTGATTGTTGGCTTCTTCATTATTTTAAAAGTTAGTTTCTGATATGAATCTTCACGTATTATTACTTCTTTAATATACCATTTAAAAATATATCTCTAAAATAATGATCTTTAATTTTTTGCCTCTCTTCAAAGTCAGTAATATTATGCTCACGAAAGTAATTGTGGATCGTAAACATTGAAGTGGTAAATAAATAAAAGACAAAATCTAAATTCAAATCCTCTTTCAGCTTATTGGCATTTTTATACTCCATTAGTTCTTCACCTAAAAAGGAATGTAGCTTTTTACTATACTCGCCAAAGTAAAATTTCTGCATAACAAGCATCGGAACGTTGTACCAAGTTTCATTAAATTCTACTTCTTCCTCGGTGCACACATCCTCTATCGGAATGATTCTATCACTAAATAAAATATCTTGATCGAGTTCTTTTTGTTTCATCATGTACTTCATCTCTACTTCGGTAAAAAAATGTAAATATAAATCCTCTTTATCATAAAAATATTGATAAAAACTTCCGATAGAAATATCAGATTTTCTTGCTATTTCTCTAATATGTACCTCTTCATAGTCCATATTGATAAATATTTCATAGGTCGCTTTACGAATCCTCTCCTTTTTTTCATCTGACAAATTGTAATACGTTTGCTTAGGCATATTTTCCCTCCGAAATGACTGATATAAAATATTATATCAAAGATTCTAAAAATAGTTATTGACATGAAAATTTGTGCTTGATATGATTCAAATTATAATATGAACAGGTTCACATTGAAAGAAAAATATTGTAAAAGGTGGGGGTAAGATGAAAAAGTACGTTACAAAACGAGTGCTTATGGGTGTGCTGACAATTTTCGTAGTCTTCACGATAAATTTTCTCATCATACGATTAGCCCCAGGAAGCCCGATCTCTACAATAATGGGGAAAGACAACGACGATCCACTATTACGAGCTGCCTTGGAAGCAAAATACGGTTTTGATCAACCGCTAATATTACAGTATTTCATTTATCTAAAAAACGCGTTCTCTGGCGATTTAGGGTTGTCCATTATTTACAATAAAGAGGTTTTGTCCATCATTTCGGAAAGACTTCTGCCAACGCTCTTATTAGTTTTGACAGCAGCCTTACTAGCTGTTGTGATCGGAACTTTTATGGGCATGTATGCAGCAAAGCACGAAGGTTCGAGAGTGGATGTGTTCTTTTCCGGCATTTCGTATATGTTCAACTCAATGCCGGCCTTTTGGTTAGGACTCATATTGATTATCATCTTTTCTTCCGTATTAGGCTTGTTGCCCTCCTACGGGATGATTAATTCTCGAACATCGTTAACCGGTGTGGACTATTACCTCGATGTCATACGACATATGATTCTTCCGGTAAGTACATTGGTGCTTGTCGAAATTCCAATTTATTTCCGCATTGCCAAATCTTCAATCGTCCAAACGTTGAACGAAGATTTCATCGTAACGTTGAAAGCTACTGGTATGAGTGAAAGAAAGATTTTCAATAAATATGTACTTCGAAATGCGATTTTACCTACCATCACAATTTTTGGTATCTCAATGGGGTATTTGATCACAGGGGTTGCCTTGATTGAAATTGTATTTGCGTGGCCGGGGACGGGAGATCTTATGCTGACCGCCATTAACCAAAGAGATTATCCGACTTTGATGGGGATTTATTTGATCATGTCAGTTTCTGTCGCTCTCGTGATGGTGGTCGTTGATATTATCTACGCTACATTGGATCCGCGAATCAGATTTTAAAGGGGGGATGTAATCATGGTGACGTCAAAGAAGGGTTTGTATGTAGGAAGAAATGAAAACAAGAAATTCAATAGGACTTTATTGAAAATAAAAAGCGATACGGAATTGAAGTTTGGATTAACCGGGTTAACCATTTTAGTATTTGTCGCTGTATTTGCTTCATTGCTTGTTCCGTTCGATCCTTATTTTTTCGGTCCTGATATTTTAAATAAACTCGGTGAGAATCAGCATATTTTAGGCACGAACCACCTTGGCCAAGATATATTCAGCATGATTATTTACGGGGTGCGAACGTCTCTCATGGTTGCTGTCGGTTCTGCCTTGATATCAGCGGTTATCGGTATATTGATAGGTGGGATTGCCGGATATTTTGGTGGGAAGATAGATTTAGTCATTACGGAATGCATCAATGCTTTCATGATGGTGCCGACATTCTTCCTCATCCTTTTAATCATTGCTCTTTTTGACAGCAGCATCACAAATGTCATGATTGTCATCGGTTTAACGACTTGGCCGAGCAATGCGAAATTGATAAGGGCCCAAGCTCTTTCCATTCGGGAACGGACATATGTAAAAAGTGCAGTTGCCATGGGAGAGACGAATTTACAGATTCTATTCAAATACATTATTCCGAACGGCATCTTTCCTGTTTTGGCAAATACGACAATTGGTATGTCCAATGCCATTTTGACGGAAGCGAGCTTAAGCTTTTTAGGTTTAGGCGATCCGAATGTCATTAGCTGGGGTCAAATGATTTTTATGGGGAAACAGTATTTGACTTCGGCTTGGTGGATTTCAACATTTGCGGGAGTCGCAATTGTCTTCACGGTAACGGTCTTCTACTTGTTGGGGGATGGGCTGAATCATGTGTTAGATCCTAAGCATAAATCCAGAAAGGGTGCTTAAATTGGACAAAGTTCTGGAACTTAAAGATTTCAATGTCACGTATAAAAATAAAAGCAAAAAAGTGTATGCAGTGAAAGACATAAATTTAGTCATTAACAAAGGTGATTCGCTAGGAATCGTTGGGGAATCTGGTTCCGGAAAATCGACTTTAGCGATGGCGTTATTGCGGCTATTGCCTGAAAAGAATACTGACATTAACGGAAGCTCGAATTTTGCCAATATGGATTTAGTCCAGGCGAGTGAAAAAGAATTAAAAGAAATCCGGTGGAAGGAATTATCCGTTGTTTTTCAAAAATCGATGAATGCGCTAAGTCCAGTTCACCGGATTGGAGAACAAATAGAAGATATTTATAGGGTGCATAAACCAAATGCACGGAAGGATGAAATACTTGACCGGATCAAAGCTTTACTGAAATTAGTCAATCTCTCAGATAGGGTCATTAAGATGTACCCGCATGAATTATCAGGTGGAATGCTGCAAAGGGTTGCCATCGCAATCAGTTTGATACATGACCCGAAGCTCTTAATAATGGATGAAGCAACTACTGCGCTGGATGTCGTTACACAAGGGCAAATTCTTGCGGAAATCGTGAAGATGGAACAAACATTGGATGTTACGCGAATTATGATAACCCATGATATTTCTGTCGTTGCAACGACTTGCAATAAAATCGCAGTTTTATATGCCGGGGAGCTGATGGAGGTCGGGTATGTCAAGGATATTTTAAAAGATCCGAAACACCCCTATACAAAGGGCTTACTAGCATCTATCCCATCTTTAAGCGGAGAAAAGGAAACGCTGACTGGCATACCAGGTCATTTGCCTGATCTCTCCCAAAAATACGAGGGATGCATTTTCGCACCAAGATGCAAGTTCGCTATGGAGCAATGTGAAAAAAGTAAGCCTTCCGAAGTGCAGTTGTCGGCTGAAAATCGTGTTTGGTGTCATCTATATTCACATCTTGATAGAGATGAACAGCTGGAGAGCAGAGAAGATCTAGTGGAGGTGAACAGATAGGTGGAAGCGAAAAAGTCGTTTGTGAAAATCAATAATATTTCCATGTGGTATCCACAAAAAAATAAAACATTGTCGCAAGTGTTCAAAAAAGAACAGCAATGGGTGAAGGCAGTGGATAACGTATCACTTGAATTGGCCAAGGGAGAGATTTTAGGCGTAATCGGCGAAAGTGGCTGCGGCAAATCGACTTTGGGAAGAGCGTTAGCGAGATTGGAAAATCCCACGCAAGGCGATGTGTTTATCAACGATATTTCAACACAAAACCTAATCAAAGAGGATCAAAGGAAGTTCAGAAGAACCGTCCAGATTGTATTTCAAAATCCCTTTGATACATTCACTCCACGGGACACGATTGAAAAAATATTAATGAGACCGCTTAAACTGCATGGGATTGAAAAAAACGATGAGGAAAGGAGGAAAAAGTGCATTGACCTATTGGAGTCGGGAGGGCTGAAACCAGCAGAGGAAATTATGAAAAGATATCCTCATGAACTATCTGGAGGGCAATTGCAGAGGATTTCCATCTTACGTTCCATGCTATTTAATCCTCAATTTATAATAGCGGATGAACCTGTTTCGATGTTGGATGTTTCGGTAAGGGCGGAAATCATTAATATGCTATTAACATTAAGCCGGGAAAATGATGCAACTGTCGTTTTCATTAGCCATGACATAGCTCTCACAAGATATATTTCAGATAAAATTGCTGTCATGTACTTAGGAAAAGTGATTGAATATGGAGATTGTGAAACGATTATTAATCGTCCTCAACATCCTTATACGCAAGCATTGATTTCGAATACGGCTTCAATCGATCCCGATGAAGAAAGAGAAATCATTAAAGTGGAGGGGGAGCCACCAACCCCTGTGAATCCGGGGCCTGGTTGCTATTTTGCACCGCGGTGCTTTAAAGCGACGGAAAATTGTTTTAAACAGTATCCGGAAACAGTCGAGTTCGAATCGGGGCATTTCGTCAGCTGTTCAGAGATTTAATCTAATTCTAGTTTTTATTGACTAAAAATTCAAAATAGGGGTGTTGGTAGTATGAAAAAGAGAATGTTTGCTTCGATTTTTTTCAGTCTATTGGTAGCTATTTTTGTTGCGGGCTGTTCGGATTCCGGTGCCTCAAGCTCAGGAGGGGATGGTGAGAATGTTCTTATTGTAAGGGCAACAGGTGATCCGATGTCCTTTAACCCGGATACAACAGCTGATGATAATGCATATGCGATTGTGCAGAACTTGTTTAACCGGCTTGTGAAGCTAGACGCTTCTAAACAAGTTATCCCGGATCTTGCGAAGGATTGGGAGGTTAGTGAGGATGGATTGGCAATTACCTTCTATTTAAATGAAAACGCCAAATGGCATGACGGTGAGCCGGTCACGAGTGAAGATGTAAAATATACATTCGAAACGATCCAAGCGAACAAAACGTATTACTTCAGCTCTAGATTAGAAATTGTTGATTCGATTGAAACGCCGGATGATCATACGGTTGTCTTTCATATGAAGTCCCCGGATGTGTCATTCATAGCGGATCTCGGTTGGTATGCAACGTTTATCCTGCCTGAACATGTTTTTAACACGGATGTGTCATGGGAAGATAATGCTGCATCGAAGGAACCGATTGGGTCGGGGCCATTCAAGTTTGGAGAGTTTAAGCAAGGTGTGAACGTAACTTTGGTGCCGAACGAAGATTATCATGAAGGGAAACCGAAGATTGATAAATTAGTGTTCTCCATTATTCCAGATGAGCAAACAGCTATTCAAGCATTGATCAATGGAGAAATCGATGTGTTTGAAAATGTCCCTTCATCCAGCGTAGAGCAATTAAAGAGCAGAGATAATGTTCGACTGGAGCTTAATGAATACCCATCACCTGCAAGAATTATTTTCAACCTGACAAAAGAAGAAGTGGCGGATGTCAACGTCAGACAAGCAATTGCAACAGCTATCGATAAGGAAGAAATATCGAAAAAAGTGTATAGCGGCATTCAGAAGCCTGAATATAGCATGTACCCTTCTTTGATTGACTGGGCGGCGAATACGGAAGATACCTCACCTGAATTCAATATTGAAAAGGCGGAGCAAATCCTTATAGATGCAGGTTATGAAAAGGATGCAAACGGATTTTACGTTTCAGGAATTCCATTGGAAGTATTCGAAGGCAGCGGTTATCCCGACATGGCTAATCTTATGAAAGCGACATTGGCAAAGGCGGGAATCGGCATAGATATTAAAGTGAGCGAATTTAATGCATGGAACCAAAAGATAACTGTGGATAAAAACTTTGTACTGGAATTGCAAGGCGGATTTATGGGGCCAGACCCTGCTGCTTTGGCAAAAAGATATGGCACTGGAGTAGGCAGCAACTATGGAGCATATAGCAATTCTAAATTTGATGAATTGACGAAAAAAGCGGCTTCCACGGGTGACCAAGAATTAAGAGCTCAATACTATAAAGAAGCTCAGGCGATCTTAGCTGAAGACTTGCCATTCATCCCGATCGTTACATTTGCAGGATACGATGCGAATAATAGCTCGTTCGTCAACTTGCCAATTGATGGAGCTGGTAAATGGGGATGGGCAGAGTATACGTTTACAGAACGTAAATAAAAGTGGACTGACGATAAAAATACAGATTAACGGGAGGAAACTATGAATAAAATCTTTGAAGAGGTTGTACAAAATATCCCCAATTACACGGAGTTTTTGACTGTGGACGAAATGGATGCAAGCAGCCGTAAACTAGCTGAGGAGTATCCTAACGCTGTAGATTTATTTGAAATCGGCCGTACACGAGAGAACCATCCGTTGTATTGCTTGAAAATCGGGGAAGGGTCAAAAAATGCACTTATGTTTGGCCTCCCGCATCCCAATGAACCAATTGGCGCCATGATGCTGGAATACTTTTCTCGGGAGCTGGCCTCGAATGAAACATTGAGAAATGAGCTTGATTATACGTGGTATATCATCAAGGCGTGGGATGCAGATGGAACAAAGTTGAATGAAGGCTGGTTCAAAGGTCCATTTACTTTATACAATTACGCAAGAAACTTTTTCAGACCTGCCGGACATCAGCAAGTAGATTGGACGTTTCCGATTGAATACAAAAAACTGAATTTCAATGATTCCATACCGGAAACAACGGCGATGATGGAATTGATCGACAGAATTAAACCTGAATTCATTTACTCATTGCATAACGCGGGGTTCGGCGGTGCTTATTGGTATATCACCCATGAAACAAGCGAGGTCTATGATGAATTGCGCCAAACAGCAATAAAACACGGTGTCCCCCTTAGTTTAGGGGAGCCTGAAGCGCCTTTTTGCGAGGCGTATTCTCCGGCGATTTATCAAAGTTTAGGGATTCGTCAAAACTATGATTACCTCGAAAAATACGGCGTGGAAAACCCGCAGGAACATATCAATGTAGGGACATGCAGTGCGGATTATGCCATGGAGAAGTATGACAGTTTCACTTTACTGACAGAGCTGCCCTATTTCTATGATGAAAGAATAAAAGATTTATCAGAATCTGCTATCAGCAGGCAAGAGGCTGTTCTTAAAAGCCTGGCGTTCTCAGAGGAATCCGATGCATTCATTCTACAAACATTGGAAGACATAAAAGAATGTACAAGCAAGGATAACCCTTTCCGTTTAGCATTGGAAGCATTCACTGACAATAAAGAAGGAAATGCTGCCACAAGAGAAATGGTGCTTGCAGACCCTACATTTGCTAGAAAAGCGACTGTCGCCGAGGAGTTCGACAACTTGCTCGTATCTAAGTTTTATAAGATGTTGTCTTACGGGATGCTGGTACGATTGAGCGAATCGGAATTAACAAAGCTGAAAGCGAATCCTGAAGTAGATGCAGAGAAAAAGGCAGAATTGGAAAGAACTTATGAAACTGCCTTGGCACATTTGAAAGAACTTAGCGATAGGCTGGAAAAAGAGATTAATTATCAAGTCGTGCCTATTCAAAAGCTTGTAGCAATCCAATTGGAATGCGGCCTGATCTTGGCAGATCATTTTCAAAAAAATAAAGTCACTAAATAAGATTTCGCTATCGGAAATTGTTAAAGGAAAGCGACTCTCTGTTGGAATGTCAATGAAGGCCTTGATGCATGTGAAAATGCGTCAGGCCTTTCATCTTAATTCGGCAGGAATATACATTGACTTGAAGGAGGTAGAAACATGGTGGATCCACAGGTAGAAGAGGTTTTGAGCAGGCAAGCTAATTCAGGAAATGATTCAACGGAAACAACGTCTGTTGCTGAAGCGAGAAGAATGTTTTCGGAATCTCGAACTAACTTTAAGGAAATAGTGAAAGAAGTTGCGTCAGTTACAGATGTAGTGCTAGATAGTCCTAACGGCAAGATACCGATTCGAATATATACACCTGAGGGCAATGGGCCATTTCCTGTACTAGTCTTCTTTCATGGTGGCGGTTTTGTTCTTGGCGATTTAAATACGACACATAATATTTGCAATTACCTAGCGAATGGTGCTGAATGTATCGTTGTATCTGTCGATTATAGATTAGCACCTGAGCATAAGTTCCCTGCAGCTGTTGAAGATGCATACTTTGCAACACAGTGGGTCGAGGAGAATGCTTATACTTTTATGGGTGACCCGTCACGAATTGCTGTAGGCGGGGAAAGTGCAGGGGGTAATTTAGCAGCGGTTGTATCGATAATGGCTAGGGAGAATAAAACCCCAGCTTTAAAATTCCAATTACTTATTTATCCATGTGTACAATTTGGGATGGAAACAAAGTCAATGATTGAGTGTGGCGAAAAATATAATTTAACCGTCAGTGAAATGAAATGGTTTGGTGATCATTATTTCTCAGATAAGAGCCAAATGACAAACATATTCGCTTCACCGCTGCTTGCTGAAAACTTGGAAGGCCTTCCTCCGGCACTAGTCATCACAGCAGAATTTGATCCCCTTCGAGATGAAGGAGAAGAGTATGCCGATCGGTTGGCTTCTTCTGGTGTTCCGGTAAGAAAAAAATGCTACCCAGGAATGGTTCATAGCTTTTTTAACTATTCGGGTGAAGTGGATCAAAGTCAAATTGCGTTGGATAAAACGGTTATGGAGCTACGAGAAATTTTTTATTCATCAGTAATGAAAAGCTAATGAGATAGGAAAGTAGTGATACCTATTTATATTCCAGAATACTACAAGGAAATGGATTTAAATAGATTGGTGGCGTTTATGAAGGAATTTGATTTTGCTACGATAATCAGTAGTGTTGATCAAAAGCCCATTGCGACTCACTTGCCATTTCTTATAGAACAAAAAGGTGACATGGTAGAGATTACAAGCCATATGGCGAGAGCCAATGAACAATGGAAAAGCTTTAACGAAACTGAAGAAGTTCTTATTATATTTCAGGGGCCTCATAGCTATATATCCCCAAAATTTTATGATAGCAACAAAAGCGTCCCTACTTGGAACTACGCTTCTGTTCATGTGTATGGAACTCCGTATATCGTGACGGAGGATAGTTCAACGTTTGATTTATTGAAAAAGACCATTGTGAATTACGAGCCAAGCTTTGAACATGCATATAACCAAATCCCGATGGAGCATAAAAGTAAATTAGTGAAGGAACTAGTTGGGTTTGGAATACACGTCACAAAAATTGAAGGTGCCTTTAAGCTCAATCAGGATAAATCAACACAAGAGCAAGAAAGAATAGCAAAAGCTTTGTTGCGTAGTGAAGACAACACAATCTCAGGAATTGGGAAATTAATGAGAGAAAACCTTGGTTTGTAAATAAAAGGGTTGTCGAGCAACTATAAAATCATAATAGAAAGGAGCCAATCAGATTATCTCTGGTTGGTTTTTTGTTGCGAATAACACTCTAACTAAGCTCATTATCTAACAACCAACCATACAGTCATACCATCTGAAGTAATCTCGTATAATACTGTAGAGTTAGATTTGAAATAATCTTTACATTATTTGAAATGTATGATACTTTTTATTTAGTCATAGACTATGATTAAAAGGAGGAAAGGGAAAATGGCGTTTCTTGATTGGGGTGCAGTTGCTTTATTCTTTGTTGTCATGGTAGCGATTGGTTTATGGTCTTACAAAAAAGTCAGTGGTTCAGAAGACTTTTTTGTGGCTGGGGGGAAGCTTCCTTGGTGGTTGTCGGGGATTTCACATCACGTTTCAGGTTACAGTGGGGCAGTATTTGTAGCATATGCAGGACTGGCCTACACGCATGGTTTTAGCATCTATATTTGGTGGGCAGTTACAATCACCATTGCAGTAATTGTAGGCGCATTTACTTTGGCGCCTAGATGGGCCAGGCTACGGATCAATTATAATATCGAGTCTCCTACTGAATACTTGTCAACTCGTTATAATGTGCCGACTCAGCAGTTAATGGCTTGGTGTGGAGTGCTATTGAAATTGTTTGACGTAGGAGCGAAGTGGGCCGCCATTGGCATTTTACTTAACATCTTTACGGGAATGCCAATTATTTATGGGATTATCGCTTCAGGGGTTGTTTCTTTAATCTACATTACGATTGGTGGGCTATGGGCGGATGTGTGGACAGACTTCGCACAGTTTATCGTCCAGATTGTGGCGGGGCTTGTCATGTTTTTCGTAGTTATGAATCTATTAGGCGGGCCGAGCTCGCTAACGGGCATTTGGGAGCAACTGCCAAAGGAAAATTCCGATCTATTCAGAGATCCTTATACGGTCTGGTATGTATTCTTCTACTTCTTTGTTGTGTTTTTGAGCTATAACGGAGGTACTTGGAATTTGGCTACGCGCTATATTTCTTCACCTTCGGGTAAGGATGCAAAGAAGAGTGGTATTTTATCGGGTGCTCTGTATCTCATCTGGCCATTGTTTTTGTTCTTCCCTATGTGGGCAGCGCCTATCATCATGCCAGGTTTAAGTGACCCGACACAATCTTACGGATTAATGGCTCAAGAATTGTTGCCGGCAGGCTTAGTCGGTTTGGTGCTAGCAGGATTGTTTGCGGCAACTATGTCGATGACGTCCTCAGATGCAAATACGATATCAGCAGTTATTACCCGTGATATTCTGCCAGTGATGTCTGCTAAATATAAGGGGATGTCACAAAAAGAATCACTTAGAATTGCTCGCATAACGACGTTCACTTTTACATTCGTTACATTAATTATCGGAATTCAAGCTGAAAGTTTTGGAGGCGTGTTGGGGTTGATCATCTCCTGGTTTGGTGCATTAATCGGTCCGATTTCCATTCCGATGTTGTTGGGGCTATTTCCACAATTCAAGCATTCTGATTCCAAAGCGGCGATTTCCTCTATACTTGCTGGTTTAGCTACAATTGTTATTACTAAATACTTTGTGACAGTGCCTTTGTCATTATCCGTCGGTCTTCCTGTGCTTGTTTCTGGAATCGTTTACATCGGCATGGGGCTTTTAAATCGAAAAACTCCAGTTGCGCCTGAAGTAGAGGCTTTGATTGCTGCAGTAAGCACTGACGAACAAAAAGCGTAAGGAGATGTTTACACCATGGGGTACGAGGAGATAAAGCAATTTTACACTACACAATTAAACACGAGCTTCATCCCTTATTGGGAAACGAAAATAGATTTCCAGTACGGTGGTGTTTTCTCTTGTATCCAAAATGATGCCGATGAGATTGTAAGTCAAGACAAATATATATGGTCTCAAGGAAGATTTTTATGGATTGCAAGTAAGCTATTAGAGAAAAAAGAACGGTATGTATTGAACGGCAAATGGGAAGATGCCGCAGAAAAGACTTATACCTTTTTACGGAAAAATGCTGTAATGACAAACGGTCACATCGTCAATGCAGTAGCGAAAGATGGAACGCATTTGGAAGACGAGATGGACAATAGTATTTTCGCAGATTGTTTTTATGTCCTTGGCTGTAATGCATATGCGCAGTTTACAAAGGATAGTGCAATCTATGAACATGCAAAAAGTGTATATAAGCAGATTAAGAGAAGAATAGAGGAAGATACATTTCAATCAGAACCTTATCCTATTCCTAAAGGATTTCAATCCCACTCTATTCCAATGATATTGATTAATGTCACCGATGAGCTCTATAGCTCATCGGTGCAATTCAACGATCCTGAAAGCGAACAGATCAGGGAGCATGTTAAATTGCTGTTTCTGCAAATCACCCAGAAGCACATTAAAGAAAAAAGGATTGTTGAAATGATGCCGAATCATTCCGAAGATGAGGACACGTTGCTCTATCGGCATATCAATCCGGGTCACACATTGGAGTGTCTTTGGTTTTTAAACGAAGCTCTACAGCATTTTCCGAATGAGGAAAAAAAGGCACTTTCACATGAATTTATACGGTTGATAAAAGATACAGTGGAAATTGGCTGGGATCAGCAATTCGGTGGATTGTTTCGTTTCGTCGATGAAACGGGGGGGATTCCAAAAGGAAGATGTATTGATGACCGTTTTGAGCAATTAATCTTGGATACATGGGATACAAAGCTATGGTGGCCGCATTCTGAAGCTCTTTATACTGTATTACTTTACAGTATCCAATCTGACGATGAAGAGTTAGAACGATGGTATGAGAAAATAGAAAAATATTGTTTTGAAATTTTCCCTTCCCCGGATGGGCTTGAATGGATTCAAATACGCAGCCGTGCGGGCGAACCGGTTCGAAAGACGGTTGCATTGCCTGTAAAAGATCCATTTCATATTATGCGTAACTTCATTAAGATCATCGACTTGGTTGAAGGAGTACAGTAATGCGGTTGACCGTTAAGGAAATCGATATTACCCCTTCTACACCAATCAGCTTGGCCGGTTTCGCACATCGAGATACCTATACGGAAACTGTATATGCTCCCATTCTTTTGAAAATGTTTTATTTTACGGATGATAAAAATCAGTTTCTATTGTTCGTTGCGGACTTGATTTGGTGGGATGATCAATTTGTTGAAGATATGAGTGTCAAGATAAGCAAGGATATTGGTATCGATGCAAATAATATTTGTTTCCATGCGACTCACAATCATTCAGGACCCCAAACCTCGAACAAGTTTAGTAAGGAGCTCGGGATTTTGGATGAAGGGTATATAAAGTATTTATATAACACAATCCTGAGAAATACGCATGAATTGCTAATGAAAATCGGCGAGCTAGTAACGGTCAAAGTATACAAGGGTTACTCTGACATAGGTATTTATCGAAGGAAGAAGCACGAAGGTCAAATCTTGATGAAGCCAAATGAAGATATACCTAACGATTCTGAGCTTACATTCATCGCTTTTATCGGTATGGATGAATCGATGAAGGGAGGTTTGATTCACTTCGCATGCCATCCTACAAGTACCGACATAAATGAAATTTCGAGCGAGTTCATAGGGGCATGTTGCCGAAAAGTAAGTAACCGTTTCAATGGAGTGCCTGTTGCTTTCTTACAAGGTTTCACAGGAGATATCCGGCCAAATCTCGTGGCAAATGGCGATTTCTTCAGGGGAACCGCACTCCATATGGAAGAACTGGGCGAACGATTGGCGGAGGATGTCATTCGAATCATGGCTAATCCCTCACAAAGATTCACAAATTTTACGTTGACGAGTTCGATGGATTCGTTGCCATTGTATTTTGACGAGTCCCATGATGGACATCCTGCTTCTGAAATGCTCGATGAATGGCGGAGTTTAAAACTCCAAAAGTTCATGCTTAATGATCAATTAGTCTTTTTGTTTTGTAACGCTGAAATGGTACAGTCCTACGGATTATTCGCCAAGCAATACGGTCAGTTTGTATTGCCCGTCGGCTATAGCAACGGGATGATCGGTTATGTCGCGAATGATTGCCAATTACGGAATGGTGGTTATGAGGCTGAACAGTTTATCAACTATTTTAATTTGAAGGGAAAACTTAGGGCTGGAAGCGAAGTGTTGATCAAGATACAACTGAAAAAGATTATGGAAGAGGTGCACAATGAAAGCGATATTTGAAGGAAGAACAGATCAACTAGAGTATAAAGTATTTAATAACAGAGAGGGAATGGGTGCTTATTCCGCATCCGTCGCAGCAAAGAAAATCCTAGATGTATTGAAGGAAAAGGAAGAGGTGCGGATCATATTTGCTTCTGCCCCTTCTCAAAATGAGTTTATGAAACATTTGACTGCTGTAGAAGAAATAGATTGGTCTCGAGTCGTAGGCTTCCATATGGACGAATACATCGGCCTTCCGGAGGATTCCGATCAGTGGTTCAAAAATTACATTGAATCACATTTGTTCGCTAAAGTGTCTATGAAAATGTTTCATTTCATCGACGGGACAAAAGATCCCGAAGCGATGATAGAAGAGTATGGATTATTATTAGCTGAAAATCCGATTGATCTTGTCTGTTTGGGTGTTGGAGAGAATGGACATATCGCATTCAATGATCCACCAGTAGCGGACTTTGACGATCCCTTTCCAATAAAGAAAGTGGAACTGGACCAATTCAGCCGACAACAGCAAGTTAATGACGGTTGCTTCGAAACTTTGGAGAAAGTGCCGACACATGCACTCACACTTACGATTCCTACTCTACTGAGAGGAGACATGATGGTATGTACCGTCCCGGGAGCCACCAAGCGTTCGGCAATCAAGAAAGTATTAAATGACCCAATATCAACAGATTGCCCAGCTACAATTTTACGGACCCATGGCAATGCTTACTTAGTAATGGATAAGGGTGCCTATGGAGACTTCCAATGAGGGTAATTCAAGGAAACCTATTGGGTGGCGGTAATCGTTCGGTAGAGATAACCGTTGCCGATGGGCTAATAAAAGAAATTGTAGCTATTGAGTATGATAGTTCGCTGTCCTATATTACACCGGGGTTAGTTGATTTACAGGTGAATGGTTATATGAACATTGATTTTAATAATGAACCGTTGTCGCCGGAAGAGTGGAGAACGATTACTCGTGAATTATCTAAGAACGGTGTGACGACATTCTATCCGACTATCATTACAAATAGCATTATTAATTTGCAACGGATATTTGAAGGGAATTTGGAGTCGTTGAAAAAAGAACCCGATGTACTGAAATACATTGGAGGGTTCCATTTAGAAGGCCCTTATTTATCCGATGAAGATGGTCCAAGGGGAGCGCATGATAGGGAATTTATCAAAAAGCCTGATTGGGAAGAATTTAAGTTGCTTCAGCAAAAAGCAGAAGGATTAATAAAAATCATTACTTTGTCTCCTGAATGGGAGGAGTCAGAGGCTTTTATACAAAATGCTGCCAAGTCAGGAGTAAAAGTTGCTATCGGTCATACTGCATCCACTACCGACCAAATTAAGAAAGCGGTCCAGTCAGGGGCTACGTTTTCAACCCACTTAGGGAACGGTGCCCACTTACAGTTACCCCGCCATCCGAATTACATTTGGGATCAGCTGGCCGAAGAAAAATTATGGGCTACAGTAATAGCTGATGGATATCACCTCCCGGAAAATGTATTGCGTGTTATCAAGGAAGTAAAGAAGGACAAGATGGTGCTTATAAGCGACAGTGTCGCTTTAGCCGGAATGCCGGCAGGGGATTATCAAACAGCAGTTGGCGGTGAAGTGACTCTTACGCAAGAGGGACGTTTGCATTTGAAAGGAAATCCCGCTCTTCTCGCGGGGGCCGCCCAAAGTCTTTGGGAAAGTATACAACAGTACGTTGATAATGGGATTGGCAGCATGATAGATGCGATACGGAGAGGGTCAGTTTTACCTTCGGATCTAATGGGATTGCCACAAAAAGAAGGTCTATCAATTGGTGCCCCTGCGGACCTTTTGAAGATACGTGTGGATGATGGCGGTTGGAAAATTGAATCAGTCTACAAATATGGGGAACGGGTGAGTTCATGTCTACCTTAATGATGCAATACTATGAGGAGATTACTAAGTATTTGCAAGAGATAACGACCGATGAACAGGAAAATATAGTAAACGCGGCTAAAGTTTTAGCCGACCATATTAAAAAGGATAAAATCTTCTTCGTGTATGGTCCCGGCGGACATTCCAACTTAGCCGCCCAAGAGGTCTTTTTCAGGGCAGGTGGTTTAATGCATGCGAGTGCCATTTTGGATGAAGGTACGTTGCTTAGCGGCGGAGCCCTTCGATCAATGGCTATTGAACGCACACCAGGTTACGGCCGGATTGTTATCAATGATTATGGTGTTGATAAGGGAGACTTGCTGATCATTGTAAATGCCTATGGAATAAATACAGCTACTATTGACGCCGCACTTGAAGCGAAGTTGAGGGGAGCTTTTGTCATAAGTGTAAGCTCTCATGGTCATGCAACCGAGACACCAGATAATCATCCAGCTCGCCATCCATCCAAATCAAATCTTCATGACCTCGCTGATATCAGTATCGATTCAAAGGTGAAGGTGGGAGATGCGGTCATGACAATTGAAGGCCAAGAGCAAAAGGTAGGCGCGATTTCCACTTTCGTCAATGCTTTCATATTAAATAGTGTAGTCATCGAAGCTGTACAAATTCTGGCGAATGATGGGATCAGTCCACCGATATGGAAAAGTGGAAATGCCATAGGCGGGGATGAATGGAATAACCAATTTATCGCAAAATTCAAAGGGGAAATAAAAAAACTATAAAAATCATATATAATGGAAGGGAGTTGGTTCATTAACAGTTAGGAGAGCAAACGATGATAAAAGGCACTGGTCTATTACGGGAAAAAAATAAAAGAACGTTATTGTCTCATGTTCGAAAGCTCGGAGAAACATCAAGACAAGAATTAGTGAAGCTAATGAACGTGAGTAAAAATACTGTATCACTTATCGTAGAAGACATGATAAAAGAAAATATTCTCGTTGAAAAAGGAATTAAGGAGCCGGGGAGGAAAGGACGTCCCAGAATACGGATTCAAATTAATCGGGACAATTTCCTGGCGGTTGGTTTTTCTGTCAGCAAATACAATCTCCATTATATTGTGGTCAATTATTACGGGGAACAGGTGGAGCAAAATACTTTTACAGTCGACGGTTCATCATCAGACCTTGTGGTGGCTATGATTTATGATATAGCAGAAAATCTTATTCAGCGTTATAAAACGCTTATCGGCATTGGAATTGGTATACCAGGGATAGTGGACGTGGATCGGAAAATCGTCTTGACGTCTACTCCTTTAAACTGGCGTGATGTGACATTTACTAAGTTCGAACAAATCGGTGTACCTGTCCACCTTCACAATAGCGTAAATATGGGAGCCTTGGATGCTATTAATAGGAACGGGTTTACAGAGGGGGAAGAGACGTTTTATGTCCGCATTGGCGAAGGAGTAGGCGGAGCGTACATCTATGAGAATGACATACTAAATGGAGCAAGTTGGACTGCTGGAGAGATTGGCCACTTATCTATTGAAGCTACAACTGAGCGTTGCAGATGTGGCCAATTTGGTTGTCTGGAAATGTTAATCAATCATGTGTCGTTCCTAGATAAGCTGCAGCATACCGAATACCGAATTCCTAAAGCAAGGGAGAATATTACGTTCGCGGAGGAGTTGCTTCATTCCGGGCAGATTCAAAAAATTGTTGAACAATATGGATGTTATTTAGGAAAAGCAATTGTCCAAATCATCCATATTATAAACCCAAAATATATTTTAATTGATTCGTCATATAATGCATTCCCACAGTTTGTCGATGCTTGTAGCAAAACGGTGCGGCAAAATGCATTGGAAGCATCCATCCAGAATATGACGATAACGTATGAGAAAAAACGAAGTCAACTTTACAGGGGTGCTGCACTTTATTCAATCTTACATTACGAGCAGCTGTTTGATCATTAATTGTAATTGGGGAGGGATTGGCTTTGCAGATGAGCTTTAGGTGGTACGGGGAAGGGGATCCGATCAGCCTAACCGACATTAAACAAATTCCTAATATGACAGGTATCGTAACCGCTATATACGACATTCCCGCAGGCGAGGTATGGCCTGTAGAACGTATAAAGGAATTAAAAAAAGCTGTTGAAAAGGAAGGCATGGAGATTGCAATTATAGAAAGTGTACCAGTGCACGAAGATATTAAGATGGGTGCAGCAAAGAGAGATCATTGGATTGCGAATTACCAACAAACCATCCGTAATTTGGCTTCTGTTGGCATAAACCGCATTTGTTATAACTTTATGCCAGTATTTGATTGGACAAGAACCTCGTTATCCGCTCCACTGTCAGACGGCTCGAATTCTTTGGCGTATGATGAAAAAGTGGCGGGGAATATAGATCCGCTTAGTGGAGAACTCGTTTTGCCAGGTTGGGATCTATCTTATCAGATCGACGATTTGCGAAGGATCATGGATATATATAAGGATATGCCGGAACAACAGCTATTCGATAACTTGATCTACTTTTTGGAGAAGATAATACCGGTTGCGGATGAAGAGAAAGTGTATATGGCGATACATCCTGATGATCCGCCATGGTCGATTTTCGGATTACCCCGAGTCGTTATAAATAAGGATTCTATTGCAAAAATTATAAGCAGCGTGGACAGCAAATATAATGGCATTACGTTTTGTACAGGTTCATATGGAGCTGATCGGAACAATGAACTATGTGAAATGATTGAGGCGGCAAAAGGAAGAATACACTTTGTCCATGCCAGAAATATTAAATGGACAGGGGAGAAATCATTCCAGGAAACTTCCCATTTATCAAGGGATGGTTCGCTTGATATGGTAGCCATCCTTAAGAAGTTGGTCGAAGTTTCGTTTGATGGTCCTATTCGACCTGATCATGGCAGGATGATATGGGGTGAGAAGGGGCGACCTGGATATGGTTTATATGACCGCGCTTTGGGGGCCACTTATCTTAATGGGATTTTAGATACGATTTACCACCATACTGAGGAAGGTGTTGAATCATGACATTAGATTGTAATTTCTCGAAAGAGGTTGTTGTAGTAACAGGTGGCAGCGGTGTCATTGGCAGCACCATATGCAGGAAACTGGCAGAGTTAGGTGCGAGCGTTGCGATTTTGGCAAGAAACAAAGATAAGATTGAGAGTTTGGTTCATGATATTAGAAATTTGGGTGGTAACGCTCAAGGCTACTCTGTCGACGTTTTGGATGTGGATCGATTGCATGAAGTGAAAATGAGGATTGAACAAGACCTCGGTGAATGTACGATATTGATTAATGGTGCAGGCGGAAATAATCCAAAGGCAACGACATCTGATGAATTTTTCAGTGTGGAACAAACTGAAAGGGATTTCTTTCAGTTAGACGGAGAAGCGGTCGGTCATCTGTTTGACTTGAATTTCTTAGGAACACTGCTGCCAACTCAAGTCTTTGCACAGGGCATGGCCAAACGTCAAAAGGGCACGATATTGAATATCTCATCAATGAATGCTTACACACCATTAACGAAAATACCTGCTTACAGTGGCGCTAAAGCCGCCATCAGCAATTTTACGCAGTGGCTGGCCGTTTATTTTTCAAAATCAAACATAAGAGTCAACGCGATTGCACCAGGTTTTTTTCTTACGGAACAAAACCATTCTTTGCTAATAAAGGAAGACGGAGAGTTGTCTCAGAGGGCAGAAAAAATAATAGGTCAAACTCCAATGGGACGTTTTGGCGAACCGGAAGAACTACTTGGAGCTATCATTTGGTTGCTGAATGAACGGGCTTCAAGTTTTGTCACAGGCGTAGTCATTCCGATTGATGGGGGTTTTTCAGCATATAGCGGAGTTTAGGAGGAGTACCATGCAACGCTACCATACACTGAACAAGTTAATCGATTCAAAACTAACAGTTGTCATTCGCGGTCAATCGGTTGAAGAGAGCGAGATAATTTGCGAAGCCTGTATCGCTGGAGGCATTAAATCGTTAGAAGTGACATTCACGATACCAAATGCTACACAATTACTTTTAGAATTGAAGAAAAAACATCCAGATGTTTTAGTAGGTGCTGGAACTGTTTTGGATAGTGAAACAGCCCGAACAGCAATCATTGCGGGAGCGGAATTTATCGTTAGTCCATCGTTTGATAAGAAGGTTGCTAAGCTTTGTAATAGGTATGGAATCACTTACATACCAGGTTGCATGACAATCAATGAAATCGTTGACGCCTTGCAATATGGTGTATCGCTCGTGAAATTGTTCCCTGCTGACGAGTATAAGCCGTCCTTCATTAAAATTGTGCAAGGGCCGCTCCCACATGTCTTGATCATGCCTACTGGCGGTGTGAATATTGATAACGTTACGGATTGGCTTGAGGCGGGTGCTGCAGTAGTAGGGGTAGGTGGAGAAATCACTAGGCCGATAAAAGAAAATAATAGGGAACAAATTACACTGAACGCCCAAAATTTCCTGACAGAGATTGAAGGTCATCGACATGGGTAGGGTAGTAGCTTTCGGAGAGGTTTTAATGCGGTTAACGCCGCCTGACCACAGGCATATTAGCCAAACCGATTGTTTAAACGTACATTTTGGTGGAGCTGAAGCGAATGTCATGGTCAATCTATCCAACCTCGGGCATGATGTGCGTCTGCTGACTTCTTTACCGGGCCATTCGGTAGGGGATGCAGCGATGAAACATCTACAAGCCCACCGAGTCGATACTTCATTTATTCAACGAATAGATGGAAGACTTGGCATCTATTATTACGAATCTGGCTATTCACTTAGACAGGCGAAGGTCATTTATGATCGGCATAGCTCTAGCATCCAGTTGTTAGATGAAGAGATGATCAATTGGGACTTGCTGTTGGAAAATGTCCAGTTGTTTCATCTGACGGGCATCACCCTCGCTCTTGGACCGGTCGTCCGGCAGATTGCTCTTAGAGCCCTCGAGGAAGCGAAGAAGCGGAATATCTCTGTAAGCTTTGATTTCAACTACAGAAGCGCTCTATGGTCAATTGAAGAAGCGAAGATTGAATTTCAAAAGGTCTTGCCATACGTGTCGATTTGTTTTGCGGGATACAAAGACTTTCGTGCCAGTTTGGACATGGAGGGACCTGAAGAGTTCGACGAAGAAGAGCTGAAGGGCTTCTTTAAACTCGCAGCTGATCGTTACGGAATGAGAGCTATTGCATGCACGAATCGCGTCGTCCACCAATCAAACGATCACCAGCTGCAAGGATTCCTATATATGGATGGTGTAACAGTTCAAACTAAATCCTTCCGTTTTGCCATCGTTGACCGGATCGGCGGAGGTGATGCATTCGCTAGCGGAATATTGCACGGCTTGTTAATCAAGAAAACCGCAGAAGAAACGGTCCAGTTCGGAACAGGCTTAGCCATTTTGAAACATTTTGTCTCAGGGGACGTGAGTACGTATACCGGACATGATGTAGAACGCTTTATCAACTCTCCGGGTGTGGATGTCCTTCGATGAATAGCAAAGGAGATCGTGCCGAAAGGGAGAGCTAAGCATATGAAGTTATATCGCGTCAAACGCTGAGGCCAGTCCTGAATTTTGTACAACGTCAAACCGCTACTGAATTTTTACTCTTGGAGGACAACCATTTAAACATTTGGTTGTCCTCCAAGAGTCTTTTAATTGTAAAAGTGCTGCCAATCCTCGAATAGCAAAATGTTGTAAATCTCACCCCTAAGCCCACCAATTATTGGGTGCTTTATAGTGGAGTTTTCGATGACCTGAAATTGATCAAGTTTACGCATTGTATCCTGTACCGTTGCTACTGAGTACCCGGTGATGTCCCCAATTACTTGGTATATCTAATGGGGCTGCCCCATTCGTAATTCATCCAGGACAATAAAACCCCTCAACTGGCGATTAACAAAATAAAAATAGCTTAAAAATACGTCTCCTCCACCAACTTGTCCATCACTCCATTGAAATACCTCGGCAAGTTACGGATTGCCATCCAGCAAGGTCGATCTCATGTTAGATTGCAAAATTCAATAGAATGATAAGTGTAAAAACACATTATTATCTAAATTTTATATTGAACTGGGATACAGTATGTTATATACTTTGAAAAAGGAGAATGAATTATGAAAAAGATTAATAATCCTCTGATCCGAGAAAGCGCTTTCTTGGAACTGCGTAAAATGATTTTGTCGAAAGTAATCAAGGCTGGTGAAAAATTGAATGAAAAGGAGTTGGCGGAACAGTTAGGGGTGAGCAGAACACCAGTGCGAGAAGCTCTGCACAAATTGGAGCTTGAAGGGCTTGTAGAGATTTTCCCTAGAAGGTATTGCCTTGTAAAGGGTGTTACACATGAATGTATTAGAGAAATCCATTTAATTCGACTGCAGCTTGAACCGGTTGCTGCTTATCATGCGGTGGACAATTTATCGGAAGATGATTTGAAGACATTGAATAATTTGGTGAATCAGTCGAAATTCTTTGCCGAACGAAATGATATCCCGGGGATTATGAGTACAAATGATGAGTTTCATAGAATCATCAATGAAGCTTCGCAATTACCGAGAATCATTTCAATTCTCGATAATATGCATGATTATGTTGAGTCGTTCCGATTTTCATTCATGTCCCGTTCCGACCTGGCACAACGATCGCTTGATGAACATAGTGAGATTTTAGAAGCATTAATGAGACGAGATAAGGAATTGACGAAGTCACTTGTAAGCAAACATTTGCATGGCATTACTGAATATGAAGAAGTTGTTTTGGAAGATATGAATGACGATTGACTAGTCAAAATTGGGGAGGAAATGACATGATGTTCAAACAAAAAAATCGTCTAGGGGTGTTGTCGTTTCTGCTGGTATTGACCCTTATCTTATCCGCTTGTTCAAGTGGTAAAGGAGAAGCAGGATCTGTAGGTAAACCGACGACGTTAACGTTTGCTTATGAGCTTCCAGAAGCTCATCCATGGGGTGTGGGAGCAGCGGAGTTCAAAAAGATTGTCGAAGAAAAAACGAATGGTGATATTAAAATTGAGCTATACGGAAACGGTTCTTTGGCAGGTTCGGGAAGGGAAATTCAAGAGGGAGCGAAAATCGGAACAATTGATATCGGTATCTCTTCAACCCCGATGGCACAGCTGAATCAATACCAAGACATCTTTTCCCTTCCCTATATATTCAGTTCGCGTGAAGAAGCCTGGAAAGTGCTCGATGGTCCGGTTGGTGATCGAGTCGGGAAAAAACTAAGTGAACATAATTTAGTGCATTTGGCATATTGGGAAGATGGATTCAGACAGATTACGAACGACAAGCATCCGATTGACAGTCTAGAAGATTTTAAAGGGCTGCGCATTCGAGTTCCGGAGAGTGATGTAAGAATTGAGACATTTAAATCGCTAGGGGCAAGCCCGCTTCCTATGGCTTGGTCGGAAGTGTTTACAGCACTCCAGCAAGGAACAATCGAAGGGCAGGAAAACCCATTGTCCGTAGTAAGCAGTTCTTCATTTTATGATGTGCAAAAGTACTTGACGATTTCCAATCACGTCTATTCCCCGGCAACCCTATTTATTAATCAAAACAAGTGGGATGCATTAAGCGAGGAACAGCAAAAGATTATTATAGAGGCGGCTAATGCAGGTAGGGATATAAATCGGAAATTAAATAAAGAGCAAGATGCTGAAATGGTGAAAGATCTTGAGGAGAAAGGCATGGAAGTCACAGTACTTGAAGATGTCCAGCCGTTCCGGGAAGCGACTAAATCCGTATGGGATAATGTCGGTAAATCGATCGGTGGAGACGCACAGGAAATAATTGATGAAATAACGTCAAGCCAATAATAAGGGTAGTGATACTATGAGAAAAATTAAAACATCCATTCACCATATTATTAAATATATGAATATAACGGTAATGTTTTCAATGTTTTCGATTTTAATAATTCAAGTATTTACCCGGAAGTTTTTAAATGATCCTCTTTCTTGGCCAGAGGAATTGTCATTAGTGGCCATGATATGGATTACCTTTTTCGGAGCCTACCAATGTACGGTCGAAGGAAGCCACTTGAAAATGGATTTGCTGCAAGACAGATTAGTAGGCAAGCAGAAGACGATAGTGGCAATTCTTTCGAAATGTATTGTCATCTGGTTTTTAGTTGTCACCTGTTATTGGGGATTTGATTTCATTCAGCAGGCTGGAAAGACAAAAATGCCTGTTTCTGGAATTCCGATGTGGGTGCCGTATTGGATTATTTGGACAAGTTTCTTTCTGATGATGATTGACTATGTCATTCAAATTATCACGCATGTAAAAGAATTAATAGGATCCAAAAAGGCGGAGGAGGATGAAAAATGCTCCCCATCTTGATGCTCATTTCAATTTTGTTATTACTTGCATTAGGCGTACCGATTGCATTTTCACTAGGGATAACTGCAGTGCTCTTTTTAATCCTGTATTCAGATATTCCGCTGGTACTCATTATCCAACAAGTGTATTTAGGAACGAATAGTTTTCCTTTATTGGCAATCCCCTTGTTCATGCTTGCAGGGTCTTTGATGAACCATGGTGGAATTTCAAATAGGCTGATCAACTTCGCATTATCTATCATTGGAATGGTCCGTGGTGGGCTTGGAATGGTGAATGTCCTCGCATCCGTATTCTTTGGTGCAATTACCGGAACTTCAGCAGGAGCAAGTGCAGCAGTCGGCCAAATAATGATACCCGCCATGAAAGAAAAAGGATACTCGCCGAGCTTTTCGGCAGCTGTGACATCTGCCGGTTCATCACTTGGCATCATTATCCCGCCAAGTGTCCCGATGATCCTTTATGGTTCGATATCCGGGTTATCAGTTGCGAGCTTGTTTTTAACTGGTATTCCTATTGGAATCGGGATTGCTATAGGGTTTTTGATTGTAGTCTATATCATTTCTGCAAAGAAAAAATATGACTTTAAAGAAGAGCCTTTTTCATGGGGGTTGATCTTTAGAACTTTTATTAGTGCACTGCCTGCGCTGCTTGTCCCGGTCGCAATTATGGGTGGCATATTGACAGGGTTTGCAACCCCTACCGAATCTGCTGCCATTGCGGTCATTTGCGGAATCGTTGCAGGGATTATCTACAAGCAATTGACGTGGAAAGGTTTTATTCAAGCGTTAAATGAAAGTGTCATTAATACAGCACTTGTCATGTTGATTGTAGCCACCGCGAAAATATTGGGATTCTCATTTTCAGCGCTCGGTATCGGGCAAATGATGATGGAACCGCTGTTGAAGTTTTCGGACAACCCAATAATGCTTATGCTCATTGCCAGTTTAATTTTGTTCATCGGAGGGTTTATCTTCGATGGCACGGTCATGGTTTTAGTCATTGTTCCCTTATTTTTGCCACTCGTCGAAGCGACTGCAATTGATCCGTTGCAATTTGCGATGGTAGTCATTATTGTTTGGGCAATCGGACAGCAAACGCCTCCAGTTGCAAGCGGGCTATACATTACGACAGCAATCGCACAGGTAAGCATGCTCCAAGTGAGTCGGTACAATATCTGGTTTATCCTTGTGTTCTTTGTAGCATTAATCGGAATGATCTTCATTCCAGATGTCATGCTTTATATACCAAAGATGATTATTCCATAATAAGAAAAGAGGAGAATGGGAAATGAATTTCACAAATGTCATTCAAACAATTGACACACACACGTACGGGGAACCAACACGTATTATTAACGGGGGATTGCTTAAATTAAAAGGAAATACGGTCGCTGAACAGCGCGATTATATGGCGGAGCATTACTCATGGTATCGCGATGCTCTTATTCAGGAGCCGAGAGGGCACCGAGATATGTTCGGCGCTGTGCTGCTGCCGCCGCTCCAGGATGGCGTCGACTTTGGCGTCATCTACATGGACAATGCAAACTTTTTAAATATGTGCGGTCATGCAACGATTGGAGTTGCAACAGCAATTGTTGAAACAGGACTCGTCCAACCGACCGGGGAAGTGACCGAGCTCGTTCTCGAAACACCGGCAGGTCTTGTATATCCGCGGGTCAAAATGGAAAATAATCGCGTAACATCGGTGACATTCAAAAACGTACCAGGGTTTCTTGAAAAACGGGATGTTATTATAGATGCTGGAGAGTTGGGTGAAATTAAAGTTGACATCAGCTTTGGCGGCAACTACTTTGCATGGGTTGATATCGATCAATTGAATGAAACAATTCATGTTTCTAATGGTTCCAAGCTTAAAGCGATGGCGAAAATAATTAAGGAAGAAGTCAATAAAGCCGTCAAGGTTCAGCATCCAACTAAACCATATATCGACTATATCGACATCGTTACGTTCTACGGGAAACCGACTGTTCCAGGAGCAACATATAAAAACGTCCATATCTTTAGTGAAAATCAAGCGGACCGTTCTCCTGGGGGAACAGGCACGACTGCAATGGTGTCAAGAATGGTTGGAAGAGGAGAACTTGAAATCGACGAAGAAGTGGTTTGCGAAGGATTTGTCGGCGGGAAATTCTACGGAAAAGCGATTGAGACAGTCATGTTAGGCGACCAGGAAGCTTATATTACAGAAGTCACCGGTTCGGCTTTCATTTCAGGGTTTAATAATATCCTTATTGATCCGAATGATCCGTTTAAGCATGGGTTTATGGTGGATTGAGGGCAAAAACTTGGAGGAAGACCATTACCTATGCGTAATACCACGTGATAATAAACTATAACTTGTATTTGAAACAGTAATGAAGTTAGCCGCGGTGGTCAGCGGCTGACTTTTTTTATCTTCGAACCTTCATGAATTTGTTACCGCCACCATTGGTAAAATAACAGTTCCTAAAATGTTTAAATATCTTGTGCCGCAAATTATTATTCTCATCATTATCTTACTAGTCATTACCTACTTACCAGAATTGATATTGTTCCCGGTAAATTTGTTAAGTGGTGGATAAATAAACAGTAAGATTTTGTGGAAATGGAGGCATCAATGTGTCTAGACCGCAAATAGAATTTATTAATTACCAAAACATAAGGCCGGAAATAATCGAGGGATCAGTAAAAGGCTTATCACAAAGAGTTATTTCACAGGATGCAGAAGTGGGGGATTTGGTCCGGATACTAGAATTTGCTTCTGGAACTGACACTTCTCCGAATGGTGTCCAGGTTTATGACTATTGGGAAGAAATATACATCATCGCCGGTTCGGTAATCGGTTTAACGTTAAATCAGGAATTCACAAAAAGGATGGTAGCTTCTCGGCCGCCCGGAATGAAGCATGGACCCTAGAAGTCCGTACATGGTTGTACAATGTTTGAGGTTCGTTATTATAAAAATCTAGATAACAGGAATCGACGAATGTTGTGAAGTCTAACAGTTAGAATTTATACGACGCAGCTAATTGGCTGGTGTGAAGACGGTATGGAACCGTGCTCATGCTAGCCTGTTTTTTTGGTTGGTATGTTTGTGATTCACTTCGTAGTTGACGAATAATTCCCCAATAATCAACACTTCATTATTGGTTAGGGGCTTTCTTTATGTGATGAATTTTATATTATTTCCGCGAGATGCAATGCTAATAAGCAAGGACAATGATTATAAAATTATTGTCACACTCTTATTTTCGTATGCTCGCTCATAAACTTTTGTCTCAGGGGATGTGAGTACATGATGTAGAACGCTTTATCAACTCTCCGGTTGGGGATGTCTTTCGATGATTATCGAGGAAAGCCAACAGCAATTATCAAAGATGTGCTTTACAAATCTTATACTGCAGAAGAATTTCTGCAGCGGCGCAATGAAACGCAACGCACGTAGTTCGCAACACATTCAAATCAAGGAGCAACGCAAAGAATCACAATCGTAACAAAATGAATCGTTCCCAGTCAGCCTTTCTTATGATTAAACAGAACTGTGGATATCTTTGACAGATCCGTTAGTGACTTGTATCCTATTTGTTAACGACAGGGACTGTTGGGATTATTGTAGAAGCGGTATTTACAAAATCAAGCGATGGACTCTACTATAAAAACCTCCTCAGCAAGTTCATATTGCTAAGGAGGTTGGTATTTTTTACTACGGGCTGCTCAAAGTATACGGATTCCGGATTGCGGCAAAATTACTCAAGACCACTTTCACCTAAATAGGATAGCGCTTTAATCGTACTTTGTAAACTCCGTTGAATATGATGCCTCATACTCTCTTCGGCAGCAATTTCATTTCCTTCTGAGATATGTTTCAATATCGCTTCGTGCTCTTCGACAGGTGTGATCGATGGGTATTTCGGATCTTTGTACGCACCAATTCGGCGATATCTAGCGATTCTGCTTTTGATTTGGAATAGTGTATATACGGCAGTTCGATTGTCGCTATGTAGCTCCAATATATTATGGAATTCATTGCCGTATCTGACGACATCCACTTGCCGATGATTTTCGGCAGCATGTCTCATAAGGAGCATGATATCTTGTAGCCGTTGTATGATTTCTGTTCTTGATGGATCTTTGGTAATATTGATCGTAGCCAGCCGCGCGATCAGCCCTTCCATCATTTCACGTACAAGGAAGGTGTCTTCTGCCTCTTTGATTGAAAGGGGGGCGACGTGGATTCTTCCAGTCGTTTTTTTGACGACGATGCCTTCCAGTTCCAGACGGTAAAGGGCTTGGCGCAATGGAGTCCTGCTGACATTCAAATCGGCGGAAAGTGTTTCTTCCACGAGATGCAGGTTAGGTCCATACTCCATTTCTAAAATCTTTTCTTTTATCTTTTCGTAAACCGTATCAATCGTCGAGTTTCTACTCCTCTTCACATCCATAGCCAACCAACTGTCACCTGCCTTCTAAATTTGCTATGAGATTCGTAATTATCACTTGTATAAATCATCCAAGATGGTTTTGGAAATGCTCTCATCTAATTCCTCGTACCTATTATACAATATCGTATCATATAATTCTTTCCTCGTTTGCATTTTAGACAAAAAATCGGCTTGTGTCCCTTTCTCATAAATGCCTTCATACAAAGACTCAATCGCTTTTGCAGCGACGCGCAGAGATGTAACAGGATAGATGACCATTTTGTAACCCATTTCTTCAAATTGGTCGGCTGTGATCATCGGAGTGCGACCAAATTCCGTCATATTGGCGAGCAACGGCAATTTGGTTTCGTTATAGAATTGAATGAATTCCTCTTCGGTTGTCATTGCTTCAGGAAAAATGATATCCGCTCCAGCCTCAAAATACCGCTTAGCTCTTTCTATTGCTGAATCCATACCTTCTACACCTTTGGCATCCGTTCTTGCTACGATAACCAAATCGTTATCCGCTTTTCGCGCTGCTTTTATTTTCTGCACCATTTCCTCAGTTGGTACGAGTTTCTTACCATTCAGGTGGCCGCATTTTTTCGGCAAATCCTGATCCTCGATTTGAATGGCAGCTGCACCGGCCTCAACCATTTCGTAAACAGTACGCGTTACACTTAACACACTGCCGTACCCTGTATCCACATCCACCAACATTGGCATCCCTGTCGCGCGGACAATTTCACGTGTACGGTTTGTCAATTCTGTCAATGTTATGATTCCTAAGTCTGGCATCCCGAGACTGGCTGTCAAAGCGGCTCCGGATAAATAAATCGTCTCAAAACCGGCTTTCTGGGCTAATAAAGCTGCCAAGGCGTCGTGGGCACCCGGAACTTTTATAATTCCATTGTCTCTTTCTAGTAATGTTCTTAATTCCGTAATAGGGTGTTGTCTTTTTTCCCGTACCAACCAACTCATAATTTTTCTCCTCCATAGTGTATCTCGTCGTTGTTATTGGACTATTTAGTTGGGGACGAAAATTCTTCCGTCCATCAATCTTCTCACTGTTCTTTCAAGGCCAACCGTTTCAACCAAGTCCGAGCAAGTCTTTTTGCGCACATGTATTTCAGCTATCCCTTCAGGATGGCCAATACGTACAATCCCTTCATTAATGTTCTTGTCCAATGTACTCGCTTCGTAAGGAATTGTTCCTTTTAGTAAGCATGCGGCTGCCAAGTTGAATAACCCGCTAACCGCAAATGTCCGATGCATTTTATTCATGGAGATCATTCGTGCAATAATATCAATTTCTTCTCTTCTGATCAGTTTTCCATTGGATGTCATATAATCCTGTGGCGGGGCAACGTAAGCAATTTTGGGGATTGCAGTATAAGTTGTTCTCGCGAGCTCAACTGAAGGGGCTAGTTTGGATTTCACTGCCACAAGTTCACGGATTAGTTCCAATGATGGTAAAACAGAGCCGCTGCGCGTTACCTCATCATTGCTCTCAGATCCGTTTAATGAAAAGTCTTCCGCTGTTACGAAGACGAAAGGGTTTACAATATCAAGAAAGGAATAACGAAAAGAAATCCCATTCACGCTTTCTGTCCCGATTTTACCCAGAGGTAATGTTTCGCCTGTTTTTCCGCCGCCAGGGTCGATAATGTCCACTTTGTATTTTGATCCGCTAGACTTGATACCGGAAATGTGGAAATCACCGTTCACTTTAGCCAGTCCATTCTCAAGAGGGACATTGATCCGGATTTTTTTATGGACATTCGTGCTCCATGCTGTAATGACGATCTCTGATGCAGAGGGGTCTACGTGAACAAGTTCCTCATCCACAGCAAACGCACCTACAGCCGCCATCAAGTTGCCGCAAGTCCCTTCATAATCGACCGTATCAGTACCTATCCCTAATTGTACAAAGGTATACAATATATCGATGCCTGGTCTATCGCTTTTATCAATAATGACCACTTTGCTAGTATGGGAGGTTCCTCCGCCTAATCCATCAACATGGGACACATCTTCTGATCCTACACTCTTGAGAAAGATTCTTTTTCTTATTTCTTCGTTATGAGGAAGATTTTTTTCATGAAAAAATAACCCACGACTTGTTCCGCCTCGGTAAACAACGCAAGGAATTGTAAATTGACTCATTCACACACCTCATTTTTATAATAGTAATGTAATAATCGTTGGCAATATCGTGACTAGCAATGAGACCCTGAACAAATGTATTAGCATAACAGTCTGTGTATCTGCTCCAAACTCATCTGCGATTGTAGATGCCTCGCTCATACCAGCAGGAATACTACCGCAAATTGCGGTAATCCAATCAATTTGAAAATACTTCGATAGCAGTAATGCAAATAAAAAGGCCGTCAATAAATGTGCAACTGCAGCAAGGATGCCGGGAATAAGTAAATCCAGCAAATAGGGGAATTGCTCATGGTTCATTTTCAGTCCAACAAAACCGCCAATCACCATTTGCACACTTTGTTTTTTATTTTTGGATAGGGGAGCGGCACCCATGCCAAGGATTTGCGCAATTGCAATGGCCAGAAAACTTCCGATGAGAATACCGATAGGAAGTTTAAGAATATATCCGATCAATGCGCCGATGGAGGCGATTGCGATAAGTAGAAAGGGTTTCATCTTCATAATTCAAGTCCCTGCTTTTTACTTACACTCCATTTCAACAGGCTTTTGAAAGACAGCATAATAATAAGGAAGCGAATCAAATGGACGATTACAACAATCTGTGTATCACTTTGTACAGAATCCGATAGCGTGATCATCTCCGCCAACCCGCCTGGCGCAACTGCTATGAGGCCGGTAATAAAAGTCGTTATGCCGAAGTAATGGAAAACTATATTCACTAGCAATGCTGTAAGTATGCTACCAATACCAACGATCAGGAAAGCGGCAAGTCTTTTGATTGGCAGATTCAAAATATCTTTCTTAAAATGTAAGCCAATCATCGTTCCAAGGGCAATCTGGGTCGCTATCCGAAGGAGGGGGGACACGTCGTTTAATTCGACCGTTCCTAGTATCTTGAACCCTCCAACGAAAAGCATAGCACCAAGTAAAGCGCCGGCCGGGAGCTTCAGCCGCAGACCAATTCTTCCACCGATATATGATAGTAGAATGAACAGTAACGAATCCCAAAATATTGACATGCATAGATCATCCCAATTTAGTTAGTTTGCTGTTTTTTCTTTCCGTATCGTTCCATTAAAATTGGTGTCAGTACTCCAATAATTGTGATGATAATTAAAATCAAACTTACTGGACGCTCAATAAATGCCAGCATTGTATTCTCTCCATGCAATTGCACACTTCGTAGAAGTTCCTTGTCCGCAATTGGCCCTAAAATTAAACCGAGGACAACTGCAATAATTGGATATTTATTTTTTCGTAAATACCACCCAATTAACCCGAAGATGAATACTAAGAATGCGTCAAAAATCATATTTCGTACCGCAAATGATCCAATCAAAGCAAAAGTGATGATGATGGGCACTAATATGTTGTTTGGAATGTTAATAATTTTTCCTGCAAGCATCGCGATAATTGCTCCAACGACGAGCAACAAGATAACTTGAATCACGACAGAGAAAATGATGCCATAGAGTACTTCACTATTGTCAATGAACAATCGCGGTCCAGGAACCCATCCTTGCATAATGATTGCACCTAACAACATCGCTGTTGAAGCGCTTCCGGGGATTCCGAGAACGAGCATCGTAGCTAATGCGCCGCCTTCGGACGCATTGTTTGCGGATTCCGCAGCGACGAGTCCTTCTTCACTGCCTTTTCCGAATTCCGCCTTCTTTTTCGAGAATCTTTTTGCTTCGTTATAACTGACAAGGCTTGCAATTGTTGATCCCGCCGCAGGCAAAGCACCGATGAAGACTCCGATGGAACCTGAACGAAGAAGGTTGAATGGATACTTATATACTCTTTTAATTCCCGACAGAATCTGAGATGAATAACTTTGCTCAATAACCCCTTCTTGCTTATTTGATACATATTTCTTATCCGCTAAAACAAAAAGCTCAGACACGGCAAATAAGCCTATTAATGCAGGGATCATCGGAATACCGTCAAGTAGCTGAACATTGCCGAATGTACCACGCATTGCACCCGTACTCGTCATTCCAACAGTGCCTAGCAATATACCGAATAATCCACCATAGATTGATTTGATAAAGCCTCCTTCTTGGATAGACGAAATGATAGTTAGACCAAAGACCGCAATGATAAACATCTCTGTTGGACCAAATTTCAATGCAAAAGATGCAAGTGGTTGAATAATGATCAGTAGCACAATGGCTCCAATTAACCCACCGGTAGAAGAGGCACCAATTGCAAGCCCCAAAGCTTTTCCGGATAATCCTCTTTTCGTCATTGCGTACCCATCTAGCGTAGTAGCAACCGCTGCCGGAGATCCAGGTGTATTAATAAGGATAGCTGTAATGGCTCCTCCAAATAGTCCACCCGTATAAATGGAAATCAGAAAGACGAAAGCAGGTAACGGGTCCATTGTAAAAGTCAGTGGAAGCATTAAGGCTATTCCTAAAGAACCTGTCAACCCGGGGATTGCACCTAAAGTGACCCCGAATGCCAATCCGACGATAATGAGAAGGAAGTTGGACCAACTCATAAATAAGGAGATACCTTCAAGCAATGTATTCCAATCTATCATTTATAGAACCCCCTCAATTAGGATGCCTATTGGCAATGGGATACCCAATAAAATATCGAAAAATAGGTAAAGCAATCCAGTAGCGATAATTGAAAAGATAATGGGAAACAACCTAGATTTCGTACCCAGAATCCACATAAGTGCTGGAAGAAATAGGATCGTTGAAATGATAAAACCAATGTAATTCAATAAAATTAGGTATATCATGACGGATATCATAAAGAACCCAACTTTTTTCGTAAGTCTATAAGAATCGCCGTCTCCTTCAACTTCTTCCGAATCGTGAATAGTTTTCTTAGCTTCGCGGATCTCCTGCCAAATAATGATCGGATAAAGGATGACCATAATCCAGAATACAGGGCTGATCAATAACCGATCGTGCGGATTCTTTAAATCTTTCACATCAAAGAAATAGATAACAGCTAGTATAAGAATTGATGTCGCGACGATGATTCGGTGAATGAAAGGACCATTCGAAAATGTTTTTTGCAAAACTTGCACCCCCTAGTGCGTGCTGAAGGGACAGGTTACCATCCCTTCAACCCTGTTCTTAATTGTTGTTCAGAACGTCCTTATAATCATTTAAAAGACTATGCAAGGATTGGTTAAGTTCGTCACTTTCCTCAGGTCCACGGTATTCACTGACAGCTTCCGCGTTAATATCCTTAATGAATTGTTGGTACTCAACACTTTCATAAACAGTTTGATATGCTTTGGAAAGTTGGTCGAATAATTCCGGATGCTTTTCTTTTAATGAACTATGTGTCGCCAAGAAACGGACAGACCCCACTTTTGGCACTTCTACATTGTAAGGTTTCAATGCTTCATTGATCGGCTCTGCATCTGGCCATAAATCCATTACTTCGTCAGAAGCAACCGCCAAGACCCGGACATTATCCGCAATTGCATTATCACCTAAGGCATTTCCAATCATAAAGTCAACATGATTACCCAATAGCGCATTACGCATTTCACCGCCGCCGTCATAAAAGACAGGATTCAACTGGATGCCAAGCTTGTCCTCTAGTAAGACGCCTGTTAGGTGGAGCGGCCCGCCGTGAACTGTCGAGTAACTCAATTTCCCTGGATTGTCGCTCGCATATTCAATCAAATCGCCGAACGTTTGAAACTGTGAATCTTTTGGAACAGTAATCGTAACCGGATCGAACTGTTCAATATTCACCATTGAAAAATCGTCGATATCATAGCCCGCATCTTGTAGTAAAATACTTGCGCTCAAATACAACTGTGTTCCACCGAACAGGACAGAACCATCGTCTTTCGAATTCACAAATATCGTTGTCCCCACTTGTGTCGCTGCTCCAGGCCGGTTGTCAATTGTAATCTTCGTATCCAATTCCTTCTCAAGCGACTTTGCAATCACACGCATCATGCTATCCAAACTGCCGCCAGCATCAAATGGCAAAATTAATGTCGTATTTCGATGTGGCCACTTTTCATCCTCTTTTTTCGATGCCACGGCCTTGGAACCGTTTTCATTAGAACCACAACCGACCAATGCAAGCATTAAAACAAGCAACATACTTAAGAAAATACCCCTACGCTTAAAACCCATATCCATTCTCCTCCTAGTTGTATTGATAGAAAATTTCTAATTACACGATAAACAATATCATATTGTATACAATTGTACAATATGAAATTTAGGATGCTTGAAATTCGTTTTGCTAGTGTCTGTCTCGTGCCTGTGCAGAGCACTACTCAGTTTATTCACTACAACTGTATATTGTTGAAATGGAAAATCCGACCTAGTCGTTATTGGTTAGATTTTCATTGAATATTCATACCGAACGATGAATTACCATAAATACGTGATGCACAGGCACCAAGACAATGTCCATCACCCCTTAAAAATACCTAGTTAAATGTTTTTAAAAATATTCGTGCAATTAGTGGTGAGCATGATAGAATTAATTCAAAGTACGGAAATCAGAAAAATTCAACACTGGAAAGGATGAATGTAATTGAGCCAATGGGGAAAATTTGAAGCATTCGTTGAAGAGCTTATGGAAACCGAGCAAATACCGGGTGTAGCGGTCGCGCTTTCTGAAAATGGGAAGATTATTTACAAAAAAGGCTTTGGGAAAAGTGATGTAGAAACCAATGAGCCTGTCACGGCAGAAACGATTTTTGGGATCGCCTCGGTTACAAAATCATTCACTGCGCTTGCTATTATGAAGCTGGTGGAGGAAGGAAAGTTACAGCTGGATGATGCGGTTACTGTGTATCTTCCCAATTTTCGATTGAGTGGTTATGACAATATTGAAGATATCAAGATCCATCATCTTCTATCCCACACATCAGGAATTGCGACGATGAAAAGGATGGAACAATTAAATGGATTTGAAGAACATCTTTGCTATATAAATGAAATCGAACGAACCTGCTTGGGGAAACCTGGGGAGTATATTTGCTATAACAATGATATGTTTCTGCTTCTCGGCGCGATTATTGAAAAGGTAACTGGAGAAAATTATCAGGATTTTATTCATAAGCTGCTATTGGACCCTTTGAAGATGAATCGAACAACTTACAGTCTTCGGGAATTACATAACTTTGAAAATGTAACGATGCCCTATATTTTAGAAGACGGAAAAGTAGTAGCGTGTGAGTGGCCAACTTTAGGGAACTATGCAGTCGGCGGTGGCATTCGATCCACGGTGACTGATTTGCTTCAGTATGGAAACGTATTTGTCGGCGCGCTTGAAAAGGAATTAATCGGGCAATCATATCTTTCAAAAATGGCAGAACCTGTTCATCGCATAAGTGGCAATAGCTTTTATGGATATGGTCTACAAACGACTCCTCATTATTCCGGTGTGACTGTAGTCGAACATGGTGGGGGCCAACCGGGTGTATCGTCCAACTTCGGCTTCATTCCTGAGCGAGGAATTGTAGCAGCCGTCTTAACAAATAGGAGTGATGTAAGTGCAAATGCCATTTGGCTTGCAGCCATTAATACCGCGCTGGATCTGCCGATTGTTCAAAAGCGAAGTACAGAGCAGTACTATGACATAAATCCGAAACAGCTCCAGCGCATGGTCGGCACATACCGATCGGGAGAGGGAACCGAAGTTGACATCTCTTTGGAACATCAAACGATAACGGCAACTGTTTCAGGTAAGACCTATGAACTTCGAGCTAGTGATGAAAGAACTTTGGTTTTGCTGCCTATTGAAAAGCCGATACGTTTCTTTTTTGATGGAGAAAACGATGCATGGGCAATTTTCCTAGGGCTTCGAATGTTGGTGAGAAGCACAAGTCTTGCATCTGTAAGATAAGAACACGTAAAAGAACATTGCACTTAAGGTATGAAAATAATGACTAGTCATCTAGCGGCCTGGAGGATTGATTGGATTGAAGATTCGTTTAGGTGTTATTGGGCCTTATGACTCGATTGAGATTGTAAAAAAAGCAGTGATGGAATTTGATGAAATCACACTTCTGCCTTTTCCGTATGAAGAGATGGAAGAGACGGAAAAAATTATATTGGAAAACAGGAGATTTGTGGACCAATGGTTTTTTTCTGGGCAAGCTCCCTATTACTATGCCGTTACAAATGACTTGATTCGAGAAGAAGAAGGCAGTTTTGCACCTTTGAACAGTAATAGTATTTATAAGACGCTTTTGGAGGCGCAGTTACAGGAGAAGAAAGTTTTCAAAAGCATCAGTCTCGATACAGTACAGGAGACTGAAGTCGAAATTAAGGGATCTAACATGTCAATGGAGCTTCATACGTTTCCATATAGCGGGTATTTGCCGATACAGGATATTATTGATTTTCATCTGAAGTTATACCGTGAAGGAAAAGTGGAGGTAGCAGTCACATGTGTGAAGACGGTGTATAACACATTGAAGGAACTGGGAATTCCATGCTACCGGGTAGCCCCGGATATTATTGCGGTCCGGTTGATTATCCAGTATTTGAAGCAAAGAGGCGTATCCCAATGGTATCGAAAAGCGCAAATTGCAATTCTTGGAGTTGAAATCTTTCAATCGGATTGGGAAGGGCAGTACTCCTATAAAATAAAATATCAGGAATTGGAACTGAAAAAATTACTGCTGAATTATTCCGAACGGATTAATGGATCGTTTGTGGAAATCGGGGATGGACGTTATTTTATCTATACGACCAGAGGAGAGGTTGAGCTCCAATTGAATGAAGACTCTCTTTTTAAACTGATCGAGAGGACTGATTTGCAGAGTAAATTGCATATCCGTATTGGTTTGGGATATGGTGCCACCTCATTGGAGGCGGAGCAGAATGCTCGTTTAGCGACACAATACGCGAGGGCAAAGAAGGAACAAAGTATTGTCATTATGGATGAGAATAAAAAGGTTACAGAATATGGCGGAGATGAAAAGCCGCTATCGTATAAAAACCGGATGTTGAGCGAAGAGTGGAATGAAATGTTGAGAGAGGCTACTATTAGTCCTGCAACAGTTGATAGGATTCAATCGATGGCTCTTCATTACAAGAAAACGCAGCTTACCTCAAAAGAGCTTGCTTTGTGGTTGAATAGCACTGAGCGTAATGCGAGAAGGATTTTGACGGAATTAGAAAGTGTTGAGTTAGCCAAAGTTGTTGGTGAAGAACAATCGGGACAACGAGGAAGACCTCGGAAGGTTTATGAATTGCAGTTCATGGAAGATGAATAATAGGTTTCAACTGACTACGTTACTAATATCCGCTAACAATCGATATTCATTGATTGTTGCCGATGTTAGTATTTTTTTATTTGATTGAGTGTATTGACAATTTAGTAAATCAGAATTATCATTAACGGAATGATAATGGATAATTTCCTTTAATAGTCACTGATATTCAGAAAGTGGGTTGTAGTATGACTGAACATAAAACTTCTGCATTCGTAAGTGATGTAATACCTATGATGGTAAAATGGCGCCGCGATTTTCATAAATATGCGGAACCTGGTTGGTTGGAATTCAGATCGGCATCCAATATAGCGAATAGACTTGAAGCATTTGGCTTTACCATTCAAGCAGGGAAGGAAGTCATCAATTCCGACTATCGTATGGGCGTGCCTTCATCGAAAATAATATCTGAACATGAAGCGCTTGCGCTTGCAGAAGGTGCGGATGAAAAATGGATGCGCTTCTTTGCTGGAGGATATACCGGTATTGTTGGAACAATCCATGCGAAGCGGCCTGGACCTGTTATTGGTATCCGGTTTGACATGGATGCCCTTAACATCCAGGAAAGCTCCGATTCGAGCCATCTCCCTGTTGCAAATGGATACGCTTCCATTCATGAAGGTGTGATGCACGCTTGTGGCCATGATGCTCATATGTCAATCGGCTTGGCAGTGGCAAAATATATTTCGGATCATCGAGATGAATTGGCTGGGACTTATAAATTGATTTTCCAGCCTGCTGAAGAAGGGGTTCGTGGTGCGAAGTCAATGGTTGCGGCGGGTGTCGTGGACGATATTGATATTTTCCTAACATCTCATGTTGGTATTGGTGTCGATCTTGGAACGGTTGTCAGCGGCATTAATAATTTTCTTGCTACGACAAAATTCAATGTAGTTTTCAACGGTAAAGCATCACATGCAGGCGGATCTCCGGAAGAAGGGAGAAACGCATTACTGGCTGCGTCTTCCGCTACTCTGAATCTTCATGGTATTCCTAGACATAGCAGAGGGCAATCACAAATAAATGTAGGAAAGTTGCATTCGGGATCGGGAAGAAACATTATCCCATCAACAGCTGCAATGGAAGTGGAAACACGTGGAGAAACGACGGAAATCAATGAGTACATGATGACGAAGGCTACCAAAATTATTAGAGGAGCCGCGGAAATGTACGAAGTCGATTATGAAATTGATATTGTCGGGGCAGCAAAGACAAGTTGTTCGAGCGAGCAATTAAAAACCTACATACATGACTCTTTAAGGAATGTAAAAGGTGTCGACAAAGTTTTGGATCGCGCACCCTTTCCGATCGGGTCTGAAGATGCCACATATATGATGAATAAAGTAATTGAACAAGGCGGTCTTGCTTCGTATATGATTTTCGGAACTACGCTTGCTGCAGGCCATCATCATGAAAAGTTTGACATCGATGAAGAAGTGATGGGAATCGGTTTAGCTTCGTATATAGGAATACTTGAAGGAATTGAATGTAGTGGTTTTCAAAAAATTCGATAAATTGGACTGATCATTCTGAAACTTCGAGAGGCGAAATTTCATTGAAATAAATCAAAAAAACTGAAGACTTTATAAAAAAGCTGTGATAATATTAGTAATTAACGGAATGTTTAAGGAAAATAACCTTAATAATTACTAATAAGTTCAAGATACTGTGTTTATCTTTTGAAAGAAGGTGCTGTGTTTGTACATTGTTAAACGTCTAATAGGAATGTTATTAACGATCTGGATTATAGCGACCCTGACTTTTATCGTGATGAAGTTTATTCCAGGAGATCCGTTTGCTTCTGATGCGGATGTTTTTCCAGAAGAAGTGCTAGAAAATTTACGGGCGGCTTATAACTTAGACAAGCCGGTTCCTGTTCAGTACATCCTGTACATGAAAGATCTAATTACGTTAGATTTAGGAACTTCAATAGTTTCTGATACACGCTCAGTGAATCAAATCATTGGTTCAGGCATGGCTGCATCTGCAACAGTCGGCCTTTTGGCAATGGCAATAGCGCTCTTTTTCGGAATATTGCTAGGGGTAGTGGCTGCCATTAATCATAATAAGGTGATTGATTATATGTCTATGATTATAGCGATTATTGGTATTTCGATTCCGAACTTCCTTTTGGCTCCACTTCTCATCAAGATTTTTGCGGTGGATTTGCATCTTCTACCAGTTGCGTCATGGGGAAGCTGGAAGCATGCTATACTTCCGGCGCTTGCACTATCAACGACTCCACTTGCTGTGGTGGCACGTTATACTCGCTCGAGTATGTTAGATGTTTTGAATCAAAACTATATGAAAACAGCAGATGCCAAAGGATTATCTACATATAAAATTGTCTTTGAGCATGGTATTCGAAACGCCATACTTCCAGTAATAACATTCATTGGGCCACTGTTTGTTTCCTTAATTACCGGGACCTTTGTAATTGAAAAGATATTTGCGATTCCAGGAATAGGAAGATATTTTGTCGACAGCATTTTCAATCGTGACTACCCCGTTATCATGGGAACGACGGTATTTTACAGCGTACTATTAGTTGTCATTTTGTTCTTGATAGATGTGTCATATCGCTTCATTGACCCGAGAATCAAGCTTACAAGTAAGGAAGGATGACATGATGAATAAACAAGCAGAACAAGAATTATTTCGCGCCGTTGATCTTGATCAATATGATAATGAAAACGTTTTCCGCCCAAGTTTAAGCGTTTGGAAGGAAACAGTCATCAATATAGTAAAGAATAAGTTGGCACTTTTAGGTTTGACGTTACTTTTGCTGATCGTGTCATTGGCAATTGTAGGACCCATGATGGCACCATACTCCGGATCCGAACAGAACTTACTGAATGCGAATGTTGAACCGTCCAAAGAACATTGGTTTGGAACGGATGATCTCGGTCGGGATGTGTGGGTGAGAACATGGTTAGGGGCTAGGGTTTCCTTAACGATTGGCTTTGCGGCTGCTCTCATCGACTTGATTCTTGGTTTAATCGTTGGAGGCATTTCTGGTTACATGGCTGGTAGAGGTAAAAGAGGTGACCGTATTGATGGGTTGCTTATGAGATTGGTAGAGATTCTATACGGCATACCTTACTTGCTCCTCGTTATCTTGTTGATGGTTGTTATGGAGCCAGGGATTACGACAATTATTATCGCGCTTTCTGTAACTGGCTGGGTTGGCATGGCACGAATCGTACGTGGTCAAATATTGCAATTGAAATCACAAGAGTATATTAAGGCAGCAGAAAAACTAGGAACGAGTACATCCAAAATCATCACTCGTCATTTATTGCCAAACACAATGGGGATTATTATTGTCAACCTTACATTTACGATCCCTTCAGCTATATTCGCAGAGTCTTTCTTAAGTTTTATCGGCTTAGGCGTACAAGCACCGATCGCTAGTTGGGGAACAATGGCAAATGACGCATTGGGCGTTATTTTAAGTGGGCAATGGTGGCGCCTGTTTTTCCCAGGGTTGATGATTTCCCTTACAATGTTTGCCTTCAATGCATTCGGTGATGGATTGCAAGATGCCTTGGACCCTAGAGCACGTAAATAATGTCCAAAGAATAAATAGAGTTGAAAATAGAGTGAACTGGTAGGTGTTTGTATGACCCGTTTATTGGAAGTTAGAAATCTAGGCGTGAATTTCAAAACATATGGCGGTGAAGTTAAGGCGGTTCGGGATGTTTCATTTCATGTTAATAAAGGGGAAATCGTGGCTATCGTTGGTGAAAGTGGCAGTGGG
>NZ_LQYA01000051.1 GCF_001531445.1 Sporosarcina koreensis
CAGTCTTTTAAACGGCTTACCTCTGAACGCAATTCGTTATTTTGGTTTTTCAGCTGTACAATTTCACTTTTCAACTGCTTGTTTTCAGAAACTGCATCCATCGCATAACTTCTTAACTTCTGATTTTCTTGTACAAGATCCGTAGTCTGCAAACGCTCATAATCTTTTTTTATGGTCACCGCTGCATTAATTCGGTCCTCCATGCTTTTTAATTGTTTAGGAGAGAAAACAGTATTTTCGGTTTCTGTCTTAATAATTTCAGGTTTCCCTATCATTTTGGGTTTCACTTCGGTCTTAATCTCTTTCGGCAAATCTTTTTTAAATCTGAAATTCCGATCGGGAACTGCTTCAAGATTCATTTTAATTTTTTGGTCAATCGATGCCAATTGTTCATTTTTTTCTAGTAAATCCTTTTCCTTTTCCCCTAAACTCATTTCAATTTCTTTTAAATCTTTTTGTGTTTCTTGAAGCTTATAACGGGTCACATCCAAATGTTTTGCACCCGATTTTTCCTGTCCACGCTCCAGGTCAATTCCGTTTTCTTTTAGATGGTCCACGTAATCTGTTTGAACTTGTGCCATTTCGTCGCGATTTTTTATAAAATGCTTTCGACTAATCGTCAGCACATCTTCTTTTCTGCGCCCATCATATTTTTTAACGAGTGGAACAGCCACCACGTGTAAATGTGGAGTTTTCTCATCCATGTGAACGACCGCATGAAGCACATTTTTTTCTTCAATCCCGATTTTTTCTGTAATAAAATCAAGCGAAGTTTTTGCCCAGTTTTCAATTTCCTCTTTTGATTTTCCTTCAAAATATTCAGGGCTGGCACTCAATAAAAATTCACAGGCCACGTCCGATTTATCATCGTTTATTTTATTATGAAAAGATTTCTGTCGACTTTTTCGAGTCGTTTTCATTTGCTCATCATGCTGTTTTTTTAAATCACTTGTGACTTCCTCAAACATGAAATTGTAATTTCCACCGCAACTTTTTAGCGTGATATTTTCGTGGGAACGCTCACGATCAATGTCTGAATTCGTTTCTGAAATTCTGTCGACATTGTGTTTTCCAATACCTCGCAAGTCACCAGTCGTTTTAATTCCGCTGACTCGTAGAATGGCTTTGGCCATGAAAACACCCCTTTTCTATGTACCGTTTATGGTACAGGAAAAAGGGGTGCATTGGAACATAAAAGTGCCAATAAGAGAACGCACTAGCATATTGGCATTGGGAACTCCGTTGTTCCCTTGCCAATATGTGCGCTCTACGAGGTTGAAACCTTGGGCTTTGCCCAAACCCACAAGGGAGAAGTTCTCCCTTGACCCCCTCCAAAAAGCTCCCCCAACCCCCTCACTTTTTGAGGGGGCTCCCTCGCCGGTAGGCAGAAACAAACGTGGGTTTGTTTCAGTGCCAAGAGGGTTTGGGTTTGGCGAAATTCGTCAACTTCTTAAATTCCCTTCACTTCGTTTCGGTCAGACATTTACCGTTGACTAATGCCAAGCCTTTCCCTCAACCGATTACGAGCAGTAGCACAAATTTAAAAATAACCGTTGCCCTTTTCGGCAATGGTTATTTTTTGTATCTGCTCCTCATGTATCTCAAAATAAAAAAGAGCAGCCGCAGCTACTCTTAATTTTACTTCTTCAACAATCGCGCCCGATTAAAG
>NZ_LQYA01000052.1 GCF_001531445.1 Sporosarcina koreensis
CGAAAAAAGCTTTGTAATAATCAAAAGCGGAGGGCGGCGGTTAGCTGGGACAGGCATAAGACAGATCTGCGAAACGGCGCTTTTTGCCGTATAGCAGTGCTGGCTTATGACCCGAGCAAATCGAACTGCGAAAGGGTTCAATTTGCCTTAATTTCTGCGATTTTCGCAGAAATTAAAGCAGCACCCTGCCACCCGAGGTCTAGACGAAAAAAAGGCTGTCCCTTTGATCGATTGATTCGACAAAGTGGACAGCCTTTTCTATTCGTATAATTGCTTAATCGACGGTTTTTGACTACAGGCGGACGCTTTCCAATCAAACAGCGAAGGGTTCGATTTGCCTTAATTTCTGCGCTTTTTGCAGAAATTAAGGCAGCCTGCAAATTCCTGCTCGCAACGCTACGCTTGTGCTCGCAAACGCCGTTCTTCGTGACGGCGTTCGCTGGAGTCGCCGCCTTTCGCTTCAATCCTTGGAAATCCTATTAATCAGACGACTGCTACTACAATTTTTTATACCCTCAAAGGCTCCATAAAGAAAATTTCTAGTACCCTTTCCCTTTTTCCGCCAGTAGACTTCAATTGGTAATCAATATGTGCGAGCTTTTGCAAAATCAGAAGAAGCCTTTCCATTTTGGGTATGCTTCTATTTTCCATGATCAGCTTCACACGATACGGATGCACGTTCAACGTTTTTGCAATTTGCTGTTGTTGGTATCCTTTTTTCAATAATGATATTACGTGGATCATCAATCGGATCTGCCCTGCAACGAGGGATGTCAACATGATCGGTTCTTCGCCATTCCGTAATAAGTCATGGTAGATCGAAATTGTCCTCTTCACATTTCCAGTCATGTATGCATCTGTCAGACGGAATACATCCATTTCGGGCAGGCGAGGAACGAGCATTTCGATGATTTCCCTAGTTACTTCACCATTTCCATTCATGTACATTCCGATTTTGGTGATTTCATTCGATAATGTCAAAAGGCTGTCACCAGCCATTTCAACGAGGACTTGCGCAATTTCCGGACCAATTTTGATGCCATTCGTTCCTGCTTCGTTCTGAATCCACGTCGTCAAATCCCGGCCGCTGAGTGGCACCGCTTCAACGACAACTGCTTTTTGTTGCATCACCTTCACAATCTTTTTACGTCCGTCCAGTTTTTCATAAGGGGCCAAAAAAAGAACAGTTGCTGTCGGCGATGGATTGCCGAGCCATGACTCCAGCAATGTGATATTATGTACGACTTTCTCTTTCGTTTTATCGGCCGCCTTCAGAAATGATGCGTTATTGGCGATGATTAATTTTCTATCTTCCAAAAATGGGAGTGTATCCGCTTCTTCAAGGACAGCTTCGATTGGCGTTTCCTCCAAATCGAAGCGAAGGACCGAGCCCTCATCGATGTCCGGCATCGCCTTTACAATTCTTCTGATTGTCGTGTCAATCAGATACTGTTCGACGCCCGTCAACAAATATACCGGTTCGATCTTCCCTTCACCTATGCTCTTCCATATCGCGTTGACCATTCGAATCCCTCCAGTCACTCACATTGTCTCATTATACAGTACCGATTCATGACTTTGAACAATTTGTGTCGATTGTCATAAACCCGGCATAATAAACCGATTGATATGGATTTTTTTTTCGTTATCATCTATACTATAAAGGAATTAGGAGGTGTAGCAATGAATGAGTTCGAACATGACGTACAGTCTAAACGCAATGATTTAATCGACTCTGGTGTTGGTTTCATTGTAGCTTTCGTTGCTTTTTCTGCAATTTTCGTTATTGCTACAATTATAGACTTCGTCGCGCACTAATAGCACTCCTTAAAGACGGCTTGTTCATTCCTCAAATGGAATGGACAAGGCCGTCTTTTCATTTTCTGTCGTCAATATTTTCAAGCTGCCGCCTTTTTTTACTACAATCGTAATAGAGCCGTGATCTGCTGTAGCCATTGTTGGAACCTCATATTTTTCAAATGTCGCCACCACTTCAGCATGTGGATGCCCATACCGATTGTCCTTTCCGTATGAGTATATCGTCAACTTCGGCTGCAAAGTCCGTATGAATTCATCCGAACTGGATGTCCGGCTGCCGTGATGTCCGGCTTTGAGGATCAATCCCCTCCAATCCAATTGTCCATATTTTTTAAGAAGTGCCCTCTCCCCCTCAATTTCCAAATCACCGGTGAACAAAAACGACGACCCTTCTGTTGCCATGAATAGAACAAGGGAGCTGTCATTCCCCTTGTACATCCCCGCGGCAGGCGCCATATAATAAAAATCAGCCGACTTGTCCGACCATGCTGTCCCTTCAGTCATCGCATATACTGGTATCTCTTTCTCGTTAGCCATCCACAAAACATCTTCCATCGTCTTTTCCTTTTCACTGCCCGGCGAAATATGGATTTCATCCACCCTGATCTCTTCCAACACTTTGTCCGCACCTTCCATATGATCACTGTCTGCATGAGTTAATATCAACTTATCAACATTAGTAATGCCTTTCCCTTTCAAAAAAGGGACGACGATGCCCCTGCCCACTTCAAACGCTTTTTCAGGCGTACGCCAAGTAGGCTCTCCAAAACTCACCGTTCCTCCCGTATCAATGACATATACTCCCCGCCGATGTGGAAGTTCGATGACGATTGAATCTCCTTGACCGACATCAAGATACGTTACTCGTAATGCAGAATCTAAAAAAGGAGCCATTTGAATGAGAAGCGCAGGAACCAAGACAAATGGAATGGCCTGAAAAGCTTTCATTCGCCTTTCAAGCGCAATCAGGAACAGAAGTGTACCGCCTGCAGCGAGTGCCGATAGTATCACCCTCGGCCGACCAGGCACCCATAATTGATGCGGCAACGATGCCACATGTTCTGTAAAGGCTTCAATCCAGCCTCTTAGTGGAACGTAAAGTGAAAAAACGGCACCTGCAGTCAATGGCATTACGTAAGTTACCAACAACAATATGATGTTCATTGGTAAAATGATAAAAGAATAAAGAGGAACATAGACGAGATTCACTATGAACGACGACAATGACAGTTCAAAGAAATGATATAAAAGGACGGGATATAATGCCAATTGGGTTATAGCGGTAACCAGAAAAGATACTTTGAATGCAGATGCATGATGCGACAGAATCCTTGTCGAATAAATCAAAGCGAATGCCGCCAAATAAGAAAGTTGAAATCCAGGTTGCAGCACGACGAACGGCTGCCAAAGGATAAAGACTGCCGCACTTATAGCAAGAGCATCATCCATCCTCATCCTGAAACGTCCAGTCGCGGTTAGCAAGAGTAAAATCGTGACGGAAACCGCCCTCCAAACGGATGGCGCACCGCCCGCCATCACTGCGTATAACGGCAAAAGGGTGATCAATAAATTGTCAATCGTCTCGACTCTGATCGTCAATCTGATTAGAAGGCTGCGAAATAGAAACGTCAATAGCCCGACATGTAAGCCTGATATCGCAAACAGATGAGTTATACCAAGCGTCCTGTATCTCGAAGCCACGTCTTCATCCATGCCGCTTCGATCCCCAATGAGCAGTGCTTCCGCTTCCGTTACGAGTGATTCGGGGAATGTTTTCTGGATATGATGCTTTACCTTCCATCTATGACGTGATAACACTGTCTGTAATCCAGAATTCATTTCATAACCTATCAATCTGTCGGATTCGAACATGCCGGCAGCGCCGTTCATCTTCAAATAACGGTCCATGTCAAAGGAATATTCATGTGCAGAAGCTGGCAATTCCTGAAAGGTTCCTTCCAAGGTAAAACGGTATGATGGAATATGCAACTCTTGGAACTGTAATTTCTGGGCTTCACTTTCGAATGCCAGCAAAGCATAGATAACATCACCGGCGTCTGTCCTTGCAAAACCTTTCATTTTACCGCCATCGATTTTGACTTGATCCGTCCATGTCAGGTCAAGGATGGCAGAAGTCCCGGCTTCTTTGAGTTCAGGTACATGCAGTGAAATGAAATAATAGGAGAGTAATGAAGCCGCCAATGCCAGTATCGGAGTGAGGGCTTCCTTTCTACGGAGAAAAATGGGGATAAGCAATAGATTGAGGAATATAAGTTGCGCCGAGCCGTACGCCGCAAAAGCGGATACGGCAACCGGCACGCAAATATAAATAATACGAACTTCGCCAATTACTTGCCGAATAGGTCATCCACCCTTCTCTTGAAAGGAGAGAGCTTTTCAGTTGGCGCACCTAGTGTTTCCATTTCTGCAAGCAAGTCATTGATAAGCCGCAATTTCCCTTCCTTTGCAAAGTCGACTTTCCTTTCATCAAAAGGGATATGTCTGACTTCGACCCCGGATTGTTTAAAAAGCTCAATTGCATATTCATCGTTTTTATAATCAGATGCATAATTAACGATTTTTATGCCGGATTGGATGATCGCCTTCGAACATTGCAAACAAGGGAAGTGCGTCACATACAAAGTGGCTCCTTCAACAGGACTGCCATATTTCGCACATTGGAGCAATGCGTTCATCTCTGCGTGGATTGTACGGACACAATGATTTCCGACGACATAGCACCCATGATCAATGCAATGGTCCCCGCCTGAAATAGAGCCGTTATAGCCTCCTGCAATGATCCTATTATCCCTGACGATCGTCGCTCCGACAGTCAGTCTTGTACATGTGCTTCTGACCGCTAGCAAATGGCATTGCGCCATGAAAAACTGATCCCATGTAATCCGCTCCATATGTATGCCTCCAAACAGTATTAATTACTTATTTCGCCGTAATGAAAGACTCAAGCTTTTCAAACGTCTTTTGCCCTATGCCTGACACTTCCAATATGGCGTCGGGAGAATTGAACGGTCCATGCTCCTCCCGATATTGAAGGATGGCAGCAGCCTTTGACGGCCCGATTCCCGGAATTGTCATAAGCTCCTGCACATCAGCAGTATTGATATTCACTTTTCCGTCATCCTGCACACCTCCGCCTTGGAGCGGAAATGATTCTGACGGGCTGGAGAAATCGACTTCTTCGCCTTCCCTCGGCACATAAATGAAAAACTCATCTGGCAGTTTCATTGCATGGTTCAGCATTCGCGAATCTGCATCAGCCAAATAACCGCCCGCCGCGTGGATGGCGTCGATGAGACGATCGCCCTCGTTGAGTGAATAGACGCCCGGATATTTCACGGCGCCTTGGACGTCGACCATGATTGTTACCGGAGCCATTTCAATACTTTCAATCGGTTGCTCCTCTTCTTGAAGCTGCTCTTGTATAACGTCAATAATTGGGGATTGTCCGCTTGCGACAGTCGGTTGACTGCCGGCCTGTCCTCGGGGAAAGAACAGAATTGCGGAAAGTACAGCGATTGCTGCGATAGGGGTGATGATCTTACGCCATTTTCCGGTTGCGATCGATCGAAACAGCTTTCCCACCCTTTCTACGAGGCATCCATATGGAGTCATCTCCCACTATATATGATTACTTCTGAAAATGGAAGTTTCATTTGCGCGCTTGATAAAATATTCTTTCACTTTCATCGTGCGGCGGCTCATCTTCCCAATCTGCAAAAATGCGTTCAATCGTAAAACCGGCTTCCCGCAACAAATCCACGTATTCAAAAACGTGGAATGTCCGTTGTTCATGCCTCTCATCGAATCGGCGATAAAGACCGCTTTCCTCTTTGACAAAGAAGCTGAGTTCAGAAAGGACGGAATGCTCCTCATCGCCCTCTTCCGTATGCCATATGTAAGCGATTCGATCATTATCGAAAGTGAAAGGGCCTTCCAGGAAAATGACATCCGTCTTAAAAGTGGAATGCACATCAAAAATGAGCACTCCACCATAGTTCAAGACCGAATGGATTCCTTTGAAAGTGTTAAGGACGCTTTCCTGGTCCGGTAAATAGTTAAGCGAATCGATTGCAATGACAGCAATGTCAAATTGCTCTGCTCCCCCAATTTCCTGCATGGGCAATTCAAGCAAATCGATTGTCAATGAAAGGTCAGTTGCACGTTTTTCCGCAATAGCAAGCATGTCTCTTGAAAGATCGATTCCGGTCACAAACGCTCCGGATTTCGCTAGCTTGACGGATAGCAGACCTGTCCCGCAGCCAACATCGATGATTTTCTTTCCCTTTATGCCATCTCCAGCAACTGAAATTAAATCGACATATGCATCATAAGGGATGTCGGTCATCAATTCATCATAGACGAGGGCGAACTCCGTATAGGCTTCCTTATTGTCCATTGTCCATATTCAGCAACGGAGCGTCTCCCCATAACTTCTCCAAGTTATAATAACCGCGTTCGTCCCTATGGAAAACATGGACAACGACATCGCCCAAGTCGACTAGAACCCATCTTCCATTGTCAAGACCTTCCACTCTTTTTACTTCAAATTCATTTTCTGCTGCCTTATCGGCAACTTCCCTGGCAATCGCTTGGACTTGTCGCTCAGAATTCGCATGACAGATGATGAATTGGTCTGCAATAAGGGATACGCCCTCCATATTCAATACGACTATATCTTGCCCTTTCTTATCGTCTACTGCATTATAAGCTGTTTCTAGTAATGTTGGCATATTTTCACGTTTCCTTTCGTAGTTGGCTCGTTCAATCTCTTTGCACATGTTCATTATAGCATTCAATGGAGTCGGGAAAAACAGCTACACGTCTCTCGACCAAGTAGAGCACCGAATGAGCGATGCAAGCTTTCATCGCTCCATCAATTTGAAGCTGGGCGGACTCGCGAAGTTCTTCAATGCCTGGAAAGCTCCTTCCCGGTTCGATGAGATCTGCAATGTATACAACTTTCTCCAAGACGGACATGCCGGCCCTGCCCGTCGTATGATAACGGATGGCATTGAGGATATCCGTATCCTTCACGCCGAACTCTTGCTCAGCAATGATACGTCCTGCAGCTGCATGCCATAGTTCATGGTGGAAGGAAAGAAGCTTGCTGTCTTCGCCATTCTCTTCAATCATTCTTCGCATATCGGACGGTTCCATGAATTTCGCGATATCGTGGAACAACGCAGCCTGTTCAGCTTTCTCTGCAGGAACACCGAAACGAACTCCTAATTCTTTTGCCGTTTCCGTAACTCTAACTACATGTTCAAAGCGTTTTCTCGGCAATCTCTTTTCAAGTTCCATTATGAGCATTGCGGTATCCATAAAGACCCTCCTGTCGGATATATGTCACGATGTTTTCCGGTACAAGGAATTGGATTGTTCCGCCAGTTTGCATTCGGTTACGAATCAATGTAGAAGACAGGTCGACTTCAGGGATCCGTACCATCGTGATCGGATATTTCGTTTCACCATCAGTACCCGGCCTGCTTACCCCGACAAACGTCACCATTTTCATCAGTTCATCGATTTTATACCATTTATGCAGCGTATCGATCATGTCGCCACCGATAATAAAATGAAATTTCGTATCTGGCTCCTGCTCCGTCAAAGTTTTCATCGTATCGAATGTATAAGAGACGCCGCCGCGGTCGACTTCAAATGAGGATGCCGTCAAACCGGGTATTCCCAAAACAGCAAGCTCCACCATCCGCAACCTCTGTTCTGGCGTTGCATCCGATGGGTCCGTTTTGTGAGGGGGGATCGAAGTGGGCATTAGACGCACTTCATCCAGTTGCAATGCATGCTTCACTTCATTCGCCATGATCAGATGCCCGATATGCGGTGGATTGAAAGTGCCGCCCAACAGTCCGACCTTTTTCATAGTATCCTCCTTACGGTAAAACGATTCGTTTTTTCTCCTTCGACTCTTTATACAGCACAAGGATTTTTCCGATCACTTGAACGACATCGATTCCTGCCTCTTGAAATTTAGCCGCAATATCACTTTTATCTTCTTCACAATTTTGAAGGATACTCACTTTGATCAATTCGCGTGCTTCGAGTGCCTCTTCGATCTGTTTGATGATCGGTTCAGTCAAACCGCCCTTTCCGATTTGAAAAATCGGTTGCAGATGATGTGCTTCACTTCGTAAATAACTTTTCTGTTTACCTGATAACATTTATTTTCCTCCAAGATCATTTGAAATTAATTGAATCATTTTCTTCGTGTCAGGATATGCGCCCGTCCAAAGTTCAAAGGCCAATGCTCCTTGATGGACAAACATTCCGACTCCGTTAATCGTCTTCCCGCCGACCTCACTGGCGCGGCGGAGAAATTCGGTTTCGAGCGGATTATATATGATATCCGCGACAATTGCCCCTTCGGAAATCCCGGTCGGATCTAGCGGCATTCCACTTTTAGCAAAATTCATACCGACTGAAGTCGTTTGAACGATCAAATCGAATTTATCGAGCGCCAACTGTGCTTCATCCAATGAAAGTGCGGAACTTCCCGGAAAAGCATCCGACATTTCCTTTGCTTTCCCGATTGTGCGGTTCGTTATGGTAATTTGTCCGAAACCGGCCGACTCCAGCGCAAAGGAAATGCCCGCCGCTGCCCCGCCAGCTCCAATGACGAGCAATTCCCCGTTCTTCTCCGGTGAAGCCCCAAACTCTTGCAAGGAGCGCACAAATCCGTTTCCGTCGGTGTTCGTTCCGAACAACGTTCCATCCTCAAGGACTTTCACCGTATTGACGGCGTTCATCCGTCTTGCCGCCTCATCGACTTGGTCGAGGTATGGGATGATTGCGCACTTATGCGGCACGGTAACATTCCATCCGCTGCAGCCTAATCTTTTCAAGCTGGCAACCGCTTCGCCAAGCTGTTCCGCTTTGACATGGATAGGTATATACGTCGCGTCGATGCCGTTCTCTCGAAACCATGCGTCATGCATGACAGGTGACATCGATTGTGCAATAGGGTCACCGATGACCGCATACCATTTTTTCATGGGTCAGCCTCCTTAAATAAGGGATGGACGGAGTACTACATCCACTCCACGCGGTGCGTGTACGGCAACGACGACGCCTGGATGCTGTACAGTGATCCAGCCCAATCCCGAAATGACTAGGTCCATTTTCGGTTTTTTAATCGAGAATTCATGCCTGACAAGCGGCGGCATCTTTTCAACGGACTCACCACTAGGCGGGAAGAGCATTTCTCCAAGATGCTTTGCATATAACGAATCTGCATTCTCAAGCTTCGTCCGATGGATAGGGATTTCATTCGAAACATGGATCGTAAAGGATGAACGATCTCCAGAGAGAAAATCAAATCTCGCAAGGCCGCCGATAAATAATGTCTGTTCTGCATTCAATTGGAATACTTTCGGCTTCAGTTCCTTTTTCGGCGTGATCGCTTTCAAATCCTTCGCATCCAGGTGATGAGCGATCTGATGGTCGTTAATGATGCCTGGTGTATCGTAAATGGCCTTTCCATCGTCTAGCGGAATTTCAACCAAGTCAAGTGTAGTCCCTGGGAAATGGGATGTCGTAATCACTTCGCCCATTCCGGTCGCATTTTTTATGATCCGGTTAATGAATGTGGATTTTCCAACATTCGTACATCCGACCACATAGACATCTTTCCCTTTTCTATAGTTATCAATAGCTGTCAATGCTTCTTCCATACCGTGCCCTTTAAAAGCGGAAATGAGCAAAACATCAATTGGTTTCAAACCAAGCTTCGCCGATTCCGTCTTCATCCAATTGATCAGTCGGTTGCGGTTGATCGATTTAGGAAGGACATCAGACTTATTCCCGATCAAAAGGATGTCCTTCTTCCCGACGAAACGTTGCAGGCCATTTATCCAGCTGCCATTGAAATCGAAGATATCGACGACTTTGATGATCAATCCCTCTTTTTCCCCGATGCCATTCAAAATCGCAAGGAAATCGTCGCCCGATAAGGAGACGGGCTGTAATTCATTGTAATTCCGCAGGCGGAAACAACGTCGGCAAATGACTTCCTCTTTCTCCAAAGAAGCGGCAGGTGCATATCCTTCTTTTTTTGGATCCTCTGTTTGAATTTCAATACCACAACCTATGCATGTAAGTCGTTCCAAGCTTATTCCTCCCATTTAATCAGTCCTTGGCGTTTCAGTTTTGCCATGATCCTTCTTTCGATCATCCTATTGAATTTCGTAACGAATCCGTCAGAGCTCGCGACGGGCACTACGAGAATTGTATGAAGGCCGAACCGGTTGCCGCCTAAGATATCTGTCATCAGCTGATCGCCGACCATGACAGCTTCTTTCTTCTGTAAGCCCATCTTTGCAAGCGCCTTTTTAAAATTCTTCGCCAACGGCTTTCGGGCTTCGCATATGAACGGTGTGCCGAGCGGACCGCAAAATGTTTCGACCCGATTTACATTATTGTTTGAAAGGATTGTCACTTGTAAACCAGCATCCTGCATCATCCTTACCCACTCAATGATTTCAGGCGTCGCCTCAGGACGATCCCATTCCACCAATGTATTATCCAAATCGGTGATAATCCCTTTGATTCCTTTTTGTTTTAACGCCTCGGGTGAAATCTGAAAAATGTCTTTTACATATTCATCCGGCAAGAAATATTTATACAAGTTAACCACTCCGTTATTTCACTAATTGTATTCCGATTATACCATATTGACATCCAATGGCACGGATTGGACCAAGTCGGAAATCTGTTCGATTTCCTTGCATTTATTACTGAATGTATACAAGCAGTCATCGCATATGCTGTCATATAACGACACAGGAGGTGGACCGATGAGCGGTTTTGTCATGGCACTCGTCCAACTGTGGGTCGAAGTCCCTGCTATGGTCGGTTATATCAGGGGGCAGGCGTTCCGTCGACCGCTATCAAAAGCGGAAGAGGCTGATTGCTTGAAACGATTGGCAGAAGGCGATGAAAGTGCGAGAGACGAACTCATTGAAAGGAATATGCGCCTCGTCGCTCATGTCGTAAAAAAATTCCATCCAAAACACGAACAACTGGACGATTACATTTCCATCGGCACAATCGGGCTCATGAAAGCAGTGAACAGTTTTACACTTGACCGGAAAACGAAGCTTGCGACGTATGCGGCCCGTTGTATCGAGAATGAAATTCTCATGTACTTGCGCACACAAAAGAAAGTGCAGAAGGATGTATCACTTTTCGATCCGATAGGAACGGATAAGGACGGTCAGTCCCTTCAAATAGCAGACCTGTTGCAGACCGACGAGGAAGCGCCTATCGATACCGTACAGCAGAAAGAGCAAAAGGAAAGACTTTACCGCCATCTCGGAAAACTGGATGGAAGAGAGTTGGAAATCATCCAAAGAAGGTATGGTCTGCTCGACGACCAACCGATGACTCAGAAGGAAATTGCACAGCAGCTTAACATATCAAGAAGCTACGTCTCACGTATCGAAAAAAGAGCCATCGTCAAACTCTACCAACTGTTCAAACATGAGTACAATGAATGAGAGTAATACAGCGCAAATGAAAAGGCGATTCCTGACACGGGGCCACGGCCCTGGGAAAGGAAACGCCTCTTTTCACATCATTTTCATTATCCATACCGCATTCCAAATCAGTCCGCACTTACCTCGCGCGCGATGACGACTGCAATGACTGTCGTTACAAAGAACACACCTGCCATTAGATAAAACATACCTGATACCTCCTTCGCAGCAATATGCAACCTGCTATTATCTTACCATAATCAATTTAGAATTTCGAGATAGCATGCATGACAATTTCCGAAGAGTGTTTAGCTGCTAACGGCAAAAATTCATCAAAGCTGATGGACGATTCTTTGCCTGCGATATCAGACAATGCACGGATGACTACGAATGGCGTTCCGAACTGATGACACACTTGCGCTACAGCTGCAGCTTCCATTTCTGCCGCAATCATTGAAGGGAATTGTCCCTTTACAAGTTTGACTCGTGCCGCATCACTCATAAAAACATCACCCGAAGCAATCAATCCGATTGCATAATCATGCTCGCCGATTTCTTCCACTGCTTCTTTGGCGATTCGGATAAGCTTTTCATCCGCCTGATAAGAGGGAGGCATCCCAGGCACTTGTCCGATTTCATAGCCAAACGCCGTCGCATCTACGTCATGGTGTCTCACTTCGTCTGAGATGACAACTGTTCCAACGTTAAGAGATTCTTTGAAGCCGCCCGCGGATCCTGTGTTTAGGACTACATCCGGTGAGTAGCTCTGAATAAGTAATGACGTCGCAATCGAGGCGTTCACTTTCCCGATTCCGCTCTTGACAAGAATGACATCATGTTGACCTATTTTACCTTCAATGAACTCACAGCCAGCAATCTCACGACTATTTGGCGTCTCAATCTTCCCTCTTAAAATTTCAACTTCTTGTTCCATTGCTCCAATGATTGCTATCCTCATCCTGTTAAAACCTCCTGCTGAACAGGCGACCGACCGCCGCTGTTCAATATTCAAAATCCAATGTGTTCAAAATATCCATCTGTACAGGTTTCCAGCCTTTTTCATCGACCCACTCAAGGAAAACGCGGTATTTCTTTGATTTGTCCCTTGTCGAAGCTATACCGACCGATTTTTGAGGGCTGCCTCCGTTCTTAATCTTCCAGAAAATCAATTCATTCTCGGAATGACCAGTCGCATATGCAATAGCCTTTTTCTTTTCATTCCAATCAACGGATTCACCGTCATACTTCGATTCGTGCTCACCCGATTGGTCTGTGCCAACAGGTTGCCATCCCGGATTGAAGACAGTTTCCATAATGATTTCGTCGTCATCCGGAACGATCGTTACAGTGCCTGGCTCTTCTTCATCTACCGATCCATCATCGATGCTGTCTGATTCGCCCTCTTCCTCGCTCGGTGACGAAGACTGGCTTTCATCGTCACTTTTCTCACCACTTGTTTCATTCGATCCCTTTTCATCCTCAGAATCAGAGACGGAATCATTTTCTTCATCTTCCGATTCTTCAGCAGATGAACCGGCTTCATCAAGCACCTGTTCTTTAGAGGCGTTCTCTTTCCCGTCATCATCATTATTCCCAACGATGATGGAAGCGCCGACAATGAGAATCAGTAAAACGACGAGACCGATCATAATATTTAAAAGCCGGTTACTCCGATTTCGCATTTTCTTACGATTGACTCGCGAGTATCTTGGATCATTACCTTTCATCCAGCCTTCCCCCTATCTTCTTTCCTTTACGTGGAATGGCCGCCCTCATTTGAAGGCGGCCATTAACAGGTCACTTAATTTCAACAATAACGACCGACATTTCTCCACCAGGAGTCAAGATTTTCACTTCATCGCCTTTGCTGCGGCCGATCAAGCCTTTCGCAATTGGTGAATCGTTGGAAATCAATCCTTCAATCGGATTCGCTTCAGCCGAGCCGACGATTGTATACGTCTCCTCATCTCCATCAGGCAGCTCCTTAAATGTAACCGTTTTCCCTAGTTGTACTTCATCTGTGTTCATTTCATCTTCTGTAATGATGACAGAGTTGCGGATCATCGATTCCAGTGAAGAGATCTTTCCTTCTACAAACGCCTGGTCTTCTTTTGCAGAATCGTACTCCGAGTTCTCCGATAGATCTCCGTAGCTTCGTGCAATTTTGATGCGTTCCACGACTTCCTTACGTTTTACTGTTTTTAGAAATTCCAGTTCTTCTTCTAATTTCTTCTTACCCGATACTGTCATCGGATACTTTTTCTCTGAAACCATTATACAACACTCCTCATATTCCTGTTCATAAAAACACTATGCCGCTCCTGCTAGAGGTATGCGACATAGTCTCATTTATATTGAATTCTGACTACATCATATTACAATTTCGTTCCAAATTCAAGAATTGTTTTTATTTTCGTGACCATCAAATCGACTGCAACTTCATTGTGACCGCCTTCCGGGATGATAATATCAGCATATCGCTTTGTCGGCTCGATGAATTGATTATGCATCGGACGGACGACTGAGAGATATTGTTCAATGACCGATTCGATTGTGCGCCCGCGTTCATTAATATCCCGCATGAGACGTCTGATGATGCGCAAATCCGCGTCAGTATCTACAAAAAGTTTAATGTCCATCAAATCCCGTAGTCTTTCATCCTCCAAAACGAGGATCCCTTCGAGAATGATGACATCCTTTGGCTCAATCGCAATTTTCCGCTCTGATCTCGTATGAAGTGCATAATCATAAACAGGCTTTTCGATTGTCTCCCGATCAAGCAGCTTTCCGATATGTTCTATCAATAGATCCGTATCAAAAGCGAGCGGGTGATCGTAGTTCGTCAGCAGTCTTTCTTCAAATTCAAGATGGGATTGATCTTTATAATAAAAATCTTGTTCGATGACGACAACCGAGTGTTCCTTAAATACATCATATATTCGGTTTGTAACACTTGTCTTCCCGGACCCCGACCCACCGGCAATACCGATGACAAGAGGCTTTCTCTTATCCATTTCTTTTCCTCCCACAAATACAGGGCCCATGCTCAGTCCCTCTTTTTCACAGCAACCAGGATTCCATCCCCGACAGGCAATAGTGACGTTTCATAACTTGGTTGCTTCATGACCCATGAAGTGAATTCTTTCAGATTACGTATCATCGTACGATTCCTCTTCGGCACCTCTTCATCCGAAAGCATGACCGCACCATGCATGAACATATTATCACAATAAATAATACCGCCCTGTGCCACATGCTCGGAATACTTTTCAAAAAAACGTTTATACTGCCCTTTTGCAGCATCGATGAAAAGGGCATCATAGCGTAAAGAAGGCAGCGATTCATCAGAGAGAAGAATAGCATCTCCTTCGATGATCGTAATCCTATCCTTAAACCCGCTTCGCTCTATATATTTTACCGCAGATGCATGCCTCTCGCTGTCTCGTTCAATCGTAACGACTGAAGCGCCTTCCAAAGCGGATACCATCCGGATAGCAGAATAGCCTATTGCACTCCCGATTTCAAGTATAAGCTTTGGACGTTGGATACGAAGGAGACCTATGAACGTTTCCATTCCACTCCTGTCCATGATCGGAATGCGGTGTTCTGCCGCGAATTCCTCCATTTCCTGGATTAATGGGCTGTCCACTTCCCGCAAGCTCGAAATATAAGCTTCAAAGTCTTTCATACTAGGCACTTCCATTCTTTTGGATCGCTTAATCAATATATTTTGCCCGATTTGCTAAATGCTCATCATAGGTCTTCGCAAAATGGTTATTCCCTTCCTTGTCAGCAAGGAAATAGAAATAGTCTGAGACAGAAGGATCAACGACCGCTTCTATTGAAGATTTACCGGCATTTGCAATCGGCCCCGGAGGAAGACCTGTGTTTACGTACGTATTATATGGATCCTGGACTTCTAGATCTTCAAATAGGACTCGATCCTTATGTTCTCCTAATGCATATAGCACTGTAGGGTCCGTTTGCAATGGCATCCCTTCATCCATCCGATTGTAAAAGACGCTCGCAATCGTCTCGCGGTCGGTTTTCGCCGTCGCTTCCCTTTCAAGCAGACTGGCAAAAGTTAGCAGCCAATGGACCGATTTCTCCTTACTCTCCAAATATGCGAAATACGGCGTTATATTATCCGACGTTGCATCGAGCATCGTCGAAACAACCGTTTGGACCGTCGGCTTTTCTTCAAAAAACGGATACGTCGCCGGGAATAAATACCCTTCCAACGGATATCTGACATCTTCCCCCAAAATCTCTTCGGTTAATATGTTCGGATATCTGCCCATCAAATCTGCAACTGTTTGCTCATTATTGACGTAGTCCAAAAACTCTTTTTTCGTAATGCCTGTCCGTTTTTCGACAATTGCTGCAATCTGTTCCAACGTCAAGCCTTCTGGAATAGTCATCGTGAATACAGGAGTCCTATAGACTTTACCTGTCTTCAAGCTTTCGATCAATTCATCCAAAGTCATCGCTTTTGTCAAACCGTAAGATCCTGCCTGAAATTCCGATTCATTGTTGAATTTTGCATAGTACTTAAAGATTTTCGCATTTTTCACTAAACCTTTGGCTTCCAGTATTTCCGAAATCGATGTCAAACCCGAGCCGATTGGGATTTCCACTTCAATCACTTTTTCCGAGTTCGGGTCAACCGGTTGAAGAGCCTCACTTATGTATTTATAGCCCGCACGCCCTCCAATCAGGCCGCCAATAATCAGAACAAGCGCGACAACAAACACAATACGCCTGACGATCTTTACTTCTTTTTTCTGTTCAAGCATCTTTTCGAACATCTGATCTTTTTTCGAGCCATTATCCATCCAGCATCACCTCATTCCAAACAAATTCTATCTTAAAAAAGGTCCATGGCAGTGAAAAGACGGAATGGCCTGCACCATTCCGTCCGTGCACATATGGATTATTCTTCGTCCTCGTCTTCAGCAAGGAAAGTGTTCAGCATCTCTTCAATCATGTCCCACTCTTCATCAGTCTCAATCGGTAATAGTTCTCCGTCTTCGTTATCTTCAGATGGGATGAAAGCAGAAGCGTGAATTTCCACTTCCTCATCGTCGCCCACTTCTTCTTCGCCTAAAATATGATAAAGGACATATGATTTTCCGAAATCCTCCGAATCGAATGTGAAGATCACCTCACACACATGCTCCTCACCGTGCTCGTCTACAACTGTCATTGTTTCTTGTCCATGTTCCATTATTATTCACCTCATCTATTTTTTGAATCAAGATACCCTTGAAGTATCATGACTGCCGCCATCTTGTCGATGACCGTCTTTCTTTTTTTTCTGCTGACATCAGCATCAATCAACATGCGCTCTGCCGCCATCGTTGTTAAACGCTCATCCCATAAGCTTACCGGCAGTCCAAACGCCTCTTTCAACATGTCAGCAAACTTTTCGGATGCTTCCCCTCTTGGACCAATGGAGTTATTCATGTTTTTCGGATATCCGACAACGAAAGAGGTGACAGCGTATTCAGTTACAAGTTCCTGAATTCTGGACATGCCAAATTGGCCGGCACTTTCATCGATTTTAATCGTTTCGATGCCTTGGGCTGTCCACCCAAGGGCATCGCTTATTGCTATACCGACTGTTTTGGATCCAACGTCCAATCCCATTACCCTCAATTCGTCTTACCTCCGTTTTCACGGATATAAAACTTCACGAGTTCCTCAAGAATTTCATCCCTCTCCAATTTCCTGATAAGGTTACGCGCTTCATAATGGCGAGGAATGTAAGCCGGGTCGCCCGATAAGAGGTAACCGACAATTTGGTTGATGGGATTATAGCCCTTGTCTTCCAATGCTTTGTGCACATGGAGCATGACCTGCTTCACTTCTTGCTCCATCGATTCTTCAGGAAAGTTGAATTTCATCGTCTTGTCGTATGAATTCATAGTCGACACCCCGCTTTCCAATCGTCCGTTTGCAAATCGGATACCTTTCCCACTTACTCTATACCCGACATCCATTTCCGCTTAAACGGATTTGACATAATCATACACGGAATGAAGAGCTTCATCAAGTTTAGAAGTATCCTTCGCACCTGCCATCGCCATGTCAGGACGCCCTCCGCCCTTACCCCCACAAAGAGACGCTACATGATTGACGATTTTTCCTGCATGGAAGTTTCCATTTTTCAAATCTTCCGTCACTCCTGCTGCCAATAAAACTTTTTCATCAGAAGCAGCTCCAAGGACGATTACACCTTTACTAACTTTCTGCTTCAATTCATCAACCATTTGCCTCAGTGCATTATTGTCTTTCACATCCACTCTTGCGGAAAGAACTGTCACATCGTCAATCTGTTGTGCTGTTGCAAGAATATCCGAAAGCTGACTGTTACCAAGCTTCGCGGAGAGCGATTCGTTTTCACGTTGAAGCTCTTTCATCTCCGATAAGAAGGAGCTTACTTTCGTAACAAGATCTTTCGGGTTGGATTTCAATAAAGCTGCAGATGCGGTTAGCAGGGCTTCTTCCTGTTTGAATGAACGATAAGCCTCTTGACCTGTAACCGCCTCAATCCTTCTCGTTCCCGCACCAATGCCGCCTTCCGATTCAATCTTAAAGAGTCCGATCGTTGAAGTAGCCTGCACATGGCAGCCACCGCATAATTCGATTGAATAATCACCGACTGAAACGACACGGACGATATCGCCGTATTTCTCACCGAATAAAGCCATTGCTCCCATTTCTTTTGCCTCATCGATGGCTTTTTGTTCAATTTGGACAGGAATATCCGCCCAAATCTTTTCATTGACGATTTCTTCGATATTTTCCAGCTCTTCTTTCGTCACCTGACCAAAATGGGAGAAGTCAAAACGCAGACGGTCAGGACCGACGTAGGAACCTGCCTGGTTGACATGCTCACCGAGGACCGTTTTCAAAGCTTGGTGAAGAAGATGTGTAGCCGTATGGTTTTTAATTGTCATTTTACGGGATTCCGCATCCACAACTGCAGTCACTGTCGCCTTGTAATCAATTTCACCTGAACGGACAACCGCTGTATGCAAGTGCTGACCATTCGGCGCCTTTTTGACATCTTTCACATCGATGATGAAAGCATCGCCAGAAACAGTTCCTATATCGGCGATCTGTCCGCCGCTTTCCGCGTAGAAAGGTGTCTGTTCAAGCATGAACTGGATTTCATCACCTTCCGAAGCATGTGCAACCAATTCACCATTATACAAGAGAGCAATGATTTTAGTTTCACTGGATAATTGATCATAACCGATGAATTCGCTCTTTTCATGGATATTGCCAAGCACTTCCGATTGGACATGCATCGAATCGACATCAAGTCGTGCCGCTCTTGCGCGTTTCCGTTGGTTATCCATTTCTTCATCAAATCCGGCCCGATCTACTGTGACGCCCGCTTCCTCCGCAAATTCCTCTGTCAGCTCAAAAGGAAAACCATACGTATCATAAAGCTTGAATGCATCAGCTCCGGATACGATTGTGCTGCCGGTAGCTTTCGCGTTTTCGATGACGCCATTCAAAATCGTCATTCCCTCATTCAACGTTTCGTGGAACCGTTCTTCCTCATTCTTAATGACTTTCATGATGAATGCTTCTTTTTCGTTAACTTGTGGATAGAAATCTTGCATTACTTCCCCGACGACAGGGACGAGTTCATACATGAATGGTTTATTTATGCCTAATTGTTTTGCGAATCGGACAGCACGGCGCAGAAGTCTTCTGAGGACATATCCTCTGCCTTCATTGGAAGGCAATGCGCCGTCGCCGATTGCGAACGCTACAGTCCGGATATGATCTGCGATCACTTTGAATGCCGTGTCTTTCACATCGTCTTCGCCGTACTTCTCACCTGACACTTTTTCTACTGAATGGATGATCGGCATGAAAAGATCCGTGTCGAAGTTCGTAGGCACTTCCTGGATGACAGAAGCCATCCGCTCCAGCCCCATCCCTGTATCGATGTTTTTCTTTGGAAGCGGCGTGTACGTATGATCTGGGTTATGGTTGAACTCGGAGAACACTAAGTTCCAAATTTCCAAATAACGGTCGTTTTCGCCACCTGGATATAATTCCGGATCAGAGAAATCATCGCCGAAAGCAGGACCGCGGTCGTAGAAGATTTCAGAGTTCGGGCCGCTTGGGCCTTCCCCGATATCCCAGAAGTTCCCTTCCAGACGGATGATGCGTTCTTCGGGAATGCCGATTTTGTCTTTCCAAATGTTGTATGCTTCATTATCTTCCGGGTGAACTGTGACAGAAAGCAATTCGGGATTGAAACCGATCCACTTTTCATTCGTCAAGAAATCCCATGCGCGAATGATCGCTTCTTCTTTGAAGTAATCACCAATTGAGAAGTTCCCGAGCATTTCGAAGAATGTATGGTGGCGAGCAGTTCTGCCTACATTTTCGATGTCGTTCGTTCGAATTGATTTTTGCGCATTCACGATTCGCGGATTTGTCGGGACAACACGTCCGTCAAAATACTTTTTTAGTGTAGCGACTCCGCTGTTGATCCAAAGAAGTGATGGATCGTCAATTGGAACTAAGGGTGCTGATGGCTCTATGCTATGGCCGTGCTCTTCGAAGTAATCCAGAAACATTTTTCTAATTTCAGATGCTGTTAATTTTTTCAATGTTAATCCTCCTTAATAATCAAGTTGCTGGATTCCCGCTACAGCCGGACGCTTTCCGCGGGCGAGCGGTGATCCTCCTCAGTCGCTTTGCTCCTTCCGGGGTCTCCCCTGTCTCGCTTTACCGCAGGAGTCGCCGGCTTCCGCTCCAATCCTCAACATTAAAACTTTCATTTCAATAAATAAAGAAAAATAAAGAAAAAATAAAAAATCCCCGCCCCTGTACAAGGGACGAAGATTTTTCGTGGTACCACCCTAATTTATCGGCAGTAAGCCGATATCTCAAGAAGCCTTAACGTGGCTAACGGCAAGTGTTAGTTGCTCTCAGGAGTAGCTTTCCGGCAAACGGCCATGGGAATCCTTGCAGCCTCGGGATCCCTTTCTGAACACGGCGGTAAGCGTACTTTCTCCGTCATCGGTTTTTCTATGATACTTTGGATTATAGGGAAAGGAAGTCCCCGTGTCAATCCATCGCCTCCAAAAAATCATAGGGTGTTACACCTTGCATGCCGATCATCGGATCGATTCCGAGGATCGTCTCCATTGTCAGCTTATGTTTTTTCGGTTTTTGCGGTGACGTGCTACCACATTCAATAAGCTCGGACTGTCGCTCCTGAACTTCTGAAGTCTCCTCGGTTTCTTCATGGTTTTCGATAGTGGATTCCTTCCGCAAACGGTCTTTCAATGTCGTCTGCCGTTCCAGCTCATCCGTCCGGTTAATGCCGATTTTGAATTCTTCCGGTTCGCCGCATAAGATCAGGAAATTCTTGGCTCTAGTTATTCCTGTGTACAAAAGGTTTCTCCTGAGCATTTTCCTGTATCCTCTTACGACCGGCATGACAACGATCGGAAATTCGCTTCCTTGGGATTTGTGAATCGAACAACAATAGGCGAGCGTGATTTGATTCAGATCATTACGCTCATATTCCACTTCAATTCCGTCGTAGGAAACAATCATCATTTCCTTTTTATCAATGGTTTCCTTCGCCTTGATGATGGAAATGACTTCACCCATATCGCCGTTGAACACATTGCTTTCAGGTTGATTGACAAGCTGCAGCACTTTGTCGCCGATCCGATAGACGACTTCCCCAAAGGCGACTTCTTTCCGGTCGGGTCCCGGGGGATTGACCATCTGCTGGATCATCTTGTTCAATCCATCGATGCCGGCTGGCCCTTTGTACATCGGAGCAAGCACTTGGATATTTTTAATGTGATGGCCTTTCGAAATGGCGTTTTTCACGACTTGTTCCACTACTTTGAGGATTTGGTCACCACTCGCCTTAATGAAAGAGCGATCTGTCGTTTTGCGAGTAATGTCATCTGTCCATTCTGCATTTTTAATCATATGCGCCATTTCGATGATTGTCGAACCGGCGCTCTGACGATAAATTTCGGTCAGTTCCACGACTGGAATCTTTCCGGATTCAAGCATGTCTTTTAACACTTGACCGGGTCCTACAGGCGGAAGCTGGTCTTGGTCTCCGACGAAAAGCACTTGGATTTCATCATGCAATGCTTTCAAAAGCTGGTGGGCAAGCCATGTATCGACCATGGACATTTCGTCGATGATGATGAGCCGACCTTCCACTTCCTTGCCGATTGCATCTTCCTTTTCTTGGCCATTGAAGCCGAGAAGCCTGTGGATGGTCATTGCGGGCAAACCGGTTGATTCGGACATCCTTTTCGCTGCTCTACCCGTAGGGGCCGCCAAAACGATCGGAAAAGTTTCCTCTTTTTCCACATACACTTTCGGATCAAGCGACAGACCATGCAGCTCGGCATACACTTCCACTAAACCGCGGATGACGGTCGTCTTTCCTGTTCCAGGACCCCCTGTTAAAATCATCGCAGGTGAATGGAGTGCTTTTTCGATTGCTGCAACTTGGGTTTCAGCATAATTGACCCCAAGCCTCTCCTCCGCTTCACCGATCGCCTTGCGGATTTCCGAAACTGGAAATTTGTCGGAAAGATCATTTTCCATAATCCTTTCCATTTTAGAGGCGATGCCAATTTCCGAAAAATAAAGCGAGGGTATATATAGCTTTCTACCTTCACCGCAAAGCTTACTCTCCTCAACCAATTCCATCACGCATTTGGAAATGTGGTTATAAGGCACCTCTTCGGTTTGACTCGATTCCAACAAACGTTTCACTTCAGGCAATACCGCCTCTGCCTCTAAATAGACATGTCCAGCAGACTGGACTCCTTGGTTCATCGTGTGGAGAATCGCAGCTTTCACCCTGGAAGGATGCTTTCCTGTAATCCCTAACTGTCTCCCCAATTCATCCGCGCGTTGGAAACCGACTCCCTCTACGTCTTCGATCAGCCTGTACGGATTCTCTTTCAGCAGCTCGATGACTTCTTCCCGATACGTCTGGTAAATTCGCATCGAAAGCTGGGGACCGAATCCCCATTCATTCAACTGAACCATGCTTCGTTCCAAGCCGAGATTTTCCTGAAGAACAGTGACGAGGGTCTCCTTCCGCTCTTCCGATAGCTTCGGAACCCGATCAAGCACATCAGGATTTTCTAGAATTTGCTTAATGGCATCCTTACCTAACGTTTTCACGATGGTGTCGGCAGTTTTCCTTCCGATTCCAGGAAATAGGTCTCCGGATAAGTAATGGACGATTCCCGTTTCGGTTTCAGGCATTTCTTTCGTGAACGTATGGACATCGAACTGTTTTCCATACGTCGCATGATTGACAAGCCTGCCGGTCAGTCTGTAGTCATCTTCGTTCGCCAAGGGAGGAAAATTCCCTTTAATGACGATTTCCTTATCCTCATAGCCGCTATTCGTTTTGCTTATTTTCATTTTCACGATAGAAAATAGATTACCAGGATTGTGGAAAATAGTGACAACAGGTCGTCCAACAATGAAAATCGCCTCATTATTCCCTTGTCCACCAGCCATTCTGATCACCACCTTACGTATCCGCCATTTTGATAATTACCCTAATTTAATCATATCGTAAATATATCGCGCTTGCGTATGTTCCGGTTCAAACGTGAATGCCTTCTCCAAATGGAAAAGTGCATCATCCTTCCGATCCGTTGAGACTGCATACAGCACGCCTAAATTGTAGTGGGCATCAGCATTCTCTTCGTCTTTTTCTAGGACAAACGACAGTTCTTTCCCCGCTTCTTCAAAGAGTTCCAATTCAGCTAATAGAATTCCGTATGCCAACCGGATTTCAAGATCCTCCGGGGCTAATTCCGCAGCCCTTTGATAGTACGGCAATGCAAGCTTGGATTTTCCCGTCTGTTTCAAGCTTTTACCGAGCATGAAAAAAGCGTCAGCTTCATTCAATCCGGCACGCACTGCTTTTTCATAAACGATCGCAGCCTCTTCGAATCTCTCGTTTGTAAAATAGAGATTGCCCAATCCATACAGTGCGGAACCTGCATTTTCATCCAAACTGATCGCCTTTTGAAAAAATCGCTCCGCCCGCTCTGTATCGCCGGCGGAAGCAAAGACATTCCCGAGGTTGATGTATCCGACCGGATTTTCCGGCTCCTCCTCCGCAGCTTTCATGAAGGCTTCGATTGCCTTTTCATATGCTCCTTCTTGGAGGGCCTTGATTCCCATTTCATTGTATTCCATATTGTTTCCTCTCATCCTACATAATCTAGTTGCATACCATTTTTTATGACTTTATCGATTGTTCCCCCGCCTAGACATTCTTCGCCGTCATAGAATACGACTGCCTGCCCCGGAGTGATTGCTCGGACAGGTTCAGCAAATGTGACAATCGCATTTCCGTCCCCTGTCAGTTCAACGGTCACTTTCGTATCAGGTTGGCGATAGCGGAACTTTGCCGTGCATTCAAAAGTGTTTGGCAAAGTGCGTGCAGTTGCAAATCCGATGTTAATGGCAGTCAAGCTATCGGAATAAAGCGCATCATGATGAAATCCTTGACCGACGAGCAATGAGTTCTCTTTCAGGTCTTTCCCTATAACGAACCACGGGTCGCCAGCACCGCCGATTCCTAATCCATGGCGTTGGCCGATTGTGTAATACATGAGGCCATCATGCTTTCCTACTATTTTCCCGTCCATCGTTTTCATATCTCCCGGCTGAGCAGGCAAATACTGTCCTAGGAATTCTTTGAAATTCCTTTCCCCAATAAAGCAAATGCCTGTAGAGTCTTTTTTCTTCGCAGTCGTTAGCCCAGCGCGTTCAGCAATTTGTCTCACTTCAGGCTTATCGAGGCCACCGATCGGGAACATGACCTTTTGCAATTGCTCTTGCGATAACTGATTGAGGAAGTATGTCTGGTCCTTGTTTTCATCTTTCCCTCTGAGCATCGCTACGCCTTGTTCAGTTTCGACGACTTGCGCATAATGTCCGGTCGCCAAGAAATCTGCGCCGAGGCTCATTGCATGATCAAGGAATGCCTTGAATTTTATTTCCTTATTGCACATCACATCCGGATTCGGGGTTCTACCTGCTTTATATTCCTCAAGGAAGTACGTGAAGACTTTGTCCCAATATTGCTGTTCGAAATTGACAGCATAATACGGAATACCGATTTCGTTGCATACACTGATGACGTCTTCATAGTCTTCGGTTGCTGTGCAAACACCGAATTCATCGGTATCATCCCAGTTTTTCATAAAAATACCGATAACATCATACCCTTGCTCTTTTAATAAAAGAGCAGCGACAGATGAATCCACTCCACCGGACATCCCGATGACTACCCGTGTTTCGGCTATTGGTTTATTTGCAGTTCTCATACGTATTCATCCTTTATCATTTCATTTCACAAGCCGCTTGATGATTTGCGCCGTTTTCGTAGCAGCTTCTCGGACCAACTGTTCGTCCAGCCCAAAACCGAAACTGAACCGTACCGAGTTCCGCAATTTCGGCGAATCGCTTCCCCACATCGCTGATAACACATGCGACGGCTCGAGTGATCCAGCGGTGCATGCAGATCCACTCGATACTGCGAGACCGGCCATATCCATATTGACGAGCAATGATTCAATTTCAGTTCCCGGGAAGCTGATGTTCACTACATGCGGCAGACGATCGACTATATCCGCATTCACTTCGAAATCAATTCCTTCTTGGTGAAATACTTCCGTCAAGATCGTTTTATATCGATCATACTTCCGATGATTTTCTTCCATTTCAATTCGAGCTATTTTTACAGCTTGTGCAAAGCCTGCGATTGCAGGTACATTTTCAGTTCCTGCTCTCCTTTTTCGCTCTTGTTCACCGCCAACTTGGAGCGGTGTTGTCTGGAGCCCTTTTCGTTGGTATAGAAAACCGACCCCTTTTGGACCATTCAATTTATGCGCAGAGGCGCTGAGAAGATCGACTTGCAGTTCATGCACATCCAACTCCATAATTCCGAATGCTTGGACGGCATCGGTATGGAAAATCGCCTGATGGTCTTTTACGACTTCGCCGATTTCTTTGATCGGTTGGATGGTGCCAACTTCATTGTTGCCATACATGACCGTGACGAGCACCGTTTGGTCGGTAAGCGCCTCGGCCACTTGTCTGGCAGTAATCCGCCCGTTCACATCGACTGGCAAATAAGTGACGTGATAGCCGTTTTTCTCCAGCTCTTTGCATGAATTCAAAACCGCATGATGTTCAACCGCAGTCGTAATAATATGGTTCCCTTTCTCCTTCATTGCAGAGGCAGTACCAAAAATGGCTACATTATCGGCTTCCGTACCGCCGGATGTAAAGATGATTTCATTTGGTTCGGCATGGAGCGCTTCCGCTATCGCTTTGCGAGCATCATCCAGCAATTTACGGGATGTCCGTCCAAAGCTATGGATGCTTGAAGGATTGCCGAAAACTGTATCCATCGCTTTCACATATACAGCGCTCACTTCCGGATGGATTGGCGTTGTGGCGGCATGATCCAAATATATCGTTTCCATAATAAAACTCCTTTAATGTTTAACTTCAAATATAGAACATATATCCATCGAGATCAGTGGATTCGTCCGATTCCACCAAATCTTTAATTGTCGTAGTATCCAACACTTCGCGAATGGCGTCGCCGATACGGTTCCATAATGACTGTTGGGGAACCTTGTCGCCATCAATCCCCTCTACGACTTGGATAGGTCCTTCGAGTAATCTGATCACGTCTCCTGCAGTGATTTCACCCGGTGACTTTGCTAGTTTATAGCCTCCGTATGCACCACGGACGCTTTTCACGATTCCGCTATTCCGCAATGCAGGGATGAGCTGCTCTAAATATGCTTCTGACAAGTTATGCTCTTCCGCGATTTTTCGCAATGGCAAAGGCCCTTCCCCAAACTTCTTTCCAAGTTCCACAACTACAGTCAGCCCATAGCGGCCTTTCGTAGAAATCCTCATATATAACCAACGTCCTTTTCGCTCCGTATTTCATCATTACACTTCAAAATATTATAGCATAACTGCTCCCTTGCTTCCTTCAAATGACTTCCGCCTTCACGTTGTGTATAATAGTGGAACGGATGTACGGGGGAGTGATTAGCATGAAGAATGAACCACTAGCATTTCGGATGAGACCAAAAAACATAGACGAAGTTGTTGGACAGCGACATATCATCGGTGAGGATACCGCCCTCTACCGTATGATCAACAAAGGGCATGTCCCTTCCATGCTGTTATACGGCGAGCCCGGAATCGGAAAAACTTCAATGGCATATGCGATTGCAGGTACGAGCCACTTGCCGTTCATCGCGTTGAATGCAACTGTATCAGGAAAAAAGGATGTTGAAGAAGTTGTTGCCGAAGCGCGAATTACAGGGAAAGTCATCTTGTTCCTCGATGAAATCCATCGTTTCAATAAACTGCAGCAAGACACACTGTTGCCCCATGTCGAAAAAGGTTCCATCGTGCTGATCGGTGCGACGACGGAAAACCCTTTTCACGATGTGAATCCGGCTATCAGGTCACGTTGCGGAGAAATCCTTCAATTGCAACGGCTGGAGCCTGAAGATCTGGTTAATTTGCTTGAACGCTCCTTGCATGATGAAGATCGCGGTCTTGGCAAAATGACGATTGAAATGACTGATAGCCAAATCCGGAAAATTGCAGAAGGGGTGAATGGAGATGCGCGAAAAGCGCTCACATTATTGGAATCCATCATTTCTGCAAGTGACGAGGAAGATGGAAAAGTCGTTGTTGAAGATTGGTTGATCGATAATTTGATCGGAAGAATCGGTCTTGTCGGGGATAAAAAAGGGTCCCATCACTATAATCTGCTTTCCGCATTGCAGAAATCGGTACGAGGCAGCGACGTGAATGCTGCCATCTTCTATTTGGCTAATCTGCTTGAAACCGGCGACCTGATTGCGGTGTCCCGCCGCCTTCTCGTCATGGCTTATGAAGATATTGGGTTAGCCGCACCCGAAGTGGGTCCCCATGTGCTCGCCGCAACCGAGGCAGCTGTCCGGCTAGGAATGCCGGAAGCGCGCATTCCGCTTGCAAATGCGGTCATTGAGATGTGCCTCGCTTCCAAATCAAATTCTGCTTATAAGGCGGTAGACGCTGCCGTAAAAGCGATCAACGAAGGGAAAACAGGGGACATCCCGCTTCACCTAAGGGATACCCATTATGCAGGAGCTGCGGAGCTCGGGCATGGAGGATACCGTTACCCTCATGACACACCGATCGGTTCATTCGGCGGCTGGGTGAACCAGCAATATTTGCCGGATAAAATTAAGCAAGAGGAATACTATGAGCCCGTCCTTGCCGGCGAAGAGAAAAGGCTTGCGGGGATTTACGAACGGCTGAAGGAATTCAGGAAAGATAAATAGATCTACATTCACGGTCAACTAAGAAGAGCACTTCCTCAAAAATCGAGGAGGTGCTCTTCTATTAAAGAATAAACTGATCCATTTTCAATACGAGTTCCGCAATTTCAGGTTTGCTAACTTGATCATTCGCGCCAACACTGATTCCTTTATGTTTCAATTCGTCCGTGATCAATGATGAAAAGATGATAACCGGAAGCATTGCCAAATCTTTGTTCGCACGGA
>NZ_LQYA01000053.1:0-5062 GCF_001531445.1 Sporosarcina koreensis
CAAAGCAAGCTGTCCCACGTCCAAAGCGAGCCGCCCCGCGTCCAAAGCGAGCTGTCCCGCGTCCAAAGCGAGCCACCGCGCGTCCAAAGCAAGCCGCCTCGCGCTCAAAGCAGGTGCTCCCACGTCCAAAGCGAGCTGTCCCACGCCCAAAGCGTCCGCCTGGAGCGGAAATCCGATGTATGTTTAATATAAAATAAAAAAAGCAGATTGCATGGGGATTCGACGACCATGCAATCTACTTTTTTCAATTAATGCGTTTGCGCCATAATGTCATATTCGATAGAGGCAGCCTTTCGATCTTTTGGAGAAGGAGCTGCTTTTTTAATTCGCGTTCCGCAGATTTTTCCGGAATGTTGTAAATCTTGGCGATTTCGTTCGTAGCGAGTGAATCGAAACGCATGAACAACTCATCCAATGTTGGCGGCGCATCAGGTGTGATTTCGTGCCCAACCATTTCTTCCAAAATCTGTTCGTATATATCATAGGAATGCAATCCGTTAACCTTCAACCCTTCGTCTTCAATATTTTCATTGAAAAAAACAAAGGATGGCGCGTCTTCCACTTCCATTTCATTCGCTAAATGCAAATCGACCTGCAAGGACCGCAGTACGTGATGCGATGAGAAATCGAGGATGAATTCGTCGACATCCAATCCGAGACTTTCAGCTATTTCAACAAGCACTGAAAAGGAGAGGACGTTCCTCTTTTTTAAGTAGGTGTATTCGAACAGCTTCGAAAGAAATCGGAATGCAGCGCGTTTTCCTTGAAATTCCGCAGCTTTCAAGGCGATGCTCGGAAACGCCGGATGATTTTTTTTGCACGCTTTCGCATCGTCCATATTGACGATGCAACAGGAGTTCGTCTTCGCCAAAGAAGTGTGGAGAACAATCTTCAGTGTGAAATAACGTTCATATTCCACTTGTAGTCTCCTTAGCAATGGCTGAAGCGCCCAGCTGTTCATGCATAAAGGATCCACGAATACGTAAATTTCGATGGGCTTTGACAAGGAGACTGAAGAAGAAGTGGCACTGCTTTCCAAGAGAGTTTCCCGGTTCACCGCTCATCCTCCTCGCTTCGATTCACCATATGGTTCGCTGTCATCGCGAGCCTATGATAATATACTTCCCGCAAAGGTCCATCTAAGCCCACATCGTCCATTGCTTCCGCCATGCAGGCGAGCCATGCTTTTGCGCGAGTGGGAGTTATCGGAAAAGGCATATGACGCGCTTTCATCATCGGATGGCCGTGCTCTTCCGTGAATAAATTCGGTCCGCCTAAATATTGTGTTTGAAATTGTTTTTGCTTTCGTGCTGTTTCCGTCAGATCTTCAGGGAAAATCGGATATAAGTCCGGGTGGACAGCCACTTTTTCATAAAAACGATCGATGAGCTCCGATAATTTTTCAGCACCGATTTCCTCATAAGGAATCAAAGGTTTTCGAGTCATGTATGTCAATCTCCTTTGTTCTGACTGTATGGACATTCTAACAACCAAACAATTCTTTCACAAACAAATTGCCTTCAAGTGTATGGAGAAGTTATCAGATTTCAAAACGATTATAGTAGTTTAGCACTTTAGAAACATATTGTTCCGTTTCCTTGAATGGAGGTATCCCACCATATTTCCTAACGTTTCCGGGACCTGCATTATAAGCCGCCAATGCCATTTCGACATTCCCGAACTGATCAAGCATTTGCCGCAAATACTTGGCGCCGCCCATGATGTTCTGCTCAGGATCGAATCCATCTTTCACGCCTAGCAGTTTTGCAGTGCCTGGCATAAGCTGCATCAGGCCCATCGCACCTGCGCCACTGACGGCAGTGCTGTTGAAATTGGATTCCTGCTTGATGACGGATGTGATCAGATTTTCAGGTAGTCGGTATATTTCCGCAGCCCGCTGAATGTAATCGCTGAAATCATTTCTCCCGGTCGCACTTTCACGGTTTGTTCCCATGGAGGTGGAAATCACAGTTTGGAGGCCTTCCGGAAAATAAACGCTAGTGGGACCCGTATATTGAAGGCTGTTCATCGACTGGAGTCCCCCTAACATGCCGAAAGACTGAAATGGAAGTGACTCCGTTGAAGAAACATCGCTGGACGTGCCATATAAAAAATCATTTATCATCATGCTGAACAGGGAGGAAGTCGTATCCTGCCCGCTCGCGTATGATTGCACCGAACCTAGTGTCTGCATCGCCTGTATATCCATTATTGTACGAATTGCGCGTGCATCCATTTTACTACATCCTTTCTTTAGGACTATCTATAGTTGCTATTAAAATAAGTATATCAAGTTCAGGACAAAAACGCATGCTACAGACTGCATCAGTGGCTTTCATATGGTAGACTGAACGTAAGATCATTGAAAGGAAGAAGACTTATGCGAATCAAGAACCGAGTCATAAAAGGGCAAGCGAACGGCAATGATATCCTGTTTTCATTGGACGCGGAAGCTGAACGTCCAACCGGAGCCCCTGCAAGGAAAATGATAACCGATTCAGAAGAACACGCTTTTGTCTATTTGATGGAGGAAGAGGAAGGTTATACATACATACATTTCCCGGAAGAAGTTTGGCCTTTCATGGCACAAGCATTAAGAGCCGGCAACGACCCGTCCCTTGTGTGGAACGATGAAAAAATCCCTTTGCCAGGCTTTATAGAGGAGCTGACGATGCTCGTTTATAATATCGAAGGGAACGACAACTATGGAGAGGCATTCACGACTGCGGTGGAGCAGGAATTCGAGGCCTTCCTCCAAAACATCAATCAATAGTTTGGAGGGCTACTCATGAAGGAGTGGAAGCAATTTCTCGAACCATATAAACAGGCTGTTGCCGAATTGAAAGTGAAACTGAAGGGGCTTCGTGCGCAATACGAACTCGAAGGGGTCCATATGCCCGTTGAATTCGTGACGGGACGGGTGAAACCGCTCGCAAGCATCTATGATAAGACCCTTGAAAAGGGAATCCCCTTTAAACCATCAGCAGAGTTGGCGGAGGAACTGCCGGATATTGCCGGTGTGCGTATCATGTGCCAGTTCGTTGACGATATCGGCAAAGTTGTACATACATTACGGCAACGGACCGATATGCAAGTCGTTGAAGAAAGGGACTATATCTCACATAAGAAGCCGAGCGGTTACAGGTCATTCCATATGATCATTGAATATCCGGTCCAGACGATCCATGGGGAAAAGACGATTCTCGCGGAAATCCAAATCCGTACATTGGCAATGAACTTCTGGGCTTCCATCGAGCATTCCTTGAATTATAAATATCAAGGCGAATTGCCGAACGAAATCAGGCATCGGCTGGAACGGGCTGCTGAAGCCGCTTTCAGGTTGGATGAAGAAATGTCATTGATCCGTGATGAAATCCATGACGCGCAGCAATACTTCAGTGCATTCAAAGAAACTGCCGATCGGGACTACAGCGAAAAGAAACGGAAAAGGGGGGGCTATGATGAAATTCGCAATTCAGACGAGAAATGATCCAGTTTCGAATCGTTTAAAAGAGGAGGCGAAGGATTACTTGACCGATTTCGGGCTCGTCTTTGACGAAGATGAACCTGATATCGTTTTATCGGTTGGAGGGGACGGTACCTTGCTGCACGCCTTCCATAAATATATCCATCGCCTGAAGGATACGGCCTTCATCGGCATCCATACCGGACATCTCGGATTCTATGCAGACTGGAAGCCTGCGGAAATGGAAAAACTTGTCCTCTCGATAGCGCGGAAGGAATACAATGTCATTGAATACCCTCTTCTTGAAGTGACGATTACTTACCGGCATTCCGAAAAGGCCGCCACCTATCTTGCGCTCAATGAATCGACGGTCAAATCCCCTGAAGTGACGCTGGTCATGGACGTGGAATTGAACGGTGTGCATTTCGAAAGATTCCGCGGGGACGGACTATGCATGTCAACGCCATCGGGCTCGACTGCCTATAATAAAGCTCTCGGTGGCGCGATTATCCATCCATCCTTGCACGCAATCCAACTGACCGAAATGGCTTCGATCAACAACCGTGTGTTCCGGACAGTCGGTTCACCGCTCATCCTGCCTGCGCATCATAGTTGTGTGCTTACGCCGGTTAAAGGACCGGATTTCATGGTGACGATCGATCATTTACAGCTGTTGCATAAAGATGTGAAATCGATCGAGTATAAGGTGGCGGATGAGAAGGTGCGCTTCGGAAGATTCCGTCCGTTTCCGTTCTGGACAAGGGTCCACGATTCCTTCATTGCAAGTGATGAGTGAAGCGATCATGAATGAAAAGAATTTCACTCTCGAATTTATTGTCGGACAAGACCAGATTTTGCTGCGGGAATTCCTGCACGAGCATGGCATTTCAAAGCGGACATTGACAGCGGTGAAGTATGATGGCGGGCGTTTGCTCGTAAATGGAACGGAGCAGACAGTGCGGCATATGCTGAGGGGAGGGGATGTTGTTACTGTCCAATTCCCTCCGGAAGTGCCGAGCGTAGGCCTTGTTCCTGAAACCGGAAATCTGGCAATCGTTTATGAAGATGAAGCGATTTTAATCATCGACAAGCCAGCAGGTCAAGGCACGATTCCATCACGTGATCAGCCGAACGGGACGGTCGCCAATTTAGTGGCCGGAAAGTTCGAAGCAGAGCAGGTCCCTTCGACTGTGCATGTTGTGACGAGGCTGGATACCGATACATCGGGTCTCGTTTGCATGGCGAAAAACCGGCATATCCATCATCTGCTCAGTGAACAGATGCAGACGACCGGTTTTGATCGCTGTTATATCGCTATCGTGGAAGGGTATATACGGAGAGATGCGTTTACGATCGAACAGCCCATCGGACGAAAAGAAGGCAGCATTATCGAAAGGACGGTCCGGCAGGATGGGCAATATGCAAGAACGGATGTCCATGTGCTCGACCGATTTGAACAAAATGGCATCCCACATACATCCGTATCTTTGCAGCTGCATACCGGGCGGACCCATCAAATACGCGTCCACATGCAATGGCTCGGCCATCCGCTTGCAGGCGATGACTTGTATGGGGGAACGCGCAAGTCGATTCATC
>NZ_LQYA01000053.1:5146-13043 GCF_001531445.1 Sporosarcina koreensis
GTCTGTTGCCTGCGGATATGGAACAATTGAAAATCAATCGAAATGAGTGAATTTCTCCGGAATGACCGGCTGCAGTGAGGGAACCGAAACGATTTCCATTTCCGGATAGCGGAAGGCTGTGAGTTTGCCTCCGAACACGCACCCTGTATCGATATTGACGGTCCGGTTTACGAACCTGGCTTCCGAAACCGGAGTGTGCCCATAAACGATCCATGCGTCTCCGGAATACTTTTTCGCCCAATCCCTTCTGACAGGACGCCCATCTGGGAGCGTTTCGCCGGTCGTATCCCCATAGAGGACAAACGACTGTGTTTTTTTTGAAAAAGGTTCTCCAATCATCTGTTCACGGATTCCTGCGTGTGCGATAATGAGTTTTCCGTTATCCGGATTTTCGTATAACGGCAAAGCTTCATAGAATTGCCTATAGCGATCCAAAAAGCGTATTTTTTCTTTAGGTGGCAAGGCATTCAATTCCGCCACGGTCGTCTCAAGTCCATTTTTCTGTTGGACGTTGCTGCCTTTTGCCAAACGGTATAGTTTGTTGCAATGGTTTCCGGGGGAATAGATAAGTCTATGATTGTCTTGCAAATTGAACATCAATTCCAGCGTTTTCAACGATGCCGGACCCCGGTCCATCGCGTCGCCTACAAAAGCGAGCTGTCTTCCGTCTGTATGGGACGGCAATCCTGATGCGAATGAATAGCCGAGCTTATCGATGAGCGATAGCAATTCATCATAGCATCCGTGAATATCACCAATAATATCCAGTTTCATACCAAGTCTCCTTTTGAAATTGTTATACTTACTATCATACCCTTAGCATTGCATTCATGCATGTCGGAGCGGAAAGGAAGGTGCAGCCATGACTGTAAATGAAGAAATTCGTGATGAAATTATTGTTGACGAAGAAAAACTGATAAATTCATTGGAACAGCAAGATATTAAAACGTTCCGTGATGAATATTTGATGCTTCACCCATATGACCGAGCTGTTTTCTATGAAAAGGTGGACACGGATCATCGAAAGACGATGTATTTTTTCCTCTCTCCGAAAGAGTTGGCGGAAATATTCGAGACGAGTGAAATCGATGAAGATGAATATAAGCAGTTCCTTCAGGAGATGGACACGACTTATGCCGCGGATATGATTTCCCACATGTTCGTCGACAATGCGGTAGATGTCCTGAAAGAACTTGATAAAGCGCAGATTGCCAGCTATTTGACGTTAATGAACAAAGAAGCGGCTGCACAAATCAAATCGCTCTTGCATTATGAAGAGTATACTGCCGGTTCCATCATGACGACGGAATATGTTTCAATTCCGCAATATTCGACTGTACGCTCTGCAATGACAATTCTGCGGAATGAAGCCCCGTCTGCGGAAACAATCTATTATGTTTTCGTCGTTGATGAAGATAATCGTTTGACGGGCGTTGTTTCGCTCCGCGACTTGATCATTACGGATGAAGATACATTGATACAGTCGATCATGAATGAACGTGTCGTCAGCGTTCTCGTCTCGGATGATCAGGAAGATGTCGCAAGGACGACCCAGGACTATAACTTGCTCGCTGTTCCTGTCGTTGATTTCCAGCAGCATATGCTGGGAATCATTACCGTCGACGACGTGATCGATGTTTTAGACGAAGAAGCATCCGATGACTATTCCAAACTTGCTGCTGTATCCAATATGGACTCCTTTGATAAGACTTCCTTTGCAGCTGCGAAGAAAAGAATTCCTTGGCTGATCATTCTGTTAGTGCTCGGCATGCTGACCGCCAACCTGATTGATCTATTCACCGATACGATTTCGCAAGTCGCATTGCTGGCCGCATTCATTCCACTGATTGCAGGAACTGCAGGAAATAGCGGGACGCAAGCTTTGGCTGTCGCAGTCCGCGGGATCGCAACACGTGACGTCGAGGATGAAAGCAAGTTTAAATTATTATTGCGGGAAGCAGGCACTGGTCTCATAACTGGACTCATTTGCGCTATTTTTGTCGTAGGACTCATTTTTGTTTGGAAGCATGAATTTATCATCGCTTTACTCGTTGGCGCGGCAATCCTTGTTTCCATCTTTGTCGCAACGATTTCCGGATCGTTCATTCCACTGTTCATGCATCGGATGAAAATCGACCCGGCAGTCGCTTCCGGCCCGTTTATTACGACATTGAACGACGTCATCAGCATCATTATCTATCTTGGCTTGGCAACAATGTTCATCAACAGCCTTTGACGGCAGTAAAGCACTTCATTCTAGGTAGGCGCATATACTACGGAAAAAAGGGGGAATCAACATTTCCTACAATGAACCGTTGATATTTGTGCAGGGGCCACCCGTCTATGTGAAGATGATCGTCTTTGAAGAAGAAAGCACATCCGTCTTCGTCCCGAGCGATGTACCGGAGAGGGAGGCAGTGGACATCATGCCATCCGTTCAAACAGCAAGCAACGTTGTCAACCCCGCCGTCATGGGTAAAATTCGCTATTTGAGCGAACCGTTCCAAAAGCAGGCATACACGCCTCTTCAATTTGTCGTTGAAGGCGATATCGTCAAAGGAGCAATCCAAAAGATGGAGGATGGCATCCTGTGGATCGAAGCCGACGACTTGATTACCGAAGTTGAAGTCGCAAAGATAGAAGACGTGTTATGGCGCGGGCAGCCATTTAACACTAGAATCTAAAAACAAGGCAGACTGGAAATGCGGTCTGCCTTGTTTTTATGTAGATTGTTGAAAGAGCTCAATAAATCTCATAATGTCCCAATAAGTCCCCTCAAGTCCATGCATTCTTCCGAAAATGAAAAACTGCCCGATCGGAATCCGATCGGGCAGAGTCAGCATCACAGGTTATTCCTTCAGTCCTCGTCACAATCGATGAAAACGTCCTTCACGCATTGAATTGCACAGAAGCATTTCAAGTCAACTGTTACGCAAGTACCTGTTGCTTCAAATCTTTCCACTTCACAAACTGCGTCGAGATCCAATTTGCCGCCTTTGAACAAGTCGACTTTTCGACCTCTTGCATCACGTGGTTCAAGAACTTGGATTGTTGCACAGCAATTATCGAAAATATTTTGAACTCTGAAGAAAATCGAGAAACATGTTGCACAATCTTTTCGACCATGCTCGGAGTTCGTTGTGTTTTCAGTCTCAGCGAACCTTCTTCTTCTATTGAACATTGCTTTGAATGGATTACCTTTCTCGTCTAATAGCATGAAGACACGCGTATTGGCCCGTTGTCTAGCAGGGCTTACAAGGCTACCGAGCGGAGTCAGGAAACAGTCAGTTCTGCAATCGTCACAATCGATATCATCGCGGATATCCTGCACACGCTTAATGGCACGGACGACCTCGCAAATGCAATTGTCGTGGCGCCGTACTTCACCGACTTCTTCATTTCTTCCACATCCCATTCATTCCACCTCCTTTTCTCAACTCCTTATACCTTATGCGGATAATTGCTCAGAGCTAGGGCAAACATCACGCCATGAATAAAAAACAAACCCAAACGCCATACTGTTAAAAAAAGGGGATGGTGGATATTCGTCAATTGATAACGATGCTATGCGTGCTGTTTCTGCTGTCCGGATGCATGCCGAACGAGTACAAATTCGAAAATCGTACAGAAGAGGACGCGGGCAAGGCGGAAGAGTTATTGAAGAAGGACGATCGCGTCAAAGGGGTTGCAGCCCTTTTCCATGACGATCACTTGCTTGTTGGAATCCGCGTGAAAACCTTTTCCAGGTTCAATAAAAGAGACATAGCCAGTGAAATCGAAAAACAGTTGAAAGAAGAATACCCGGATCTTGCGGTTTTCGTTTCCGCGGATAGCAAGATTTTAAATGAAACAAATAAACTTATCCTGAAAAAGGATGAAAAAGGATTGAAGAAACAAATCCATCATTTGATATCACTAGCGGAGGAAGAGACATAATGGATAAAGAAAAATACGCAAAGCTGGAGGAAGGAATCACTCCGAAACCGCCGCTACTCAAAAATTGTATAAAAGCATTCTTAGTAGGCGGAACGATTTGCCTCATCGCCCAGTTCATTGCCCTTTTCTATATGACCTTCTTCGATTTTACCGAGCGGACAGCGAGCAATCCGACAGTGGCGACGATGATTTTCATTTCCATGCTGCTGACCGGCTTTGGCGCTTATAAAAAAGTCGGCCAGATAGGCGGGGCAGGCGGGGCAGTCCCGATAACCGGATTCGGGAATGCGGTCGTGTCGGCGGCGATTGAACATAGGTCGGAAGGATTTGTGTTAGGGGTCGGTGGAAATATATTCAAGTTGGCGGGTTCGGTCATCGTGTTTGGTGTTTTTTCAGCCTTCATTGTCGCACTTATTAAGACAATCTTAGTGAAGATGGGGGTCATTTCATGGTAATGAAAGGCCTATTGACATTTTCTTCGACACCTTCCATCTTGGCAACGGGCGTTACTGCAGGGCCGCTTGAAAAGAAAAGCGCTTTTCAGGCAGGCTTCGACAAAATGTATGAAGATGAAAGATGCGGCCTAGAAACGAATGAACAAGGCCATGCGAAGCTGATGGAAGCTGCATGTATGATTGCGTTAAGCAAGGTTGATAAAATACCGTCAGACACTGATTTTTTATTAACAGGCGATCTTGTCAATCAAATGACGCCTTCAAATTTCTTCGCGACAACTGTCGGGATTCCGTATTTCGGCATGTTTTCAGCGTGCGCAACATCTGTCTCTTCACTGCTCCTTGCAGCCCTTTTGACAGAAGCGGGCATGTCGAAGCTGGCTATTGCGGGTTCATCGAGCCAGCATAATGCAATCGAACGGCAATTCCGATATCCGATTGAATATGGCGCGCAGAAAGGTGACACTGCCCAATGGACTGTGACGGCAGCGGGAGCGGCAGCCGTCGCACCATACCAACAAGGGCTTCCTTCTATAGAACGCGGAACGGTAGGAAAAGCGATTGATATGGGAATGACGGATCCATTGAATATGGGAGCGGCCATGGCGCCAGCAGCAGCTGATACATTGAAGCGTCATTTGACGGGCCATGGAACTTCTGCAAGTGACTACGATTTGATTATGACCGGGGATTTGGCCACTGTCGGCTTTTCGATTTTTAAAGAGTTGGTGAAGAACCAAGGAATCACGGAATTTGGAAACTTCAGCGACGCAGGCATGGAGTTTTACGGCAATAATCCGGATTTCATGGCAGGCGCAAGCGGAGCGGGATGCTCGGCGGCCGTTTATTTTTCGGACGTCTATCAGAAGATGAAGGACAAGGAATATAAAAAAGTACTACTAATTGCTACCGGTGCGCTGCTTTCACCATTGTCGTACCAGCAAGGCGAGACGATTCCGTGCATCGCGCACGCAGTCGAACTAACGATGAAATGAGTGGTCTGATTGTTTTCGATTTACATTACATCCTTCATAGTCGGTGGGCTTATTTGTGTCATTGGCCAGCTGATGTTTGACGTAGCAAAGCTGACACCGGCGCATACGCTCTGCATTCTTGTCGTTGCGGGCTCCGTGCTGGACGGATTTGGCCTTTATGAACCGTTGATCGATTTTGCGGGTACCGGTGCCACAATTCCCATTACATCTTTTGGCAATTCACTGACCCATGGTGCACTGGCTGAAGCGGAAAAGCATGGCCTTATCGGTGTTTTGACAGGAATGTTTGAAGTGACAAGTTCAGGGATCAGTGCGGCAATCCTATTCGGCTTCATCGCCTCGTTTTTATTCAAGCCGAAGGGCTCCTTATAAAAAGAACTGTGCGAACGCCCCCTTCTTCTCTCCGCTATCTGCATAGGATAGACGGAAGGGAAGGAGGGATTTTTATGTTCGGTGGATGCTATCCTGGCGGCGGTTGTGGCGGCGGAGGATATGGCGGGTATGGAAGAGGCTCATATGGCGGTTCCACTTTCGTTCTGATTGTTGTTCTCTTCATCTTGCTAATCATTGTTGGCAGCAGCTTTTGCTAAGGGGAGGGTAGAGTAAATGAATGATTCGTTTTTCAAAAAAATAGAATCCAAAACCGGTGTTCCAATGGAGGAGGTTTTCGCATTGGCGAACGCGATCCAATATGCAGATTTCAGTGATGAGCGGCAAGTGCGGAAAATCGTAAGAAAAGTTGGCCGGCTCGCAAACAAAGAAGTCCCACCACATATGGAAGATGAACTTGTGAAATCAATCGTCAAAAACGGCAATTCCGTTAACTTCAATGACATTCAAAGAATGATGGGGTAACCCAAAAGCGGAGGACGCCTGCCTAGATGCGACAGGCATAAGACGGTTCAAGGAAGGCAGTCTAAGTTCGCCACTTCCTGTGGCATAGACTGCATACCCGCATCCATGCGGGCACGAAACGGCGCTCTTTGCCGTACAGCTGAAACGGCTTATGACCCGAGCAGCTGGCGTCCACAACTGGATGATGTCCAAGTACCTACTACCGATGCATTGTCCGCATAACCGAAGACCCGTAACTGGAAATAGGATTTACCTAATCTCATTCAAAAAAATAGGTGAAACCAATCATTTTCCGTTTAATACGTTTCATAGACTATTAAAAAGGTTATAGGGTAGATGAGGATATATATAAAGGGGTGTGGGAAAATGGGATACATTCTACCGGTACAGCCGATGCAAGCCGAAATATACGCGAATCGAATGAATGCAGTGCGCAATAATTTTGCGTATGTCGATCGGGTGGAAAAAGTGAAAATGGATCCGGATCTGATGGATAAATTCGATGATTCACTTCGTCATGAACAGGAGCGGATTATGGAGGAAAGGGAAGAAGGAGTGGTAATCGCCAAATCTCGCCCTCCTTACTTGAAAGGGTTCATCTATCCGAATCCGGCCAACCTATCGCCTGAAATTGCACATCTCGTTGGAAAAGGGCTCGCAGTAAACGAATACGTGTAAATGGATTGAAATTTTTTGAATTTGAAATCCCAAAAAAGAGCAGACCTGCAACCGGTAACCGGTTCGCGGATCTGCTCTTTTCCAATTGACTTACTCTTAAGAGGTGATCTCTTTTTCCATTGCGCGGTGCGGAATATCCGCATCCATGAACTCGGGAGACGTGACCGTATACCCGAGTTTCTCATAGAATGGCACAGCGTAGGACTGTGCGTTCAAAACGATTTTATTCATTTCAACAAATTTTGCATGTTTTTCAAGTTCATGCATGATCAGATTCCCTAGATGCTTACCACGCATTTCTTTTAAAATACAAACCCGCTCCACTTTTCCGATTCCTGGACCGATTTCCCTGATGCGTCCTGCCCCGATCGGCTGCTGTTCATCATAGACGATGAAATGGGAAGCGGTTTTATCGAACTCATCAATTTCAAGACTGATAGGTACCCCTTGTTCATCCACAAACACTTTTTTCCGCACATCATACGCATCTTCCCGTTCAAGATCGGAACGGGCAATTCTAACTTCAATCAATCTTCAGCTTTCCTCGCCGAGACGGAAAGTTTCATAAACTGTCCAAGACCCGTCCTCAAGTTGATAGAGAAGATGGATCCGGTCGATCATTTCAGTATGATCCACGCCGAACATCTTGATTTGACCGATTATGTCATCATGTTCACCGGAATTCAATTTTTGTGCGATTGTAATATGCGGGACGAAGGAATATTCAGGCTTTTCACCGAAAAAATCTTCATTCAGGTCTTTATGGAGTGAAAGGATTTCCTCATTAGGTGTCACTTTAAAGAAAATCGTGTTGGTGATGGGTGCAAATGTGCTGACTTTTGACACATTCAATTCAAACGGCTTATGCTTGCGGACTACTTTTTGGATGGCTTCCGCAACTTGCTCGATCTCTTTATCATCCGCCTCGAATACACCTTTAACGGTCATGTGCGGTGTGATAAGCGCATAATGTGGATC
>NZ_LQYA01000053.1:13055-31435 GCF_001531445.1 Sporosarcina koreensis
TGATAAGCGCATAATGTGGATCATAACGTTTCCTGTACCCATTTGCCAAATCTTGGAGTTTCTTTGAAGGGAAAGCTACAACACCATATTTCATAATAAAAGACCTCCTCGTAAAATGTTTATATACAACTTATAAACAATTATAGCAGAATGAACTATTCTTTGTACTGTTTGGTATCAAATGTCGCGAAAGGATTCTTTGATTGCTCTTGGAACATCCTGCTGCCAATATTTCCATGTATGGTTCCCTTTAAATTCTTCATAGAAGTAGGAAAACCCTTTTCTTTTGATCAACTTATTCAATTCCCTATTCGGAGTGAGGAAATCGCTAATGCCGTCTTGAGTCGTTTTGACTTCAGTTTCCTCCTCGCCGATGACGTGATAAATTGAAAATGCAGACGTGTCTTGAACAGCTTCCACCTTTTCCATCACAGATTCGTCGACATACGGGGATTGGAGAATCACCTTGCCGAAGCAGTTCGGATATTTCAATGCGGTCAACAGTGAAATCGTCGCTGCCAACGAATCGCCGATCAATCCCCTGCCGGCGCCAACTTGGTACGTAGGGTAGTTCGCATCGAGGTAAGGGACAAGCTCATGCGCAAGAAAACGGATGTAATCATCATGGCGGTCACCTTCCGGATGGTACATCCTTCTGCGCTCCTTGACGCTTTTATAGGGTATGCCGACGACAATCATATTACTGATGTCGCCTTCGTTGACTAATTCGTCAACGACCCGTCCGATCCGTCCATATTGAAAATAATCCTTGCCATCGGAGGCGATTAGAACTGAATACTTGTAAAGTGGTGAATACTGGTGTGGCAGATGGATGAGAAGTTGCATCTCTTCATCCAGAGCCTCGCTGTAAAAAAATACTTCTTCGATTTTTCCATATTCCATCGTGCAGGTCCTCCCTGTTGTATGATGTATGAAGATTGTAACATAAGCGCGAGTACAGGTATAATGCTTGGAAGCAAACGTTACATTGAATAAGCATCTTGAAGGCTTTTGTCATATTATACGTGACGAGCGTCAGGAAGAATAAGGAGGTAGTAATTATGTTCACTGGAAAAAACATTGTCCATTCCGATGTCGTAACAAAAGCTACAAAAGAGGCATTAATTCGAAGAGGCGTCACATTGGAGGACATCGCTAAAATCGTTTACGAAATGCAGGTCCCTTATAATGAAGGGCTCGATCTTGACGAATGTGTGGATTCGGTCGAAAGAGTATTACGGAAGCGGGAACTTCAGCATGCGATCCTTGTCGGAATAGAATTGGATGAGCTTGCGGAACAGGGGAAGCTATCAGCGCCACTCCAACAGATCGTAACTTCTGACGAAGGGCTTTTTGGTGTAGATGAAACAATCGCGTTGGGGGCTGTCTTCACATATGGATCTATAGCTGTAACAACATTCGGCCATCTGGATAAAAATAAAATCGGTATTATCAATGAGCTGGATACGAAAAAAGGGAATGGCGTCCATACATTTCTTGACGATCTTGTCGCAAGCGTCGCCTCATGTGCCGCATCAAGACTTGCTCATCGGAAAAGGGACTTAGATGAAGCTGGAATTACGTATTTGGATGTAGATCAAAAAAAAAAATATGAGTAATATTGTGGAATATGAAGGTATTCCACCTCCTTTTTTCCTATTGAAAACGCTTGCAAGTTACTGAAAATTTTCAAGAAAGATTGACAAGCGAATAACCAGTCATGTTAGAATAGGTGCTAAGTTGCAAAACTACTAAACAAAAAGGGGAGAATGAAAATATGAATAAAAAGAGATTTCGTATTCTTGCGTTCATTTCGATGATTGCGTTGCTTGTCCTTTCAGCGTGTGGCGCGGATGATTCAGGCAATGGATCTGAATCCGGCAAAACAAAAGAAGACTATGATTTCATCAGTGTCTTGACAGGTGGTACGCAAGGTACATATTACGCACTTGGTGGAGCCCTTGCAGATATCATCACTCAGGAAACTGGGGTTAAAACAACTGCCGAAGTTTCACAAGCATCCGCAGCGAATATGACTGCATTGAAAGATGGCGGTGCTGAAATCGCTTTCGTACAAACGGATATCGCTTACTATGCATCCAAAGGCGAAATGATGTTTGACGGAGAAGTCATCGACGAAGTTTCGGCAATCGGTGCGCTTTATCCTGAAACAGTCCAATTGGTCACTTTAGAGAAAAATGGCATCAAATCATTTGATGATTTGAAAGGTAAGAAAGTATCCGTAGGGGCTCCTGGTTCCGGTACGTATGCGAACGCGGAGCAACTTCTTGAAATCCACGGATTGTCAATGGATGATATCCAGCCACAAGACTTGGACTTCGGGGAATCCCAAGAGAGCTTGCAAGCTGGCCAAATCGATGCTGCATTCATCACTGCAGGTACACCGACTGGTGCGGTTGAAAGCTTGAACGCTACAGCTCAAGTTTACATCGTACCTGTATCCGATGAAAAAGCCGATGAATTGATTTCAGAATATCAGTACTATGCTAAAGAAGTCATTCCAGCAGGAACTTATGGCATCAAAGAAGATACGCCGACTGTTTCTGTTGGAGCAATGTTGGTCATCCAAAACGATGTTCCTGAAGATCTTGCTTATGAAATCACAAAAGCGATCTATGACAATGCTTCAAAACTTACGCATCCAAAAGGCGCTTTGATCAAAGCGGAAACAGGTCTTGACGGTATCGGGATCCCTGTTCACCCAGGCGCTCAAAAGTACTTTGACGAAAAGAAATAATTGAATACAAGTCAATAGTTGAACGGGGCGGTGAAGCAATATGCTTCAGCCGTCCCATTCTTCATTGCTACCGGAAAGGGAGAAGAAGATGAGAAGAAAGAAAGTATTTCTCCCCATTCTACTATCTGCGCTATTTGTCTCCCTCGTCTCCATTTTCCTGCCGATACATAAGGTATTCACCTTTACGGAATATCGAACTGATCATCCAAAAACTTATTTTATACAGTTGGAGGATGAGCAGGAATTTCAAATACGCTATGTACACTCCATTTTTCTGACCGATGTCGTTGAATCATATCGGGTCACTGATCGAAACGCCATTCAATCATTGTCCATGCAGTATGAAGATGTAGGAATCGGGTTGCCTGGCTATGCAGAAGAAGGAGAGTCGCTGACTGTTAAAGACGGAATGTATACGCTTACTTATGAGCATAATATCATCCCGTCATTCGTCCTTTTTGTAGGGGATGTCAATGCAGACTTGGCTTTTAGGTATAAAGGCCTTGAGGTGGACCTGAAAAACTATTTGACCAGAGGGAAATCGTACACATTTCGTGTGCAGCGCCAATCATTCTACCAATTGATGAAAGGAGTAAACATGAATGGCTAAAAATAAGAATCGGGAAGAAACTCAGCAAGAGTCCCAACTTGAAAACAATGAAATGCTGACGGAAGAACAGCAACTTGAAATTCTACAAAAGTATGATCCCGAATCGAATACTCGGAATGTGAAAGGGATCTTCAAAACCCTCGTTTTTGTAGGATTACTGGCATTTTCCTTATTCCAATTATACACATCCATCGGAACCCCGTTCACTGCGTATATTCAGCGTTCCATTCACTTAGGATTCGCTCTCGCATTGATTTTCATATTGTTCCCGGCATTTAAAAAACCGGGAGTCAAGAGAGACAAAGTGCCATTCTACGATGTCATCCTCTCATTGCTAGCCATTGCGGTCGGCTTGTATTGGCCGCTATTTTATGGTGATCTTGTCTTCCGCGTCGGAAGGGTATCCGACATGGATCTGTTCATCGGGATTGTCGCTATTCTATTGACATTGGAGGCTGCAAGACGTGCAGTCGGCTTGCCGATTACGATCATCTCGACAGTCTTCTTGATCTATGCATTTTATGGCCGATATTTCCCGGGTTTCCTGGCGCACCGCGGCCAAGACCTGAAAAGCATTGTACAATTAATGTTCTTCACGACTGACGGTATTTTAGGAACGCCGATAAGTGTATCCGCGACATTTATATTCGTCTTCCTGTTGTTCGGTGCATTCCTTGTGAAAACCGGCGTAGGAAATTATTTCAATGATTTGGCTGTCGTTCTCGCTGGCCGTTTGACAGGCGGGCCAGCAAAAGTTGCGATTTTCTCAAGTGCATTGCAAGGGACGATTTCAGGAAGTTCCGTCGCAAACGTTGTCGGATCAGGTTCTTATACAATTCCAATGATGAAAAAGCTCGGCTACCGGAAGGAATTTGCAGGCGGCGTTGAAGCGGCTGCTTCAACAGGCGGGCAAATCATGCCACCGATTATGGGGGCTGCAGCATTCTTAATGGTCGAATTCATCGGCGGTATCACGTACTGGGAAATTGCCAAAGCGGCTGCGATTCCTGCATTGCTTTATTTCACAGGGATTTGGATCATGACGCATTTCGAGGCGAAGCGTGTAGGTCTTGAGGGCATGTCACCGGACCAGATGCCTGATCGAAAAGCGACTTTGAAAAAGATCTACCTACTCTTGCCGATTTTAGGGATCATCCTATTCCTCTTATTAGGAATACCTACAATGAAGGCTGCATTATTGGGGATCGTCCTCACATTAGTTGTCAGCTTCTTTGATAAATCGACGAGACTTGGACCGAAAGATATCATCATGGCGCTAGTCGATGGGGCGCGCACTGCATTGGCAGTCGCCGCGGCGACCGCTTGTGCGGGTATCATCGTCGGCGTCGTCGTGAAAACAGGGTTAGGGCTCAGTCTTGCCAATGGACTTGTATCCGCGGCAGGCGGGAATATCCTATTGACGCTCATCTTCACGATGCTTGCAGCGCTAGTTTTAGGGATGGGTTCACCTACGACGGCAAACTATGTCATTACATCGACAATTGCCGCACCGGCGATCATCCTGTTGCTCATGGGCGGTGAAATGGGACCAGGTACTACAGTTCCAGTCGTAGTTGCGATCTCTGCTCACTTGTTCGTATTCTATTTTGGTATTATCGCGGATATTACGCCGCCTGTTGCACTGGCAGCATTCGCTGCGTCAGGCATTTCCGGCGGGGACCCGATCAAAACGGGGGTCGTTTCCGCAAAGCTTGCAATCGCGGCCTTCATCATCCCGTACATGTTTGTCTTCAATCCCGCGATGCTTATGATCGACTCCAGTTTCCTTGAAATCATATGGGTCGTCTTCACCGCCATCGTCGGCATGATTGCGATTGGAGCAGGGATGATCGGTTATTGGTACCGGAAAATCAATTGGCTTGAGCGTATTCTTATTACAATCACGGGGCTGTTATTGATTTACCCTGAAACAATTACAGATATCATCGGATTGTCTCTGTTCATCATCCAACTCGCCATCCAATGGAAAACGAAAGGCAACAATACAAAAAATAAAACAGCAGTCGCTTCCTAATCAAAAAGGCTGTCACAATTGTCAACTAGACAACTGTGACAGCTTTTTCGTTTGCCACAAGAACAGATTTTTCATCGGATTAGTAAATTGTCAGGTGAAATGAATAAGTTCGATTAATTAAAAGTATAAATACTATTGAAATATTATAATAGTATGTCTATAGTATAGTGAGACAGGCAAAATAATGGAAAAATTGATGCTTTACTATCAAAAGGGGAAGTTGAAAGGCGGAAGAATAAATGCTGAAATTATCGAATGTGTCAATTACGTACAATGAGAGAGCTGTTCTAGATAATCTGGAATTAACGGCAAAGATAGGGGAAATTATCGGCGTGGCGGCTCCCAACGGAACGGGCAAATCTACAATGTTCAATGTCATGGCGAACTTTGTGAAACCTGATTCGGGACATGTATTATTTGATGATAAATATGCCTACCGAAATGAAAAGGAAGAGTTATTGATCCATAAGCAGTTGTGTTCTTTCCCTGAACAGCAAGACCTTTTTGAGGAGCTATCAGGAGTGGATCATTTGAAACTTTATGCAAATATGTGGAAAGGAACGGCAAAGCAGGTTCCCGAAGTCATCGAGCGCCTCCAAATGGGCAATTACGTGAAAAGGAAGGTTCGCACATATTCATTAGGTATGCGGCAACGTCTATGCTTTGCAATGATGATGGCTGCAGATACACCAGTGATGCTTATGGATGAAGTGATGAACGGCCTCGATGTGGATAATGTGGCCCTCTTATCGGATTGCTTAATGGAAATGAAGAAGGATAAGCTCATTTTTGTCGCATCCCATTTACTATCGAACTTGGATTTATATGCAGATAGAGTCATTTTCCTAAAAGACGGAAAGATTGTGCATGAACATAGATTTACTGGTGAAAATGATGTTTTTCTTAAAATAGAAGTAACTCCTGAACAATACGAAACACTAAAAGGAAAAGTGGCACTTCCGCAAGGTCACCTCTATTTGGCGAAATATTTATTATGCATTCCGTTAAAAGGAATGAGCGAGTCGGAACAGACCAAGTGGATAGAACGGATGCTTGACTATAATGAAAAGGAAATGACAGTCGGGCCATTGGGGACAGTAGAATACTATGATAAGTACTATTCGAAAAACGCTTGATTGCCGCAAACTTTTTCAGCTCAAATACAAATAGAAAATTAATACTTTACTACCAAAAGGGGAAGCTGGGATGAATCGAAATTATTTGAAGCATGAATTTCTTATTACAGCAAGAAGCAGACGTAACGTACCTTTTATTTTATTCATCGGTGTATTGCTGCTGAGTTATTGTCTGATTCTGTTGCCGAACGAAAAAACAAAAGAAACATATAATCCTGACGAGGTGAAGACTTATTTAACGGATCTCGAAGTCGAGCAGAAATTTAGGGAGAAGAAGGGGAATACGGGCATTATTATAATGACAGGAATGCCCGTCTATGCCTATAACGATTACTATTATAAACTCAATCACGCTTTACTTACCGCATATGAAGATAAGAACTATCACCGGTTTCTTTATTTACGGAACTTCTCCCTGATGGGGAATGAATATGAATATACCTCAGATGAAAATCTATTTGCGCTATCTCCTTACCCAGGGAAGGATAGGTCCCATCTATACAAGCAAACAATGATGCGCTATGAGGATTACTTAACGAATGAGTACCCAATTACATATGGTTTAATGTACGAAAAGACAGGATTGCAAGCGCTGCAAAAGTTCCTGCAGACGAACGGGATTCTTTTCATCATATTCTGCGCAATCTTTTTCAGCAGTGATGTGTTATCGAGAGACCGCAAAAATCGGTCAGTTTTGCAAGGCGTTCCATTATCCTGGTATCGCCAATTGAATTTGAAATCTCTATCCGCTTTCTTCTATTCACTGCTCGTAGTTATTGGAATACTGATTGCAGGGGTTGTCGTAATGAGCGTGCAATTCGGTTTTGGCTATTTCGATTTGCATGTACCGATCATGATTGCACAACGGACCTTCTCACTAGAGGATTACGATATCATTTCAATCGCTGCCTTTTTAGGGAAAACATTGATAGTCGTTCCGCTATTAATCTTCCTCTTCATCCGAATGAATGTCATTTTGGGTCTTCTGTTTAAAAATGAATGGCTTGTTCTTTTATTCAGCAGCTTCATCCTCTTCTCGGACCGCCTTTTCGTTTCAAGGACGACGAGGGAGATATTTGGAAAAGATATTAGCTTCTTCCCTCAAACGTATTTTGATTTTGGGAAAATCGTAAATGGGGATAAGAACTTTCTAGTGAATACAGAGACGATCACATACATGAAAGGAATTGTCGTGCTATTCATCACGCTTGCTGTCACCGAACTTGTACTATTCATTCTTTCAAAGGTCATTAATAAACGACGTTTCTATTATGCGTGAAAATATGTAATGAGGAAGGATACGGATTATGTTTTGGAAGTATTTATTGTTTGAAACAAAATTATTGCTCCATAATCGGAAAAATTGGTTACTTGGAATTGGCCTTATCCTGTTTTTCCCTTTGTATTATACCCAATATAGTCAACTAGACATCAAAGATATGCAGAGGCTGAAAAACGAGGAAGCGGAGCATATGTTTACAGTGTTCAATGCGTTTCCTGAGGACCTGAGGGAGACGGCTGAGGGGGAAGCGACTTACAATAATTTGACACAACAATCTTCCTCGATTAATATGCAAAGGTTTTATTTGTGGAAGAAAGAGGATTATGACAAATATATAGAAGAAGGCCTTAAATTGAATGAATTACGTCTTGAATTACATGAGTTAGGGAACAAAGGAATCCATCCCAACTATGTCATTCCAAAGGATGAAATTCAAAAAGATATGGCGATTTTACGATATTACAAAGTACATAAATTGCCACTTGTACCGGATCCCTTTGTAGCAAGCAATTATTTGCCGGTCGCGTTGAACATGCTCAGTGGACTGCTATTTTGTCTTTTTGTGTTAATTATCGGAAGCAGCATGTTGGTGAATGATCAGCAACATCAGTCTGTTGTAGGCGGTTTCCCAATATCCTTCATGCAAAAAGTTAGCGGCAAGGTGGCCATTCATTTGGTTCAAGTACTGCTGTTTCTAGTCTTAGCCGTGCTCATCGGCGGATATTATATTGCCCAAAAAACGGAATGGGGCAATTTCATCACGCCAGTTCTTATTTATCAAGATATGGATTTCGTTGCAGTGTCGACAATCAGGTATCTAACGTATATGTTCATCGCGTTTGCGTTGATTGCGTTATTCCTTTTGCTCGTATTTGTTCTGATCAATGTCATGACGAAGAATTTGTACGCGACCATTTTGACGATGATTGTCATTTTACTGCTGCCTGATCTGATAAGTGTAACAGGAGCTACATTCAATTGGCTGTATCCATTGAAATTCATCGATATCGGTTCCATATTGAATGGGGAAGCAGCTGCGGAATTTGGCAATGAAAAATTGGACTTCAAACATTCGTATAGTTGGTTAGTTGGGCTTAATCTGTTAGCCGCAGCTATTCTATACGGACGCAATAAACTGCTTTACATCCGAAAAGGAGAAGTCGCAAAAAACTGATAGGATGGAGGAGTTTGCGGCTTCCCTTGAGAAAATAAGGAACGGTGGAGTATTATGAAAAACACTATGGAGAAATGGCTTGAATGGATCGGCTGTAAAATAGGTTCATCTCTTTTATTTGCCTCATGCGTATTGCTGCTGTCAGGCTGTCATCCTTTACAAAAGCCGGAGTCCAATAAGGCCGGCCCTTATGAAAAGAACTTTGAAATTGTCGGCTCGGAAAAGGATGAACTGATCGGAAAGGTGAATCCGGCAATTTTCAATACGGTGGATCGGCGTAATGAAGACGCTGAACAGTTTGAAAGTGGCGTTTTTACGAAGGAAGGAGTAAAGGTCAGTCTTCAACCAGGGAGATATGCTATTTCGGGATATCCTGCGGGAAACATATTCATTTATGATGAAAACGGTGATCTTGTCATACGTGAAATTGTAGGTCATGTAGGTGGTGTCGGAAGCCTAACGGTCGATATTGAGAGTGCATATACAATTTTTGCGGATGGCGGCTATGATAATGTTAGTTTCTCACCGGTGCCAACAACGTTGTCTACTGATTTGAATGCAGGTATTTGGGACGTCGGATTGGATATTGAAGCTGGTGAATATATATTCGGTAGCGAGTACGGGATGGGATATTTGGAAATTCACGAAAAGGGCAATGATCCAGTTCTTTATGAAGTGATTGGTGGCAGTGAAATGGGATCAAAAAGCCGTGTGAAGTTGACTGAGGGGCAAAAAGTTAGGGTTACCGGAATCTCTTTAGTTAATTTTAAACCGGTGGCAGAATAAACGAAACGGTGGATCAAAAAAGATCTGCCGTTTTTCAAATACAATGGACGGAAGCGAGTGATTTACGATGCGAAACGTGGTTGACTTGAAGGACGTTTTGTTCAGAAGGGGCAATAAGGAGATTCTTACGAATATCGATTGGACAATTGAAAAGAAGGAGCACTGGGCAATATTAGGGCTGAATGGGTCCGGTAAAACGTCGCTTCTCAATATTATATCCGCACATCAATTTCCAACTGAAGGGGAAGTTCACGTTCTTGGGAACCGATTTGGCGAAACGAATTTACCGGAACTGCGTAAAGAAATCGGTTTTGTCAGCAGTTCTTTGGAGCGATTCACTCAAATGTTTCAGCATGAAACGGTCGAGCGGGTCATTATTAGTGGAAAGTTTGCGAGTTTCGGCCTGTATGAGCACCCCTCTCCAGCTGATTGGGAACGCGCGGATGAGCTGCTGCATGATTTCCGGTTATCCTACGTAAAAGGTAAGCCCATTAACTTACTGTCAGAAGGCGAAAAACGTCGGATTTTAATTGCAAGGGCGCTCATGAATAAACCACGAATGCTTATTATGGATGAGCCATGCTCAGGACTTGATCTATTATCAAGGGAGCAATTTTTACATACATTAAAAGTCGTAACGAAAAATGATTGTCACCTTGTCTATGTGACGCACCATGTCGAGGAATTGATGGAAGATATCACACATGTGCTTCTATTAAAAGAAGGAAGTATTGTGGCTTCGGGAAAGAAAAAGGACGTGATGACTGATGATTTGCTGACAGAAACATACAATGTACCAGTGAAAATCCGGTGGGATGAAGGAAGGCCTTATGTCTCGATCAAAAAAAGTGAGCCTATACGCACAGATAGTGAGGGGATCCAAATGTTCACGTAAATGTACGGAACGTGCGGGTGCTTTCTTTCTATCTATACTACAATGGATATAGACAAATAAGAAAGGAACTAGGTGCTGTGCAACTCACGCTCACATTCATCATTTTAGGGATTACTGTCGTATTGTTCATGACGAATAAAATACGTGCTGATCTCGTCGCGATTCTCGCCTTGCTCGCTTTCGTGCTGACGGGAATCCTTACGCCTGCTGAAGCGTTATCCGGCTTTTCCAACTCTGTCGTCATTATGATTGCTGCACTATTCGTAATAGGCGCGGGAATTTTGAGGACAGGGCTCGCCCAAATGGCTGGAACATTATTATTGCGATACTCGGGTGATAGTGAAAAGCGGCTGTTTATTCTCCTATTGCTCATTGTCGCTTCAGTAGGCGCTTTCATGAGCAATACGGGGACGGTTGCCCTCATGCTGCCGATTGTCATCAGTATTGCCATTAGCATTAACAGCAGTCCGTCGAAGTATTTGATTCCGCTTTCCTATATGGCCAGTTTTTCAGGATTGCTGACGTTGATCGCCTCGCCGCCGAACTTGATCATCAGTCAAATGCTTGTCGATAATGGATATGAAAAGCTTGGCTTTTTCCAAATCACCCCAATCGGTATTATCGGAGTTGTCGTAGGTCTTATCTATCTGTATGCAGTTCGCAATTCGCTGTTGCCAAAGGGAAAGAAGGCATCCAATTCCAATCAGGTCCAAAAGCTGTCGGCGAAACAGTTGGCGCTTGACTATCAGCTTGGCGGAAACTTGTACTTGGTAAAAGTGCCGGTAGGATCTGAAATGATCGGGAAGCGGCTTGCACAATTGAAAATACCGGCGACGTACCAGTTATGCATTTTGAAAATTAGCAGGAAGTCAACGGAAGGTCTGAATTTATTGCCAATGACCTATCAGGAAATGGCTGGACCGAATAGCATTGTCCAGCCGAAGGATAGGCTTTATGTACAAGGGGCCGCTGAAAATATTGAGAAATTTGTTGAAGCGTTTGGGTTATCCATAGAAAAAGGGACATCCGAGGCGGATGAGCTCGTCTCGAAGCAGCTGGGCATCGCGGAAGTGCTTTTGACCCCACACTCGAAATTGATTAATGAGACTTTGCGTACGATCAACTTCCGCGAGAAATATAATTTGAATATCGTAGGGATCAATCGCCAAGGGGAGTATGTCGTGAAGGATATGTCGAAGCAAAAACTCCGTTTCGGAGATGCTCTTCTCGTACAAGGCTCTTGGGAATCGATTGAATTGCTTTCCCGGGAAACAGGGAATGTTGTCGTCATCGGGCAGCCGAAAGAGCATGCAAGTATGGCGGCAGCGAGCGGAAAAGCGTCCATTGCAGGCGCAATCATGATTCTGATGGTACTTCTCATGGTATTCGAAGTGTTCCCGGCAGTCATTTCGGTATTGATCGGTGCCGCATTGATGATTTTGACAGGCTGCGTCAGAAATATGGATGACGCATACGGCCAGATCAACTGGGAGAGCATCATTTTAATAGGCGCTATGCTTCCGATGGCGACAGCGCTAGAAAACACGGGCGGGATGGTATTGCTTTCGGAAGGGATCATCCAATTGCTCGGCGGACTTGGTCCATTGGGCGTGCTTGGTGGGATCTTCTTATTAACGATGACATTCGGCCAGTTCATAAGCAACACTGCAACAGCCGTCCTGTTCGCGCCAATCGGATTAAGTGCCGCCCTTAGCATCGGCGTCAGCCCCTATCCATTTTTGATGGCTGTCGCCGTCGGGGCAAGCATGGCGTTCTCTACACCGGTCGCCTCCCCGACAAATGCACTTGTCATGACAGCTGGGGGATACCAGTTCAAGGATTTCGTGAAAATCGGCGTCCCGTTACAAGTGATAATGCTTATCGTCATGATGATTGCCATCCCGCTATTGTTTCCATTCTGAATCGCAAGCGGTTTGCAAGAAAGCTTGTACGTGGTAAACTGAATTGAAAGAATGAAAAGAATTTTGGAAAAGGGGTCGTGAAAATGGCAGTAGAGGTCTATCTTAATTTCAATGGCAACTGCAGGCAAGCTGTAGAGTTTTACGCAGAGGTATTCAATACGGAGATCACGCAAATCATGACATTCGGCGAAGCTCCTCAGAGTCCCGATTATCAGTTGCCCGAAGAAGCGAAGGATCTGGTCATGCATGCACGATTGAATATCGACGGCACCAGAGTCATGTTCTCCGACACATTTCCCGGCTTTCCTTTTGTCGAAGGGAATAATGTCAGTCTAGCTTTTGTAAACAAGGACTTTGACCTTATCAAATTGGTCTTCGAGAAGCTGAAAGAAGGCGGAACAGTGAAGATGGATTTGCAGGAGACGTTCTGGAGTAAAAGCTACGGTTCATTGAAGGACCAATACGGCATCGAATGGCAGATCAGCCACGAAGAGTGAATTATGTATGGCAGAACGGCGGGGGATATCCTCTGCCGTTTTTGTAGTTTTGTGCCATGGGCTCATTTATTCCAACAAGGGCTCAATAAATCGCGACAAAGGTCCCTTCTTCCCCCGCATTCCCGACAATGATACAATAACGAAAGACATTTGCCATATCGAAAGGAAGAATCAAGATGAAAATCAAAGAGATCGAAATTCATGCAATCCACTTGCCGTTACATGAGCCATTCATCATCAGCTACGCGAGATACGACTATATGCCGTCGATCATCGTCAAATTGACAACCGACACAGGCCATGTCGGATATGGAGAAGCGGTGGCGGATGAACACGTAACGGGTGAAAGCTGGGAAAGTACATATGCCGTCCTGAAAAATACGCTTGCGCCGAAGCTGATCGGCATGGATCCGGCTCAAATGGAAAAGATCCACGAGCGCATGGACGCTGAGATATACGGTGTGCCATCAGCGAAAGCCGCAATAGACATCGCTTGCTATGACGCAGTCGGAAAAGCGTTGGACATTCCCGTCTATGATCTGTTGGGCGGAAGATATCACGATGAATTCCCGATTACACATGTTCTTAGCATCGGAACACCTCAACATATGGCCGATGAAGCGGAACAGCGCGTCGAGGAAGGCTATCGGTCATTGAAAATGAAAGTCGGCACGGACGTTTCTGAAGATGTGAAAAGAATCCAGGCTGTCCGCGAACGGGTAGGAGAGTCGATCGCCATCCGCATCGATGTGAATCAAGGATGGGTGAACAGCTCGACGACATTGCAGGCGTTAAAAAAACTTGAAGAGTGTACACTCGATTGGCTGGAGCAACCGGTGAAAGCGGATGATATCGATGCCATGGTGGAGATCAAATCGAAAACTTCCGTACCTGTCATGATTGACGAAGGTTTGCGAGGGTTCCGTGAAATGAGGGAAATCATTGCCAAGCGCGCCGCAGACAAAGTGAACATCAAACTGATGAAATGCGGCGGCATCTATCCCGCAATGAAACTCGCCCATATGGCAGAAATGGCGGGAATCGAATGCCAGGTCGGCTCGATGGTTGAATCATCTGTCGGTTCAGCAGCCGGCTTCCACATTGCCTTCTCCAAAAAAATCATGACGAGCGTCGAATTGACTGGACCATTGAAATTCAGTGAAGACATCGGAAACCTAACATATGATGTTCCGTTCATCCGCCTCACTGAAAAGGCGGGTCTTGGCGTCGAGGTGGATGAAGCCGTTTTGAATAAACTAACGGTCTACTCGGAGAAGGTGGTCGGATGAAGAAAGATGTAATGTTGAAAAATGGTCAAAAGGTAACGATCAGGGAATTGGCTCACGATGACCTTCATGCAATTATGACGTTGCAGGAGAAAGTGATTGACAACTTGACCGTTGCTTCTTTTTTACAGCCATTGTCAGAGGAGGAATTCCACTACATCCTGGATGGGAATGGAACAATGATCGGCGCATTTCACGGCAGCCATCTAATCGCATTCAGGGCGATGCTCGAACCGGAAATTGACGAACACCATTTAGGCAAGGATGCATGCTTACCCGCTTCCGAATTGCCATCCGTTCTGTATTCGGAAGTGACGAATGTTGACCCCGCCTATAGAGGGAACAGCTTGCAACGGATTCTCGGAGAACTCCTTATGGAGAATGTCGATACGAACCGCCATCGCTATGTGTTCGCAACTGTAGCTCCATTTAACATTGCAAGCCTGAAGGACAAATTTACGCTAGGCATGTATATCATTTCATTGGAAAAGAAATATGAAAATCTTTTGCGATACACGTTGATGATAGATCTGCAGGACAACGAAAAAACAGGGTCGCTGACAGCCATGGCAGACATGTCGGATGTATTGGAGCAGCAATCCTTATTGAAAGATGGATGGGTCGGCGTAGGACTGGAAGAGGCTGACGGCTCATGGAAAGTGAAATTCCAAAAGAATGAATAAGCAGGTGAAGCCAGACGAAGTGGAAGTTGCCTCGTCTGGTTTTTCTAGTGTGAAAAGACTATTTTCTTTCTAGGTGAATAGATAAGATGATTGGTAAGGGTACTTCCAGCTATTTTTGTTATTCTATCTACCTATGTCTATACGGATAATAGATAGTAGTTTATAATGTTGAATGGTTGCAGAAATAGGAGGAAAATAATGAGGTATTCAGTAAGGAAAAAGTTATGGACAGGCTTTCTATTACTATTAGTTTTAATGATTACTGTAGGAGTATTAAGTTATTTGACCATTCCGGACGTTAGTGAGAAGTATAAGTCGCTCATTGATGACCAAATGGAAAAAGTAGTCCTATTGGAACAGTTAACATCTAATCAAAAAGAGCTTTCCAATGATTTACGTGGGTATTTACTTTATAAAGAAACAAAATACTTGATGAACCGCAGTGATTTACTTGTTTCAATTAATGAAAAAATAAATGAGTTAGAATCATCCTTGCAGTCGGAGGAAAGCAGTGCACTGCTCAATGAATTGAAAATTGCATCTGAGCAATATATCGTTCTCTCTGAAAAAGCACTCGCCGCTTTTAATAATGCGAAAGATGATGAAGCGCTCTCGTATGCCGAAGAAGCGGAGCCTTATCAGGCACTTATCATTAATAAAGCGGATAAATTGATTTCTTTCCAACGTGAGCAAATGCTTGACGTTCGGGAAGAAGTTGAAAAGAGAGTGAAATCGACGGGCATTTTCTTTATCGGCTTACTTGCCCTAGTAACTATTTTAAGTATGGTCATTGCTTATATTATTAGTAAAAACATTACAAATCCAGTCAGGAAAATGACAAATGCATTAAAGCAACTTGCGCAAGGAAACTTTGGCATGGAGCCATTACATATCAAAAACCGTGACGAAATTGGTGAAATGGCAACAGCTCTCAACGAAATGAAGACTGATTTACGGGCTATTATTATAAGCACGAGAGATTCATCCTACCAATTGGCAGCTCAAGCTGAACAGTTGACGGCAAGTTCAGAAGAAAGCCTTGCTGCTTCCGAAATGGTAGCTGAAATTGCTGAAAAGAATTTACTGGCAAGCGATATGCAAGTGAATATTGTCAATGATTCTGCGAACGCAATGGGTGAAATGGCTAACGGCATTAATCAAATCACAAATGATAATGAAGCGATGCTCACTTCTTCCGATGAGGTATCCCGACTTGTGGGTGAAGGTGCGGACCTTATGAAAGAGGTAACGGATCAGATGTCCAGCATCTCTGCATCCATCAAGCAATCTTCGGATATCATTACTGATTTGGCGATTCATTCGGAAAAGATCCGGAATGTAACCGAACTTATAACAGGCATTGCCGAGCAGACGAATCTTTTGGCATTGAATGCAGCGATAGAAGCGGCTCGTGCGGGAGAGCAGGGCAAAGGTTTTGCCGTTGTAGCGAATGAAGTGCGAAACCTTGCTGAACAATCGAAAACATCCGCGGCAGAAATCGGCCGAATGATCGATGCTATTATTCAAAACGTTTCTTTGGCCGTTGACAGTACGGAAGCGGGTAGCGATCGAGTCAAAGAAGGATTGGGCATTACTGAAAAAACTAACGAAGTATTTAGTGAAATTGAGTTGGCAGCCAATGATGTAAGCAACAAAGTCGGAACAGTTGCTGCTGCAATTGAACAGATTCGAACGATGAGCGAGCGAGTGACAGAAGGCGCTACAAAAGTGCAAGAGCTTGCTATTCAAGCATCAGCCGAAGCGCAATCGACAAGTGCATCGACAGAAGAACAATTGGCTTCCAACCAAGAAATCGCTTCAAGCGCACAAACACTTTCCGAAGTTGCAGAAACACTACAAAACGATATGGGACGTTTTACAGTCTGATGAAATCTCCACGCTCAACAAACGGCGTGGAGATTTTTATATAATGCCTGCGTTCATACTTATCAACTGATTCTAATTGATAATCGTTATCACTTGCTGTATAGTGGAAAGTAAGAATACAAATAATTGAAAAAGGGGAATATATAATGCAAATCTATTGGACGAAAATAAATAAGATTATTGAAGAAACACCTGAAGTTAAAACGTACTTGCTCGACTGTCCGGAAGGTCTTACTTGGGAAGAAGGTTCTCACATCCACTTGGCACTGGAAGGTTTTAATGCTGGGGATAAACCAAACCGCAGCTTGATCCGTCACATGTCCATCTCTACGCTGCCATATGAAAACTCGATTGGCATAACAACACGCATTAAAGAGCAGTGTTCTGAATTTAAATCGACGTTAAGAAACCATAAAATTGGAGATGAAGTTGCCATATTTAAAATCCATTCGAATGTTCCGCTGAAAAGAGAAGACAAAAATGTGTACCTCCTCTCTTCAGGAGTCGGATTGGCAACTTTTAGACCGCTTGTACTCGATTATTTCGACCGTGCTGATAACGTCAATCAAATCCATTCCCTAAACATCGATTCAACAAGTGATTTCTTGTTCCCAGATGTGTTTGCACCTGCAGCTGATAAGAAGTTCACTGTCCAGTTCGTTGATAATCGTAAAGATTATTATGAAGAAGTGAAAAATCTTGCTGCAGACAAGGAAGGCCTCTTCTATATTGTCGGCAGCGACGAATTTCTCGTGCAGAATATCGAAGTGCTACGTGAGCAAGGCATTAAACCGGATCAAATTATGCTCGACAAGCGTGAACAGCAACGGACCGAGTTTTTCCCTGTTGAATTGTCTATGTAAGAACATTTGTATAGAACTGGTATGTCCCCGTTTTTCAAAACGGGGCTTTTTTAATTAACGTGAAATATGATTATAATGATTCTGAATAAATCATATTGCCTAAAACATCCCATAATGGTACAATCAATTCCTGTTTCATTTTGACCCCAACATCTCACCTAGAAGAGCAGGACGCAAAATACGCAAAACGGAGGACTGTCTATGCAGAAACATCCCGATTTTGAGTTCGAATTGCAGCGCCTTGACTACACGAAGCACTACATGCAGAAGCTCTTGGAAGAGTCGATGCGTGATGTGCAATCCTCGCAAGATGAAATCCGACATGCGATGGCCGACTTGGACTATTTGGATTCCAGTTTGAGCTACATCAATATTTTGACGAACACCCGATTTTTTGAAATGGCCCGCTCCCAGAAGGAAGGACTCGAAGCGATTCAGCAAAAGCCTTATTTCGCTCGTATCCATTTCCAGACGGAAGGGGAGAAGGATGAATTCCTCTATATTGGAAAAACATCCGTCTTTCATCAGGAAACCCAAGAACCGATCATCGTCGATTGGCGGTCGCC
>NZ_LQYA01000053.1:31485-46784 GCF_001531445.1 Sporosarcina koreensis
AGACTTGACGTATAAAGTGCGGGACGAAGAAATTAGCGGACATCTTTTTTCGAAACGGCAGTACAAAATCGAAGAAGGTGAATTGCTGGATGTTCTTGATATTGATTTAACAACGAATGATGAACTGCTGCAGGAAGCATTATCAGGGAAAGCGGATGTCCGGTTGACCGAAATCGTTTCGACAATCCAGGCGGAGCAAAATGAAATTATCCGGGCGAATTTGAAACAGCCGATCATCGTTCAAGGTGCCGCGGGCAGTGGGAAGACGACGATCGCCCTTCACCGGATTTCCTATTTCCTTTATACGATGGGCACTGATTTCCCTTCAGAGAAGCTGATGATTTTGGCGCCAAGCCGGTTGTTCATGGAATATATCGGAGAAGTTCTGCCAGAGTTGGGGGTCGGGCGGATATGCCAAACGACATTCGCCGAATACGTCCTAGATGCTACAAGTCTGAAACTGAAATTGGCGGATCCGAATAAAAAGCTGGAGCTGTTGACCGCAGCTGATTCCCTTAATGAAGAACAACTGTTCATTGCACGTATGAAAGGAACGCTTCACTATCGTGAAATCATGCAAAGTTATGTAGATAAGCTGGAACAAGAAACAGCAGCCCTCTTTGAAGACGTCTATATTGAAAAATACCGAATTATGCGGGCAACTCGTTTGAAGAAGTTATTCCTAGAAGATTTCAAATATATGCCTCTTGAAAAAAGGATCGAACGTATTAAGCTCATTATGCAAAGCGAAGTGAATCGAAAGCGAAAACAGCTGTACAAGCTCTTATCCGACAAATATGAAGAAGCGCTCGATAAAGCATTGTATGGCATCCGTGATGATGAGAAGCGGAAGGCACGTATTACAAGGGTCATGGATGAGCGTGATGAACGGCTTCCTTCTATTGAAATGGAAGGGAAGAAAACGGTTTCCACTTACATGAAGAGATTTAAAAAGTTCAATATTAAAAATTTGTATAGGGAATGGCTAACAAACCCTCAATTACATAAAGAACTGGCATGCCACTGGTCCGATTCGGAAAGGGATGCTTTTTTTGCCGCGCACGCTAGTGATGCGTGGGAGACAGAGGACTTGGCAGCCCTTTATTTTCTTCACGCCAAGTTGAAAGGTGTGGCGGATAAATGGAAAATGCGTGTCGTCTTCATCGATGAGGTGCAGGATTACAGCGAATTCCAGCTGGCAGCACTTCAAGACGGTTTGGAAACGGATATGTTCACGATGGTCGGGGACCTGGCACAAGGAATCCATAGCTACCGGGCATTGACATCATGGGATCCGGTACAGGAAATGTTTCCAAGAGCCACTTATACAACGTTGCAAAAAAGCTACCGAACGACAATCGAGATTATGGAATTGGCAAACAAGGTTCTCGAGCAGATGGAAGAAGATCTGCCGCTAGTCGAACCGGTTGTCCGCCATGGCCGGGAGCCGGAGTTTTATGATTTGCCGGTACTCGATGCTTCCAAGGTGAATGAAATCTATAGGGCGATCCTCGGCAGGGGACACCGCTCGATTGCTCTAATTTGTAAAACGCGAAAAGAGTCCGAGGTGCTTAACAAGCAGCTTGAAAAGTCGGGCATGTCGGTTCAACTGCTCGGTGAGAATTCCGACATAAACGGCGATTGCCTTCTCATCGTGCCAAGTCACTTATCAAAAGGTCTAGAGTTCGACGCCGTTATCATCGCCGCTTTCGACGAACCATTCAGGGATCATCCGATCGATCGAAAGTTGTTATATGTAGCGATGACGAGACCGATGCATGAACTCCATTTGCTTTCCGACTCGCTGCAACCATTAATAACACCAAAAGACGCATAAAATCTTCCAGGAGCGTATAAATCACTGGAAAAGCTCATAAATAAAGAAAAACACGCATAAATGCTTCCAGTCACGCATAAAACTCCAGAAAAGTTTATAAACCTAAAAATACACGCATAAAATAAAAGGATTCCTTAGAAAAAGGAATCCTTTTATGATTAACAATGAACAAGCCTTCATTATATAAGTTTCGTAATGAACATAGTAGCGATACCGAAGTAGATCAGCAGTGAAAGAATATCATTAATCGTCGTAATTAAGGGACCGGAAGCAACTGCAGGGTCCGCTTTTAATTTATATAAAACAAGCGGAATGACCGTTCCGGCAATAGTGCCGATAATAAGCGTAGCCAACAGAGAAATGCCGACGACGAACCCTAAAATCATGTCGCCTCTCCATACAAATGCAATAATGGCAATGATGATCGCACACGTGACACCAATGATAATTCCAACTAAAAATTCTCTCCATAATAGCTTCCAAGCCTTTTTCATATCGAGCTTTTCCGAAACAAGACCGCGGACGACGACTGCAAGTGACTGGGTTCCCGTATTTCCGGTCATCCCGGCAATCATCGGCATGAAGAAGGCGAGCGCTACGACAGTCTCCAACGTTTCTTCGAAGCTTTCAATGATCCCGCCGGAAATCAGCCCGATGAATAATAATAAAATGAGCCAAGGTAGCCTTTTTGCAGCGGCCCTAAGTGGACTTGTCGTGAAATTTATCTCCTTGCCCGATGCGGTCAGCTTGCCGATATCTTCATCCGCTTCTTGATGAATGACATCTATAATATCTTCAACGTGAATGATGCCCAACAGCTGCCGCTGTTCATTGACGACAGGAATCGAGACCAAGTCTTCATCCCGGAACACTTTTGCAGCTTCTTCTTGATCCAAGTCTACGGAAAAATAGACAAGTTCCTTCTTCATAATATCGGATAGGACAGCGGTATTTGGTGAGGCGAGTAATTCGCGAACTGATAAGACACCAGTTAATTGTTGTGCTTGATCGATCAAATACACATAATGTACATTCTTCTTTCCTTGTACTTGTTGCCGCAAATGAAAAATTGCCTGTTCCACAGTAAAGGAATCCAACAATGCGACATATCCATGCTTCATTAATGATCCTGTTGTTTCATGATTGTAAATTTGCTTCAACGTAAGGACCTCCTTTAACGGTATTGTCCCCGAGGTGCGGGGATATCTATTGACTTATAAGTGGACAATCTACTATCAGGGGGCCAGTCCATCCCCATCACCTCCTCGTTGATCATCATATTGGACCCTATTTTGCCGACAAAAAAGGAAAAACACCCTCCGCAAAGAAGGGTGTTCAGCATTTTGGAATAAAATATAGTGAAGTAACCTCCATTGCAGAGCTTTGGCACTATGCGGCATAGGAGCAATGCCAGCTACATTAAAAACCACCTTATGTCGATGGTTCCTGTTGACCCATTGGAGTCTTTCGACTTTTCTGGGCAGTAGCGTATCTCCGCATAGGAGCCTCACCTAGCGAGGGTCCGATATATGAATGTCTAGTAGCCAGTGTAAAGGTCATAGTAGGGATTGTCAAACAAACCGGGAAATCAGAAAGAAATTTAAAACCTTTTCCAAACAAAATACGAATATACTTATAGGCAATGATAGTGGAAAGCATGTGATGAACAAATGGAGAATGATCTGCGGTGGATCAAACAGATAAAGAGAAATGCCAGTGAGTCCGCGGCGAATGCGCTCGTATCGAAATATTATAAGGAAATGTATGCTTTCCATTATAAGCAGACTTTGGATGCAGAGCTGTCGATGGATGTAACGCAGGAGTTATTCATCGCTGTTTTGCAATCCATACATGCGTACGACCCAAAAAAAGCATCATTCCGGACGTGGCTGTATCGAATCGCTTCAAACCGGATTGTCGACTACTTCCGCTCCAAGCATTATCGATACGCACAATTTACACAGCCAATCGAGGATATCCATCAGGAAGTTGAAGATGAATATAATCTGGAAATCGAGCTTGAGCACAAAGAACAATTCGAATTTGTTAATTCAGTGGTGAATCGGCTTGATGCACATTCTCAGCAAATCATCCGGTTGAAGCTATTCGGCGACTATACATTAAAGGAGATTGCGGCCATCGAAGCAATCCCTTTATCTACAGTCAAAACGCGATACTACGCAGCACTGAAGAGGATACGCAAAGAAATGGAGGTGGAGAACATTGCAGAAAGATAAATTCAACATCCCGATGCCGGATGACAGCACAATCGACAGGCAAATCAGCCAAATTGTCTCAAAAGGCTTAGTGAGGAGAGAATCCTTTTCATCCTATTTGCGATCAATGGTTCAACAAGTCGGATGGAGGCATCTGTTTTCGGACCGATTGGAGCTAAGCTTCATTGTAATGATAGCGATCGGATTATACAGCCTATTTCTCATCATGCCAATTCATGGCGACGTGCAAAGTCTATATGCGTATATTTTCCTTTTATCGCCGATTCTGTTTCTTGCCTTTTCGATCTATACGTATATGAATAAAACACAAAATGCCACCTATGACGTAGAAATGGCTTGTAAATACAACGTCTATCAAGTCGTAGCCTTCCGGATGCTCGCATTTAGTGTTTCTACGATGATCTTGAATACGCTGGCAATTGCATTCGTTGCCATGAAATACGAAGAAATTCATTTTGTTCGTGCGTTCATGATTTCTGGTACATCACTGTTCCTGTTCTCGATCATTCTTTCGATCGCCCTTATGAACCGGAGGACAAAAGGGATTGTCATAGTGACAATAACTATATGGCTCCTCGGAAATAACATCTTGAGATCAGTCAATAACGAGTTTTACAACGGCATGCTCCTCCATATGCCAGTAATCGTCTATGCAGTTGCTCTGCTCGGTTGCCTGATACTTTATATGAACTACTTGAAAAAGCTAATCATCTTCAAACAGACGGAAGGGGTATTTTAATATGTTAGTCGTGAAAGATGTGAGTAAGCGCTATGGTGATTTTACTGCATTGCAGCAGGTCAATATGGAATTCAACACTGGCCTTTATGGCCTACTTGCCCCGAATGGCGCAGGAAAGACGACGCTGATCAAAATGCTGGCAACCTTAATTACGCCGAGCGAAGGGGAAATCCAGTATAACGGGAAAAACATCCTTGAGATGGACGAGCAGTACCGAGACCTGTTAGGCTTTTTGCCACAGCAGTTCGGTTATTACAAAAACTATTCGCCGAAGCAATATATGTTGTATTTAGCGGCATTGAAAGGAATCGGCAAAAAAGAAGCGCTCCAAAAAATTGATGAGCTTTTAGATAAAGTAGCGTTAAGTGATGTTGTGAATAAAAAAATGAAGAAATTTTCCGGCGGAATGATCCAGCGTGTCGGTATTGCACAAGCATTGCTGAACGACCCGAAAATCCTCATTTTAGACGAACCGACAGCAGGCCTTGATCCGAAAGAAAGAGCACGGTTCCGTCATTTGCTCACTGAACTCGCCCGCGAACGACTTGTCATCATTTCAACGCATATCGTTTCGGATATCGAGTCGATTGCGAATGAAATCATTATGATCAAAAACAAGCAGCTGCTATATAAAGATTCGGTTGAGAAAATTTGTGCAACATTGAATGGAAATGTGTTTGAAACGACGATTGACTTTGACTACTTGGAAGAGTTCCGGAAGAAGTACGTCCTTCTATCTGAAAAGCAGGAGTATGGCAAGATGATTGTCCGATTCATCCACAAAGGAGCGCCCGAAATGGAATGGAATTCCGTCCCATCTCAACTTGAAGATGTATTCCTATATGAATATCGCGATGTAATCGAAGGGGAAGAATGATGCGGATCATCATTAATGAATGCAAAAAGGCATTGACTTCACCTATCTTAATAGCCTTGTTCATCCTCTTTTCCGCCTTTAATATTTTCGTTATCATCAGTTCATCCGACCACAAAGAAGAATTGAAAATGGTGAATGAGATTATCGATCAATACGGCAAGGACATTACGGATAATTCGATGGAGCGGTTTGAAAGTGATATTCAAATGGACTTTGCAGAATTAAGTAGAATGACGGGGTCCGAGTTTACGAGTGTCTATGAATTTCTTGACGGTTTGCGGTTTGAGGATCAAGAAAAGTATAACGATGAACAATGGGAGTTTTTCAACCGTCTGCAACTTAAAGAGATGTATTTGAACACGGCAAAGTCAATTGATGAAAGCTATGGAGAAATTGATATACGGAAAACGGCTGAGTCAGAAATTAAGAAGTATGGTCTTAGTGGCAATGCTGCCGAAACACTAATGAATGAGTACGATAAATTCTCTGAACGATTCGATGAAATGGTGAATAATGGAGAGCATAAGCAATGGTTCTTTGCAGGGAAAGCATATTTCATGCATAGCTTTCTATTCAAGACGGTCTTCCTGCATATCATTATCGAAGCTCTATTATTAATCGTCTTGTCGACTGCATTGATTACGACGTATGAGTTTGAAAACAAGACACATCTAGTTGCGTACTCCACAAAACGCGGTAGAAAACTGATGAAAAACAAGCTTTTAGCATCTTTAGCAATAGCGACAACTATAATTGTTTTCCTTTTCGCGATTACTCTTGGTACATTTTTTACGGTCTTTGATTACTCGCAAATATGGAATACGTCAATTAGTAGCGCGTTCAACTGGGAATACAACTTCCCGTATGTTGCTTGGTGGGATCTATCTGTAGGGACCTTTTTAATAGGGCTCATTGCACTCGTTTTCATCGTGCTTTTGCTTTTTGTCGGATTAACATTTGCATTATCTGTTGTGGTGAAAAACAGTTACATCACCTTTTTTTCTATTGCGGCCCTCTTCATTTTTATGTGGCTATTGCCTAGCTTCATGCCAACATCATCAATCCTGTTATTCGTTTTTGCGTATACATTACCGACATTGCTCTTGGCAATCGGATCCTCGTTCATGGGAAGCAGCGGGTTGATTATGTTCGAAAACTTCGAATGGATGACAATCAGCTGTTGGACGGTGATCACGCTTGCAGTTAGTTTCATGTCATATATACGTTTCAAAAAAATCGATATTTCATAAGGGGGTGCAACAATGAGGATTTTATGGAATGAACTGAAGAAGATCTTTACGTGGAAGACGATGCTGTTGCTGTTGTTTATCAACAGCGTGCTTTATTTTTTATTGATTGAATTTTACATTGAGTATTTCCCGAATGGAAGTGAAGTTTATTCGTATAACATCGGAGTTGAAATGGTCGAGAAATATGGCGCTACGATGGATGAAAATGAATTTATTGACTTCCAAAAAACATATGAGGATAAAGCTGAAGAAGCAACTCAATACTTGCAGTCAAGGGAAGATGCAGTTGGAAATGGATTAGATACATATGAAAAATTCCAAGCATATGATTGGCAAAATTCATCTCAAAAGGCAAGCGATCTTCAAGGCGATATTTTCTTCGAAAGTGAAATTGATCTATTTTGGGAGTTGCAAGAGTTTGAAAGACTGATTGATTTTTATAATTATAGAAAAAGCATTCCCGACGTACTTACTGATAATCAGAGAGCGCGTTTAAATGAATTGATTGCAAAAGAGAAATTCGGAGTATACACGGAAATAGCTATGAGCAATTTTAAGCATTTCATTGCAAATGTGGGGGTAGCCATTCTTTTCAGCGTTGTGTTAGTCATTTCGCCGATGATTTTGAAGGATCGTTCAAGAGGGATCCTTCCATTGCAATACACTTCGAAAAAGGGACGAAACCTTTTAAAGACAAAACTCCTGGCAGGATATATCGCCACATTTCTTGTGATAACTGGATTGCTGGCAGTCTATTTCAGCTTATATTCATTGAACAATACATCCATGTTTTTCAAAGTCCATGTCAACACGTTTATTGCGAATGAATCTTGGTACGATCCGACGTTCTTCCAATTCATCATGCTATGTGTCGCCGCAATTTACTTGATCGGATTCATTTTCGTAACGCTTTCAATGAGTTTCTCGAATGTTGTTCCGAATTTAGTCTCCTTAATCGGCATTCAAATTCCGTTCATAGTTGGCTTCCTTATATTTGGACTGAGTCGATTATTGCCATATATGATTTCCGTTTGGAATCCGAAATGGCTAGCACCTGTATCATACGGCAGCATGATTATAATAAGCTTCATTATTGTTTACTGCCTTGTGAAGCGTGAAAAAAAGGTGGATGTTTTGATGTGAAAAAACACCTCTTCATCGTCAAGCAAGAATGAATAAGAAAAGTCGATTCCAAACCTACTGGAATCGACTTTTTAGTCCAATAATAAATCATCAAAGTCCCGATCAAAAAATAAATTTACTTTTGTACTTGAATCTCCAGTAACGTCACCTTTTATACTTCATGTAGTTACTCAACAGTAACAAAATACTGAATGCTATTGGAGGCTGATGTTATGGAACGCGAGAATTTATTAATTAGGGTAATGGCAAGCCTGATGCATCTATTCTCACTACTGCTTACCTTTGTTTTACCAATATTGGTATACTTAGTGGCGAAGAACAGAAATAAGTACTTTGCAGATCATGCAAAAGAAGGGATGAATCTTCACTTTACCTTCTTTCCAGTCTTTCTGATCTTGAACTTGATTTCCTTAAAATGGAGAGTGGCATCTGTTTTTTCTTATGGACTTATCGCTGTTGAAACAGTTTTGATTTTAATTGCAGTATTGAATACTTTAATGGGGAAAAAGTTTTCTTATCCCGTTATTCGTTATTTTAAAGTTTGAAAGGTAGACTACTAGAAAAAGAGGTGAGGAGATTTGTCGGGAAGAGGTGTTTTTACTATTGGAGAGTTCATGCAAAAGTCTGGTGTCAGCATTAGAACTCTTCGATATTATGACAGTATAGACTTACTTAAACCAAGTGATTATACAGAAGGGGGACATAGACTTTATTCTGAAGATAACTTGTCTACTCTTCAAAAAATAAAATCCTTACAGTTTCTTGGTCTTTCCCTAAAAGACATTCACAACTTACTTCAAAAGAATTCTGTGAAGGGTGCCGATGTATTGAAGTCCTTAAACCAGCAAAAACAGTTATTTGAAGCAAAAAGCCTTGAAATCATGACTATTCTTTCTGACTTAAATCATCTCATTGAAACAATAGAGGCTGAGGAAATTATAAATCTCAATGTATTTTGTGCGATGGTTCAAAAATTAATGTTTGAAGAAGATACACAAAAATGGTTTGAAGATCACTTTTCTAAAGCAATAACAGATGATGTATTAAATATAAGTAGTCCGGAGGAGATTGACTTAGATAAAAAATGGATTAAAACCTTATCTAAAATTAAGCATTTAACAGTAACTGAAGCCATACCGTCCGCTCAGGAATCGCAAGAAACAATTGAATCCCTGTTATTACTCATGAATGAAACCTCGAAAGGGAAATTGGAGTTGATTGTAGAAAAACTACCATCTGCAAAACCTTTATCATTCCCAAATCCTTTTACAGAAAAGGAGCTAGCGTTTTTAAAAGAGGCTATGGAAGTTTATCGGAAAAATAATCCATCATAGTAGATCATATGTGAGGAAGTGAGTATTTGGTAGTGATTTGCACATGACTGACATCGATTAAAGGAGCTACATACTTATGGAGTTGTTATTATTTATTTTATTCGTCTGTTTTCTTGCGTTCATGTTTAGTTCTTTATTGAGTAATCAAAATAAAAAAATTCAAAGCAATAAGAAAATAGAACAGAAATTAGATAAACTAATCGAGCTGTTAGAAAATGAAAAAAGAAATGAATGATACCGATTGTCTAACAGCAGGCAGTGCGCAATATGTTGGAAATATTTTGATCCAGTAGTTTTTAGTCCGGATGAAAAAAGAGGGCGATAAATAAATGGGCAGTAATTTTGGTAAATATGATAGACCACCTACACTCCAAAGATTAATTGACTTACAAAATGTTCTTGGAGACGACGAACAATTTTACCTTGGACTTAAATTCTACCTTTCCCTTGAGGATTTCAGATATTTTAACACACCAAGTGACGTGGTCATATTTGGAAACGTTGGAATGGACGGTATACATTATGGATTCCTTACTGATTTCAGTTCTGTAGCTGATCTAGAGGCGGCCCCTATTGTTTGCGTATGTCCAATGGATTTTGAACGTCCCACTCGTATAGTGGCAAAGAATTTATGTGAATTTTTAAGGATTAATTTAACTGACGGGGAACTGTTTTATAATCAGTTCGAAAGTGAAGGGAAGTATTTAGATGCCAAAAATCAATGGATTACAGAGGCTGCAAACTCTCCATATCAACCGTCTGAAACTGAAAAATTGGTTCGAGAGAGAGTCACCAACTTTTTGATGGAGAATATCCAGATGCCTATTATGAACAATCCGTATCATTACGTTCAACACGTGGAAATGCAACGGCAAAGAAATGTCGCTATTCAAACACAAGATGGACTAGGTGTAACTAAGCCACTTCTTCAGGGAGAAAATCACATATTATTTCCGATTCACAAGCACATAGATCCCGATTTGAAATTGTTGCAGGAATACCTCTTCTCCTCACCAGTTGCTTCACGACTTGCATTATTTAGGGACATTCAGCTCAATTATACTTTGCAAGATAATCAAGAACTGTACAGAATAGTGGCTGACGCAATGGACAGTATGGGACTTGTCGATGAAGCCGCCCGAATATCCGAAAAATAACAGCCGTAGTAAAGGTGCCGGTGTAACAGACATTTCACGATTGTTTGACGCCCGCACCTTTTTAGAAGCGCGAAAGATTTGGGTTGCCTGTAGGAGAATTAATTTTACTCATTGGATTTCCAAACTTATGAGAGCCGGCTTTCGTTTACAAGGTAGGGAAAGGGGTGAAGCCAATTTGGATCGGGAAGATCTGGTGGAAATCATGGCTCGCTATACAGACTATTTGCTCCGAATCGCGTATGGCTATGTGAAGGATCTCCATGCAGCAGAAGATCTTGTACAAGAGGTGTTCATCAAGTTTTACAACAATAATGGGAAGTATGAGGAACGTGGGGAGCTAAAAGCTTATTTGGCTAAAATGACAGTGAATAAAAGCAAGGATTATTTGAGGAGCTGGAACTACCGTAAAGTTCAGTTGAAGACTTCACTATTGCTTCACGCTGGTAAGAGAAATGCAGATGGATTGGTGAAGAAAGATGAGCAGGAACTAATTGGAGAGGCGATTCTTAACTTGCCATTAAAACAACGGGAAGTGCTTGTGCATTTTTACTATAACGAAATGACCCTCGCCGAAATGGCAGACGTCATTTCAATCCCACTAAGCACAGTGAAGACAAGGCTCACACGGGGCAGGGAGCTGTTACGGAATCAGTTGCAAGGATTCGAATGGGAGGTGCTCAATCATGAATAAATTTTTGCCTCCGGAATTGAAAGACCTGTCGGACAGCAAGAAGCGCGTCATACAAAATGTCACAGAAAAGGTTGAAGAGAGATCGAAAAGAAGAAAATTGAAATGGCCGTATACCGCCATGACTGCCGCTGTGTTGGCAAGTGCCATGTATTTCATTTTTCAAGTGACAGTTGACAAAGAGGATGGAAAGCCTGCCTCCGATACAGAGGTACCGCTAATTAAGGGCGAAAAGCCTGTGGATTCCGTAGAGTCCCCCATGGATGAAGAAAAACCTAAAGATGAAAGGGAAGCGGCGCTTGACCTGTCCAAGCCGACATTCACAAATAACGAAGGCATATTCACTGTAAATGGGATTACAGTAGGAGCTATGCAAGAGAACGTCATAAACCAACTGGGTGATTCATACTCGCTGGAAGATGATTTGGATGGAAGCGGAGCCGACAAGGCAATGAATTATGACAATCAAATAATTGTCTACTTCTATAAAGACAAGGTGGATTCAATTCTCTTTTTGGATATGGATGAGGAGCATGCACATCAAATGTATATGGATGCAACCGAGGTCAAATTCATGTCGGGAGAGACACGGTTCATTTATTCGGTGGAAACCGCCCAAATCATTAAAATGGAATATACCCCTGATGGGCAGCTGAACGTTCGGTTTTCGCAAAATGACGATCCCAACTTCGGGTCGAATCCTGGCTTTACATTGGAGCAGGTGGGAGGAAACAGCTATCATATTGCGTTAAACCATTCACAGCCAATCGTTTCGTTTGCGAAAGAAAACCTGTATTTGCATGGAATCACACTTGGCGATCCGGAGGTAAAAGTCACCACATATTTTGGTGATGCGTATACAAGGAATGTGAAAGATGATGGAGAAACAACCTTATTGTATGGAGATGAACTTGAGTTTACATTCAGGGACGGACAGCTTGAATTTATGAGCTACCTAAAGGTCGATGAAAAATATTTCAATCAAGTACTCACGGATTTTGAGGGCGTCGACCTTTATTTTGCAGAAACTGCTCAAATGATCAGCACTGAGCATTCGGCGGCAGGAGACCTCATCGTCACTCTACATTATTCCGAACAATAAATGAATAGTTGGCAACGAAGCGTCTCACTAGAGGACGCTTCGTTTGTTATTACATGAAAAGGCAGGGATTTCTGCTGTTTTGTGGAATAGATAGGAGACAAGGCAAAACATTATTCTAAGAAACATGGTGTGGGAAAGGGAAGCTTTTCTAGAGTCTTACATCCTTTTTCTCTTTCAAAACGTTGATGTGAAGCTTTTTGATTTTCAGTTGATTGAAAATTACTGTTTTGCTGACATAATGAAGTGGAAAGATAATCGAACAAAAACGGAGGTGGGAGAATGATGATTTTAAAAGAAAGTCAGTAATATTCTTTTTAACAACGTGGCAGTTTACTTGAAGAAGGAATTTTAATGGGAATCATAGAATAGGTTAGCCAATGATGGTTATATGAAATGAGGTGAATTGAGTTGAGGATAAATAATCAAATAGTTATTGAATGGACAATTGCGAGAGTTTACGAGAATTTTTCTTTTTCAAAGGCATTAGATAATGGCATAAAACAAGCAACTTTAAATGAAGGGGAAACGGTCGAGCTTCACCAATTGGTAAATGTCGGTGAATTTAATAATGAAAAAGTATTTTTGATTATTTTAAATGTTATTTCCGGTAAAGACTAGAAGTTGTTCAATTGGTACTTTAGTTTGAGTAACACTTTTATAGAGGGACTTGCAAAATTCAATGGAGTCAGTATATGATGATTTGGTTTTTCCCCAATGCATTTCCTTTAAAAAATGGCAGATTAACTAATTTTAGCGAATATATATGCCATCTAACGATTGAGTTGCAAACACCGCAGTAAAATCAATGATTTGCCATAACGAGTTGTGTAGAAAGGAGATCGTAAACTTGTTCTTTGTTCAAATGTCTGGCTTCCCTGGCTCAGGAAAATGCACACTGTCCCGACAAATTGCTAAGAGGAATGGAGCCGTCATCGTAGATCATGATGTTGTAAAATCGGCTTTATTGCAATCAACAGAGGATTTTCCGATGGATGCCAAATTGGCTGGAAAGGTCTCATACAATATTGATTGGTCATTAATTGAACTTCATTTATCACAAGGACAAAGTGTCGTATTTGACAGTCCTTACTTTTATCAAGAAATGATTGATAGGGGAATAGATTTGTCTAATAAGTACAATGTAAAATATAAATACGTTGAATGCCTGCTGGATGACTTTGAAAAGGTGAATAATAGATTAAGAAATCGTGAAACAATGGTAAGTCAAATAAGCAAGGTAAATTCAGAAGAGGTTTTTAAGCAGGCAGTAGAAAAAAGTGAAAAACCAACTGGGTATCAATGGATTACCGTTGACACTGGAAGACCGTTAGGGAGCTATATTGATGAGGTTGTGAAATACATAAATGAATGAAATGAAAGTAGTCAATCCAAGAAAGGCGGCTGAAAAATAATGAAATCAACAATTAAAATACCCATAACCCCCATAGCGAATCTGAACGAAGAGCTGAAATACGCGAATCCGGTTTCGATTGCAATCGGCCATCATAACGATGTATTCGTCCTGCTTGCGGAAGAGCGACCACCGTTAATTAATGGTAGTTTCCCTGCAACTGTTACGGAGGAGAGCTACAGTTATTATGTCGTGCATCTGCAGAACGGGCAGAAGACGGTACTGCATTTGCCGGAAGAGAAGTGGAATTATCATTACATACAGCCGATAGATGATGGACATATATTGCTAGTCGGTGCGCGGTCGTATTACCATGATGCGCAGAATATTGAGGAAAACGCACGGGTGTATGATGAAAATGGGCAATTGATCCGGTCGTTTTGTTTAGGTGACGGGATTGGGCATGTGTACGTGGCAAGGAACCAAGAGATTTGGACAGGGTACTTTGATGAGGGGGTTTTCGGCAATTACGGATGGGAGGAACCAGTCGGCCGCAGCGGGCTCGTTGGCTGGGATGCGTCTGGCCGAAAGATTGATTCGCTTGAAGAGGACAGGGAATATTCCATTTTTGAGTGTTTGGCGCTGAATGGTGACGTTGAAGGTGGGATTTGGTTTTTCTTCAGTATTGATTCGAAGATTGGGGTGCGGCTAGAGGGGCGGACAGTGTATTATTCGCCAGAAGGCATGGGTTTCCAGTCGTTTGCGGTTAACGGAGATAAGATTGTAGCATATGAGGATAGATGGGGACGACGGTCACTTTTTGAGTTGGAGCGTGAAGGCGATGAATTTAAGGCAGTCCATGGTATCGAGCTGATCAAGCCGGATGGTACGTGTATGGAACCGCAATTAGTGAACAATCGGGAGAGCAGGTTGCTGTTTTTGGACGGAGATGAGTTGTATATGTTTGATGTGCAATCGGGCGGGTGACGAAAAGTAAATAGCGGAAACCTCATGAAATTTTATATAGCTGTCACAAAATCCTTTCCTCATTCGTTTTGATTACAAAACAAATGTAGGAGGGATTTTTTATGCTTAATTATGATGTTGCAATCATTGGTGGCGGATTGGCTGGGTTGACAGCAGCAAATTTTTTGGCGAGAGAAGGACAAAAGGTTATCGTTTTGGAAAAATCGAAACGTCTAGGTGGAAGGGCGATGACGAATGATAAAAATGGGGTTCTTTTGAACTTAGGACCGCATGGATTGTATTTGTCAGGGGATGCTGCGAACATTTTAACTGAACTAGGAATATTTCTTCCAGGTGGGAATGCTACGAAAAATGTTCATATTCACGGCATTTTAAATGGTTCGGTTCACGTCATTCCAACAGATTTTTCATCGATTATGTCGTCAACACTTCTATCGTGGAAAGCTAAATTCATGCTCAGCAAATTAATAGTAAAGATTATGAAGTTAAATGTTTCTTCCATTCCGGAAGTTAGCCTTAAGGAGTGGGGAGATGCTGAAATACCCGATCCGATGGTGAGGTATATATTTTACTCGATTTGTCGTTTGACTTCCTATA
>NZ_LQYA01000053.1:46796-101817 GCF_001531445.1 Sporosarcina koreensis
TACTCGATTTGTCGTTTGACTTCCTATACGAATGCCCCGACTTTACAGCTGGCAAAACCTGTTTTGAAACAGGTAAAGCGCTCATTACATGCTGGTGTTTTATACGTCGATGGAGGTTGGGAAACAATTGTTCAAAAACTTAAGACGCAGGCAGAAGCGCGGGGTGCTGAAGTCGTAACGAATAAAAATGTAACAACTATTGAACATCACGATGAATACCAAATCATACAATGCTCAGATGGCACGACCATTCACGTTCCAAATTGCATCATTGCAGCCCCTCCAAAAGAGGCAATGAACATGCTGAATGGTGCAGAACATACTTCGTTACGTTTGTGGAATGAACAAGCAATTCCCGTTACGGCATGCTGTTTAGATATCGGAATTAAAAAGTTGCCTAATCCACAACATCAATTTGCGATAGGAATCGATCAAGCTTTGTTTTTCACGAACCAATCAAGGGCTGCAAAGTTAAGTGAAGACGGGATATCGGTAGTAAGCATAGCGAAATATCATAATCCAATGGAAGAATTAAATGTAAACGCCGATAAGAAACAATTAGAATCAGTAATGGATTTGCTTCATCCTGGATGGAGAAAAGAAGTCGTGGTGCAACAATTTTTACCGAAACTGACGGTATCGTATGATTTTCCACATGTTAAACGAAAAAGGAATCCTGGCCCAAGCATACCAGAGATGAAAGGAATCTTTATAGCAGGAGATTGGGCAGGACATGAAGAAGTATTAGCTGATGCGGCAGTTGCGAGTGGAAAGCGTGCAGCGCTAGAAATTTTACATGTAAACGAAATGGTTTTAGCAAAGGAAGGATAATCGTTTTGGAGACTGAACATTTATATCAGACGTATAAACCTTTGTTATTTTCGATCGCCTACCGAATGACGGGAAGTGTTGCGGATGCAGAAGATCTTGTACATGAGGCGTTCCTAACCTATAACCGTGTTAGTAGTGAAAAAGTCATTGAAAACGAGAAAGCGTATTTATGTAAAATTGTGATGAATAGCTCCATAGACAAATTGCGATCAGCGGCAAGCAAGCGCGAGGTTTATGTTGGAGAGTGGTTGCCGGAACCATTGGTAGATACAGGAAATGACCCTGCACATACGTATTTGATGAAGGAATCAATCTCGACCGCTTATCTCCTGCTTTTGCAGCAGTTAACTGAGGATGAACGAGCTGTCTACTTGTTGCGGGTCGTTTTTCAGTATAGCTATGAAGAAATTGCAGCTATTATTGAAAAATCCTCTACCAATTGCAGGCAGATCTTTCATAGAGCTAAAAAAAGCATGGATAACCGCCCGAAAGCTTCTGCATTGGATTACCAATCGATGAGAAGCAGCGTTGAACAATTTACGATGGCGTTGCAGAAAGGCAATATTCCTAAAATGTTGGAGTTATTAAAGGCGGATTCCGTGTTTATTTCTGACGGAGGCGGCAAAGTAAAAGCCGCGCTAATTCCAATCCATACATCAGAGCGCATTGTCTTATTGTTTACAAGCATTATGAAAAAACTGCCTGAAAACGCAAGACTGGATTTCGAAGTTGTAAATGGATATCCTGGCGTTGTCGTATCAATTAATGGAAAAGTTGCTTATGTCGTCTCGATAGAGTTCAAAAATGATAAAATTTGGCGTATTTTTATGGTGTCCAACCCGGATAAATTGGAGCACTTGCAAAAATAAATAAAGCACGTGAAAAAGGTGGATATTTTATAGAAAAAATTACGGGTGGAGAACAGCAAAACGCTATTCTTCACCCGTTTTCAGTTTCTCACCCGGAGTTCTCATTCTTTCCAGACAAGTTCTCGTTCATCGGGAAAGAGTTCTCATTGCTGCCCAAAAAGTTCTCGTTCTTCCCAGAAGAGTTCTCATTCATCGTGGAATAGTTCTCGTTCTCCCCTAAAGAGTTCTCGTCTGTCACAGAAAAATTCTCATTCAAAAGCATCTGAAATCACTTTTTCACTTTATCCTCATAAAACACATTGAAATTTGGATCAATCGTTCCGATATTCAAATGTCTCGCCTTATAATCGCGCAGCAATTCGAAGAACTTCTTACTCAAAAACATGATGACGACAAGGTTGATGAATGTCGGGATTGCTGTTGTGATGTCCGCGAAATACCAGACCGCTTTCCCAGGCATGTCATAATAGACGGCATAGACGACCATGAGCAAGCCAGGAACTGGATAGAGCCATTTATAGAAGGCGATTGTCTTGTTCTTCACTTTGACTTTCTTTTCTCCACCGAACAGATGGCGCAAAATGATTTCGTAATACGTGTACCAGCCGGTCGTCGTCGTCAAGCCGAATAGGAACACGGACAAGGCGATGATGTACCTGCCTGTTTCTCCGATTCCGATTTCGAATGCGGATAACGTCAAAGCAGCGCCATCTAATCCTGACGACCAAGCGCCAGTAATAATGATCGTGAATGCAGTCATCGAACAGACGATGATCGTATCGACGAATACTTCCATAGCCCCCCACATTCCTTGCTTGATCGGATGGTTTGTTTTTGCTGTGGAGTGGATCATAGGGGAAGTTCCCCAACCGGCTTCATTACTGTAAACCGCCCGTGCAACCCCCATCCGTATCACTTGTGCGATGACTGCACCCGTAAAGCCACCGACAGCGGCCATTCCTGTAAAGGCACTCTCAAAAATAAGTGCAAACACAGGACCTATTTGATCGAAATTCTTGAAGATGATAAACAGGGAAGCCAATACATAAAAGATACTCATGAATGGGATAAGCTTGGTCGCAATCTCGCCGATTCGCTTAATGCCCCCGTAGATGATGACGTAAATGAGTGTCACATAAATGAGAGAAGAAGGAATCATGCCGATATTGAACGTTGAGCTGACGGCCTCCGAAACTGTGTAATTTTGGAGGGTAATAAAAAACGTAGTGAAGATGCCGAATCCAAAAAGGATAGCTGGTATTTTCCAATACTTGAACTTCTTTTCCTCGCCTAATCCTTTTTCCATATAATACGTCGGTCCGCCATAAGGATTGCCTTTTTCATCCGTGCCGCGATAATGGACAGCCAATGTCACTTCAACTGTTTTTGTCATCATACCTAAAAGAGCCGTAATCCACATCCAAAATACCGCGCCGGGACCGCCTACCGCAATGGCCGTTGCCACTCCGCCTATATTACCGACACCCACACTGCCTCCAATTGCCGTGCTGACAGCCTGAAATGGCGTCAAGATCCCTTTTGCATTTTCGAGCTTTTCCTTTTTCGTGAAAAGCCTTCCGAATGTCGCTTTGAAAATATGCGGCAAAAAGCTGATCTGAAAGAATTTGCTTCCGATTGTAAAGTAAAGTCCGACAAACAATACCGTAAAAATGAGCGGCAGTCCCCATAACCATCCGACAATCGTTTCTAAAATCTGATCCATTTCTTTTCTCCTCTCGTTAAGTCTGAATCTTTTGTCTATTGTATGAGGAAAGAGACAAGTTGATTACCTCATTTAAAGATATGAATAATTTAAATTCATAGTATACTATTGGAAAGGGAGGATGTTGCTATGTTGAATGTTCACTATTTCTGGGGAATGCCTGATGAAGAAACGTTGGATGGGATTTTGCAAATACATAATCGTATTTTTGAGAACGCAGATGAATTGGTAGAGAAGGCTTCACTACGACCGAACGTCCTTTTTGTAGTTGCAAAGGAAGACAATCAAGTAACCGGCTATAAGATTGGTTATAGTCTGTCAGCGGCCCGGTATTATAGTTGGTATGGTGCTGTTCATGAGCAATACAGGGGAAAGGGAATTGCATCCAAGTTAATGGATCTGCAACATCAGCTTGTTAAGGATGCAAGGTATGCAACAATCGAAACGAAGACAAGAAATAAATGGAGAAATATGTTGATATTGAATATTAAACATGGGTTTGACATTACAGAAACGTTTATTGACGATGAAGGAGTTCATCGAATCAATTTAGAGAAAAGTTTCTATAGCAAGGGAGAAGGGGGAAATTGAATTGAAAAAAGTTTTCGTTGGTTTATTTGTCATGGTGATGATTCTAAGTGGTTGCGGTAAAGACTATTGGGTATGGAATAAGAAAGAAATCGATAAAGAGCCTGGGGTCAGGCAATATGTCAATTACTTGCAAGATGAAAAGCCGGATCGGAAAGGTTTTAAAATGATTGATATCGCTGAAGGAAAAAAGATGGTTGTCGTTTCAACCGGCACGAACAAGCTCGAACTGGAAGCATTGGACGTAGAAGTATCAGATGATGAAACAATTGTCACGGTAAGAGAAGTCGAGGCGGATAGCGACGAAATCAATCCTTTCATTTTAATCGGCCTTGAACGTAAAAACGGTACATTGAAGGTCTTTAACGAAGAAGGTGAAGAATATGAGATCAGCTTCTGATTGATAAGTAATAGTTATCAACTTGTATAATAACAATCGATTTTTCTAATGAGCATCCGATGCGTATAATAGAATTATACACAGGGGGTGTTCAAGATGGAAACTATTTCACTCTTTTTCATTGGTGCGATTGCAACGACAATTGGTACATTGGCAGGGGGCGGTGGATTGATCAGCCTTCCCGCGATGCTTTTGCTCGGGGTGCCAATCCACTCTGCAATTGGCGCAAATAAAGTTTCCAACACGGTAAGCTCGTTTTCAAGCTTCTTATTTCTATTGAAACATAAACAGATTTCATTGCGTGAATCTTTCTGGATTATTCCTGTCAGTCTTGTAGGCGGGATCAGCGGGGGATTTATTGCGACTAAGCTTTCAGAAGACCATTTATATATTTTGGCGATCATTCTTCTATCGTTCGCTTTCATTACTTCGTTCATCGGAAAAGGAGATTTCGATGGGCAGGAGAAATTGAAATTCAGCAAAGTGAGTGTGCCCGGATTGTATGGAATCGGGATTTACGATGGACTTTTCGGTCCGGGACAAGGCACGTTGATGCTGTATTTATTTGGGCATTTGAAAGTGGCCTATATAAAGGCTGTCGGTTATGTCCGCCTTGCGACATTTTCAAGTTGTTTTGGGGCGGCGATCACTTATATTGCAGCGGGGAAAATCATGTGGCCTCTTACACTTATGCTCATGTTGGGGTCAATCACCGGAGCGCAGACAGGCGTCAGGATTGTGGAAAAGCTGAAACCGAAATACGTGAAACCGATACTACGGGTTGTGACAGTCATGTTGATCGTCCAAATTATCGTTGAGAATATGGGATAAAAACCGTGTGAAAACCCGGTAGAGGTTTTTATTCTTTGAATACAATATCAATAATGATTGAAGCTGTCCGGAAAATTTCTGGACAGCTTCAATCATTATTGTCTGTGCTCCTTCAATTCCGAAATCGCAACTTCTGACCTTTCTTCCATCGCTTGACGCAAATGAACAGTAGCAGTTCGATCATCCTCGTGAACCTTATCGATCCAGACAGAAACTCCGTTATAACTTACCATAATCTCATCCGGTGACGACACAATCTGACGTGCTCGTTGACTATCCAAAGTAAATCCCTCCATTTCTAATTCAGACTTCAGCCCTCTTACTATGGTTGAATACGTGAAACTTACTCATTCATCATATAGGTAGATCTTCAAATTATCGCTATCGTCAACAGTCGCCAATAATATGTCTGTAGTTTGCACATTATAAAGCGTGAATTTATGATGCAACCAATCCATATCCTTCCCTACATTCTTCAAAGACTCCTGATCGACTCTCCCTTCTTTAATAACGATCGTTGGATAGGAAAATGGGTTTGTAACGAGTTGCATATCCGTAGGTGTCAAAGCTTGATATTGAGGGGAAAGGAAGAAGGAAATGGTTCCATCCGGTTCCCATAAGGCCAATGCGACTTTCTGCATATCTTCAATTTTCTCTTTTCGCAGTTCTGATAATAAATGATCGATTGTAATCCGCGCTTTTTTGAGGTTCGGATAAATCATTTCGCCGTGCTTGATAAGTGGATAAGGAGAAGGTTCCATCAATTTCCGCAAACCTCCCCATTTTAACGTTGCGTAAACGGAAGCAATGTACAGGATGATTAAGACAGTTGTCGTAATCAAAGACCCTTTCAGCCCAAGATTTTCATCGGATAGGGGATGCGCTAAAATATTGCCGACAATCAAGGCGATCGTAAAATCGATCAGCCGCAATTGTGAAATGGAACGTTCGCCCATCAGCTTTGATGCGATTAATAAAAAGAAAAAAGCGATTACTGCACGCAACACCCATTGGATTGCTGTCAATGTTTCTTGCCCATGGAAAAAATCCATCAATGCTCACATCCCTTAAATCAATCCGGATTCTTTCAAAAAATAAGGGGTATCTACTATTCATGGAAAAGGCTACCACCCATTTTAGTGGTAGCTTCTTTATCGCAATTATCGCTGTAAATTATGATTTCCTAACCATTTCCAAAAGTAGATGTGAAAGCACGCGTTGCTCTTCTTTAGAGCCGGATTTCCAAAGTTCCATTAAAAGCTTTTCTTCACGATTACGGGGTTCTTCATGATTGGCGAGATAATTCGCAACTATTTCGGTAGTTTTCGCAAGCTTTTCATCACTCAAGCCTATATTTTCGCCCAGCTCCACTTTTTCGGAGAGGTATTGTTTGAATCGATTAAAGTTCTCTAAAATCTGATCTTTTTCTTCTTCATTGATCTTCGATAGTTCCTTTTGCACTTTATCTTTCATTTCCATAACAAACACTCCTTTGTCGTTGTACTCATACGGTGCGCTTATTAGTAGTAAAGTAAACATAGAAAAATTTGCATTAAATATCCTGCTCCAGCCTTTTCGAATTCTCTTCATGTTACGTACAATCCCCATACAACAAGCATAGGATAATTGACAAGTTGTGAAAGGGTTGATTACATGTATTTTGGTCCAAATACGTATCAATATCAAAATCCTTATTCCAGGAATGTAACGATGTATTACTATGGAACGCAGTCTGGGTATTGGGCTATTCCAGTTGTGGCGGAGTATGGAAATGGATTTGGCTCTCTCCACTCTTCAGATGGTGATTACAATATATTGTTAAGAGACTATGGCACGGATCCGTTTGTCGTCAATATTAATGACGCTACGAAACAGAACAGTACATTCCGTACCGCTTTATGGACAGGAAATCAATTGCAAGTTACCTTGATGAGTCTCAATGTCGGTGAAGATATCGGTTTGGAAATGCACCCAGACGTTGATCAATTCTTACGTATTGAACAAGGCCAGGGTATTATTCGTATGGGCAAGAGTAAAGACAATTTAAACTTTGAAAGAAGTGTCTATGATGATTCCGCAATCATGCTGCCCGCTGGAACATGGCACAATCTAATTAACACCGGGAATATTCCACTCAGGCTATACTCGATATACGCTCCTCCTAACCATCCATTTGGAACTGTCCATTTGACGAAAGCAGATGCATTGGCTGCTGAGGAAGGTTACGGTCATGGCAATTTGTATATTGGCTGATACAAGAAAGGGAAACGGCTTGGTAATAATCCAAGCCGTTTGTTCATGATTTTCGGAGTGCCTTTAGTTTGAATAATATGTTTACGTTTTACTCTATCGTATGTAGTATGTGAGGGGAAAATGGTTATGATACGTTAAGGGTATTCATCGCATTCCGGTTAGGGGAAATTCAATTCGAACATGAAGAAGGTGGAAAAGTGATTTGGACAATGGGGTTGACAACAGACAATAAATTCATTTACGACTTCCCCGTACATGAAATCTCCGAGCTCGCTTTGCAATGGTACTGGGTTGATTTTGATCGGCCGGACGAGGAAGAGGCATCATTGCTTCATTCGTTTTTTGCGTTTCATCCCCTCGCATTGGAGGATTGTTTCAGCCGTCTTCAGCGGCCGAAGCTGGATCATTATGACGGCTATACATTCTTCGCTCTCCATTCCATCTGCCAGGAAAATTTGAATGCGGAAGAAGTGGATCTGTTTCTAGGTGATAATTTCATCGTCACATTTCATTACACACAATTGCAGGAAATCGATAAAGCGAGAGAAACAATTATGCGAAATCCGAAGAAATGGGAACGTGGACATGTCCATGTCACTTATGAAATTATGGACAAAATCGTCGATCAATACTTTCCGATTCTCTATGATATCGAAGACCATTTGGACGAGATCGAGGAGAAATTATCCCCGACTACCGTTCAACTATCGATGGAGTACGTATTTGAAGTGCGTGGCGATCTCTTACGCCTGAGGAGGACGATTTTTCCGATGAGGGAACTGCTGTACAGAATGCTCGAATCGAAAAGATTAGATTTCATTCCACATGAGCATACGTATTTCTCTGATATTTACGATCACCTCATTCGTTTAAGTGATATGATCGACTCCAATCGGCAGCTGACTTCGGATATTCGGGATAGCCAACTATCCATCAATTCGAACCAAATGAACAGTGTCATGATGACACTTACAATCATTTCATCCGTTTTTATTCCATTGACGTTCATTGCCGGTGTGTATGGGATGAATTTTGATCATATGCCTGAGCTTTATTGGCGTTACAGCTATCCTGCAGTCCTTGTCATTATGCTAGTCATCGGGATTGCAATGGTTGGTTGGTTCGCATATAAAGGTTGGTTCTGGATCAATAAAACATAATGTGACCCTCTCTTATGGAGAGGGCTGTTTGAATGGAAAGGAGTGGACAGCCGCATATTTTGGCGTCTGTGCCGGATGGATTCGAAAGAGTGAAAATCCATCCACATGAAATGGAAGTGGTATGTTTGTTTCTTTTTGAATAGGAAACTCTCCATTGACCTTGCGTTTTTTGGCAATAGTAATATGAGGAGTGAATCGATTATCCTGTTCGACGCCCAACTGATCAGCTCCGATTGACGCAATGGATTGTTGCAATGCATGTAGCTCGTTTGATTGCTGAATGGACAAATAAACGACCCGTGGACCTTTCGGTGATCCGAAAAAGGAAAGGCCGTCGACTGCGAGTTGAAATTGACGATGATTGTCAGCTAGTGCGGCTAGACGTTCCTGTAAAGGTCCGACTTGCTGTTCAGGAAGTGCACCTATGAACAGCAAGGTAATATGCAAATCATCCATATGCGGAATGACTTTATAGGCGTCGGATAAACCGTATTTCTCTCTATATTGTGTTACAAGCTGGTCGGTTGAAGCAGGAGCTTTGATTCCAATGAAATAATGATGTTGCATCTTTGTCGCCTCCAATATACATTTCTCGTCTCTTATTGTAACCTAATCCCAAGTTGGTGAAACATCGGGAAAAGTGCCCGTATGTCCTCAAGTGACATATAGATAGTAATGGTGATCTAAAACTATTGGAAGGGGATTTTGTGGAGAATAGCCAAAATCGGAAAGAGGCTCAGCTGGAACAGTTCCGCGTCAATAATTTTGGAAAGAAAATGACGACAAACCAAGGTCTGAAAGTGTCAAATGATGAAGATTCATTAAAGGCGGGTGTACGTGGGCCGACATTGATGGAGGATTTCCATCTACGTGAGAAGTTGACCCATTTCGACCATGAACGAATTCCGGAGAGGGTCGTCCATGCACGGGGATTTGGAGCACATGGCGAGTTTGAACTGCATAGATCCATGAAAGAATTTACTCGTGCGAAATTCCTTCAAGAGCCCGGGACGAAGACGCCTGTTTTCATCCGGTTTTCAACGGTTGTTGGGAGCAAAGGATCAGCTGACACGGTAAGGGATGTCCGTGGTTTTGCCATTAAGTTTTATACTGAGGAAGGGAATTTCGATCTCGTCGGCAACAATATTCCTATCTTTTTCATACAAGACGCCATCAAATTCCCGGATGTCGTGCACGCCATTAAGCCTGAACCGCATAACGAAATGCCTCAGGCTGCTTCCGCGCATGATACGTTCTGGGATTTTGTCGCGAATAACCAGGAAACAGCCCATATGATCATGTGGCTCATGTCCGATCGGGCGATTCCGAGAAGCTTCAGGATGATGCAAGGGTTCGGTGTGCATACGTTCCGCCTTGTCAATGAAGAAGGAAAAGCGAAATTCGTCAAATTCCACTTGAAGCCGTTACTTGGCGTCCATTCGCTCGTCTGGGATGAAGCGCAGAAGATTGCTGGGAAAGATCCGGACTTCCATCGACGGGACCTATGGGAAAATATCGAGCACGGAAATGTCGTCGAATATGAAATTGGTGTGCAGATGATCGATGAAGATGACGAGTTCATGTTTGACTTCGATATTTTGGATGCAACAAAGATTTGGCCGGAAGAAATTGTTCCAGTCCGGATGTTCGGCAAAATCACATTGAACCGGAATGTCGATAATGTCTTTGCGGAAACGGAGCAAGTCGCATTCCATATCGGGAACGTCGTGCCAGGCATCGACTTTACGAACGATCCGCTGCTGCAAGGAAGGCTTTTTTCATATTTGGATACGCAATTGTTACGATTGGGCGGCCCGAATTTTGCAGAAATACCGATTAATCGCCCAGTCTGTCCGTTCCATAATAATCAAAGAGATGGGTTCAGCCGCCAGCGGATCGATGTTGGGCAGGTAGCTTACCATAAAAACTCGCTAGCCAATAATACACCGTCCACCTCTACTTGGAAAGAGGGGGGCTATGTTCATTATGCTGAAAAGGTCGAGGGGCGTGTCATTCAAGCGAGAAGTGAATCATTCAATGATCATTTCTCACAAGCGAGGCTGTTTTGGAACAGCATGACAGGACCTGAGAAGAGACATATTACCGATGCATTCATTTTTGAAGTCGGGAAAGTGCAGTCAGCCAGTGTTAGGCAGCAAGTTGTCGATATGTTTGTCAATGTCGATAGGGGATTGGCAATAGCGATAGCGGATGCAGTAGGTGTCAACCGTCCTGAAGGCCAGCAAGTTGACGTAACAGCTTCGTCTCCTGCACTAAGCCAATCCACGACACCGAAATATCCGAACACGCTCAAAGTTGGCGTGCTGATCGGCAGCGGGTTCAATGGCAAAGAAGTGAAAGCGGTCGTCAAAGCATTATTGAACCAAGGCGTTGCCGTCGATATTGTTGGCGAGCATTTAGGTAGCCTTACAGGAGCCGATGGTGTGAAAGTTATGTTGAATGAAACATTTCTTACAACTTCGCCGGTCCTTTTCGATTCGTTATACATCGTTGGTGGGAAATCGAAGAATCAAGCAAAATTTGAAAGTGATATAAGGGAATTCATCAACGAAGCGTATCGACATTATAAACCGATCGGTGTTGCATCGACCGGAGAAGCCATCTTTAATAAATCTGATGCAAAGCCTGGTCCAGGCATTATTATCGCTTCCGAATCCGGAGTCGAATTCCCGAGCACGTTCATTCAAGCCATTACCGAACAGCGCTTTTGGAACCGAAATATCTATACAAATTGAAAAAGACGCTCCAACTCCTTTTTGGAGCGCCTTTTTTATGTATAATGGGGCAAAGGGGAGATGACAGATGATCCGCACAATCATTTTTGATTTGGACGATACGCTCTTATGGGATGCGAAGAGCATTGCTACAGCATTCCGTGAGACATGTGAATTTGCCGCTGAAAGATTCAATATGAAATCGGCGGATTTGGAAACGGCGGTCCGTCAATCGGCACGGGAACTTTACGCTTCCTACGATACATACGCACACACCCAACTAATCGGAATCAACCCATTCGAAGGGCTCTGGGGCATGTTCGATGACCCGAGCGAACAGTTCCAACGGATGAAGGAAATCATTCCTGATTATCAGCGCAATGCTTGGAAGTATGGTCTTGCTGAACTAGGCATACAAGACGATGAATTCGGCGCTGAGCTTGCTGCACGATTTATTGAAGAGCGAAAAAACGCGCCATTCGTTTACGACGAAACATTTTCCGTGCTTGATCAGTTGAAAGGTGATTATACACTAGTCCTTTTAACGAACGGTTCTCCGTCACTCCAACGAACGAAATTGGAGATCACTCCGGAGATCGCACCTTATTTCGATCGAATTATCATTTCGGGCGCTTTTGGAATAGGAAAGCCGGATCCTTCCATTTTCGAGCATGTATTAGAGGAAACCGGAAGTTCCGTAGACGAAGCGCTGATGGTGGGCGACAATTTACTGACAGATATTTTGGGATCATCAAAGGTCGGAATGCGTTCCGTGTGGATTAACCGTGAAGAGAAATCAGGGAATCCGGACATCCAACCAACTTATGAAATAAGCCATCTCGAGGAGCTGTTTCCGATTTTGGACAAGATAAAAGGGTGAGTCGCCATTGGTGGGACTCACCCTTTTAACTTGCAAGGGCTCCATTAATCGAGTTCAATGTCCATTCTTTTGAACAAGGGCCCATTCTTCCTCGTTCAATGTCCATTCTTTCGCAACAAGGCCCCGTTCTTTAGCATTCAAGGTCCATTCACGCCTCCAACGTCAAATCTCACATCAAAGATCAATCGCCTTCACTTCATAAATATCCGCAAGCTCTGTCAAATCCTCAATTTCTTCCTGCTCCACCCGATTATCGATTGTGAGCATCATGATGGCGTCGCCGCCGACTGTCGATCGGCCTACTTGCATCGTCGCGATATTGATATTCTTCTGTGCCAACAATGTTCCGACGCGCCCGATTGCTCCCGGCTGGTCTTTATGCTTGATGAACAGCAGATGACCTTCCGGTACGATATCGACAACATAATCATCGACTTTCACGATGCGCGCTCCTAGACCGTTTAGCAAAGTGCCCGCTACGCGATGGGTAGACTTTGCCGTTACGATTTCCGCTGTGATCAAATGGAGAAAGCCTTTGCTAGTCGTTGTTTTATGTTCATTCACTTTAATGTCGAACCGCTCGGCCAAAAACTTCGCATTGACGTCATTGACATGATTGCCAAGATTGCGTTTCAAAATGCCTTTCACAGTATTGCGGGTTAAAGCACGTACGTCATAATTGGCGAGCTCGCCGGCATATTTGATGTTCACTTCTTCGATTGCTTCATCAGTCATTCGAGAAAGGAATGTCCCGAGCTTTTCGGCCAAGTCGAAGAAAGGTGCTATTTTCGTCATCACTTCTTTCGATACGGAAGGAAGGTTGACTGGATTTCGTACTGCTTCCCCTTTAAAGAAATTCACGACGTCCAAACTGACATCGACCGCCACGCTTTCCTGCGCTTCCACTGTGCTGGCCCCTAGATGCGGCGTCGCAATCACTTCTGGCAAGGTGAGCAGCGGATGATCGACAAATGGTTCTGTTTCAAAAACGTCAAGAGCTGCCCCAGCGACTTTTCCTGACACGATTGCCCCGTAGAGCGCATCTTCGTCAATGATTCCTCCTCTTGCACAGTTGATGATCTGCACGCCGTTTTTCATTTTTTTGAATGCCTCTTCATTAAGTAAATGCCGCGTCTCCTTCAATAAAGGAGTATGGATTGTGATGAAATCAGCAGCTTTCAATACATCATCCACAGTTCCGAACCCGATCCCCATTTTTTGCGCTTTTTCCTCTGTCAAAAAGGGATCATATGCAATGACATTCATTCGTTGGCCTTTTGCCCGCGCAGCGACTTCCGCACCAATTCGTCCAAGACCGATGACACCGAGCGTCTTGTTCTTCAACTCAACTCCAATGAATGATTTGCGGTCCCAATTGCCACTTTTCAATGAGTTGAACGCTTGCGGGATTTTCCTTGCTAGTGCAGTCAGCATCGCAATTGTATGCTCTGCCGCCGAATTCGTATTGCCGTCAGGCGCATTGACGACGATGATACCGTGTTCCGTGGCGGCGTCCAAATCGATATTATCGACTCCGACACCCGCACGTCCGATAATCTTTAAATTGCTAGCGGCTTCAATCACTTCACGTGTCACTTGTGTCTGGCTGCGGACGAGCAAAGCATTAAAATCCTTAATCTTCTCAAGCAACGCCTCTTTTGGCAAGTCAGTGGCGAATGTAATTTCCAACCCATCCGCATGCCTGAGCGGATAGATGCCGTCTTCGCTTAACGGATCAGCAACCAATATATGATACGTCATCAATTTTTCTCCCCTTTTTCCAAATAGATTCGCTGTGCTGCCGCGACTCCTTTGCCAAGCTCAATTTCCTTGCCGGATTTAATCAACCCAATTTCGATCATACTAAGCGTATGCAAAACATCGGCAGGAGAGCAGTAGCCCATATGCCCGATACGGAAAATGTCCCCTTTCAAACGGCCTTGACCACCTGCAACGGATAGTTTGAATTCCTTCTGAATCACTTTTCGCAACGCCTCTGCATCAAAATCATCCGGTTGGACGGCGGTGACTGTGTCAGATGCATCTTCATCATTCGTCAATAAAGGAATATCGAGTGCCCGGAAAGCCGCTCGCGTCATCTCTTTCATGAGCGTGTGGCGTCCATATACATTTTCCAGTCCTTCCTTTTCCATCATATCAAGCGCTTGATCGAGCCCGAAAAGTATGGAAAGGGCAGGGGTGAAAGGAGTCGTATCCTTTGCCAGATCACCTTTGTATTTCGACAAATCCAAATAGAAACCTCGGTTTGGGTTGGAATGAATAACATTCCAGGCCCGCTCACTTGCAGCGATGAACATTAATCCTGCAGGCAGCATAAACGCTTTTTGAGAGCCTGTCACCATAATGTCGATGCCCCAATCATCCATTCTCGTCTCCACGCCGCCGACACAGGAAACGCCATCGACGATAATAAGGGCGTCGGACACTTCATCCACCGCGGAAGCCAGTTCTTGAATTGGATTCATGACACCAGTCGACGTTTCACAATATGTGGCAAAAACGGCGCTGACCTTTGGGTGGTTGCGAAGATGCTTCTTAATTTCTTGGGGATCAAAAGCCTCCCCCCATTCGACATCATATGTGTGTACGCAGATTCCATACGCTTCACAAATGGCAACAAAACGAGCACCAAATGCGCCGGTGACAATGACGAGCACCTCGTCAAGCGGTTTCACGGCATTGACAACAGCCGCTTCCAAGCCTGAGGTTCCACTTCCTGTAACAATCATGACATCCTGCTTTGTCCCAAACACTTTTTGTAGACGTGGTTTGATGGAGCGGAGCAATTCGGACGTCTCATTCCCGCGGTGGCCGATCATCGGTTGGGCCATCGCCCGTTGAACGCTTGGCGGAATGGGAGTCGGTCCTGGAATTCGTAAGTATTGCTGATCTTGCAACATGAAATCTCCTCCTTGGTTAGATAAAAGAAATAGAAAAAAGCCTTCCGTCCCTTGCAACTATATGCAAGGGGCGAAAAGCTATTAGCTACGCGGTGCCACCCTTTTTCGCTGTCATGACGACAGCCTTCATTGCATGCATAACGGGCATGTGCCGGGTGAACCTACTGAACAAACTAGAAATGAAATTTCAGTGCACCGATTCAGGAGTGCTGCCCTGCGTCAGAAACGCTGATTCCCACCAACCATCAGCTCTCTAAAGATTCCGATCCGCAAAGCCTGTCTCCATCCAAATCATTCATCGAGTTATTTAATTAGTCACAATCATAACACGGTGTTTCAAGATGTCAACCAGTAATTCGTTTATTTTTATAAAAATGAAGAAAAACAATTATCGACAAGTATAATTCGGACCGAAAAACGAACTAATTTAAAGTTTTATTTAAAAATGTTCGCCATTTGATTTGTGGTAAGAACTTCAGTCTTCACTAAAAATAATATTGTTATGTATCATATCAGACATTTATCAAATGTCAATTCAAATTAGTAATTACTAATTGGATGTATTAAAAACTGCAGTCTACACATCATAATTGTAGTTCCATTATCATAATGGAAAAGTTTAAGGAAAGAGGGAGAAGACTTGGGCATTTTAAATGGAAACCCAAAGGACGAGCCGTTGCATTATGGCGAAGTGATTGGATGTTGGGCGTTTGCAGGTGCAAACAAAGGATTGATCAGCGGATATGAGGCTTTCATCAATCATGCTGGCGACAAGGAACTGATCGGATTGCTAAAAGAAGCGGTAGACATGATGAAGAACGAAAATAAGGAAGTCGAGAAAGTGTTAAAAGAGAACGGTGTGACACCTCCTCCATCATTGCCTGAGAGGGCAGTTGCTAAAGCGGAAGATATTCCGGCTGGCGCACGATTCATGGATCCTGAAATCAGTGGAGCAGTATCCATTAACGTCGGTCAAGGACTTGTATCATGCAGTCAGGTTATCGGTCAATGCATCAGAGAAGACATCGCGATGATGTTCAGTAAATTTCATGCGGAACGGTTACTGTTTGGCGCGAAATTACTACGTTTGAACAAGGAAAAAGGTTGGATCATCCCCCCTCCAATGCAAGTTGAGCCCTCCTCGAAAAAATAAAAAGATGCAGCTGACGATGATCAGCTGCTTTTCTTATGCTTACTTTTCTGAACAATATGGTAAAATGTCAATTGTAAGATAGAAAAGGGGGATATGTGATGGTGTTATTCACTAGAAAAGAAGATGTCGTAGAAAATTTTCATGGAACTGAAATTCGCGACCCATACAGATGGCTGGAAAATCCGGAAGACCTAGAAGTACAGCAATGGGTTGATGTACAAAACAAACAGACGCAAGAATTTCTAGCAACGTTTCCTGATCGGGAAAAAGTGAAAGGGAAATTGACAGAAGCATGGAACTTTCCGAAGTATACAGTGCCTCGGAAGGAAGGGGATCATTTTTATTTTCATAAAAACGATGGACTCCAAAACCAAGCTGTCTTCTACCGTACAAAAGATTTGGATTCCGGGGAATTGGAAATTGTATTAGATCCCAATACGATGAATGAAGAAGGTACTGCAGCCATTACAAATCTTTCATTTACAAACGACGGCAAAAGACTCGCGTATGGGATTTCACTCAACGGAAGCGACTGGCAGGAAATTAAAGTGAGGAATTTGGAAACTGGCAAGGACGAAGCCGATCTGATCCGATTCTGCAAATTCTCCGGCATTGCTTGGAATGAAGAAGGGACAGGCTTCTACTATAACCGTTTTCCTGATCCATCAACTGTTTCTCCTGAGGAGCAAAGCTTTTACAATAAAGTGTATTGGCATGAAGCGGGAACTTCCCAAGAGGAAGATGTGCTCGTCTACGAGGACGCAGAAAACAAGGAATTCTCCTTCAATCCGATAATGTCGGATGATTACCGTTATCTGATTCTGAATGTTTGGAAGGGTACAGAAAATAAAAGCCGGATCTATTATAAAGACCTTGAAGAAGGCGGAGAATTTGTCCACCTGTTCGATAAAGGGGATGGTGAGTACTCTTTCATCGGAAATGAAGGACGCACTTTCTATTTCCTCACAAATGTCGATGCACCACGTGAAAAAATCATTTCAGTCGATCTCGATAAATCTTCAAAGGAAGACTGGATCGAAATCATTCCGGAAAAAGACGATGTATTATCATTCGGGAAAATCATCAACAGTCGACTTGTTGTCTGCTATTTGCATAATGCCCATAATGAACTGAAGATTTTCGGGTTGGATGGCAAGCATGAGAAGGACGTGGAGTTGCCTGGATACATTTCATTGACCGGTTTGACAGGTAAGAAAGAAGAATCCTGGATGTTCATCGGCTACACATCTTATTTGGCGCCAAGTGCTATTGCGGCTTATGACTTTGGAAACGGTGAGCTTACTGGCATGTTTCAGGATGAGGATAAAATCAGCACGGAAGAATTTGAGACATCCCAAATCTTTTATTCATCGAAAGACGGGACAAAAATTCCAATGTTCCTGACCCATAAAAAAGGCTTGATCAAAAATGGAGAAAATCCGGTCCTTCTTTATGGATACGGAGGGTTCAATGTCAGTTTGACACCATCCTTCTCGCCAGCAGTGCGCATGTGGATCGAAGAAGGCGGCGTCTATGTGGTTGCCAACTTGAGAGGCGGCGGTGAATTCGGGGAAGAGTGGTACAAGGCGGGAACGTTGGAGCGCAAACAGAATGTTTTCGATGATTTTGCAGCTGCTGGCGAATGGCTGATTGCAGAAGGATATACGAAGAAGGAAAAGCTTGCAATCATGGGCGGCAGCAACGGAGGATTGCTCGTGGCGGCAAGCATTACGCAACGTCCGGATTTATTTGGAGCGGCCGTTTGCCAAGTTCCTGTAGTGGACATGCTGCGTTATCATAAATTTACGGTCGGTCGCTATTGGGTGACGGATTATGGAAATGCCGAAAAAAACGCCGATGATTTCGGTTTCATGATCAAGTATTCGCCGCTCCATAATGTAAAGGAAGGCGTTGATTATCCTGCGACTTTGATCACGACGGCTGATACGGATGATCGGGTCGTGCCTGCGCATGCGATGAAATTTGCCGCAACTTTGCAGACAGCATATGCAGGTGAACATCCGATCTTGCTACGCGTGGAAAAGAATGCGGGACACGGTCTCGGTAAGCCGACTGTCAAAATTATCGAAGAGCAAACGGATGTCTATTCTTTCCTCTGCAAAACATTAGGTGTTCAAATCTAAGAAGGAAGGCTGTCTCAGCGTCGAGACAGCCTCTATTTTTGTCGTTCCCAGTTCCGAAGTGCAGGGAATGGATCAAAAGCCCATTCCGTCCGGCCGTTATACTTATACAATCCATAATGGAGATGAGGAGGGAATTTCCCTGAAGTCCCTTCTTTCCCATATCCAGAGCTGCCGACAAAGCCGAGAAGTGTGCCGGGTTCCACAATATCTCCCTCTTTGATGCCTTTATCAAAATAAGCCAAATGGGCAAAGTAATGATAGGTGTTATGGTTGTCGCGAATACCGACGCGCCATCCTCCATATTCGTTCCACCCCATCACTTCAATGACGCCGTAGGAAGTGGCGACTACTGGAACGCCGTAGCCCGCAAAAACATCCGTTCCTTCATGGATTCGGCGACCGCCCCATCCGCGGCTGGAACCCCATGTGCTGCGATACGTATAGTGGTGTCCTTTCGGAATCGGAAACACATGCTTATCGAGCGCAACCGTTTCGAAATGCTTGTACAGCTTGGCAATCGTTATGATCTGATTGACTGTAGCCTCCCGTTTATAATAGTGCCATAATGCCGCTTTAAATTCATGTTCGTCAGGTCCGTACATGGCTAAATGGGAATACATCGTCAACAGTACATCGGTTGGGTCGGATCGGTCCGCGATCCCGTCTCCATTGCCGTCGGTTCCGGAACCACCGAAAATTGCGATCGTGTTCGCGGAGGTATCGGTTGGCTCTGGATTCAATACGCCGAACCAGTGCTCAACGGGAAATTGGATGGAAATGGGCCCGTCGACTTTTGGAAGATCGTTGCGCACTTGCTGGATATTCCGTTCATATTGATCAATTGCAGCAAGATGATACCAAGGAACCAATTCATTTGCGAATTGCAAATAAAGACCCATCCGCTCCTCCATCATCTCCTTTTCGGTCATTTGGTCAGAAGCGGAGACGATATTGAGCGTCAGACAAAGACAGATCATTGCACAAATCGATGCAATCATATAATGGATACGCAAGGGGAAACCTCCTTTGTTGAAAGATTAGAATTCCCCGAACGGTCGATTTCATGAGTTTTGTTTTTAGCTCTCCATGCATCGTTATAGGATGGATTTGTTTTTGGGTGTTATACTTTAGAAGAGATAAAATAGAAGGGGAGAGGACGAATGGAAAAACTACAATCGGTCGAACAGTTTGAGCAATTGAAAAATGAGGAACGGACAATGTTTATGTTTTCAGCGGATTGGTGCCCGGATTGCCGGGTGATCGAGCCGTTCTTGCCAGCTATTGAGGCGGATTATCCTGAGTATAATTTCATTTATGTGGATCGTGATGATTTTATCGATGTTTGCCAGCAGTTGGACGTGTTCGGAATTCCAAGCTTTATTGCGTTCCATAGTGGGGAAGAAGTTGGCCGTTTTGTAAGCAAGGACCGTAAGACAAAGGAAGAGATCGAGGCATTCATTAACGGTTTGAATGCATAATGATGAGAGATATCGTCATCCTAGCAATGGATTGCGATATCTCTTTTTTTATCTGGAATGTAAAAAAGCATTCATTTTTTCGGGGTAGTCGGTGAAAATGGCTTGTACGCCTGCTTGTTTTACTAGCATTGCATATTTTTCATCATTGACGGTAAATGTTCTAACGGGCATGCCGCTATTAATTACTTCGGCCATTGGCGGGCGGATTGCGGCAGGGAAGAGGATATGAAGAGCATCCGCAGGAATTCTGTGTATATAGTCCAACGGATGAACAAGCACTTCCATGAATAAGGCAGCTGTCTCGATTTGAGGATTAAGCCGCTTTACAGCCTGGATTGCGCTATGATCGAATGATGAAATGATGACGCGTGATTCCAGCTGTCTTTCAGCAATTACATCGAGCACTCTCCCGACCATTCCTTCATACGGAAAAATATCTGATTTCAACTCGATATTTAGCTTGTGCTCAGTCGAATCGAAAACATCGAGGACATCTACAAGTGTCGGTATCGTCTCCCCTTGAAAGTCTGAAGAAAACCAGCTGCCAAAGTCATGTTTCATTAATTCCCCTAGTGACAAGTCTTTCACATAACCTGTCCCATCTGATGTGCGGTTAATCGATTCATCATGGATGACGACAAGTTCGCCATCTGCTGTCATATGTACATCGAATTCAACACCGAAAACCGGAAGACGGGCTGCTTCCTTGAATGCTGCGATTGTGTTCTCCGGAAAGTTTCCTGATGCGCCTCTATGTGCAAAAATATCCATTCAGCTTCCTCCATTTCCAATGGGCTCTACAGATTGCTTTCAGCAAAAGGGCCACGGTTCTCTTACCGTTGCCCGTTCGCATGGAAATATGCTCATTCCCAAGTCTTTCGTTCTTCAATTTCCTTTTTCAGGATTTCTGCTCCTTTAGGACTTATATACATGCCATTGGAAAGTCTTTTATTTTCAGGTGTAATTTCGCCGGTTACGATACATGCCGAATCTACAACATACTTCCGCAGGATGATCATATCATCATCAACGAAAATTTCCATCGGAGCCCCTTTTTCAAGTTTTAACGTATTTCGTAATTCCTTTGGGATGACAATTCTTCCTAGATGGTCGACTTTTCTGACGATACCTAAACTACGCATAATATCCTCCCTAACATTATGTTTTATTGTTACATGTACCTACTATTATACTATTAAATTAGAAAAATACAAAAAAGTGAGTATACTTTCTTCTTGTTTTCTATTCTCTGTATTCCTCTTATCATGGCTTTAAAACGTTTCTGTCCGCGATTTTTTCTGATAGAATAGGTAAGTCTGCTAAGAAAGGGGAACTAACTATGTCATTCATCCAGAAGAGACCCATCGTTTTTGACTATGTTCAAATCATTGCAGGAGCGACTTTGGTCGGACTTGCTTTCAATATATTTTTCTTGCCTGCGCGTATCGCTGCTGGCGGCATTTCAGGTGTCAGTACGATCCTTTATGAATTATTCGGATATAATCCTGCATATGTGCAATGGATTATCAATATCCCGCTTATCATACTTGGGCTGTTGCTCGTAGGGAAGGAGTTCAGTGCAAAGACGCTCGTCGGTACTTTTTTTGTCCCTTTCGTCATCTATTTGACAAGCGGTCTTCAGTTACCCGTTGACAATCCGTTTCTCAGCTCCATATATGGCGGCATCATGCTTGGAATCGGGCTGGGACTCGTTTACAGGGGAAATGGGTCCACAGGCGGAACGGCTTTAATTGCCCAACTCCTAAAAAAATACACAGGAATATCGAGCGGCTTTTCCCAATTGATTGTTGATGGTATTGTCGTCGTCACTTCGGCTTTTGTCTTCAATTTTGAACTTGCATTATACGCACTTATGTCAATTTATGTGACGAGCAAAGTGATCGATTTCGTCCAATTGCAAACGTCACCGACTAAGCTGGTCCTAATAATTACTGACCATGCAGATAAGATTCAGTCGGTCATCCAAAATGAAATTGACCGTGGATTGACGAAAGTGAAGTCAACAGGGGGATATTCAGACGACGAAAAGACAATGATTCTTTGCGTGGTGGAACAATCTGAGGCGGTCTATTTGAAGAAACTGCTTCAGACTGCAGAGCCATCTTCGTTTGTCATTTTCCTGAATGCCTCTGAAATTTTGGGACTCGGTTTTTCAAAAGCGAAAGTTCATCGATGACAAGAAAACAGTATACAATTCGGATAACAATGATATAATAGTTACAATTGAATATTTCTTATCAAGAGAAGCTGAGGGAATTGGCCCGATGAAGCTTCAGCAACCTCTGCAATTGCAGGAAGGTGCTACCTCCAACAAGATGTTATGTCTTGAGAGATAAGAACGAAAAACAGATGAAAATCCTCGTTCCTATCTTTGGGAGCGGGGTTTTTATTTGTTACATCTAGACTTCGGGCGCCATAGGCTTGGGTCATAAGTCAAAGCTGCTTTGTGGCAAAAAGCGCCACGTCGCATCTTCGCCTTATGCCTGTCGCCTATAGGCAGGCGCCCTGCGCTTTTGATTAGAAAAGGGGGAGCAAGAATGCCGATCAATATACCTGAACAATTACCGGCACGCGAACTGTTGAAAGAGGAAAAGATTTTTGTCATGGATGAAGGACGGGCAACTACCCAAGATATACGTCCGCTAACTATCCTCATCCTGAATTTAATGCCTGAAAAGGAAAGGACCGAGCTTCAATTGCTTCGGCTGCTCGGCAATACGCCATTGCAAGTAAATGTTTCATTTTTGAACACGGCGACGTATGAGTCGAAAAATGTAAGTAAAAATCATTTGGATTCCTTTTACACGACATTCGAGCATGTGAAGAATCGGCGCTACGACGGACTTATTATCACTGGAGCGCCCATTGAGCATTTGGAGTTCGAAGACGTTGTCTATTGGGATGAATTGAAACAAATCATGGACTGGTCGAAAACAAATGTAACTTCCGTTTTACATATTTGCTGGGGAGCGCAAGCCGCGCTTTACCATCATTACGGCATCGACAAATACGAGTTGCCGAAAAAACTGTCCGGTGTTTTCAGCCATCAATTGACTGATCCGACTGTCGAATTGGCACGCGGCTTCAATGATCAGTTCAATGCGCCGCATTCACGTTATACATCCGTTTCAATCGAGGATATCGAACAAGAGCCGCGCCTTCAATTATTGGCGGTTTCAGAAGGTGCTGGCGCATTCATCATCCTGTCAAAAGACGGCAAACATATTATGGTCACTGGACATTTGGAATACGATGCATGCACGCTCGGCGAGGAATACGCACGGGACTTGAAAAAAGGGATCGATATTAATGTGCCGGAAAACTATTTCCCGGACGATGACCCAAGTAAACAGCCGTTGAACACATGGCGCTCACATACGCATCTCTTGTTCTCAAACTGGCTGAACTATTATGTTTATCAGGAAACACCGTTTGAGTGGGAATGATCATTTACAAGCAAAGTAGGGATTTTAGCAATTCCTGTTTTGCTTTTTTTTTGCCGTATATTTTAATAGTGCGGTCACACACTAGCTCTAGTGGAGGTGTGAAGAGATGATATCAGATGCAATTGAAAATATGGATTTTTGGGAAATGCTTCTTCGAACAACTTTTGCTTTTATCATTCTTATGATACTCGCCAGATTGATGGGGAAAAAACAGATTTCACAGCTGACATTTTTCCATTATGTGACGGGTATTACAATCGGCTCCATCGCAGCCGAGATATCTGCTCAGTCAGAAACCCCTTTTTTAAATGGGGCTGTTGCGATGATTTGGTGGGCAATATTAACCGTATTGGTGAACTTGTTAACGGTAAAGTCTAAAAAAGCGAGAATATTATTTGATGATCAACCAACCATTATTATTCACAGAGGGAAAATTAGTGAACAAGGAATGAAGAAAGCTCGTCTAACATTAAATGATTTGAATATGATGCTCCGTGAGCAAAGTATTTTTACTGTCACAGACGTGAACTATGCCATTCTTGAAACAAACGGGCAGTTAAGTGTCATGAAAAAAGCGGCCCAGGAGGCAGCGACGCGCAAAGACGTAAAGGCGCCTGGCAATGAGCCGAAGTATATACCGACAGAAATCATTTCGGATGGAAAATTGATAAAGGAAAACTTAACCGAGCTCAAACTGACTGAAGAATGGGTGTATGAGCAACTGAAAAAGAATGGTGTCGGTAAATTGGAGCAAGTGTATTATGCTGAAATCCTTGCAGATGGCCATCTCCATATTGATTTGCGTACAGAGAAAAAGTAGGACCTTCATATAGGGGGAGAGATTTTTTCTGCCCCCTCATATAGGAAGAACGAGAACTTATCCGGGGAAAACGAGAACACTTTGCGTAGGAATGAGAGCTTGTCAGGGGAAACGAGAACTCTTTGCGTAGGAATAAGAACTTATCAGGGGAAACGAGAACACTTTATGCATGAACGAGAACTTATCCGATGTAAACGAAACCCCCAATATGAGGATTTCACTAAATGACTATTTTATGCTATAATGAATGACAGTCATTCAGTGGAGGGGTTGGCAATTGGATAAAAAGGAAAGAATCATAAAAGCGGCTATCGAAGTGTTTCGCAAGCAAGGCATCGAAAAGACGAAAATATCCGATATCGTGAAAGTGGCAGGAATCGCACAAGGTACGTTCTATTTATATTTTCCGTCAAAATTATCAATCATGCCAGCGATTGCCGAAGTCATGGTCGCAAAAACATTGGAGATGGTCATCGACAGAGTATCGGATGATGCACCATTTTCAAAACGGATGGAGCAACTCGTCGACGCGATTTTTGAGGTGAATGAGGAATACCATGAAATTCAAGCGCTGATTTATTCGGGTTTGGCATCAACCGAACATCTTAAAAATTGGGAGACGGTATATGCCCCGTTCTATAAATGGGTGAGTGATGGTCTGCAGCAAGCAATCGACGAAGGGGTGATCCGGAATTCTGTCAATCCCGAACGAACGTCACGGCTCGTCATCGGCCTCGTGGAATCGGCTGCGGAACAAATTTATTTATACGACACCGATAAGGAAGACGAGGCGATCATACAAAAAAATGAAGTGAAGAACTTTTTGAAGCATGCCCTTGCGCTTTAAAAGCGGCGCTTCTTCACTAGCAGTAAGAGTACTAAATCTTTGGCAGCTTGTCATTGGATGAAAATGAATGATAGTCAGTCATCAAGTTAGGAGTAATTTATTTGAATAAGTCATGGATCTATGTAGCGTTGACAAGCTTTTTTGAATTGGTATGGATTTTTGGTTTTAATGTCGCATCTGAATGGTGGCATTGGATTCCAATCATCTTTTTCATCTTCATCGATTTTCATTATTTGGCGAAGGCTTGTGAAAATCTCCCGACAGGCACTGTTTATGCGGTGTTTGCAGCGGTTGGTACGGTAGGAACGGCATTAATGGACGTTTTTCTATTCGAGGAAACACTCGGGGCTGGTAAAGTATTTTTCATCATTGTTTTAGTTGTTGGGGTCATCGGATTGAAGATTGCTGATGGCGCGGATGAAAAGAAAGGATTTGTAGAGTAATGGGTTGGTTATTTGTTTTCGTGGCCGCAGTAAGCGAGCTTGTCGGTGTTGTCGGATTGAATAAATATAATGAACAGAAGACATTCATCAATATAATTCTCTTCGGCGGTGGATTTGGAGGGGCATTCGCGTTCCTTTACATGTCGTTCAACTATCTACAAGTAAGCACAGCATATGCTGTCTGGATTGGTGTAGGTACCGCTGGCGCAGTACTTATCAATATGCTATTTTTCGGTGAATCAAGAAGCAAAGGGCGGATCGCCAGTTTGTTATTGATTGTTATCGGCGTTGTTGGATTGAAAGCATTGTCGTGAAATAGTAAAGCGGGGAAGCAACTAGTGAGAAAAGTTGCTTCCCTGCTTTCCGTTTGTTCATTTGTTTTTCACAAACAGTAGTTTAAACCACTGGATTACGAGGAACGGCAGGATCGCCAAACAATAAATAAGCATAAATTGCGTATTGCTTAGTGCAGCTACTTTAAACATGCCCGATAATGACGGGAGCAGCAGGACACCATGTAAACTAATGAACCCGATGATAAATGCAAACCAAGAATATTTATTTGAAAACACCCCGATTGAAAAGATGGATGCTTTCGATCTGGAATTGAACCCATGCACTAATCGAGCCAGACATAAAGTTGCAAATGCCATTGTGCTAGCGGTCAGTGGATCACCTGACTCCAATCCTGTAAGAAAAGCGATAATCGTAGAGGTGGCAATTAAGAGGCCTTCCACAACAATCCGAGCCGTAAACGTTTTCGTTAATAATTGTGTATGGATGTTTCTTGGCTTGTCCCTCATCGCTTTCGGGTTATGCGGTTCTAATCCGATTGCAATCGCAGGTAGGCTGTCGGTTAGCAGATTGATAAACAAAAGATGAACCGGCGCAAAGGGAACGGGTAACCCGAATATCGTCGCATATAATACGACAAAAATGGCGCCTGCATTTCCCGACAATAAAAAAAGAATGGCATTTTTAATGTTCGTGTAAATGCTTCTTCCATTTGAAATCGCTTTGACAATCGTTGAAAAATTATCATCAGTCAACACCATAGAGGAAGCATCTTTCGCGACTTCTGTTCCAGTGATCCCCATTGCCACACCAATATCGGCTTTCCGCAACGCTGGTCCATCATTGACGCCGTCTCCCGTCATGGCCACGACATGTCCTTTTTCCTGCCAGGCGTTTACAATCCGGATTTTATGCTCAGGTGTAACCCGGGCAAAGACGGAATAGTTTTGGACTTGTTCTTGTAATTGCCTATCCGTTAGCTTTTCGATTTCATGTCCCTCAATTGCTTCGGACGGATCTTCTAAAATCCCGATTTGTTTGGCGATGGCCATTGCTGTTATTTTATGATCCCCCGTAATCATGATAGGTTTAATTCCAGCTTTTCTACAGCTTTCAACAGCCGCCTTCGATTCATTTCTTGGTGGGTCCATCATTGCCGCTAAGCCAACAAACGTCAACCCTCTTTCATCGACGGTATTGATAGGACGATTGCTTTCAATAACCTTGTAGGCAATGGCCAATACCCGTAAACCGTTCTGGGAAAAATCTTGATTGACTTCTTCGATTTTTCTTCGGTGTCCGTCCGTCATAGTCATAATCCCATTTGACGTATCAAGTTTCACGATTTTGGGAAGGAGTACATCTACGGCTCCTTTTGTAATCATGATTGTTTGTCCATCGATTTGATTCACTGTACTCATAAGCTTTCTCTCGGAATCAAATGGAAGTTCCGCAACTCTCGTATAGTGCTTTCTGACAAGCATTTCGTCCAACTGTAGCTGTCTCCCCAATTTAACAAGAGCTAATTCTGTAGCATCGCCAATCTCCTTTTCACCTTGATTCAAGGCGTCATTGCATAATAAAGCTTGGATGAGAAGCTTCTTCACGATTGGTTGGTCTGTTTGCAGTTCATTTTGAGGAATGACTTTTTGGTCAACATACATATATTGAACTTTCATTTTATTCTCGGTCAAGGTTCCTGTTTTGTCGGAACAAATAACAGACACACTGCCCAGACTTTCAACAGCATATAGTTTTCGGATAATCGCGTTTTCCTTCGCCATTTTTCGGGTTCCAAAGGCAAGCACAATCGTCACAATGGAACTCAATGCTTCCGGAATGGCTGCGACGGCAAGTGAAACAGCAAACATAAAAGATTCGACCAATTCCCGCCCGCGCATCAGGTCAATCGAGAAAATGACAACACAAATCATTGTAATTGCAAGGGCCAGCTTTTCTCCAAAGTCATCCAAGCTTACTTGCAAAGGGGTTTTCTTCTCTTTTGCGGTCTCCAGCATATTTGCTATTTTTCCGATTTCGGTTTCCATTCCGATTGCTGTCACAGCGACAAGGCCACGTCCTTTGGTGACGAAGCTGCCGGCAAATACCATATTATTTTGATCGGCAATCATTTCATACGCTTCGTCGAGGGACGCATTCCGCTTTGCTACAGCTATTGATTCGCCTGTTAGCGAACTTTCATTACAATGCATATTGTGGCTTTCAATTACTCTTCCATCGGCACTTATAAAGTCACCGGTCTCCAAATAAAGAAGATCTCCGACAACGATATCCTCAGAAGCAATCTCGGTGATTTGATTGTTCCTCATCACTTTTGCGGTAGGGGAGGACAATGCTTTTAAGTTCTCTAAAGACTGCTCCGCTTTCGCGTGTTGAACAGTTCCAAGAATAGCGTTTAACAGAACAACAAGCAGGATGACAACCGTGCTTTCGACTTCACCCAACAAAAAAGAAATGAGAGCGGCAATGAGTAAAATAACGACTAACAAATCAGTGAACTGGCTTAAGAATACAGCAAAAATACTTGTCCTTTTTCCTTCCGTTAATTCATTAAAGCCATGCAAGGCTTGTCTTGTTTGGACTTCGTAATCATCCAAGCCTGTTGACGTCACGTCCAATAACTTCATAACCTCATCTGCAGTTTGTCGATAGTACACTGACATTTGGTTCCCCCTTTGATTAATAAAACATATTTCTAATGAACCTGCTAACTTGTCCAATAGAAGTCATTTCCTAAAGGGAAATGTGTCTTATGCGCTTCTTCCGCTCTACCATATGCTAGTAATCTTATTCTTTATTCCATCCCTGTATGACAGTCTTTCATGTGCATTCAAACGGGCGGATTGCTTAAGGGGGCGGAGGAAGTAAAAGTTTAAAGTAACTAGCAAGTTCTATGGCAATATTATACAATCGGGGAAGGTGGATAATTTTTTGTATTTTCAAAAGGGAAAGATGATGAACTGTAACTAATGATTATATTCAATCGGTCATAATCTTGAGGAGGTTGGCTAATGAATAGAAAAATAGGAAAGCGATACTTATGTTTGATGATATTTCTATTAACTGCACTATCCGCATGTGCACCAAGTTCAGTTTTCGATTTGTATCAAGGGAAATCTTTGAAAATAGCAGTGGTTGGAGAAGCCCCTGAAGTTAAAGAGGAGCAAGTAGAGTTTGTAGAAATAACGTTTACAGAAATGAAGGATGATGAAGATTATGATGCAGTTATTATTAGGGAAAGTAATCTGTTAGAGGCTTCTGAAAGCCAATATGCAGAAGTTTACTTACGTTCTACAATTCCATTTTTCTTTATTGGAGCGTCTAATACAATACCTTTTACTGTGAAAGATGTGGAATTCGACAAAACTTGGGAGTGGGCTCCTGGCGTTGGTTATGCTGTTGGTGTTCTTACAATGCCGGAAGAGGTGCGGCATTGGAGTTATGGTTTGTATAATGATGAAAAGACTGATGAACATATTCAAGAAATGTACGCAAGAATTTTCGAGACAATAGGTGAATTACATCCTTAATGAAAAGGAGAGAACCGAGAGAAGAATGGGGGAGTGACGCGATGTTCAGAGGCAAAAAGAAGCTAAGAGACATCACTATTTTCTTAGTTGCAGCATTAATACTAGGTGGAGGTTTGTATTATGAATATTTTTTTACACCCAAAAATTCTCTTGAATTGTATCAAGCTATAAAATTTGCAGACAACATCGATGAAGTACATGAGCTATTCTTGGACGGTTATGAGGTCAATTTTACAGAAGAGGATTTTCAATATATTCAAGATCATACTGCTAACAGAGTAGGGCAATTCACGCTTTTCGAGTACAATGCAAAGTCATATGTAATAATGACATCTCCCGGAAGTGAAAAGTTAAAAGTTCTTGCAATAGAAGAATTACCCGACGAAATTAGAGTGTTCTTTTCAGAACTATAAAATGAGACTTTGCTCGACTACCGTAGTGATAAATCTATTTACATCATAGCCGAAATGATGGGAATAAGGAGGGCTGGTCGTGAATAGAGAAAAAGTTATTGATGATAAGCTGAATCGGGCATTTGAACTATTTGAAAGTAATCAACTTATTGAAGCGGAAGAATTATATCAGGAATGCCTCAAACGAATTGATACAAGTTCTACTAAATACAAAGCTGCGCTGCATTGGATGGGATATGTTAAAAGTGAACTGAAAAAATTCGATGAAGCGCGATCAACCGATCTGATTGCACTTGGATGTTCTTTGCGCGGGCTTGGAGAGATTTATAAAGCCACAGGTGAGTTTGAGAAGGCGAAACGTAAGTTTGAACAATCTATTCAAGCGTTTACAGATGGCGATGACCATGTGGGAGTAAATGAGGTAAATAGAATGCTTGATGAATTTTGACCATCTTTACGAAAGCTATAGACGGGTTCATTGTAATTACAAATGATGGAGGAGAGAAAAATGGATGTAAAAAGTAGGTTGGGCGCTCTGATTTTTGCGAGCATAATTGTAATGTCAGTAGTATTTCGGTATGCGCAAGAGCCATATAGTACAGAGCATATTGTAAGCTCTTTGTTTGATAAATTCGATGTGCAAAGCACGCAAATTGGTGCGACAGATCCTGTGATATCGATTGATGTATACGATAAAAATGATATCCCTGAAGTTGAAAAATACCTAAAGGCTAACTTGACTAAGGATGACTTAGAACATTATGAAATTGAAGTGTTTTCTCGGTGGTCGTAATTCTTTGTTGAGAAATGAGGAGGGATTTAAGTGCTGCTTATAGGAGGTATAATTATCGTTATCATTACTCTTTTTACTATAGAAAACCATCTGAAAAAGGTAACTAAGCAAAATGAGGAAATAATAGAGTTACTCAAGAACATAAATGGGCGAGATGACTAGGGAGGGGGAGTAGTGGATTTCATTGCCATCATAATCACAATAACGTTTGGATTTTCGATCATGTTGTTATTCCTTTCTCTTTTCTATGCAGTGATCAAATGCTCATGGAAAGCCATGTTAGTTTCTTGTATTGCGAGTCTTCCGATTTCCATGTATTTCTTAAGTGGCAATCCACCCATATCTTTCTTAGGTTTTGTGCCGCTTTTATTCTTTGCATTGACGGTTATCTTTCGTAGGGCTTCTCAAAAAGAGGTTGCCTAGTAAGGTGCGTCTCGCCGAAAAGAAAGGGTGGCAGAATGACAGAATCGAATAAGGAGTTGAAGAAACGGATACTTAGGAAATCCCGGTTTACGCTAACCTACCGGATTCTCCGTATCATGCTGATCGTGTTTTTACTCTATTGTGTGTATGTATTTTCAATTAATTTTATTGACCAGAAACTGAATGTAGCGAATGAACATGCCTATTACTCGAAACTTGCAATCGAGTGGACTATACCGAATGTCCGAGGGGATTTTAACTTTGAAGAAGAAGAGATGACGATGTTCGGAACAAAAAAATTATCCTATAACTTGATCAAGAAGGTGGGCAATGACGACAAAGTCATAGGCGAAGCAAACGTGACGAAGCGTCTGAAAAATCCTTCATTTATTTCTTTTTCCCATCCCGGAAAGCAGCAATTAAATGAATTCTCTTTTTCATTGCCGATCGATCCGCGTAACGGTAAAAAGTTAGATGGAAATGCCTGGCCGAATGTTTGGGATACCTTATCAATGCTTCCTGAAGGCACGGTAGGGGAGATGGCTTTTTCCACAAACAGTTTTATGGAATCTAAGCAATTAATCGATTTGCTGGATAAATATGATCTACACGTACTATGGATGCCTTTATATACGAGTGAGTTTGTAAATTACGAACCTTATTGGAGTAGTAGCAGCAATAAATCACTCATGGTTCCTCACTTTGGTCTGTCAGGTGGAAATGATCGGAATGAGTACTTTCATGAGTCGTCAGTAATCACCCGATTAACTCAGGATACTCTTCGTGAAAGTGAACAATTAATGCTGAAGAACATGGAAGAGCTTTTAACTAAGTCCTCGAGTTATTATGAGCAATTCTTAGGGCTTGGCCATTTCGAGCAAAAATACCAGTATCTAAAGGAAAACGGATTTACTGTATATGGAGCTGTTGTAACAGGACCTGTAAAAGAATTATTGAAGTTGCAGGATGCTTCATTTATCCAAGGGGAGCAACTAGGGGAAGTGGAGTTGTGGAATTGGCAGTCGAATTGAAAGAATTGCAAAGGTGATGAGGAACAATCCTGGATTTCCGAAACTGCTCAACGATATAGAATCTCGCTCCTTTGAAGGATGAATTTGACATTATCACTAATAAACTAAGGGGGAAGGAGTAATGCTGAAACGAGTGGATGTTGCTTATGTGCTTTTATATGATAACGATGGAGAAAATATTTTAATGGTAAAAAACAAAGGAAGTCACTCCTCTTACTATACACTTCCTGGAGGGGCGGTCGAAAGCGGAGAAACTTTAGAAGATGCTGCTATCCGTGAGGTTAAAGAAGAAACGGGGTTAAACGTTGAACTAGAGGGAATCGTGGCTGTAAGTGAGGCTTTTTTTGAAGAGCGGCGGCATCATGCAGTACTTTTCACTTTTAAAGGCAGAATAATCGATGGTGAAATAAGTATATCTCTTCCAGAAGAAATTGAAGAGATTACATGGATGGATGCGGTAACGGCAAAAAAACATGCCTATATTCCAATTATGGAGAAAGAGATATCAAATAATGAAACCATTGTTCCATATGTTCTCCGTGGGAACGTTTTTCATACTATTTAAATCTTATTTAACTAACTGGCGTCATTGTAGTATAGCGAAGGCGCCGGTTAAGGAGGATATGTGGATTGGCTACTATAGGACTGATTAGACATGGAGTTACTGATTGGAATAATCTTGGTAAAGCACAAGGCACATCAGACATTCCGTTAAATAATTTGGGTAGAAAGCAAGCTGTTAATGTTGGCAATAGACTACTAGATGAAGGTAAATGGGATGTAATGATTTCCAGTGATTTATCAAGAGCTATAGAAACTGCGCAAATCATCGGGAGTAGAATAAAATTATCAATTAGTCATTATGACAAAAGAATTAGAGAGATAGACTGTGGGGAAATTGAAGGTACTACAGAAAAGATACGACAGGAAAAATGGGGAAGCAATTGGCGCGAAATAGATCTGGGGATGGAAAGTTTTGAAGTGGTGGGGAAAAGAGGAGTTGAATTTCTTGAAGAAATAGTCCATACATATAATGATAAGCGGATATTAATAGTAAGTCACGGGCATTAATCGGTTTGACCTTACAACAGTTACTACCCGCAATGTTCCAATCGACATACATAGATAATTCCTCCTTAACGATCTTACATAATACCAATGGAAAATGGGACTGCACATTATACAATTGTACGAAACATTTGGTAGATATGTGATTTTGCAGCTCATAACCCTTTAACATTAAAGGGCAGGATAAAACTTCATTAATACAGGGGCTTATTGTGAAACGATTTGATTTGTTATTCGTATAGATGATTAGTTGGGAAACTAAGTATATGGGAACAACATTATTTCTAAGGGGAACAATATGGTAGCTGAGATGATCTTGACAGTAATTCTTATGATTCCGTTGTATGCATTCTTTATCTGGACCTATAATTGTCCCGAAGATAGTTTTTTGTTTGGTAAGCGGTGGCAGTTCAAAGAGGAACCTGAAGTTTCTCCAAATATGGTCCGTTATTTGAAATTCACTTCCATAGCAGCAATGATTAGTACTCCTATCGTTATCTTTAGTATTTTCTTCAAACAGTCTGTTTTCGGTCTTGCTTTACTGGCATTTATCTTTGTGATTGTGATTGGTGCTTTTATAATATTTACAGGTGAAAATTGACGTTAGATTAAGCAATTGAATCGGATTTACTGGTGAGCATCAGGCGGTAACTGAGCAACATCAGGCGGTTCAAATGAGTTAACATGGTTACAAGTAACCATTAATGAACAACAATACGAAAAGGGACTGTTCTGGTAGATTTTCGGTCTTACCAGTCAGTCCCTCCTTTTTTTTGAAACTTACATGACCGTCCAATTCCTCTCCTCAGCAACCCTCAGCAACCGGTCCTCAGGTCTTACAGCAACCGGGTTTCCTACAAGTTCAAGTACGGGAAGGTCGGAATAGCTGTCTCCGTATGCAAAGCTATGTTCCCAGTCAACTTGCTGTCCTTCGAATATCTCCATAATCATTTCGGTTTTGCGCTTTCCATTAATATGATAAATTTCCGTTTCGCTATCAAACGCGTCTTCTGCAGTAAATGGTATGTCGGTTCCGATGATCGTATCGAATTCAATACCTTCCGTCACGGCATACAATAATGGCGTATACGCACCGGATACGAGCATGACATGCATGCCTTCGCTTTGATGCTGTCGGACCTTTTTCACGACTTCTTCATTAAAAGCTTGCCGCATGTCTTCCTTCATTTCATTAAAATAGTGCTTATACTCCGCTTTAGATAAAGTACGTAAGGCGTTTGCGTAAATTTGCATCGATTGTTCTTTCATTTTCGCTTCCGGAACGATTTTCAATTTGTAACCTATGTAAAGTGGGAGAATCCTACGAAAGAAGTCTTTATACTTCGAGCTGTGTGTCGGGTGATGCTTCAGATGGTCCATTAATAATTGAAAAGTCTCTTTCGCATATAAAGTACCGTCAAAATCGAATATCGCAACTTTCATTGAATAAATCCCCCTAATTATACAAATGCATTTAGTATTGATGATACAGCGTTTGAAATGAAAGGGCAATTTGTGGATAATTGATGGAGAGAGTGAGGAGACAGGACATGCATAAGAATCAAAAGAAGAAAAGGGAAGATTCCTTCCTTTTCACGGTGAATGAAGAAGCGGAGTTATTACCGTTTTTATTAGAAAACATGAAAAAGAACAGCCGAAATTCCATTAAATCGATGTTGACGAGAGGACAGGTCTCTGTGGACGGCAGCACAGTAACGAAGCATAATCATCAATTGTTGCCAGGACATAAAGTGGAGATCCTCGCGAATAAAGCTGCTTTGAATGAAAGCAAAATTACTGGCCTGACAATTATCTACGAAGACGACGCAATTATCGTCATAGATAAGGAAGCCAGCCTGTTATCGATGGCTGCAAAAGATAAAAACGAAAGAACGGCATTTAGTGAAGTGTCGGCTTACGTGAAACGGAAGGACCTGCGGCAAAGAGTTTTCATCGTCCATCGTTTGGACCGGGATACGTCAGGTGTCCTCCTGTTCGCGAAAAGCGAGCAAGTGAAAATGGTATTGCAAGATCATTGGGATGAAGTCGTGAAGGAAAGGATATACACGGCCTTGGTGGAAGGGAATGTCCGGAAAGAATCCGGTACGATCAAATCGTGGTTGAAGGAGACGAGAACGTACAAAGTTTACTCGAATCCGACGGACAACGGTGGTCAACTCGCAATTACCCACTATAAGAAAATACGATCGAATCGCCAATACTCTTTGCTGGAGGTCAAATTGGAAACAGGTCGAAAAAACCAGATACGGGTCCATATGGAGGAAATCGGCCATCCAGTAGTCGGCGACAAAAAATACGGCTCGACTGTCAATCCAATCAAAAGACTCGGCTTGCACGCAACAGCATTAACGATCGTTCACCCGGAAACAAATGAAATAATGAAATTCGAATCACAGATCCCATCATCCTTCATCAATAAATCTTTATAATAAATAGTGGTCTAAATTCAATAATTGAATTTAGACCGCTTTTTTGTGTTAAATGAACACTAAGAAAATCGCCAGAAAAGGCGACACTCCTGCGGAAAAAGGATTAGCCGAAGACCCCGCAATGAAGTGAGGAGGCTAAGGTAAAGCCCGCGGAAAGGGAGCCGTTCTGGCGATTTTCATTTTTACAATTTATTGCACCGTAGGATTCGGCATGCTTGGTTGACCTACTGATGAGGCATACGAATTCAAAATCGCCTGCATATCTTGCTGGGCGAGCTGAGGCACCTGGTAATAATGATGCTTGTTTTGATAAATTGAAAGCTCGTAAGCCATCTCAATGCAGTTAGGCACTGAATCCTGCAACACACGTCTGACGACAGGGTTACACGTCTCAAGAGCTGCCATCGTCTTCCCCGACGCGTTCGTTTTTGCTGATCCGAGAAGGAAACCGGAAATGATTTCATCCGAAATTTCGCTCGCATTTTGAATTGGCTTCTTCGGTTGCGATGGCTTCATGCCATAGACAAAGTCATTTCCTTGTTTCATCTTATAGCTGCCTGTCGGATGGGATGGATCCATACCCGTTTTAAAAGCTTCCACCGTAATATTATATTCATCCAATGTAAAGCGGTATTGCCTGTCCAAAATGTCGAGCAACTCGGGGTCCTTGACATGTGGCCGTAAAATCATTGCCTGATTCAATGCTGCTATTGTACTTGAAAGTACCTCATGGACATCAAAAAGCTCGTGTCCCCCGTGGTTCATCTGTGGTGGAACTGCCCCTGTATGCATATTTTGATGCGTTTCACCAAATTGATTTTGCGTCAATATAAGTATCCTCCTTTTTTAGATTGATTTTCAATCGACAGTAGTATGGCTTCAAGGAGGAGGTATATGCGTGTAAAAGTTGCTAAATACGCATAATCGCATGTCTTTAAAAATAGCATAGGATAAAGGACATTTTGTCAATGAAAGGCAGTGGATAGAAATGCAAATACATGTCGTGCAGCAAGGGCAAAGCTTATACGGGATCGGGCAAGCGTATGGTGTACCGTATGAGGATATCGCACGGGCAAATGAATTGATAGATCCATCCCGAATCGTTGTCGGGCAAGCACTCGTCATACCCATCACAGGCGGCTACCATTGGGTGCAACCCGGCCAATCCCTTTATATCATTTCAAGATTGTACGGGACGACAGTAGAGGAGCTCGCCAGAATCAATCGCATTTCCCCGAATAGTATTTTGCATATAGGACAACGATTGTATATTCCACAAAGGAGAAAGTCGATCATCGATGTATTTCTATACGTTGAACCAAGGGAAGCGATCATTGAATCAACAGTCCAGGAAGTTAGGAATAGGGTGGGTGATTTAACTTACTTGGCAATGTTCAGCTATGAACCGCAACGGGATGGTTCATTGAAAACACCACCGATTGATGATATTCCTGAAATAGCGGCGCAAGCCGGAGTTCTGAATGCAATGGTCATCAGTAACTTGGAGAATTTTGCTTTCAGTGCTGAATTGGCACATGTTTTGTTTACAGATCAAACGGTACAAAATCGCCTGTTCGAGAATATTGTCCAAACTGCCAGAAGAATAGGCTACTCCGATATTCATTTTGATTTTGAATTTATTCGGCCGGCGGATAGGCAACTGTATAATACGTTTCTGAGAAATGCCCGCGCCCGCTTCCATCCAGCGGGCTTGACGCTATCTACTGCATTGGCGCCGAAAACTGCTGATGATCCGACAGGGCTTTACGGGGGAATTGATTACAAAGCACACGGGGAAATTTGCGATTTCGTCACGTTAATGACGTATGAATGGGGTTATTCATATAGTGAACCGCAAGCCGTCAGCCCAATCAATCAAGTTCGTCGAGTCGTAGAATTCGCAGTCAGTCAGATACCTCCCGAAAAGATCTTCCTGGGGCAAAATTTATACGGCTATGACTGGACGTATCCATATCCTCCGGAGACTGGAGTTGCTGCAAAAGCGCTCAGCCCCCAACAGGCAGTTAATTTGGCTATTAGCCGGAACGCGAATATCCAATACGATACCGTTGCCCAAGCGCCGTTCTTCCTTTATTGGGATAATGACGGAGTGCGCCATGACGTGTGGTTTGAAGATGCACGCAGCATCCAAGCTAAATTTAACTTGTTGAAGGAATTCAATTTGCGTGGCATGATGTATTGGAAGCTGGGATTAGCATTCCCGCAAAACTGGCTGTTACTCACAGATAATTTCAATGTGCGAAAACGATAATGTAAAGCGAACCATATGTGCAAGCTGCACATATGGTTCATTTAATAACTCAACTGTTATTCTTTTGAAATATAATTGATTGCGCTTTGGAAAATGTCTACATCCGGATTGATTAACAGAGCAGGTAGGAATGCGAAAGCCATTAAAATAACTAAATTGGCTCCTATTACTGTGCGCAGCATTTTGCTGAATTTCATAAAGCATCTCCTCTTTCTCTTTGTAGTTGTTTTCCAAATCGCAAAAATATGGTTTTGGATATGTCTACTAATAATCTATGTTCAAAAATGGGTAAATGATTTTATTTTCGTTCTACTAATTTCGACAAGACTCGTGAAACCGACATAATATAGCCATAGTAAATCTCAGTGAAACGAAAAAGTTGTTGAATATATTCATATTTTCAGTAATACTTATTGAAACGAGGAAACGATTTCGAAATATTAATTTTCATGGAGATTTTACGCACGATATAATTTTTTCTTCGGTAGTTTCAAGAAAGGATGAGGCAAATGACAAATATGGAAAACACCAGAGAAAACCGGAACCGGGCGAATGATTACGTTCATGAAGTTTATGAACTGGTAAAAAAGAGAAATCCCGATGAAAAAGAATTTTTACAAGCGACGAGAGAAATATTCGATTCGCTTCGACCGGTCTTTGCCAAGCATCCTGAATATATTCGGAACGGAATACTGGAGCGCATAACAGAGCCGGAGCGGATCATCTCTTTCCGTGTGGCCTGGGAGGATGACAAAGGGAAAGTGCATGTCAATCGAGGATTCCGCGTTCAATTCAATAGCGATCTCGGTCCGTATAAAGGCGGCATCCGCTTCCATCCTTCCGTCAACAATAGCATCATGAAATTTCTTGCGTTTGAACAGATTTTCAAAAATGCATTGACCGGGCAACCGATCGGTGCGGGGAAAGGCGGCTCCGATTTTGATCCGAAAGGGAAGTCTGAACGCGAAATTATGCGTTTCACGCAGAGCTTCATGACCGAGTTAAGCAAGCACATCGGCCCGGATATTGACGTGCCAGCAGGAGATATCGGTGTCGGCAAACGGGAGATTGGCTATATGTTCGGCCAATACAATCGGCTGAAAGGCGGCTACGAGGCGGGCGTTCTGACAGGAAAGGATCCGAAACACGGCGGTTCGCTAGGACGGAAAGAAGCGACCGGTTACGGAACGGTCTATTTCGTTGAGGAGATGTTGAATGAAAACGGACTTTCCTTCAAAGATAGCACTGTCGTTGTATCGGGTTCCGGAAATGTGTCGACATATGCTATTGAAAAGGCCCAACAACTTGGAGCGAAGGTTGTCGCATGCAGCGATTCCGGCGGCTATATTTACGATAAGAATGGCATAGATCTTGAGACGGTAAAACGGTTGAAAGAAGTGGAGAATAAACGGATTTGGGAGTATACGAAGGAGCACCCGGATGCCGAATACCATGAGGATTGCTCGGCGATCTGGTCTATCCCTTGTGATATTGCGCTTCCTTGTGCAACACAAAATGAAATCGATGAAATCGCAGCCCATATGCTGATTGCAAACGGTTTACAAGCGCTAGGCGAGGGTGCCAATATGCCATGCAATATCGAAGCAATCGAAATTTTCCTAGAGAATAAAGTGCTTTTTGCCCCTGCAAAAGCAGCGAATGCGGGTGGAGTGGCAGTCTCCGCGATGGAAATGTCGCAAAACAGCATGAGGCTTGGTTGGACAGAAGAAGAAGTGGATATGCGCCTAAAAACGGTCATGGAAAACATCTATGCAAGCTGCAAGGACGCAGCCGAACGGTTCGGCAAGCCGGGCAATCTCGTCATGGGCGCCAACATCGCAGGGTTCCTGAGAGTAGCCGACACAATGGTTGCGCATGGAATACGATAATTACACAAAAACTACCTTACATATGTTGGTAAGGTGGTTTTTTATTTGAAGTGATTGCTGTCATGTTACTCTGCGCTCATAAAAGTCTCCCCGCGCTCATAACCCCAGTTTCCAAGCAACGACTCTCGATTGAACAATAATTTTTCCTTTTTCACATACAAATCTATTGAAATCCAAATTATCTATGGTATTATAAAAATACATACTGATGAATAAAGATACAACATGATCTATAAAGGAGGACGAAAATAATGGGAAATAAAAAAGTCGTTTTGGCGTATTCAGGTGGTCTAGATACTTCGGTGGCGGTGCAATGGTTGACAGATAAGGGATATGATGTAGTCGCTTGTTGTTTAGATGTAGGTGAAGGGAAAGACTTGCAATTCATTCAGCAAAAAGCTTTGCAAGTCGGTGCGGTGAACAGCTATGTCATCGATGCGAAGGAAGAATTTGCAAAGGAATATGCATTGCTCGCATTGCAGGCACGCACGTACTATGAAGATAAATATCCACTTGTTTCAGCATTATCGCGTCCGTTAATTTCCAAAAAGCTTGTCGAAGTTGCGCATAAAGAAAATGCGACGGCAGTAGCGCATGGCTGTACCGGTAAAGGAAATGACCAGGTCCGTTTTGAGGTCGCAATCAAAGCGCTTGACCCGACGCTTGAGGTTATCGCTCCAGTCCGTGAATGGAGCTGGTCGCGTGAAGAAGAGATCGCGTATGCGAAAGAGAAGAATATCCCGATTCCGATCAATCTAGACAGCCCTTATTCCATCGACCAAAATCTATGGGGCCGAAGCAATGAATGTGGAATTCTTGAAGATCCATGGGCTGCGCCGCCAGAAGAGGCATTCGGATTGACTTCATCAATCGAAGACGCGCCAGATACGCCGGATGTTATCGAAATTGAATTTGTGGAAGGTGTGCCTGTCAGCATTGACGGAAAACAATATCCATTGAGTGAACTGATCTTGATGTTGAATGAGGTTGCCGGCAAACATGGAGTAGGTAGAATTGATCATGTTGAAAATCGGCTCGTCGGCATCAAATCCCGCGAAGTGTATGAATGTCCGGGTGCCGTCACATTGCTGAAGGCGCATAAAGAACTGGAGGACATTACACTCGTAAAAGATGTCGCTCACTTTAAGCCACTCGTTTCTCAGAAGCTTAGCGAGCTGATCTATAACGGCCTATGGTTCTCACCTCTCCGAAATGCGTTGGAAGCTTTCGTGAAAGAGACGCAGCAATACGTGAACGGTGTTGTCCGTGTCAAATTATTTAAAGGGCATGCGATTGTCGAAGGAAGAAAATCATCCAACTCCCTATACGATGAAAAATTGGCGACCTATACGTCCGATGACGAGTTCGACCAATCGGCAGCTATCGGCTTCATCCAATTATGGGGTCTGCCGACGGAAGTCCACAGCTCGGTGAATAAAAAGCAAAAAGTGAGAAATTGATAGACCGTGCCTTCTGCAGAAAAGTGCAGGAGGCTTTTTCCTGTCCATATGCCTAAATAGTCTGGAATTCCTAAGATTGCTAACTAGCTATAACTAATCAATTTAAGAATTAAGGAACATTTATCCTTTTTTTATAGTAGAATTTCTATGTGTATAAGATTTCCAATCTACGAAAGACATTTACGACAGGGAGGAAGCTCAGTGGAGAATGTGCAAGAAACAAAAGTGAAAAGGAAGTCGCCCGCGCTATTGATTGCCGTGCTAACAGCGGTGCTTGTGATAGGTGTCGGATCGGTTTCTGCATTCTTTCTTTTAAACAAGTCACCAAAAGTAAAATATTTGCTGGCTGAAACGAAGACGTTTACTCAAATGGGAGAGCTTTTCGAGGAGCGTTATCAAAATGAGTTTGACTGGATGGATGTTCAGAAGAAAAAGCCAGTCGAAACGACCCAGGATCTTTCCTTTGAATGGAATGATCCGAGTGCAGGTTATGATATGGTCGAACTGCAAAGAATTCTTAACAATACGACGTTTACAATGAAACAAACAAAAGATCCCGTAAAGAAGGAATGGGAAATGGATTTCAGCGGGAAATTCGGCTCCGTTTCTTCAGAAGTCGTGACATTGTATTTTACACCTGAAAAGATGATGGCAGCATTGCCATTCACCGATAAACTACTGTTTTTCATGGATGAGGACTACGGAAAAATGATGAGGGAAACGGATGCTTTCTATGAAGGTCCGGAAAAGCTTGGCTTATCTCGTATTTTTGAAGAGCAATTTTCCATGGATGGTGAATTTCAAAAATACGTGAAAGAGGAATATATGGAATACCTCTATCATGAGTTGCCTGAAGACGCATTTACAAGTGAAAAAGTAGAAATCGATGTGTTCGGCGAGAAGATGAAAACAGAAAAAGTGGCAATGAAGCTTTCTGAAGAACAAGTGAAAACTTTGCTAGTAGATCTATTCAAGAAAGCGCGGGAAGATGAAAAGCTGAAAGCGCTTTTGAAGGAACAGATTGCATTTTCGACGATGACTGACGATGTTTCTGATCAGAAACTAACCGAATTGATTAGTGATTTTGAAACGTCGCTGGACGAAGCAGTTGATGAAGTGAATGGATGGCATATTCCGAATGGCATCGAATCGACGATTTGGCATAAATCGAACAGTATCGTTAAGCGGGAATTTGCTATGTCATTAGGGGTAACTGAAGATGAAATTTCCACATTGAAAATCGCGGGTGTCCAATCATTGGATAAATCCGGCCAGAAATGGGATTATTCATTTACTGGCACAGATTCTTATGCGCAGGAAGATACTGTCGTTAAATTCACAGGCAACTTGGCGTGGAAAGACGGGAAGTCGGATGACACGATGACAATTACTGCGGACTATGTGGACGTTTCGTATAAAGGAAAAGAAGAATTGGACGGAAAAAAACGTACATTTAACCGAGAGTTCTCTATTTCCGATGGAAGCTTTTCTCCTAAACTCGTTTGGAGCGGAACGGCGGAACATGAGAAAGATTCAATGAAGGCGGATCATGAGTTCACAATTATCGATCCAACTGGTGACCTTTCCACGTCCGATATTTACCTTCGATTAAAACAAGAAGGGAAAATTGCAAAGAAAGTGGATATGCCGGATGACTCCAAAAACGCCGTTGATGTTGGTAAAATGAGCAGTGACGAGATGGATGAACTTGGAGATGAATTAGCTACAGAGTTCGAGAAATGGGTAACGGACCTGATGGGTGATCTCCAAAGTGAGCTTGAAAACTTCTGATGATTGGAAGTGAGCTGTTTGCAATCGATACGAAGAATACTATTTTTTACGAATGAATATTTGAAACAGCTGAAGAAGAAGCGGGCGACCCTTCTTCTTCTTTTTCTATTTCCACTCGTTTTGATTGGATTACTGGTCGGCCTCGTTGCGGGTCTCATTATCCCTGCTGAGAACGCACCGATCCGTGTCGCGTTAGTCGACGAGGATCAGACGAAGGAATCCAAGCTGATCAGCACCTTGTTGACAGAAGCGGCAAGCGATCAGAATTACATAGAAATCTTTCCGGCATCGAGTGAGGAAGCCGGGCTATTGATTGAAAGAAACGAAATTAGCACTACTTTTTCATTGCCGAAAAATTTTACGGAAGACCTGTATGAAGGGGAGTCGGTAACAATTCCGATGGTCGGCAATCCAGCCAGACCAATCGATAGTTTCATCGCAAAGCAGCTCGTCGATAGTTTGGCACGCTATATTGCTGCCGCCCAGGCGAATATTTTAGTGATCAATGATTATGCAAAGGAGACCTCAATGCCCCGCGATGAGCGAATGGAGATGATGTTTGATCAGTTCGTTGATTTCACGCTCTTTACATTAGGCAAAGATAAGCTTTTAGATGAAGAAGTATTGAAGAACTCAGCAACAATGTCGCCGTTACATTACTTTGTGCTGTCTGGCTGGTTCATTGTCTTCTCAGTATGGCTTTTGTCCTTTTATATTGTACTTGAAAAGGAAGAGTCAAAAGCGATGGCTACGCGGCTCAAATTATTCGGCGTTAGCGTTGGCCAGCGGGTTGCAGGAAGGCTGATCATTTCGCTAGTTACAAGTTCATTGCTAGCAGGACTTGCTTTTTACGTCATGATTAAAATTCTTCAAATCGATTTTTATGCTGTCGATATGATGCGTTTTGGTTTATTTGCATTGTTGTACGCTTTTATCCTTCTTTGCGGCATTGCTATGATCGATGTATTGCTGCCATTAAAGAAGATTGTTCTTTTTGTACAATGCTTATTTGTTTTCGGTGTCGTAGTAGTGAGTGGTGCTTTAATTCCCACTCTATATTTTCCGCAAGTTTTTCAAGAGTGGATTCCTTATTTGTTCTCGCCGATTGCACTTGGATGGATGATAGATCTTTTGCTGGAAGGGCGTAACTATGCGGATTTTACCTCATTAGCAATTTATGCGTTCAGTGCATGTATCGTCTTATGGCTGTCGCTCAGCTGGAAAGAGAGGTGGAGCAGATGAATCGACAACCCGCTCAACTTTTCAGATTGAAAAAGGAATGGAAAAGCGTAATCTGCTGGCTGCTTGCTCCAATTATACTGACGGTGTTCGTCATGAAGACATTTGGCATATTGCAAGGCGAGTCGAGAGTTCCGATTGCGCTTATCGTTGAAGATTCTTCTATATTGGCAACGCAGTTGGCGGAAGAAATAGAGAAAAATGAAATGTTGTCCGTTCGACGTTTAGAGCTTGACGATGCCCTTCATAAGTTGAAGCAGCATGAGCTCGACAGTGTTTTCGTCATCCGGGAAGGGTACGGCGAATCCGTATTGGCGAATCGGCGGTATGGATTGATTGAAGCCTATTTTTCCAATCGATCCTTCGCATATCCGGCGATTTCAGAAACGATTATGTCTCTTGCCCAACAAGATATTTCAAGGTCGAAAGCGGCAGGGGTCATCCAACAGCTGTTCCTAGATTATGGCATGGAAGATCAATGGGATTATGAAGAAATCATCCAAAAGAGCATAGAAAAGCAGAGGAAAGAAAGTCTGCTCCACACAAGTTTTTCATACGGCAAACAAACAGGACAGCCTGATGAAAAGCCGATGGAGCTTTTGAACAGCAGAGCAGTTTGGGCATTTTTCACAATAATCGCCGCCTTTTTCCTATTCGATTGGATGATCAAAGAAAGCCGGCCTTCGATGCAAGTGAGATGGTTATATACATCAACATCGTTCAAAAGCCACGCAATACGTATGTTAGGTTTGTATTCATTATTGACTGTTTTATCGGACGTCCTTGCTTTGTTTGTTTTCCACTTTGTTTTACAGGAGACGGTTACCTTGTCATTCATCTTCCCGATGCTAGCGTTTAGGGTGACATTGAATCTGTTTGCCTTTTTGCTTGCGGTCGTCTACCGTCAATTGTTTATGTACTATATAACGGGAATTGCCGTAGCACTTTTATTGACCGTCACGGGAGGAGCAATCGTACCGCTCGACGCTTTATCGAGAAGGTGGGAATGGGTCGAGATTCTTAGTCCTGTACGCTCATTAATGACTACGACAATTCCGATTGGCTGGCTCGTGTTGTTGATGTTGCTGCTGGCTGCATGGATGGTGAAAGGGGGAAAACGAATTGCTTGAAGTGACAGGTGTCCAAAAACGATATAAAAGGAAAAACATATTGAAAGACGTTTCTTTTCAAATGAAAGAAGGAGAAATTGTCGGCCTAGTTGGGGAGAATGGTGCCGGAAAATCGACATTATTGCAAATTTTGGCTACGGCAATGGAACCTTCTGCTGGAGAATTGCGTTTAAATGGTAAGCGATATGAAGACGATTTCAAGCAGTTGCGGCAAATAATAGGCTATGTGCCTCAAGATATTTCGGTTTGGGAAGAGTATACAGTCGAAGAGAATATGCGTTTTTTCGAGAAGCTTTCATGGAAAAGAAGAACTCCCGAAGAATGCAGGAATCTCTGTCTCGATATGCAGTTGACACAGTGGAAGGAACCGGTCCATTCACTGTCCGGAGGAATGAAGCGCAAGCTCAACTTGGCCATCAGCCTGCTGCATGACCCGATCCTACTTTTACTGGACGAACCGACAGTCGGGATTGATTTAAAGTCAAAAACGGAGATTGGAAATTATTTGTTGAACTTAGCCAGGAAAGAAGGAAAAATGATTCTTTACACGTCCCATGACATGGACGAAATTACGAATGTATGCGACCGTGTTTATTCAATCGGAGAAGATCCCTTTTATCTATCTTTGCTTAAGGAACGCGGCATTGGCGTCGAAAGGTTATCCTGAAGGAACTTGCCATTTTTTCAGCAGCCCCCTCATATACTAAAATTGACTTGAATAGGTGATCAAGTGAAGAAAACAAAGAAGTTGGGGATTACGATAGGAATTGCAACGGTTTTACTCGGGTTAGGAACTTGGTTCTGGTTAGGTAAATGGATGACAGATGGACAGAAACCATTGGCGGATGGATCAAATGAATATGCTATCATTCTTGGTGCTAAAGTGAACGGGGAGACACCTTCGCTTACTTTACGCTATCGGTTGGAAGAGGCGTTAGCCTATGCAGAATCATATCCTTATGTGAAATTCATTTTATCAGGCGGGCAAGGGCCGGACGAGGACATTGCCGAAGGGGAAGCGATGAGGCGATATTTGATGGAGAATGGTGTGCAGGAAGAACGGCTGCTGCTCGAAACCGAGTCGACATCGACGTACGAAAATATCCTTTATTCAAAGAAGCTGCTGCCAGAAGAAGTAAATGAAATAACGATTATCACAAGCGACTTCCATCTTGCGAGAGCAAGGATGATTGCAGACAGTTTCGGCCTTAAGACAGATGCTTTGCCAGCCAAAACACCACAATCCGTAGAAGCTAAGCACCATGTTAGAGAAAGACTCGCACTTATTAAGACAGTTATTGTAGGAAAATAAAAAAGCAAACAGCCCGCGTCCAAAGCGGGCTGTTTTGCGTCCAAAGCGAGAGGCCGCGCGTCCAAAGCGAGAGGTTGCGCGTCCAAAGCGAGAGGTTGCGCGTCCAAAGCGATAGGTCGCGCGTCCAAAGTGAGAGGTCGCGCGTCCAAAACGAGAGGTCGCGCGTCCAAAGCGAGAGGTCGCGCGTCCAAAGCGAGCCCCACCGCATCCAAAGGGAGTGCTACGCGCTCAAAGCAAATCAATCGAATGAAAACTCGGCTTCAATCCATCAAACGTTGAAATATATCGAAAACCGATCGACCGTAACAGCTCGAGTGACTCCTTGAAATCGAAAGCGATATCCTCAGGCTTATGTGCATCCGATCCAAGTGTAATGATCTCCCCGCCACATTCCTTATAGAGCTTCAAAACGTCATCACTCGGCAAACCGTTCGGCAACCCATAACGGACACCTGAAGTATTCAACTCAATTCCTTTTCCAGCAGGAATGATAACGTTAAAAATTTCACGTAATACTTCATGGAAATCATTATCGATCACTTCAGGCGCGTACCGTTTAATCAAATCGACATGTCCCAATATGGAATAGTTCGTAAAGTTCTTCACGCAATGCAGCAATTCATTGTAATACTTCAAAGATGCTTCCTCGACAGTAATCCCTTTGAAAAGCTCCCCGTAATGCAAGCCTTTCCGTGCAACGGTATGCATCGAACAAATAATGAAATCGAAATTCTCCGATTGAAGCATTCCATCATATTGCTCCAATAAATGCGGCTGCACACCAATTTCGACACCTTTCTTAATGCGGATCTGCCCGTCATACCGCCTCCGCAATTCATCGATCCGCTCATCGTATTTCCTTTTATCGAAATCAAATTCAATTGAATCATCGGGATAATCATAATCGATATGTTCCGTGAAGCAGATTTCCGCAAGTCCTTTTGAAATCGCTCCCTTCACCATTTCTTCCATGTCTACATTACAATCTCCTGAAAATGAACTATGCATATGGTAATCAAACATTTAAAAAATTCCCCCTATCAGTTGACAAATAAGAAATATAGATTTATAGTACGTTATAACTTTAATGAGGTAAAGTAATAAAGTGAAAGTAAAAGGTGGTAAGCAAATGATACCGAATTTGACTGAAGATGAAAAGTTTGAACAAGTCACGAGCGTATTGAGCAAACGTTTTTCCACTCACGGGTTCCATCGAGTCAGGACACCGGCATTTGAACGTTATGACCTTTATTCCAAAGTGACGAGCTCGGTGAACCGGAAAGAGATGGTGAAAATAGTCGATCCTGCTGGGGATGTACTTGTCCTCAGACCGGATGTGACGATTCCGATTACACAGGAATTGTCTCACTCTGAAACCAAACTGACAAGCGAACGCCGCTTTTATTATATACAGGAAGTGTTTCGGCGGTCATCTGATCCGACTGAAAAAATTGAAAGGACACAATCCGGTATTGAATATTTTTGTGAAAGTTCACCAGAAGTCGATGCAGAAACGATTGTCTTGGCCTTGCAAACGATGAAGGATTTGAAGTTCCAAGATATTAAGGTTGAAATTGGTCATACCGCTTTTTTTCAAGAAATGATCGCAAAGCTACCGTTGACCGAATTGCAGCTAGATCAGTTGAAAGCATTGATTCAAGCAAAGAACAGTGTTGAAATTGCACCGTTTCTTAAAAATGTAGATGCAGATCCAGATATGAAATATGCCATTATGCAAATTCCACACCTCTACGGAAAGCCGGAAGATGTCCTGCGTCGTGCAAAGGAAATATCTACAGCTTTCCGAATGGAAGAAACCCTTTCATATGTCGGGGAAGTTTGCAGGAGGTTATCTGCACAAGGCTTTGAAGAGCAAATTGTCATCGACTTTGGGTTGATCAACCGAATGGACTATTACTCAGGCATCTTATTCCAAGGGTATGTTGGACATTTTGGCAAGCCAGTGCTGATGGGAGGACGATACGATCGTTTAGGCTATGAATTTGGAGCCGATTTGCCGGCGATTGGATTCGCTTGTGAAATCGAATCATTGTTAAAGGCTTCCGATAATCAGAAATTGTTGAAAGGATAGGAGGGGGATGAAGGATGGATACGATAACGATCGCAATGGCAAAAGGGAGGATCGCAAACGAAGCGCTTTCCTTATTGGAGAATTCCGGAATCCTATTTTCGGATTTTGATGAAAAAAGCAGGAAACTCATCTTCACAGACGACGGGAGAAGCATCAAGCTGATCTTCGTAAAAGCAGTCGATGTTCCGACGTATGTTGAGCTCGGAGCGGCGGATATCGGGGTGATTGGCAAGGATGTCGTACTGGAAGATCCGAAAGAAGTATATGAACTATTGGACCTTGGCATCGGGAAATGCAAAATAGCGGTTGCGGGTTTCCCTGGCGAAAAAATGATAGACAAACCAAAGCTCACCATAGCTTCGAAATATCCGAATCTGGCAAAAATGCATTTTGATCAAAAAGGCCTTCGTACCGAGATCATCAAGTTGAACGGATCGGTAGAATTGGCGCCGCTTATCGGCTTAGCAGATTGCATCGTCGATGTTGTCGAAACTGGGACAACATTGAAAGAGAATGGATTAGTTGTTCTCGAAACAATTGCGGAAGTGAGCGCAAGATTGATTGTCAATAAAGCAAGTTATGCCTTGAAGACAGAACGGATACAACAATTCATAGCCGACGTAAAAAAAGGTTTGGAGGTGTATTCATGAAAATTGTCACCGCGACCGACTATACGATGGAAATTAAAAAGCGGAACAAACAATCAACTGATTTGGAATTCGATAGGAAAGTGCTGGCGATTATAAACGACGTCCGCTTGAATGGAGATGCGGCAATACTTACGTACACGGAGCGGTTTGACGGTGTGAAACAAGAAAGCCTAATTGTCACGGATGACGAATTTGATGAAGCATACACGCTCGTCTCCCAAAGCTTTATTGCATCTCTACTGAAAGCGAAACAAAGAATCACTGACTTTCATGAAGAACAACGGGAACGTTCATGGTTCATCCGACAAGAAAAAGGAATTTTACTCGGTCAGCAAGTGACTCCGATTGAAAAAGTCGGCATCTACGTGCCCGGTGGGAAGGCGGCCTATCCGTCAACTGTTCTCATGAATGCTATCCCCGCAACAATTGCTGGGGTCGACCATATTGCCATCACTACACCGCCGCAGCCGGACGGGAAAGTGAATCCACATGTGCTTGTGGCGGCGAAAGAGTGCGGTGTCGATATTGTCTATAAAGTGGGCGGCGCACAGGCGATAGCCGCATTTACCTATGGGACGGAATCGATCGGGCGAGTGATGAAAATAACTGGTCCCGGCAACGCATATGTAGCTAGGGCGAAAAAATGGGTATTTGGTGACGTTGCGATCGATATGATCGCAGGTCCAAGCGAAATTTGTGTTTTGGCGGATGAAACGGCAAACCCTGCGTTCGTGGCGGCAGATCTGCTGTCTCAAGCGGAGCATGACGAAAGGGCAGCGGCCATTTGTGTGACGACTAGCGAACGGTTTGCAGGCAAGCTTGTGGCGGAAGTCGAAATCCAGTTGTCTAAACTGGAACGGGTGGATATTGCAAGTCGATCCATAAACGATTTTGGCAGAATCATCGTTGTTAATTCGCCGGAGGAAGCGATTGGCGTTGTGAATGAAATTGCACCGGAGCATTTGCAAATCATGGTTGAAAATCCGATGGAACAACTGCCGTTTATACGGAATGCTGGCGCTATTTTCCTCGGACCGTTTTCACCGGAAGCATTGGGGGATTATATGGCGGGACCGAATCATACATTGCCGACTAGCGGAACTGCCGCATTCTCGTCTCCGTTAGGTGTTTATGATTTCCTTAAAAAATCGAGCATTATCCAATACACGGAGGATGCGTTCAATGAAGTGGCGGACGACATCATTGTTATGGCGGAAGCAGAGCGATTGACGGGACACGCCGAATCGATCCGACTGCGGAAGGGGGAAGAGGAATGAGAAGCTGTGAAATTTCGAGGAACACTGCGGAAACGGCAATTGATCTCGAGTTTGCGATCGATGGAACAGGTAAGACGGATATACGGACAGGAGTCGGTTTTCTCGACCATATGCTGATATTGTTCGCGAAGCATGGCAGATTTGATTTGATAGTCGAGTGCAACGGTGATCTCACCGTCGATCAGCACCATACGGTCGAAGATATCGGCATTGTACTTGGGCAGGCGTTCAACCGTTGCATCGGAAAAAAGGAAGGAATCGAACGGTATTCGATGGTGTCAACCCCGATGGACGAGGCACTTTCAACTGTCTCACTCGACATAAGCGGACGCTCTTTTCTCGTCTATAATGTCGAAGGACTGAAAGACAAAGTAGGGGACTTTGATACCGAATTGGTGGAGGAATTTTTCCTCGCCTTCACGAGACATGCCAATGTAACATTGCATATCAATTTGCAATATGGAAAGAACAGTCATCATATTATCGAATCGATTTTTAAAAGTTTTGGAAGGGCTTTGCGTATTGCGAGTTCAATAAATTCTGAAATAGAAGGGGTTCCATCGACAAAAGGCATCTTATAAGGGGGAGTCGTCAATGATTTTATTTCCGGCAATCGATATTAGAGGTGGCAAATGCGTTCGTCTCATACAAGGCGATTACGCACAGGAAACCGTCTACCATGAAACGCCTTTGGAAGTGGCGAAAGAATGGGAAAAGCAAGGGGCCGAGTACATACATGTCGTCGATTTGGACGGCGCGAAGACCGGTGATTCATTGAATAAGGAAGCGATCGCGCAAATTGCGAAGGCCGTAAAAATCCCTGTACAAGTAGGCGGAGGGATACGGACGATGGAAACGATCGATTCACATATTGCAAACGGCGTCAGCAGGGTCATTATCGGGACGGCAGCCATTCAGAATCCGGGATTTGTCGAAGAAGCGGTCGCCAAATATGCTGAAAAGATTGCAGTGTCGATTGATGCGCGAAATGGATTTGTCGCAACGGACGGCTGGACGGAAACGACTGATGTCAAAGCGGTCAAGTTGTTGCGATGGCTTGAGGAAATTGGCGTCAAAACGGTCGTTTATACCGACATCATGAAAGACGGTATGCTGCAAGGTCCCAATTTCGACGAGCTATATGTGATGAACAAAGCATCAGACATAAACGTCATCGCATCCGGTGGGGTATCAACCAATCTTGACATCGTGAAATTGAAAATGATGGATCTGTATGGCGCTATTATCGGAAAAGCATTGTATGAAGGGAATCTATCCTTAGAAACAGCATTGGAGGCAGTGGGGAAATGAAAAAACGAATTATTCCATGCATGGACGTCGATAACCGGAAAGTCGTGAAAGGAAAAAAATTCTTAGATGTTCAAGAGGTGGCTGACCCGCTTGAACTAGCAAAAAAATATGTCGCGGATGGCGCGGATGAACTCGTTTTTTATGATATATCCGCCTCTACGAAAAACCGGGGAATGTTCCTTGATTTGATTGAAGAAATTGCAAAAGAGGTCCCGATTCCATTCATCGTCGGTGGTGGGATTCGGACAATCGAAGATATTGAAAAAGTCTTCAGCATCGGCGGGGATAAAGTTTCTATTAATAGCGCTGCATTGCTGAACCCTGAGTTGATTCGAGAAGCTGCTAGGAAATTCGGAACTGAACGAGTTATGCTTTCGATGGACGTAAAGAAGACCGGTCCTCGGAAGTGGTCCGTCTTTGCAAAGGGCGGCATGGAAGAAACGGAAATCGATGCAATCGAATGGGCGATAAAAGGAGAGCAATTGGGCGCCGGTGAACTCGTCGTTAACAGCATTGACGGTGACGGCGTGAAGGAAGGGTATGATATCGAGCTTTACAAAGCGTTGGCTGATGCGGTTAATATACCGATTGTTGCAAGCGGCGGGGCTGGCAAGCTGGAAGATTTTGCGGAGGTATTGACGGAAGGGAAAGCGAGCGCAGCCCTTGCAGCTTCCGTATTCCACTTCGATGAAATTAATCTCGGTGAATTGAAGACGTATTTGGAAGAACAAAAACAAGTTGTTAGGAATGAATCATGATGAATTTCGATGAACTTACATTTGATGAAAACGGTTTGATTCCTGCTATCATTCAGGACGAGACGACAGGTGAAGTGCTTATGCTCGCATATATGAATCGGGAATCCATCCAAAAGACACTCGAAACGAAAGAGACTTGGTTTTACAGCCGTTCCAGACAGGAACTTTGGAATAAAGGAGCGACTTCCAGCAATCGCCAAATTGTTAAACGGCTATCAGTCGACTGCGATCAAGATGCAATCCTCTTGCATGTGGAGCCGTTAGGACCCGCTTGCCATACGGGTGAAACGACATGCTTCTATACAAACGGATTTGAAGAAGATCGTTCAGTGCGTACAGTCGTTCATGAAATCGTAGACGAAATCAAGGAGCGTCGCGCAAACCCGATTGAAGGCTCTTACACTTCGTATCTGTTCCGAGAAGGGGTAGACAAAGTGTTGAAAAAGATTGGGGAAGAATCGACGGAAGTCGTCATCGGCGCGAAAAATCGGGATAAGCATGAATTGACGAACGAACTAGCAGATTTGACGTATCACACACTTGTCCTGATGGAACTATTGGACGTTTCAATTGATGATGTGAAGACGATTTTAAAAAACAGAAGACAGCATACAGGCAAGGGGTCTCAAGATGAATAAGCTTTGGAGTGAAATCGCGAAACGGGCCGAGCCTTATGTGCCGGGTGAACAATTGAATGAGCCAGACATCATCAAGTTGAATACGAATGAAAATCCTTATCCACCAAGTCCATTCGTCAAAGAAGCGATATTGGAACAACTGGAAGGTCAACTACGCTTATATCCATCTCCAACAGCAGACAGCTTACGCCTTGCCATTGCAGAAACTTACGGCGTTTCAAAGGAAGAAGTGTTTATTGGGAACGGGTCGGATGAAGTTCTTGCTTTTTCATTCATGGCTTTCTTCCATCCAGACAAGCCAATCCGCTTTCCGAACATCACGTATAGCTTCTATCCTGTATACGCAAAACTGTTCGACATTCCGTATGAGCCCATTCGTGTTAATGAAGACTTCACGATTCCAGAAGAATCTTTCTTTAACTCGGAAGGCGGTGTCATCCTTCCGAATCCGAATGCACCGACAAGTCTTTATATAGAACTTTCATCGATTGAATCGATTGTTGTGAATAACCCCGAAAAGGTCGTCATCATCGATGAGGCGTATATCGATTTCGCAACTGCATCCGCTGTGGAGTTAGTGAAGTCATATGACAATCTGCTCATCATCCAGACGACATCGAAATCCCGGTCGCTTGCAGGTATGCGCGTCGGTTATGCGATCGGACATCCCGATTTGATTGAAGCACTTGTGCGGATCAAGGATTCCATCAACTCATATACGGTCGACAGGCTTGCAATCGCCGGGGCGACGGCTGCATTACAAGATCAGGAGTATTTCAATTCAACTATTAAACAAATCAAGGAGACGCGGAATCGCTTTACGGCTGCGTTGAAGAGAATGGGTTTTCATGTTCTCCCGTCACAGGCAAATTTCGTTTTTGCCTCCCACGCGGAAAGGGCAGCGTCAGAGTTATATGTCCAGTTGAAAGAAGAAGGAATTCTCGTGCGCCATTTCAATCAACCCGACATCAATAACTATTTGCGCATATCGATTGGTACAGATGAACAGATGGATTGTCTGCTAGAGAAGCTGGAACAGATTCTAACGCTAGTTTGATAATAGGATAGCAATGCAGGATAGGGAACTGTTATACTGTAGTCAAATGGAATGTTTGGCACAAAGGGGGGAGCCTCCAGTTGACGACACCAAAATTTATCGATATTGCACTAATCATTTTCTTAGGCTATTTTGCAGTTGACCGTTTCACAAAAGGACAGACGGGCATCGCCATCTTCTTCACGGTCTTGGCCGTAATGAATGTATTTGTTCTTGTCATGAAAATAAAACAGGATAAAAACAGGGCGAATGAGTCAAAATAAGAAAAGCTGACATTGTATAATGCAGCTTTTTCTTCTGTTTTTGTAACTATTATGGTATAATGACTGAATGCAAATCTGAGAAGTGAGGAATTGACATGAAAAAATCAATTTACGGCTTGACGTTGGATCAATTGACAAATTGGCTAGTCGAAAATGGACAAAAGAAATTCCGTGCTGCACAAGTATGGGACTGGCTTTACAAAAAGCGCGTCACCAACTTTGCAGATATGTCGAATATAAATAAAGAATGCGTTCAATTAATGGAAGATAATTTTGTAATAGAGACGCTTGAACAGTCGGTGAAGCAAGTTTCAAG
>NZ_LQYA01000053.1:101846-136586 GCF_001531445.1 Sporosarcina koreensis
AATTCCTTTTCAAAATGCAAGACGGGAACTTGATTGAAACCGTTCTAATGAAATTTCCATACGGCTTCTCGGTATGTGTTACGACACAAGTCGGGTGCAATATCGGCTGCAGTTTCTGCGCGAGTGGTTTATTGCGTAAAAACCGGGATTTGGATGCCGGGGAAATCGTCGGACAAATTATGAAAGTGCAACAGCATCTTGACGAGGTAGGCAATGGGGAACGTGTCAGCCACATCGTCGTTATGGGAATCGGTGAACCGTTCGACAACTATGTGAACTTGATGAACTTCTTACGTGTCATCAATGACCAAAAAGGGTTATCGATCGGTGCTCGACACATCACTGTTTCAACGAGCGGTTTGACACCTAAGATCCGTGAGTTCGCAGAAGAAAATATTCAAATCAATTTGGCTGTTTCTCTTCATGCACCAAACAATGATCTACGGACGAGTATTATGAAAATCAACAAAGCATACCCGATCGAAAAGCTGATGGACGCAATCGATTATTATTTGGAAACGACAAACCGTCGGATCACGTTCGAATACATCCTATTGGATGACGTAAACGATCACGTAACAGAAGCTGAGCAATTGGCAAAACTTCTTTATAATAAACGTCATTTGTCGTACGTCAACCTCATCCCATACAACCCGGTCGATGAGCACGGACAATACCAACGAAGCAAATCTGAAGCGATCAAATCATTCCACGATACGTTGAAAAAACGCGGGATCAACTGCGGCGTCCGCTGGGAACAAGGCTCGGACATCGACGCAGCTTGCGGACAATTGCGAAGCAAGCAAATCAAGAAAGAAAAAGTGGCGAAATAAATACAAAAAACGCATGCCGTTGTGATGGCATGCGTTTTTATTTGCATAAAGGCTCTCTTATTGTGCCAAGGGCTCCATTATTCCAACAACAGCCCGCATTCACCAGCCTACGCGTTGATTTTCTGATTCTCCTCACTAATCAACTCTCCATTTTCCGCTAGCGGCGCGAACCTTGCATTGAAGAAACGAAGTGTCGGCGGCTCGTAGACCATGCTCAATCCACAGATGGCATCACGTTTCCCATACAAAGCCAAAATCGAATCGACGACAACATCCATATGATTATTCGTGTATACCCTGCGCGGAATCGTGAGCCGCACCAACTCAAGATTTGGCCGGTTATGCTCGCCGGTCTTGCTATTCCGTCCTGCGGAAATGATGCCGCGCTCCATGCTTCGAACGCCTGAATCCAAATAGAGGGCTGCGGCTAGTGCCTGTGCAGGGAATTCCTCTTGGCTTAAATGTGGAAGGAACGCTCGCGCATCCAAAAATACCGCATGGCCGCCAATCGGTTGCACGATCGGAATGCCTGCATCCAATAGCTGTTGTCCAAGATATCTCACTTGGCCAATCCGATGCTCGATATAATGATCATCGACTGCCTCGCGGATCCCGATTGCCATAGCTTCCATATCCCGGCCCGCCATTCCGCCATAGGAAGGCATCCCTTCATAGACGACAACGAGCTCGCGCGATCTGATATACAAATCCTCATCATTCATCGCAAGAAATCCGCCTATATTTACAAGGCAATCCTTTTTCCCGCTCATCGTGCATCCGTCGGAATACGACATCATTTCCTTCAATATGTCCGCAACAGTGCGATCCGCATATCCATCTTCTCGCTCTTTAATAAAGTAAGCGTTTTCAACACAACGCGTCGCATCGAGCATGACATCGATATTATGAGACTTGCACAGCTCATATACTTCTTTCATATTTTGCATGCTGACAGGCTGGCCGCCCGCGAGATTCACCGTGACCGCAAGACAGACGTACGGAATCTTGTCAGCCCCGACTTGTTGAATCAAATTACGCAGTTTATCCAAATCGACATTCCCTTTGAAAGGCAGGTCGATGGAAGGATCATGCGCTTCATCAATGATGATGTCGACGAACGTGGCGCCGTTCATCTCCTGGTGGGCACGCGTTGTCGTAAAATACATATTGCCGGGTACATAATCGCCTTCCTTAATTTTTAACTGCGACAAAATATTTTCAGCACCCCGGCCCTGATGTGTCGGCAATACGAAACGATACCCGTATACATCCCGGACTGCCTGCTCCAGCCGCTTCCAGCTCTTGCTACCGGCATAGGCTTCATCACCTGTCATGAGCGCTCCCCATTGCGCATCACTCATCGCAGTCGTCCCGCTGTCAGTCAATAAATCGATATACACGTCATCGGAATCAATCAAAAACGTATTATATCCGGCGCGTTCAAGTGACTCTTTACGTTCCTCGTAAGAGAGCATGGAAAGTGTTTCCACACTTTTAATCTTATAAGGTTCTGCAGTTCTTCTTTTCAATAAAAACATCCCCCTTAGAAATTTTTCTCCCCACTTCACTATATCCCTTGGAATCCTACTATTCAATTAATTTACAAAAGATCGCGAAAAAAGACCGCCCTTCATATATATGTGGCGGCCTTTCAATAAATCCTATTCTTTTAATTTTTTGATTCCAATAACGATGAACTGGACAATGACGCTGAGCCCGAATCCGAACGTTGTTATGATGAATAACGAAAGGACTCCGATCAAGTCGCCAAACCCGTTTGCATCCATGAGGAAGCTGCGAAAAAACTCGGCAAAGCCTAAAACGAGGGCTGCCATGAAAATCCGAAAGGCAATCTTCATTTTATAAAAAAGCAATGAAGACGCCAGAATGCCGACAGTCAGACTGAATACTCCGAACGTCAAGTAATTCTTAAACACTAATTCCGTCCCTAAAATAGTCCGAATCCCTAAGATGAGCAGTACAAAGGAAGTCAGCCCGGTGAAAAAACCTATTTTCCATAATTTTTTATCCAAGGAAGTGCACCCGCTTTCAGTACATATCATAACGGAAAAAGTGGGGGAAGTGTAGGGGGATGCTACGAAACAAATAAAAACGGCCGTTCCTCTTGGGATAACTCCCTAAAAAGGAACGGCCGCCGATACCGTATGCTTCATTTATCAGCATTGTTTTATATTCTTGTTATTTTTTCGCAATCAACACAAGTTTTCCATGATCAAGCTCTCGTTCCGCATCGGCGGCATCCTCTGCTGTCAATCCAGCTGCCTCCATTTTGCTGCGGAGCTCGTCTCCACGGGACGTAAACATGTTTTTCATGCTGTCAAGGAACCCCTGCTCCTTCATGCCGACGGATTCCGTATCAAGTGCATCCGTAATATTTCCAGCCCTTTTTTTGTCGTGGGCGAATATATAAATGTCGTCATGTGCATATCCTTGTGTCGTCAATTCCTCGATTTCCTTTTTTGCTTGCACTGCATTCTCAACAACTTTTTTCAAGACCATAGTAAAACTACCTCCCAATTGTATTTGTACTATCTATACCTCGAATAGGACAAATTAAACAAAGGGAATTATCAAAAAGCGAAGGGATCTCCTTTGAGGCGTTTGTAGGAGTTGATGAATTCATTGGGATTATCACTCACTCCGAATGTGAAAACGCCACGGTTCGTATGAAGGTAAAAAAGCCCTGTGCCATTTGAGAAAGGGCGATACGAAACATCGTGAACATGTTCCAAGGAAAAAGTATGGTCCGACGAGGTAATCGCTTCCTCGTATAATAATAGGGTACGTGTCGTTTGACGATGTTCCTGTTTAAACCAATCGATTGACCGCTCGACTGTGAAATAATTTAAAGAAGAGATGTTTTCTTTCAAGCGGATTCCTCCTGGAAATTGTCTATTGCATCTATGTTATCAGCTTTATGCTTCAGCGCCAATTAATCCGCAATTATTTCACAAGCCGCTCAACTTTATCGAGGATTTGGTCTTTAAATGATTCTTCGATGTAACTGAATTCATCCACAATATGGCCTTGTTGACTAATGACATAAAAATTCGTTCCGTGGATGACTTGCCCGGATTCACCCGACATTTGCACAATCGTCTGGAACTGATTCAATGCCAATTTTTCAATTGCCTCCTGCGAATAACCCGTCAGTAAATGCCAATTCGACTCATCATCAGAGAACTGTCCGAGATAATCCTTCAAAACTTGCGGCGTGTCTGAATCGGGATCGACTGTGAATGTCACGAATTCCACTTCAAGTCCTTGTTCTTTGGCAGCTGTTTGTAAATCGGCCATTTTATGCGACATCGGCGTACAGACCGAGTTGCAATTTGTAAAAACAAAATTCGCGATCCATACTTTTCCTAAAAGCTGATCGGTGCCGAACGGCTCTCCGTTTTGATCGGTGAATGAGAAGGAGGCGACTTGTCTGCCTGCTTGTTTCGGTTCGCCGCAAGCGAACAAGAGAGATATGGTAATGACAAGCAAGAATTGCAATTTGAGAGTTTTCATTGTCCATCCCCATCTTTCATCTTATTTACAAAACAGACAGTCACGGTAGTTCCTATCGCGGCATCGCTCTCAATTGAAAAGGTGCCTCCATGCAGGCGGATGATCTCTTTCACAATCGAGAGACCGAGTCCCGACCCTCCAGTCGTCCGGTTCCTTGCCTTATCAGTGCGGAAGAATCGTTCCCCGATTCTGTCGATATCAACTTCGGGTATGACAATCCCTTCATTCGTCACTTTGAACTCGACAGTCTCTCCGGCGGAATTCAACTGAATCGATAAGCGCCCGTCATCGATAGAATATTTGACGGCATTGTCAATAATGTTATAGAACACCTGTTGAATCCGCTTAGGATCGCCGGTCAAAATGAGATCTTCTTCGATATCGAGCTGCAACTCCAATCCTTTTTCAGAAATCAGGATGTTGAATAAATCAAGTGTGTCCAATATGATTTGCGCGATGACGATCGGCTCTTCGACGAGTACATATAAATCCTCCTGCAAGTGATTCAGCTCGATGAGATCATTGATCAGTTTATTCAATCGTACGGTTTCTTTTTCGATTGTCGTCAAGTAGCTTTCCGCTTCTTCGGGTGATGAATAGATCTTCCCCTTTAAGACATGAGTATACCCGCCGATATACGTCAATGGCGTCCGCAGTTCATGGACAAGATTGGAGGTGAATTCTTTTTTCCGCTTTTCCTGCTCCTCCAATGAAAGGCTCATCATGTTGAATGCATTCGCCAATTGGCCAATCTCATCTTCGCGTTCGGTTTCAATCCTGCTGCTGTAATTTCCTTTTGATACTTCTGCCGAGAGTCGCTGAAGCTCCTGCAATGGCCTGAAAAGTGATTGCCATGCCCGATTGAGGACAAGAAACAGAATGAAAAAAAACAAAGTGCCGACAGCAATTAGAATGGGAATACTTTCCCGGAATACATCTTGGATCGCTGCGAGCGGTACATAAATATATATGAATCCAATAAGACCTGTTTCACCCTTTATCGGGAAAATGGCTCCTAGTATTTCCCGGTCAAGCTCTTCGACATATCCTTTCTTCATAATATAGGCGCCTTTGTTTAGACTTTCGCGATCGGCATTGCCGACAAGATTTTCATAATTAAGCTTATAGGGAAAGTATGAAGTCAAGTCTTCCAACTGGTCTACAACAATTATCTCGTATTCGGAGACGATGTTGTACCATTGAATCTTCTCAATGATTTCATCGCTCAGCTCACCATAATGGTAATGGGATGCAGTCCGCTTTCCTTGATAGACGATGGATTCCTCAATGCTTGAGAGATATAGTTTGGAATAGAGGAAGTGAATGAAGAAAAATGAAAAAAGAATCGTGAAAGCAAGACTCGATAGTAAGACAACTAATATTTTTTTGCTCAATGTGAGCTTTTTCATCATTTCACCTCAAGCTTGTATCCGATGCCCCATACTGTTTCAATCATGCTTCCGGCTTCTCCCAATTTCAATCGCAATGTTTTAATATGCGTATCGATCGTCCGGTCGGTGCTTTTATGATCATCGCCCCATACAAGGTTCAGTATCTGCTCCCGTGTATATACCCGGCCCGGTTTTCTCGCGAGTGTCTCAAGGATGCCGAACTCCTTCACCGTCAATGAAACGGTATTGTTATCTAACGTAACTTTATGCGCGAGATGATCGATGACTAACGGGCCGACTGTAAACGACTGTGACAAATACCGATGTTGATACGATCTTCTAAGAACAGATTCCACCCTTGCAATCAGTTCCCCCGGCATGAACGGTTTGACCATATAATCATCGCCGCCAATTTTTAGGCCTTCAACCTTGTCCCATTCTTCTCCTCTGGCAGATAAAAAGATAATCGGAATGTTGGTCGTACGCTTCAATTCTTTAGCAAATTCAAATCCATTCATATAAGGCATCATGACATCGACAATGCATAAATGGGGCTGTAGTTTATACACTTTGGCCAACGCGTCCATGCCATCCGTGGCCTCTTCGACAATATAGCCGTCCTTGGCAAGAAAAGTGCGCACCAAATTTCTCATTTGTGGTTCATCATCTATTATTAAAATCGTATATGGCTTCATCAAAATAACCTCATTTCACAGAGATAATCAATACTAATATACTCGGTAGTTGTGAAATACTTATGAAAAGGTACACTTCATAGTTACTTCGCATTTCCTTGATAATATCATAACTGAATAAACATGCTCGTCAATAAGAAATAGTGGAGGGGATCTGCATGAATAAAAGTTTCAAAATGCTAGGCGTAATGATCGGATTAGTTCTTTTAGCTGCTTGCGGTAAAGAGACGGATGACGGATCAGCAGTGGAAGTACTGCCTTTGGAAGTTGAATTGACAGTGACCGAAAAGGCGGATGTCGGTGACACCGTAAAGATGGAAGCCCTTGTCACATACGGAGATGAAAAGGTGAGTGATGCCGATAAAGTCGTCTACGAGGTGTGGGAAGAAGGAAAAAAAGATGATTCTGTCATGATTGACTCCGTCAATGAAAAGGATGGTACCTATACAGCGGAAACATCATTTGAACACGATGGCCTGTTCCATGTTCAAGTGCATGTAGATGCGAAAGATCTGCATACGATGCCTGTGAAGCAAGTGACAATCGGGGAAGGTGCACATGCTGAAAGCGAACATGCGGAAGGAGAGGAACATGGCCATGAACATGGTCATGCGGACGGGTTTGCACTTCATTTCGTGAAACCAGAAAATGCAACGACGGGTGAAGACACGGAATTGATGACCCATTTGCAAATCGATGGACAGCCGCTTGTAAAAGGAAATGTACGTTATGAAGTTTCAAGCGATGTCCTTGGGAAAAAGCACCTTTGGATTGACGCAGATGAAACCGAACAAGGCGAATATACTGCGGTCTACACCTTCGAAGAAAAAGGTTCATACACTGTGAACATTCACGTGAAAAATAGTGAAGGCTTGCATGAGCATGAGGAATTTTCATTTGAAGTGAAATAAGAAATTCGTTTCTAGCCGAAAATAATGATTATGGCTGTATCGTGAATTGCGGTGGGGAAGTTGCGAAGTTTACAATCGTTACATCTGGAATTATAGGCATAGAATCGATATGATAGAGGAAGATTCAGAAGAGGAGCGATGCAGTATGAATAAACTACCAGAAAAAACTTGCTCGGTTGAACGGCTCGTTACAATCCCTGCAGATGTCGAAAAAGTATTGAAGGGTGAAAAAACAGCGACGAGAAGAAATGGTGTCTACGCGTATCCTGATGAAATCATGGTATTGGACGGAAATGAGTTTAAAGTTGATAAGCTCTACAAGCAAACACTTGGTGAAATGACGGATGAGCATGCGAAACAAGAAGGATTTGCAAATCTGGAAGAATATAAACAATCAATCCTTGCCTTGCATCCGAACATGCCGTGGCTTCCAACAATGAGCGTGTGGGTTCACGAATTCAGCCCTGTAGCAAAGTAAAATGTCATGAAGTACATGTATGGGACAATTGTATTTGTCCACGTCGTTTCCGCAGTACTTGCAATCGGCCCGTTATTCCTATTGTTGCCGACGATCAAAAGGCTGCGGAACGTCGATCTTCCAACTGAAAATGCTTACTTGGCGATCATCAAGGTCATAATAAGGCTTGTTATGCACGCCGGGCATATGCTTGTCCTATCTGGCGCATTGCTGTTACTTACCGGTCCGTGGCCTTGGAATACCTCTTGGGTGATTGCGACCCTTGGCATCATGCTTTTATCTGGCTTTTTCTTATCAAGCGGGTTTACAAAGGTCCTCAAAAAGTATTATAAGCATAGCAGTAAAGGGGAGATTTTGACCGTCCTGACGAGGACAACTTGGATTTATATCGGATTGATGCTCATCATGCTTTGGCTTATGGTGCAGAAACCGATGCTTTGGTGATTGAATAATGGACTACATAAAATGAGGATGTGCAGAGGATGAATGCATATCCTTTTTTAATTCTATTGAAAAAGATAGTGACAATTCAATCATTACAGTATATAATGCTCTGAAACGAAATGGGGCGATTTGGATGGAGTTTGTTCAATACGAGAATGCTGAGCAATTTGCGAAGGTGGCAGAGCCAATTATCGTGAAAAACGAGGATGTGTTCAGCCTGTTCTACGGTATACTGCAAGCAATTAAAGCGGGGAAATATGAAAATCCTTTCATGGTCGTTGTGGCGGATGGGGAAGATGTCCTTGCACTGTTGCAGATGACCCCGCCGCATCCATTGAATCTTGTCATTGTGAATGAGAACAGAGCAGATGAAGTGATTGATTTCATCATACAGGAACTGCGCGGCAATAGGATCACGGTTCCATCTGTCATCAGCCTGAAGAAATGGGCGCTCTCTTTCGCAAAAACTTGGGAAGATCAAACAGGAGAGACGCAAAAATTGCTCATGGATCAAGGGCTTTATCGGTTGGATGAAGTTGAAGAGACGCTTGAAATGAGCCCGGGGAGTTGGAGGTTTGCGACCGATATAGATGCTCCCTTAATTGAAAAGTGGTTTGCATTGTTCGAAGAAGATACAAATCTGGATAGGACATCAACGGAGATCATTAAAGAAAAGGTGGCAGCATTCCTTGATTCTTGGGAAGTTTTTTTGTGGGAAGTTGAAGGCAAAGTCGTCTCGATGATGAAAAAATCAAGGCCGACGAAAAATAGCGTCACTGTCTCGCTCGTCTTTACACCAAAAGAGGAGAGAAAGAAAGGGTATGCCCGGACAATGGTCGCGCAAGGGTCGCAGGAGCTTTTGAAGGACTACGAGTTCTGCGTGTTATATACGGATATGATGAACCCGACGTCGAATAAGATCTATAAGGAAATCGGCTACAAACATATTGCCGATTCAATCCATATCGGATTTGAGAAATAAGAATGTGGTTGGCGTGTCTAAAGTCGTCATTCCCGCACCAAAAGTTCTCGTTCAGCTTTGAAGTCGCATTCAAAGCGACCGTCCCTACACATGGCAAGGCCGCCTCATCTATAGGCGGCCTTGCCATGTTACGCTTCACTCACAGAAAATATCCCCAACTTCTCAATTCTACGAACTGCCTCAGCAATACGTTCTTCGCTTGCCAGCAGGCCGACCCGTACATAACCTTCTCCGTGCTTACCGAACCCATGCCCCGGAGCGACGACGACTCCTGCCTGTTGAAGAAGAATATCCGCAAACGCCTCGCTCGTATAACCCGGCGGTACAGGCAGCCAGGCGAAGAAAGATGCTTTCGGCGCATCCACATCCCACCCGATCCGCTTGCATTCGGTAATCAAGACATCTCTGCGTCCTTCATACAATGCCGTCAAATCGCGCACACATCCTTGATCTTCCGTCAAAGCGGCGATGGCGGCGTATTGAACCGCAGGAAAAAGGCTGATGAATAAATGGTGTTGCAGCTGATTGATCGCTTTAATCATATCCCGGTTCCCAACTGCAAAAGCGACTCTCCAGCCGGCCATATTGTATGTTTTTGATAATGTGTACATTTCAATTCCGATTTCTTTTGCCCCTTCCGCCTGCATGAAGCTGACAGGCTTCTCACCGTCGAAACCGATTCCGCCATACGCCATATCATGCAAAATGAAAATTTCATTCTCCTTGGCGAACGAGACTGTTTCCTCAAAGAAAGGGACGGTCGCAACAGCACTGGTTGGGTTGTTCGGATAGTTCAAGTACATGACTTTAGCTTTCTGTTTTACATCGTCTGACAATGCTCCGAAATCGGGCAGGAATCCATTTTTCTTCAGGAGTGGCATCGTTTCATAAGCGATATTGGCGAGACTGACTCCTGATAAATAATCAGGATACCCGGGATCGGGCAGCAAAAGGAGATCGCTTTCATTCATCATTGCCAAAGGCACTTCGACAAGCCCTATTTTGGAGCCGCCTAAAATGGCGACTTCCGTATTCGGGTCCACATCCACATCATATTCACGTTTGTAGAAATCAGAGATGGCTTTCCGGAATTCAGGAATGCCGTCGAAAGGCGAGTATCCGTGAGTATCCGGGCGCTCTGCAGCCTGCTGCAAAGCTCTGATTATATGCGGAGGCGTCGGTTGATCGGGGTTGCCTCTTCCTAGGTTAATAATGTCCAATCCTGCTGCCTTGGCAGAATCGACTTTTTTGACTAACGAAGAAAAGAAATGGGGCGGCATGTTTCGTACACGGTTTGACATCAGCATGTAATAACCTCTTTTTCATAGTTTTTTGACTCGTCTGACTTTCTTTTGCTTTCATTCTACTATATGCATCCAATGAAACTCAACATGATTTTTCGTAAAAAGGAAAAAGCCGCCACCCGCTATTCAAACGGGGTGGCAGCTTCAATAATTCCGATCATTGTCCATGATGAACGTCAAGAGGGACATCCAATGGTCGACTTTACGTTCCATGGCAACATGGTCGACAGACTCTTTTTTCAGCCTCTTATCAAGATTTGCATAGAAACGGATAACCCGGACGGGCTTTGTTTCATCATCGATTATGATTTTCATTTCAACAATGGCGATTTTACGGTGGATTGCCTTCTTCGCTAACGACATCTTCTTGTCAACAACGGGTATGACAGATTGTCCGAGCGCTTCGATCCGCTCCATCGCCCCATCAGCTTCCTTCACGGCTGCTCTCTTCAGGACGCCGTTTTCATAAACTTCCACGGCCAAAATTGCGGAATACGGATAGTCTGACAGTATATAAGGCATTTTGTTAAATGCTTTTTTGACAGACTTCCCATCGATAAGCGGGGCAGGCTCCCAAAAGTAAATTTTACAATTTGCTTCGTCAACAGAGATTTTTGAAAGCAAATCATCCGCCACAAAAGAGTGTGATTCGATAAAGTTTGTTGCTTTCGGTTGGAATGTATTCAGATACTCCATCTGTTTCGCCTTTAATTTATTCTCTGTCCGTGTGGAAAGGAATAAAAAAAGTAACGCAAACCCGAAGAACACCGCGAAAAATAAGAAGCCGGGAAGGAAAGCGTCACGCTTTATAAAATAAAACATCGCAGCTATCCCGATAATAGGCGCGAGACAGCCGAGCCGAACATACCAATTGGATTGTGTGGAAGTCAAGAGAATCCCTCATTTCAAAATAGATGATAGAAACTAGTAATACGAATAGATTTGTATTTATCATATCGGATGAGAAAGCGAATAACAACGTCCAAATAAAAGGCTGTCCCCTCCGTTGAAGGGACAGCCTGTCCAAAATTAGTTCACTTGTGCAGCTTCAATCTCATCTGTCAATTCTACAAGTTGATCGATCAATTCACCGATATACGCAATCGTATCAAGCAAAGGCTGTTCCGTCGTAATGTCGACACCTGCCATTTTGGAAAGCTCGGCAGGTGATTTCGTGCCGCCTGCTTGCAACACTTTCAACCAATCCTCGACAGCAGGTTGGCCTTCTTCCAAAATGCGCTTCGACACTTGAGTGGAAATCGTTAATCCGGCGCTGTATGTGTACGGATACAAGCCCATGTAGTAGTGCGGTTGGCGCATCCATGTCAATTCCGCACCTTCATTGATTTTTACGTCGTCTCCCCAGAATTCTTCAAGGACGCCGCGCTTCAAGTTGTTCAACACATTCGCATTCACACTGCCGCCAGCATCGATGCGCTCGTACACTTTGCGCTGATAGGCAGCCTCCAATAAGTGTGTGACGAAGTTATGGTAGTACGTACGCGCTACGATGGATGAAATAACCCAACGTTTGAATTTCGGATCATTCGAATTGGATAGCAAATGGTTCGCCATCAACATTTCATTCATCGTCGACGGAGCTTCGATGAAGTACATGGAAGGGCGCGAATTGAAAATGTTTTGATGCTGGTGGGCATTGTAGAAATGACCAGCATGACCTAACTCATGCGCCAGTACGAAGACATCTTCCATACTGCCTGTCCAAGAAATTAGAATATAAGGGTGGACGCCATAAGGGCTTGAACAGAATGCTCCTGTCGATTTACCAGCATTTTGTGCAAAATCAGTCCAGCGCTCTTTATAGGAACGATCGATCATATTCATATAATCGTCACCCATGATAGCAAGCGCGTCATCAATATATTTCTTTGATTCTTCAATTGTGATTTTTGGTTCATAATTCGGATCCAATGGAATCTTCAAGTCCGAGAAATTCATCTCATCAAGTCCATGGACCTTCTGAAGGAGACTTGCATATTTGCGCATATGCGGCGCAAGGTTTTTCATAATCAAATCAATTTGCCGGTCATACATGGAGCGGTCAACTTCCTGATTGAACAGGAGGTAATCGAAAACATTTTCATATCCTCTTAAATCGGAAGTCGTTTTCTCTTTTTGCAAATGCATATCATATGCTTTGGCAGTCGTATGCTGATACTCTCTCAGTTTTGCATGGAAGGCATCATATGCGGCTCTTCTTTTTTTCGTATCCGTTTCCGACTCCCATCCACCTTCGAATGTTGTATAGCTTAATGGATAGTTTTCACCGTCGACTTCAAAATCATCGAAGTTCATGTCGACTAGTTTAGTCGTATTGTATAAGCCGTATGGCGCGTTCAATACAGAGGAGAATGCGGCCAACGTCTTTTCAACCTCCGGGTGAAGCTTATACGGCTTTTGACGGATCAGTTCTTCAAGATAGTTTTTATATTCCTCGGATTGATTCATCGCATTTTCCAGTAGCTCACTCGGCACTTCAGAAAGTTCACTTGTGAAGAATGAAAGCTGGCTTCCGAGTTTGGAAGCGGTAGAGCCATATTTACTGGAACGCATTTGTGCTTCGTCATTTGTTTGGTCGACGCTATGTGCCAAACTTTGGTAAGCCCCGATCGGTGTCATTTTGCCCAATATAGAAGCATAGCCATTCAACGCCGCGATGATTGCGTTCTCATCGGTGATTTTCCCCTTGAATTGCTCTTCGAATGAAGCGACTTCACTTTCGAGCTGTTCAACAGCTGCATTATAGTCCTCTTCATTTTTGAAAAGGTCTTCCAAATTCCAAGTCTCTTCAATGTTTACTGCTGAACGCGGTGGTAAACTTTTCACCATTCCAATCTCTCCCTTTTCATTTCAATTTATTACGGTTGTCGAACTAATGATAGTATATAGCAAACTTATAGAAAAGTAAAAATGAATAGGGATTTCTGCAATCTTATTTTTTCTGCAGTTTTTCAATTTCATCGGCGACTACGAAAACGAGGTCTTCATTGCCGAAAAGCTGCAGGACGTCAAGCATGGTTTCATTATCGATATGAAGATCGTCGAATCCATCATCGGCTTCAATGACTTCTTGTAAAGCGGCGTTTTCGATTTGCTCTGGATACGCTTTTTTATAGAGTGCGTGCGGCTCCAATTGATTGTTGGCGCACCATTGCACAAACAGACGTATCATCAGCGTTTCATCCTCCCTATATTTTTGGATAATCTGTTCATCGATATTTCTGAATTCCATTGTTCATCCCTCCGGTGATAAGCTATGATTCTAAGTATATACGAATAGGGGGGGTTCAAAAATGAATCGAGTAGATGTTGTATATTCTGTGATCTTAAAAAAGGGAAAAGTGCTTATGGTGAAGAATAGGAAATATGATAATTGGACATTGCCGGGCGGGGGTGTGGAAAAAGGAGAGACATTGGAACTAGCGGCACAGCGTGAAGTATGGGAGGAAACAGGTCTGACCGTCAAACTTGGAAATTTGCTAACGGTAAATGAAGCATTTAGGCAGAAGGAAAATAACCATGTGTTATTTTTCACGTTTTTAGCGGAAGTGGTAGATGGCGAAGTCGCCATTCAGGATACAGGCGGAATTTTAGAAGTTGAATGGAAAGATCTTTCATTCGCAAACGAAGCAATGCCTTATTATGATGGCGGTATTGAAAGAATATTGGAATCATCGTTATCGTATACATTTCAAGGAGTACAGGTTTGAGTTTGGATGAGGGGAAATACATGAACCAACAGCAAATGAGTGAAAGGAATAAAGTAGGCTGGAATCAAAACGCATACGAAGCTTGGGTATCACGACATGGAACTCCCCATGAATACGCAATGCAACTATCAGCAGATCCCTTGAAGAAAGTAGGCTTTTACTTGGAAGAAGTAGGAGAAGTAAGAGGGAAAAGCGTGCTTAATTTACTTGGTTCAAAGGGGAATAAAGCAGTCTGCTTCGCACTTCTTGGAGCAGATGTCACCGTAGTGGATTTATCATCAGAAAACAAACGGTATGCTATGGAATTGGCGGAAGCGGCAGGAGTTGCGATAACTTATATTGTCAATGATGTACTCGAATTAGCCGAAGAGGAAATTTCGCAATTCGATATCGTCATCCTTGAAATGGGTGTACTTCATTATTTCGTAGATTTATGTCCTCTGTTTCAAAAGGTGTCCGCCCTTATGAAAGAGAATGGAGTTTTTATTGTAAGGGATTATCACCCATTTGTTTCAAAGACGCTGCGCATGGCTAATGGGGATGCTGTACTGGATGGCGACTATTTTAGTGACGAGTATAGGGAAGTTGACGTCGCCTATTCTGCTCTACTTCCAAAACAAACGCAGCAAAAATTAGTGAAAAATGTAATCAGGCAGTGGACACTTTCTGAAGTTATCAATGCTCTTATCCATTCTGGTTTGAACATAAGAAAAATGAAAGAGGATAAAGGAGTTCATTGGGCATTTCCTGCAGGTTCACCAGATGGTATTGCTGAGAGGCTTCCAGGGACGTTTACAATGATTGCTTCAAAGGACTTTCGATAAGTTTATAGAGAAAAAGGGGAATGGATTGTGGGATATATAGAGGATTTGAGAGAAGTGGTCGGAAACCGGCCATTATTGCTGACAGGCGCAGGAGTAGGAGTTTTCAATGAAAAAGGGGAAATCCTTCTGCAAAGGAAGTTGGATGGTCGTTGGGGGATTCCGGGCGGCTTCATGGAGCTTGGAGAATCGTCTGAAGAGACCGCTCGAAGGGAAGTCCTTGAGGAGACGGGCATGCAGATCGGGAAGATGAAGCTTGTGACCGTCGTATCTGGCGCTCAAACACATACCGTTTTGAATAATGGCCACGAATACTATTCGGTGACAATCGTTTATGCAACGGATGACATTCGTGGCGGTGAACTGAAAGCTGACGGTGTTGAGACATCAGAAGTTGGTTTTTTTAATGTGCATCAGTTGCCAGAAAACTTGAGTCCGTTAATCCGATCGATGATTCATCAATATGTAGCTATGCGGAAATGAACCTTGCTATCCAGCTATGCGTGAATACAAGGATTTATGCGCGGCTCGAAGTGGTTATGCGTGAATGGAATGACTTATGAGTAATTAGCGGTATTTATGCGTGAATGATAAGATTTATGCGTATTTATGCTTGTTTTCCGCAAAGGAAGCAGCTTTAGAATTTAGTGCTGACGAAAAAACGAACGATCCAGTCTACATCGAGCGGGCCGTCGACGATTTCATAATAGAGCAGCGAATTTTGGATGATCAAATTTTCCGCGATGATAATTGTAATGCTATTTCCGTCCGCGCCTTTCAAGCTGATGGAGAATTCGTCGATATTATCATCCGGATTGATTTCTTCCGGCTTCAATTTCTTCACGTGATAGTTTTGCAGAAATTGAAGCAATTCATCTACTTTATTTTCATCGTCGATGCTCCACGTTTCTGCTGGGGAACCGTGCATCGTAGGCTTTGTGAAAGTGAGCGAAGCGAATTCAGTATCCACCGTTTCAATGATTTCAGTGAAACTTTTTTCTTTGAAATCATTTATGGTCTCTATCATTGCATACATCCCTCCGATTATGAGTGCGATGAGCAAGAAGGCTCGCATTTTCATGTCAATTCCTCCAGTTTTCGTTTGTATAGTATACGCAGCGGCTGTGATTTTTGAATAGTACTCATGCTATGTTTCCGGAGGAAGATAAATTAATGGAGGCGTTGGATTAATGAAATACTTTTTGAATCATCGAGAGATGCTGGAAGAATAATGTTATAATAGTATTCAAATTATAAAGAATACACGGAGGGTGAAAAATGACGAAACTGGAAAATGCGATTCAGGACTTTTATGCAGATGATTTTGCCTGGTGCTTCGGATGCGGCCGGCTCAATGAGGATGGGTATCATTTCCGAACTGGATGGGATGGGGAAAAAACAGTTACATATTATGAACCTTCGGAGAAGCATATGGCGATTCCGGGATTTGTGTACGGAGGGTTGATTGCTTCATTCGTTGATTGTCACGGAACGGGGTCGTGCGCGCTTGCCTTGTATCGGAAGAATGGGCATGAACCCGGAGACGATGCGGAAGTGCCTCGCTTTGTCACCGCTTCGTTGAACGTGAATTATTTAAAGCCGACTCCGCAAGGGAAAGTGCTGAAAGCGGTCGGAACAGTTGAAGAGATTCATCCGAAGAAATGGAAAGTGGATGTGGAAGTTTTTGCTGGAGAAGATCTATGTGCTACCGGTGAACTTGTTGGGGTTGTCATGCCAAAGACATTTATCACAAAGTAAAATGAGCCTGTGAAAGTTTGACGGTGGAAATGGATGAAAGATTGAATGTAAGAGCGGAGGCAAATGGAAATGGCATACTTAACAGGAATAATAATTGTTGGGATTGTGATGTGTGTTCCAATCACTGCGATTATTACGGATTACAAGCGTAAAACGATGAGGTTCAAGGCGGATATCGTTCGTGAAGAGATCGAATTGGAAAAACTGAAACAACAGAACTTCATAATCGAAACAGAAAAGATGAAGCTGGAGTTGGAGCAAATGAAGCTCGATTATACATCAGGCAAAAATGATTTACTAAAAATCGACGAAAGAGTGGATAAGAATGTCCGATAATTCGAAGCCTCCATACAATGACCTGATCGGCGATATGTTGAAAAAGCGTGAGAATGAAGACGGCATGGAGAAATTGAAGGGCTTCGGAAAACCATTGCCGAAAGAATATTTTTCTGGTGATACATTTCAGCATTTTCAGCGGATTGCAAAAGACGCGGGCTATAAACCGCATTGGTTGAAATTGCAGCACGAAATCAGCGGAATGATCCACGAAATCGCAACGTTGGCATCGAGCGGTGAACAGGGTGATCTGCAAAAGCGTGTGGAAGCAGTGAATGAGAAAATTGCAGAGCATAATAAACATTGTCCACCACCGATGTTGAAGGGCCGTATTTCACTTGATTCCCTTGAGAGGGCAAAAGAAGTTTGGGGCTAGCCTTCAAGCGTTGGGCGAAACGTAACGTAGGTTGGTTTATCATCTGCACATTCTTCATCATGGGTGGATGCAATCCGTCAGTACAGGAAATCGGAAAGGAATCCCCTTCTTTCAGTGAGAGGCATCAAGTGGTAGAATCATCGGAAATTACGTTCTCCAAGGTGGATGAGTTGATGGAAGGTATGACATTGGAAGAAAAGATCGGCCAATTGCTTATCGTTGGGATGGAGGGAAAGACGTACGGTGATGAATTGGATCATCTTATTCGCCTGTATCATGTAGGGGGCATCATTTTATTGGGGAAGAATGTTTCCTACCCTGCGGGGATTGTGAAATTATTGAATGAAAGCAAGAAAGCTAATGCCGGTTATAAAATCCCTCTTTTTGTCTCGGTTGATGAAGAAGGGGGGCGAGTGTCCCGCCTGCCTTCCAGCATGAAAAAATTGCCCGCTGCTGAATACATTGGACGGATCGGTGATAAAACGCTTGCTTATGAAACCGGTGCGTATCTCGCGGACCTGTTGCACGCTTTCGGCTATAACATGAACTATGCGCCTGTCTTGGATGTGCATAGCAATCCGAAAAACCCTGTCATCGGAGACCGGGCATTCTCGGCAGATTCTGAAGAAGTCGCAGCTTTGGGGATGGAAGTTATGCGGGGGATGTCTGATAACGGAATCATCTCGGTCGTCAAACATTTTCCGGGGCACGGGGACACCCATGTAGATTCCCATAAGTCGCTCCCGGTCATTGAAAAGTCGGTCGAGGAGCTGCATGAAACCGAGCTGATCCCTTTTCAACGGGCGATTGAAGAAAAGGCTGATGTGATCATGGTGGCGCATATCATGTTCCCGGAACTCGATGATAAGTACCCATCTTCTTTATCGAAGAAGATCATTACGGGTCTGTTGCGCGAGGAAATGGATTTTGAAGGTGTCGTCATTACAGACGACTTGACGATGGGAGCAATCGTCAATGATTATACAGTGCCGGATGCCGCTATCCAGTCCTTCATCGCAGGCAGTGATTTGCTGTTGATCGCCGGTGATTATGAAAATCAGGTCGGTACATTCGAGGCATTGAAATCTGCGGTACAGGCAGGGACTATTTCTGAAGAACGAATCGATGAAAGTGTCAGGCGGATTTTAGAGCTGAAGGAACGTTACAACCTGAAAGATGTCCAAATTGAAGAACTTGATTTGGATTCTATCGAACGCAAATTCAATGAATTAATCGAATGAAAGTGAAACTTCCTCCTACGTTATCCGTATAACATACTACAGTAGAAAACAAGGAGGTCACGATATGGAAAATACAGGTTTGAAAGTGCTTGTTCATGCTAGCGCATTTTTTGCACCATTCCTTGTTCCGTTCATCATCTTTTTAGTTGTGGATGATCCAGAAGTGAAAAGGTTGTCCATCCAGGCACTATTGTTCCAATTAATGATGGGCGCATTGATTATCATATCGGTGATTTTGATACTTTTCTTGATCGGCATTCCGATGATCATCGTTTTCGGTTTGATGACAATCATCGTTCCGATCTTAGGGATTGTGAAATCGCTGCAAGGTGAAACATATAATTATCCGATTGTCGGCAGATGGTTCTGATCGTTCCCCCTTTACGCGAAAGCGTTCTGGGGGCTTTTTTATTGTTCATTTTCATTCATGTTACGCATGCGAGTTGTATATGTTGGTAGTAGCAAGATTACGTACAACTTAAAGAAAGGGGAGAAGCATGAAAATCAAATTCAACTTGGTAACGCAAATTTTTATCGCATTCGTGTTAGCTATTATTTTAGGCGGTTTGTTCGGAAGTTCCATTGATTTTCTGAAGCCATTTGGGGATTTATTTTTACGATTAATTAAATTCATCATTGCTCCGCTCATTTTATCCACCTTGGTCGTCGGTGTTGCAGGTACATCCGATCCGAAGCAGCTCGGGAGGATGGGAATGAAGACGGTCGCCTATTATTTGGCGACAACTGGACTTGCTATCGTCATAGGGCTTGCCGTCGCATTCCTTATATCACCGGGGAAAGGCTTATCCATTTCCTCCGACGGATTGGTAGCTCCGGAATCCGCGACGCAGGAACCGCAAAGTGCGATTACGACAATATTAAATATTGTACCTGAGAATCCATTCAGTGCCTTGGCGTCCGGCAGCATATTGCAAATCATCTTCTTTGCATTGTTCATCGGCCTTGCCATTACATTAGTCGGAGAAAAAGCGCGTCCGGTCTATTCGTTTTTTGAAGGCTTCGCCGAAGTGATGTACAAAATAACAGGGATTGTCATGAAAGTGGCGCCGATAGGCATTTTAGGCTTACTTGCCCCCGTTGTCGGGCAATACGGGCTATCCGTCCTGTTGCCACTCGTCAAAGTGATTTTGGCAGTATACATCGCCTGTATCCTTCACGCTGTCATCGTTTATTCGACGGCGGTGAAGACATTTGCAGGAATGAATCCGAAGAGGTTTTTCAAAGGGATTTCGCCTGCAGCGCTTGTTGCCTTCAGTACTTGCAGTAGCTCGGGGACGCTTCCCGTGACGATTAAAAATACGAATGAAAACCTAGGGGTGCCGAATAGGATATCGAGCTTCGTCCTGCCGCTCGGTGCTACTGTCAACATGGATGGCACTGCTATTTATCAAGGCGTTGCCGTCATTTTTATCGCCCAATTCTACAATTTGGAGTTATCGTTCCTTCAGCTGTTGACAGTTGTCCTCATTACCATTTTGGCATCAATCGGTACAGCTGGCGTTCCTGGGGCCGGAATGATTATGCTTGCGATGGTATTGACATCGGTGAATATGCCGCTTGAAGGGATTGCATTGATTGCCGGCATTGACAGGGTGCTTGATATGATGAGGACGTCAGTGAACGTCGTTGGAGATGCTTCTGCAGCAGTCGTCGTCGCAGGCACGGAGAAGGCATTAGACAGTGAATGACAAGTAAAAGACCGGAATCCTCGGATTCCGGTCTCTTTTTACCGTTGCAAACGCTTATCAACTTCATCCACGACATCTTGAACTGACATTCCATGGATACCGACGACAGGGAAATCGAATTGATCGACATTCACATCGCTGATCGCCCGCACGACACCGATATCATAGCCGTTCAAGTTCTCATCACTTTCAAACATTTTCACTTCGTGCCCCTTTTCCTCCAATGCCAATTTTACATCGTCGAAAGGGTTCTCGACGGCAACCTTTGCCATATGGATCACCTCCAATTTCTAAAGTGCTTCCAGTCTCTATTTTCCCGGAAATGTTTCTAATAAACACATGAAATTTGAAAGCGATATTTCGTCAAAGGCTCATTTCACTCTCGCGTTGCTTCGTTCACTTCGCCATTTTCGTTCTTCAGTTTTCTAAAACCTGTGAAAGCATCGATGATAGTGGTAACAATCGAAGCAAGTCCGACAACCATGACAATCAGATGGACCTGCGGAATAATATCATCAGGCGACCTTTGGAACACTTCCGCCAACACATCGGCAAGATGAGGCAAGATGAGCGACGGATTGAGAAGAATGACGATGATGAGAATTGTCCAAGCGACATTAATGAGGAGATTGCCATAAGCCAGCCTCGTTGTCCATTTAGGGGAAAATGATTTGTAAGAGGCCAGGACGATTTCCATAGTGAGCAACAGGAGGGTTGCCGGAAACAAAGCCATCACTGATACATTGCCAAAGGCTGCCATTTCAATTTCAATCCTTTCAAATGCTAGTCCTATGCAATCTACCCCGAAAACCGACAATTTAACGGCCGTCCACATGGAAAATGTGTTTTTACGGCATTCTTAACATTCACTCTTCGAATTGCTGTATACTGGACATATTGTTCAAAATTATTGATAAAGCGTGGGGATTTCGTTGACTTCCAGTAATCATACACAGAATCCATCCAATCCGGTATATCCGATCATGTTTGCCATCGGGGCCTGTCATTTGCTGAATGATACACTTCAGGCGGTCATACCGGCAATGTTTCCAGTGTTGGAAAAAGAAAGAGGATTAAGCTTTACGCAGCTTGGATACATCTTTTTTGCGTTGAATATGGTCGCGTCCGTCCTACAGCCCGTCGTCGGTTATTTCAGTGACAGGAAGCCGATGCCATTTGCACTTCCGATCGGCATGACCTTCTCGCTTATCGGAATGGCGGGTTTGGCAATCGCGCCAAGCTATTGGCTTATTCTCGTGTCGGTCATTATACTTGGTCTTGGTTCCGCGGTATTCCATCCGGAGGGCTCGCGCGTGTCTTTCTTGGCAGCGGGGAATAAAAGAGGGCTTTCCCAATCGATTTTCCAAGTCGGCGGGAACTCGGGACAAGCATTGGCACCGCTGATCAGCGCATTCGTCTTAGTGCCGCTCGGTCAAAAGGGGGCAGCCGTTTTCATTGTAGTGGCAGCTCTTGGGATTTTCATATTGTCCAAAATTTCGGCATGGTATAAACGCCAGTTGGAGTCAGATAAAAAGAACAATCGTAAAAAACTGTTGCTTTCTTCACTAGGCGATTTAACCAAAAAACAAATTGGGATTGCACTCACTTTATTGCTGGTCATCATTTTTGCCCGTTCCTTCTATGTCACGAATGTGACTAGCTTCTATATCTTTTACTTGATGGATGGCTATGGGTTAAAGATTGAGCAAGGCCAGATATACATATTCCTTTTCATGGCACTTGGTGCTGCAGGGACGTTTTTCGGAGGACCATGGGCCGACCGGATTGGAAGGAAGAATGTCATCGTGTTATCGTTGTTAGTTCCATTGCCGCTCTGCCTTTTGCTGCCGCATGTTCCACTATGGGCAGTAGGGGTGTTGCTAGTGGCAATTGGATTTTTCATCATGCTCAGCTTCACTGTTACTGTCATATATGCACAGGAGCTTGTACCGACCAAAATTGGAACAATGGCTGGTTTGACAGTCGGCTTGGCGTTCGGGATGGGAGCGATAGGGGCGGTTGTTATAGGGAATTTTATGGATACGATCGGGATCTTTCCGACGATGGTCATCGCCTCCTTCTTGCCGTTCATCGGTCTTGTAGGACTGGCTTTGCCCAAGGATCAGAAAATCACTTCACCAACCACGAATTGATGAAATACTCGCTTTCGGAGAGGAATTAATTGAATAGGTGCTAAAGTGAAAGGCTGTCATTCAGTTGGCGGCCTTTTTTTGATGTCTTTACATGTAATTTGAATAGGCGTATACTTTATTAGTTACCTAAGTAAACAATGGGGTGTTGAAAATGAATCCATTAATTCACGAACTGTTTCAAAGATCACGCTTGCTGAGTAAGGAGCTGAATCTGGCATTGAAAGAACATGGCTTGTTTGCTGCTCAATGGACGGTTATTTACTGCATCTATCAAAATGGAGAGATGACCTTGACGCAGATTTGGAGATACTTGAATGTAGAAGCACCAACGGTCACTAGGACTGTCAATCGGTTGGAGCAGATGGGCTGGCTGGAAACCCGAGAAGGGAAGGACAGGCGTGAAAAATATGTCATGCTTTCAGCAAATGCGCTTTCGCAGCTAGCAGAAATTCAAAAGACGATCATTCAATTTGAGGAGGAGAGTCTGAAAGGCCTTTCTGAAGAAGAAGAGGAACTTCTCATGGCCTTACTGAAAAAAATAGACAATAAAGGAGAATGATTGAATGAATATGAAAGAACCGATTTGGACAAAGCCGTTTATAAGTCTATTCCTGACGAATTTATCGGTATTTATTGTGTTTTACGGCTTAGTCTCGACTTTGCCGCTCTATGCAAAAGATGCATTGAGCAGAACGGATGAAGAAGCAGGTTTATTGATGACCATTTTCTTAGTGTCCGCTATCATTGTCCGACCGTTTACCGGCAAGCTGCTGGACATAGTCGGCAAAAGGAAAATGCTGCTGGTAAGTTTGTTCTTCTATCTCATTTGTACTGTGCTTTATTATTTCATTACGCCGTTTGAAGGGTTGCTTGCATTGCGCTTTTTCCAAGGGATCTGGTTCAGTATCGTCACGACAGCGGCTGGATCACTGGCCGCGGACATCGTTCCTACAACAAGGCGGGGGGCCGGGCTTGGCTATTACGTCATGTCAACGAACTTGGCTGTCGTCATCGGGCCGTTCATCGCCCTATTCGTCATTCAATCTTACTCCTATGATGCTTTATTCATCTTGATGAGTGTGTTGATGATTATTGGAGCGCTTGTGGCACTCCTTATTCCCGAAGTGGAAATTGGACGGAATGAAAATCGGGCGAAGGGTTTTACATGGAATGACCTGTTCGAGAAAAAAGCGATGCCAATTGCGTTTTTGGCAAGTTTGATCGCATTTTCATATGCCAGTGTCCTTTCCTATTTGTCGATCTATGCGCAAGAGAAAGGCTTATTACCGCTTGCGAGTTTCTTTTTTGTCGTCTTTGCGGCAGTGATGCTTATAACGCGGCCGTTTACTGGAAGGATTTTTGACGAAAAAGGTCCTGCTTATATTTTGATACCCGGCTTCCTATTCTTCTTCTTCGGACTGTTCATTCTATCTTTCATGAATTCTGCTGGACCCTTCCTAGTTGCGGGAGCGTTTGTCGGATTAGGTTATGGGGCGCTCGTTCCGAGCATGCAGACGCTTGCCATCCAATCGACGACCCATCAAAGAAGCGGATATGCGACAGCGACTTTCTTTACATTATTCGACTCCGGCTTGGCTATCGGATCATATGTTTTAGGAATTGTTGCGGTTCAAATGGGATATCGGAATGTATATATGCTATCTGGACTTCTCGTACTTGCAGTGCTTGCGTTATATATATTGATTACCCGTAAACGGCGGAGTTGAAAGACATCGCCGTTTTTCATTTTTGAGTTGTACGTTACTTTACTACAATTTAGGGTATAGACTCTGTAACTATGTTTAGTGGGAGTCGATTTTGTTTTGGACAGGAAGTTTTGGAAGAATCCGGTGTTTTCAATATCAGCAGTGGCGATTTTACTGCTTGTCGTCCTAGGGGCGGTCATACCTGAGCCATTTGGAAAGGTGGCAGGGCAATTATACGGGTTTACGACGGCGAAGTTTGGTTGGTTTTATTTATTGACCGTCTTCATCATCATCATTTTTTTAATTGGTTTGGCAATTAGTAAATTCGGTGCGATACGCTTAGGAGGGGATGAAGAGCGGCCCGATTATCCGTTTTTCACTTGGATCGGCATGCTGTTTTCAGCAGGGTTTGGAGTCGGGCTCGTATTCTGGGGAGTCGCTGAACCGATGAGCCATTACTTCACTTCACCTCTTAAAGACGTCGAACCGCATTCGCAAGAAGCTGCCCGTATTGCTATGGGCTATTCGTTCTTCCATTGGGGAATTTCTCAATGGGGCATTTTTGGCATTGTCGGGCTTGTCATCGGTTTTCTACAGTTCCGAAAACGGAAAGATGGTCTTATTTCTACAGCGCTTGAGCCCTTGGTAGGGTCAAACAGGCATTTGAAGACAGGCATCGACTCATTCGCTGTTATTGCAACAGTGATGGGGATCGCGACATCACTTGGCATGGGTGTGTTGCAGATGAGCGGCGGTCTGGAATATGTATTTCATACAAAGAATACGTTTTGGATTCAGCTCATCATTATTTTTATCGTTTTTATTGCATATATGCTTTCGGCATCAACGGGTCTGAATAAAGGAATCGCGTATTTGGGCAACTTCAATTTAGCGATGGCAATCGCACTGCTCGTCTTCTTCTTTTTCGTCGGGCCAAAAGTGTTCATTTTGGAAAGCTTTACATTGGCAATCGGAGACTATATAAATAATTTCATCCGATATAGTTTGCGGCTTCAGCCGTATCAAGGCGGAACTTGGGTGAGAGAGTGGACGATCTTTTACTGGGCATGGACGATTGCTTGGTCGCCTTTCGTCGGTGCTTTTGTTGCCCGCGTATCGAAAGGCCGTACAATACGCGAGTTCATTGCGGGGGTTATGATTATTCCGCCTGTATTCGCATGCATGTGGATTGCCACATTGGGCGGTACAGCGTTATATAGCGATTTGAATAATGGAACGCAGATTGCCGAAGCCGTTGATGCGGATGTCACTTCTGCCATTTTTGAAACGCTCAAGCACTTGCCACTCACTGGCGCCGTTTCATTTTTGGCGATCGTTCTTATTTTTACTTTCTTAATCACCTCTGCAGATTCTGCAACATATATATTGGCAAGTATGACGACGAAAGGGAGCTTATTCCCGCCGCTTATCGTCAAAATGATTTGGGGGTTCCTCATGTCTGCGATTGCGGCAGTTTTACTATATGCCGGCGGTTTGGAGGCGTTGCAGTCAGCTTCACTTGTTTCTGCTCTTCCATTTACGCTGTTTCTCATTTTGCTCATATTTTCCTTAGGGAAGTTGTTGAGGAAGGAGCCGATTACAGTCAGGCCGACTGATATAAGGCGTTTTGAGAAGATTGAGCAGGAAGTGAAAAAGAAGGCAAGCAGGAAGCGGAAATAATTTTCGAACAAAAAAGTGGAGGCGGGGAAATCCCCGGCCTCCACTTTATTTCACTTTCCATAAAGCCGATTCAATGCGGCTTTGAATGCGGGCTTGATGTTTGTTTCGGGGCGGATTGCTTGAGTCATCAGTTCTGCTTCCTCCACATTTTCCGCTTTGCCCAATTCAAGCAATGTGGCTGCCGCGAGTGTGCCGCCGCGTCCTCTCCCTGTATTGCAATGGAAATAGACGTTTTTCCCTTCTTTGTATGCTTCCATCACTTTATCCACTGCTTCACGGATGGAATTATCCTGTTCATTCTCATCATCGAGCAACGGTTGATGAACGCTGATGTTGCTTGGAAGAGGACCGTCCACTTTTGCACGCAAGTCGTAGATGACATCGATTTTTTCATCTTTCCGCAACTCATCAATCGCATCAACGCCACCGAAAAAGATCCGATCCCTCACCAATGCCTTATACGGTTTGTTTGTCATGAATTTCACCTTTCTTCAAGTTCCTTTTTACTTTTGCTTTAACGGAGTACACGTTTTTTTCGGGGAGCTGGAGACAGTTTAATTGCCCGCCGTATACGGCAGCGCCATCGATGCCAATAATTCGGTTCTCGCCAAAGTATACTGAACAACCTTGCTTGTCCTTATGTAAGTTCTTTGTCGGGGTATGTCCGAAAATAACCGTCTTTTCACCACAATAACCGTTATGGAAGATGTCCCGAATCCAAATGAGCTCGTAAGGATCGGTCTCTTCAATCGGTTTTTCCGGATGGACGCCTGCATGGACGAAAATCGTGTCATCCCATTCCAAGTATGTATCAAGATTTTGGATGAATTGAAGATGCGCTTCCAGTTCATTAGAATGAATAGCCGGCGTTACGAACGGTTCCTCATCCTCAACTTTGAAGTCACTTTCTGCAAAACCATAGCTTTTCAAAGTTTCAGTGCCGCCATTCCGGTTGATCCAGTTTTTCCAAACCCTTTCTTCGCCAGCTACTAATGCCCTCACCATCATATCTTCATGATTCCCTTTTAGGACGACAGCCCCTTCGTCCTTCAGTTTCATCACTTTGGTTAGGACCTCTTTTGAATCTGGTCCCCGGTCGATATAGTCCCCTAATAGAATGAGTTGATCCTGAGTGGAATCATACCCGGTTGTTTGTAATAGCTCCTCAAATAACTCCAGCTCTCCGTGAATATCGCTGATAACAAGCGTTCTCTTCATTGAAAACACCCTTTCATGCCATTTTTCATGAAACTACCCAATAGCAATGGTATCATTAACTAAATTATCATGAAAGTAGGAGGGTTTCTATGTGTGGCCGCTTCACTTTATTTGCCCCGTATTATGAAATCATCGAGCGATTTGATATTGAATCGGCATTTCCAGAAAGTGATTATATACCGAGTTACAACATCGCTCCTTCTCAGCAAGTGGTCGCTATCATTAACGACGGTCGTAAAAACCGTTTAGGCGGTCTGCGTTGGGGACTCATTCCTCCGTGGGCAAAGGACGAGAAAATCGGTTGTAAAATGATCAATGCACGAGCTGAAACGGTTGCCGAAAAACCAAGCTTTCGGAAAGCGTTCCAGAAACAGCGCTGTATCCTTCCGGCCGATTCGTTTTATGAATGGCAGCGGAAGGACGGGAAGAAGATCCCAATGCGCATAAAAATGAAGACGGATGAACTGTTTGCAATAGCGGGGCTGTGGGAATCTTGGCAGTCTCCGGACGGAAAGGTCATCTATACGTGCACCGCCATCACGACTGAGCCAAATGATTTGATGGAACCTATCCATGACCGGATGCCTGTCATTTTGAAAAGGGAGGATGAAGCGGCGTGGCTTAATCCGCGAATCGATGATGTTGATTTCCTGGGGAATATGTTGCGCCCGTTCGATGAAAATCAAATGGATGCATATAGTGTCTCATCTGCCGTGAATTCACCGAAGAATAATGAAGCGTCGCTCATCGCGCCTGTTTGTTAATTGAAATTTGAAACGAATCAATCACTCCTTCGTCTACTTGATAAAGAGGGAGAGGATGGAGTAGCTTGCGAGTTAAGAAAATAATTCCTATCGGGCTATTGTTCTTGATTTTGTTATGGTGGAAACCACTTGACGCGTCCGCCTGCTCATGCGTCATGCCACCGCCGCCGGAAGATGCGTTGGATGAGGCGAATGTTGTATTCAGTGGGGAAGTAGTGGAGATTATTGAGAATAAGAAATTGTTTGGAGGTTCCTATGGAAAAACAGTCCATTTCAAAGTGGATAAAGCTTGGAAGGGTACAGTTGAATCCGAAATGGTAATCACTACAGGAAATGATGACGGCGATTGTGGATTTTCTTTTGAAAAGGGACAAAACTATCTTGTTTATGCGTCAATAAGCAATATGTACGTGGAGGGCACTTTATCTACTACGATTTGCCACAGGACAACTAAAATCTCCAATGCGACAGAAGATTTGAATGCTTTGGGTGAAGGACAGGAAGTGAGCAGTTTGCAGGAGGGCCTGGTTGAAGATGAAACCGCTTTTCCATGGTGGATTTTCACTATTTTTATGTTAGGATTAGTCATCCTATTAATCGGTTTCCGCTATAAAAAATCACATAAAAACGCGCGTAGCTAAAGCGAAGCGTTACGAGCAATGATAAAGAGCGCCCTGCACTTTTGTTATGTGAATGACATCATCCGATCGAGAGGTCCTTGCGGTTGAATGATATCGGCTAAGTCCAGAATTGGAATCGGGAAGTAAGGGAATCCCCATACGTATGGCGTGATTTCGTACAGCTGGAAATAGATGACGAGTGATGTATCAGCAATGTAAAAATCCTGATCAGGCCGGATTTCTTTGAATGGGGGATATAATAATTGAACGTCCCATTTCTTTATGTCTTCGCGAATTATGTCAGATAGCTTTTTCACATAATCGCTTCCTGGTTTGAATAGGTCGTTCAATTCATATTGTTTGCCGGTTTTCGTATCAAACGTAAGCGACTTGATGATCGTCATGCCATGGGCACCGCCAGTAAATGAATAGACGATTAAATTTAAGCTTAGAATTCCTCGCTGGTTATTCTTAATTTCAAAACTGGCCAGCAATTCAACGAGCTCTTTAGCGTAAAAATTCTGTTCGACAAGGAGTTCATTTAGTGTATGAATGATGGTGCTATTCAGCTTCCGTTGAATGATCGCATCTCCCATCTGTGTAATAACGGGGTAATAAACTTTCACTTTAGAAGAAGCATGTGGCAGCTTCTTTGTTTGGATGAGTAAGGGGAAATCTTGCAATGTAAACTTCCTTCCTTCTAGGTAGTTGTATAGTATATGAAAGGAAGACTCGGGAAGATCACTCTATATGGAAATGAGCTTCGCAACGCTTCGCTCGTGTTCGCAAAGATGTGCTCGCAACGCTTCGTTTGTGCTCGCAAACGCCGTTCTTCGTGACGGCGTTCGCAAACGAACTCATTTTATGGTAGGATTTAGATTCACAAAAGAAGAGGACGTGAAAATGGATGATCTCAATTACAATTCCGAATCCGGATGTTACGATTCGGCAACGCCAGCAAGAAATGAAAGCCGACGAAGCACCGATCAAACCAATCAATGGTTTTATCGATCTTCATGAAATTCCACGCGATAAAGGAGGACTCATCCTTTTTTACAGCAAAAGTGATGAATTGCTATTCGCAGGAAAAGCAAGAAAGCTTCGCCAACGCGTGAAAAAGCATCTTGAAGATAATGTATCCCCAGTTAAAAACCATCGAAATGAAATCAATAAGATTTCCGTCATCATTGTTGATGATGCGATGGAACGAGAAATCTATGAAACCTATATCATCAATACATTGCGTGCAAAATATAATGTAGACAAAGTGTTTTATAAGGATTGAGTGAAAGAAACACCCTCATGCCAGCTAGTACCACAGCCGGAATGAGGGTGTTATAATTATCTGCTTAATTCATCGTGAATCAAATCAATATTGTATTTCAAGTATTTTACATACGTATCGACTTCATCACCTGGTTTACCTATTTCGTCCGAATAGATTTTCTTTTCAGCAACAGGGACCCCAGTTTCGTTAGCTACTGTTTCCATTGGACGTGGGTCTACGTTGGATTCGATAAACAGGACGGGCACTTCATGTGTTTTGATAAAGTTGACCAAATTTTTAATTTGAGTCGGTGAACCGTTCTCTTCTGTATCGATTTCCCAAATATAAGCTTCTTTTAATCCATAATGGGAAGTCATGTACTGGAAAGCGCGCTCACTTGTGACCAATGTGCGTTTTTTCTCTGGTATATCTTTAATTCGCTCTTCGTATTCTGTATCTAATTCTTTCAAACGTTGTACATACGCATCCCCACGTTGTTGTATTTCATCACTTTTAGAGGGATGTTTTTTCACAAGTATATCACGCATATCCTCAGCCATCTTCACCCCAACAGCAGGATCGATGAATGCATGTGGATTGATCTCCTCTTCACGGCCATCATCGCCTGTCAAATACATTGGTTCTACACGCTCAGTCAAGCTGAAAACATTCTCGTCTTTCTGATTAACTGTATCAATCATTTTAAAGAACCAGCCTTTTTTTCCTCCCTCAAGGTTTAGACCATTATAGAAAAGGACATCAGCATCGGTTGCAGCTTTAATATCATCGGGTAATGGCTCATATTCATGTGGGTCTGTTCCAGTCGGTACGAGGTTATAGACTTCGACTAAGTCCCCGCCGATTTCTCTTGCCATATCGGCGATGATTGTAAATGATGTTACGACTTTAAGTAGCTCGTCGCCTTTCGCTCCATTGCTTTCTGATTGCCCGTCATCTCCACAAGCTGACAGAAAAAAGACGGATATCAGAGATAAACCAATCCATGTAATAAATTTTTTCATTTTCAAATCTGCTCCTTGTTCTCTGAAATTTAATTAAAAGCTTTTCGTGACAGTTTTTTATCAAGCAAGTTTCTTCCGATTGAATGCTTTGATTTTCCTGAACACAATCCCTTGTTTAGGTGAGAATAGGAATGCTAACAGAAATAACCCTGTTGTTGCCAATGCAATGACCGGTCCTGAAGGCATGTTGTATTCAAAGCTGAAGTATAATCCTATAATGGCTGACAAGGCACCGAAGAATGATGCGAGCAAGACCATTATGGAAAGCCGGTTTGTTAAAAGATAGGCCGTGGAAGCTGGTGTTATGAGCATGGATACGACAAGAATGACGCCTACGGTTTGTAAAGATGCTACTGTTACAAGTGTGAGTAGAAACATGATGGCGTAGTGAATGAAACGGACCTTCAAACCATACGCCGCAGCCATCGTTTCATCAAAACTAGATACGAGCAGCTCCTTGTAGAAGATAATGACGACTAGAATGACTAGGCTGCCGATTGCTAAGGTCAACCACATGTCGGATGATCGTACTGCTAAAACATTACCGAAAAGAATTTGTGTTAAATCAGTTGCGCTTTTTGCTTTGGTTATTAAAATGATACCGAGTGCAAAAAATGCAGAGAATACCAGGCCAATCGATGAGTCACTTTTAATGCGGCTGTTTTGAGTGATTGCACCAATCCCGAATGCTGTTAAGATGCCGGTGAATACAGCACCGTAGAAGTAATTGATGCCAAGCATGTAGGAAATGGCGACTCCTGGCAATACGGCGTGTGATATTGCGTCTCCCATTAATGCCATACCGCGAAGGATGATGAAACTGCCGATGACCCCACAAATGATGCCGACCATTATGGATGTTACAAAGGCCTTTTGTAAAAACGCGTAGGTTTGTAAATCATGCAGAAAACCCATTACATTTCAACCCCCAAATCACTTAGCATTGAAACTGGCCTTTCGTAAGCTCGTGTCATATTTTCGGATTGGAAGACTTTTTGAACCGGACCGGCATCAATAAGTTGCTTATTGATCAACACAAGTTCATCAAAATAGTTTTTCACTTTCGTCAAGTCGTGATGGACTACAAATACAATTTTCCCTTCACTCTGTAATTTTTTTAAGATTCCTATGATCACATCTTCGCTGGAAACATCAATTCCGACAAATGGTTCATCTAAAAAGAAATAATCCGCCTTTTGAGCAAGTGCCCGTGCAAGAAATACACGTTGTTGTTGACCGCCCGACAACTCACCGATTTGGCGATCGGCAAAATCCACCATCCCGACTTGCTCCAAGCAACACATTGCCCACTCTTTATCTTCTTTACGCGGTCTATGGAAAAGACCTAATAACGGATAAGTACCGATAACAACTGTGTCTTTCACCGTAATCGGAAAGTTCCAATCGATATTCGAACGTTGTGGAACATAAGCAATCTTCTTTCTGAAAACTTTTAATGGTTTGGAATTAATTTCAATTGTTCCTTTATCTTTTGGAATTAATCCAAGCATTGCTTTCATCAATGTAGATTTGCCTGCTCCATTCGGACCCAGTATGCCGATTAAGTTACCGGATTTGAATTCGAAAGAGACGTCCTCTAGAACTTGCTTCCCAAAGTAGGAAACCGAAACGTCTTTCACAGAAATAATATCAGACATCATTTTGCCTCCTAAATTCGAGTTGAGTAATAAAAACTTTCCCTTGTACAACTTATAGTGTAAAAAAAGGGGGATTTTTTCTACGAATTAAAATTAGTATATCGTCAGTTTGCTTCTAAAGTGAATGTGTAAATTCAGGTTCAAGAAAAAGTTTCCCTGGTGCAACTTTTTTAATTATAGTATAAAACAAATTAAGTGTAAAGACTTTTTTCACTTTTAGAAGAAATAATTTTATGTGCGTGAATAAATTTTGGACTAAGGATTTGTAATTACTTAATTCCCCTTTTTCATAAATAATATTCCAATACGTGTAGTTTACTGTAAAATGAATGGTAGATTACATGGGGTGCAATCCTTCTTATGCGCCGATTTTGGGATATATGCATGTTTGCAGACGTTTATGCGCGGTTAAAGGGCGTTATGCGTACTTTGTGGGATTTATGCGTTTTTGATAGGAAAGAAAATATAGAGTATGTAGGGGGTTGAAAGAATGAAGTTTTTCCATACTGCCGATTGGCATCTTGGCAAGCTGGTGCAAGGCGTTCATATGACGGAAGAGCAGCGACATGTCCTACGCCAATTCGTGGATGCTGTACGAGAGGAGAAGCCCGATGCGGTTGTCATTGCGGGCGATCTGTACGATCGGGCGGTCCCGCCGCCGGAAGCCGTCGCGCTATTGGATGATGTGCTGTGGGAAATTGTCATGGAGCTGAAAACGCCAGTCATTGCGGTTGCAGGGAACCACGATAGTCCTGGACGCCTGCAATTCGGCGGCAGATTGATGCAATCGAACGGATTTCATATCGTCGGCCAGATGTCAGTGCAACTCGATCCGGTCGTTCTGACAGATTCTTTTGGAGAAGTCCACTTCCATCTGGTGCCGTATTGTGATCCGTCGATTGTGAAACATTTATATGAGGACAATGATGTTGTCGACCACCATACGGCGATGGAGAAAGTCGTCGAACGGATTAGAAAATCGATGGATGGGAATGCACGTCATGTATTTGTGGGACATGCCTTTGTTACTCCTTTTGGCGAAGAAGAGGAGAATACGAGCGACTCGGAGCGTCCGCTTGCGATCGGGGGGGCGGAATATGTTGCTGCCCACTTGTTTACACAATTCGATTATACGGCGCTCGGTCACTTGCATCAGGCGCATTATGTCCATAATGAAAAAATCCGCTATTCGGGTTCCCCGATGAAATATTCAATTTCAGAGGAAAGGCATGCAAAAGGATTTTTCATCGTCGATATGGACGGTGAGGGCAATGTAGAGGTCGAAAAGAGAGCGCTGAATCCTTTGCATGATATGCGGACAGTCGAAGGGACGATTGAAGAAATTCTTGCACACCCGCCTAGCAATGATTATGTATTTGTGAGGCTGCATGATGAGACGCCTGTATTATTTCCAATGGAGAAAGTGAAGTCCGTCTATCCGAATGCTATGCATATCGAAAGGAAATTGGTGAGGACATCGGCTACAATTGAACACCAATCTGCGGCAGTCAAGGAAAAGCCGGATGATATGACGCTCTTCCGATTCTTTTATTCCGAGATGAATGATAGGGAGCCCGATGCTGAAACAGAGAAGATATTTGCAGAAGTGTTGCAGGAAGTCAAAGGAGGCGGTGAAAAATGAAGCCGATTCAATTGACGATGACAGCTTTTGGCCCTTATAAAGGGACGGAAACGATCGATTTCCGCCAGCTTGAAGAGCATCGGCTGTTTGTGGTTTCCGGCGCAACCGGGGCAGGAAAGACGACGATATTCGATGGAATCTGCTTTGCTTTGTATGGACAGGCAAGCGGTGAGGATCGAACGGACATCCGTTCAATGCGAAGTGATTTTGCAGACGATGCTGTCCAGACAGCTGTTGAGTTGATTTTTGAACTAAACCGCCGCACATACCGAATTATGAGGCAGATTCCCTATACGAAAAGTGGAAATAAATCCGAAACATCGGCCCGATGCGAGTTTTTCGAAGTTGTCGATGGCGGAGAAGTACCTTTTGTCGATCGTCAAATCGTTTCGGAAATCAATCGGAAAGTCGAGGAGCTTGTCGGTTTTACACAAGCCCAATTCAGCCAGATCGTCATGCTCCCGCA
>NZ_LQYA01000008.1 GCF_001531445.1 Sporosarcina koreensis
GAATGAAAACTTCGCGGGCAATGGCTATTTCAAGGCAGAAGTAATCTCGGAGACCCAAACCGTGATGCACGGGAACCTGGACATCACTGCAAAAGGGGTAATGGGCCCGATGATCAATGCAATTTTGAAATCATTTGTCCCCAAAACCGCCGAGGACTTAACGAAAGCAATTGCAGAGGAAATCACGAGTATTGAATTGAAAAGAGTGTAATTCCTATAAGGTGACCGCCTTCCCTAGAAGGTGCCAGTGCAAGGTGCATTTATGACAATTCAATATACTGGATAAAAATAAGGCGTGGAACCGATCAAAGATTGATGCGATCGGTTCCACACTTCTTTTTTATTCAATTGTAGTGTATTGTCTGAATAGTCCCATGCATAGGCACCACAAATTTTAGAGTGTCTTTGCTTGTTGCAGTAGGAAGGCACGTAGTATGTCCGCGCCTTCCATGAGCTGTTCCATAGATGTATACTCGGCCGGATTATGGCTGAGCCCATCCTTTGATGGGACGAAAATCATGCTTGTCGGACAGAGCGACGCCATATTCATCGCATCGTGACCAGCACCGCTTGGCATTTCGAACCATGCCACTCCTCTTTCTTCACAGATTGCTTTTAACTCAGCTACGAGTTTGCTGTCCATCTGAACAGGTTCTTCTTCTGAAATCTTGTCCATCCATATGTTCAGTCCACGTGCTTTCGCCACGTCATTGAGTGCTGTTTCGAGTGCAGCAGCTACTCGCTGGCGTGATTCCCGGCTCGTTCCCCGAATATCGACGTACAGATCCGCAGAGCCCGGTACGACATTCATCGCACCTGGCTGAATAGAAAAGACACCAACTGTGCCGACCGTGCCGTGCTCGAGCTCCGCGAGTGCCGCCCGCTCGACAGAAAGGGCGATTTCAGCGCCTCCAAGCAAAGCATCATGACGGTAATCCATCGGCGTCGTGCCGGAATGATCGGCTGTCCCGTCAACATGCACATGAAAGCGGATAGGCGCTGCAATGGCAGAGACGACACCAATCGCCTTCCCTTGCTTTTCCAGAACTGGGCCCTGTTCAACGTGTAGCTCGACAAACGCTTTGATTTCATCTTGAAAACGCATCGCCAAATGGACCTCTTCCAAATCTAGGCCATTTTCTTCGAATGCCTGCATCAGCGTAACGCTGGTTTTGTCAGCGAGCGACCTCGTATACGCGGGATCCAGACGGCCTGTCATCGCTTTGCTTCCTAAAGTGGAAGCGCCGAAACGAGCTGATTCCTCGCATGCAAAAATGATGACTTCAAGCGGGTGATCCGTTTCCACGCCTTCATCGGCTAGAGAACGCATCACTTCAAGTGCAACAAGGACACCAGCGGTCCCATCAAACTCACCTGCCGCATAGACGGAGTCGATATGCGAACCTGTCGCGACAACCGGCAGATCGGGGAATTTCCCTTCCCGGCTCGCAATGACATTTCCCGCGTAATCGGTACGCACTGTCAATCCAGCACATTCAAATTGCTCAATCAAAAAATCGCGTGCATTCCGCTCGGTTTCGGTGTAGGCCAGCCGATTGATGCCTTCCCCTTCGTCTGTAAACCTTGCAAGTTCTTCAAATGACTGACGCAAACGTTCCAGCTTCATGGTGGCAACCTCCATTTCATCCTCTTAATTATCACAATTTCACTTAGGCCTGTCTTACAATTCCTTCAAGCCTTTTTTATGAAATAACTTCCTTTTACGTTCTCAAGTCCATCGATAAAATTGAATTGCTCACTCTCCGAAGGCGTATGTGAGCCATATCGAACAGCATTGTAAATCGATAATATATTTTCGTTATTCTCCCAACCCATGCGCGAAAACCATTCTTTCACAGTCTCCTCATGCGACCGATGCAGTTTATATTTTTGCGCTTCCTTTTCGAATCGTTCGAATGATTTTCGAACTTCATCCCTGGCGATTGAATAATCATACAACGGTTTTCGTTGCTTCTCTTCAGGTCCCCTTTTACCTTTAAATGAAAAAAAGTAAGTTTCCTGTCGATCATTAAATCGTTTGTTTTTATTCAGCACAATCAGAGCGGCAATGAACATTATAAGAACAACTACAACAAATATGAGCAACGAGTATTCAAATATGGAGGAGGTGGCCTCGCGTTCTCCAAAATAGAAGAAACGGGGCTCACTTTCTTCAGCGTTGTCTTCGCTGACCTCCTCGGTACCAATTTTAAAGAATTCCAGTATAGGGTCGATTGCTTTTCCGAATACCATGGATAACCCGCCAAATAGAAAACCCATCGTCTCAGTAATGAGCAACCTCACAGGCTTGTGGACAGTCAGGACCATGGAAAATACAAAGGCGCCTAGCCCAATGATGATACTAAAAACTTTCCCCGCTTCCCTTACTTTAAAATTGCCTAACTGCCTACTATTTATCGTAATTGTGACCATACGTATAAAATAAAACAGAAATGATGTTAACAAGTAGAGAATCATTTGTTGCTGCATTAATTCCTCAGGACGATCATTTACAAAAATCAGTCTTGCCAGGACATACATTGAGATGAAAACGACCGTGTTAGCAACAGTTATAAACGGCCAGCCATGAATTCGGGAACCACTGAAATTCGCTTGAATTCTCCAGAGCACATATACGAAAATAAACAGTATATTCATCAAAGGAGCTCCGAATAGAAACAAAGGCACCGTTACCCCTACTGCCAGTCCAATACCGCGGCCAAGTGAGTAAGCATGGGAATAGAATATGAAATAGGCCGAAATTCCACATGCAATGGAGATCAGAAGCCAAATATATGGTATTGCGGAGCCAGTTTCCCCTAAGAAAAAGATGAAAATATAGGATAGAAGAAACATGTCTGCAACTAGATATTCAGAGAGGTTAAATCGGTTCTGGTCATTTTCAAACCTTTCCTGTCCCATCCATCTTCGCCCCTTTCACTCTAGCGCCATATCAATTACACCAACATTCAGACAGTAATTGGTATGTACTTTCGAACAGGTGCCTGCGCAACAACCAATTATGACTATTCGATGAGAAGTATACTAATACGAAAAGAAGCCACCTGATTGTCGATATAGTTGGCTCCTCTAATTATTTCATGTAATTGTAGTGTATAATCTGAATTGTGTGCTGCACAGGCACCAAAAGATGGCGCAAAAAAGGCAGTTCTTACTCATTCAACTTCTGATAAATACGGAGCATTTGCTGTTGCTCCTCGAATGATAGTTTTTCAAATAGATTTCTTCTCAATACCTGGCCTTCCAGGTTTGCGCGTTGTAAAATTTCTTTCCCCGCTTCTGTAATACTCAAATAGACGATACGTCTGTCTTCTTCATCAGTCGAGCGCACGGCCAGTTTCTTTTTTACAAGTTTCTCTGATAAATGAGTCACAGTGGGAGGGGTTAGCCCAAGTACTTTCGCGATATCGGATGGCCGGCTTTTCCCATTGGAAGAGATATGACCAAGCAGGAGTATATGTGATACACCCAAATCTTCATTAAAGATCTTATTCCATTGAATGATTAAGTTATTCGTAAACTTGTCCATATTGTGTATGATTTCAAAAATCGTTTCTTCTTTCATTTTTTTCCCTACTTTCTAATTACACAATTCAATTTTATCATATACAGCCCATTAAATGAAAATGAACCCAAACTCAATTTGATTTGGGTTCATTCATAAAAACACCTATTCAATTATTGTGCCGAAAAGCCACCGTCGATGACAATTTCTGCGCCTGTAATATACGAAGAATCATCACTTGCCAAAAATAGTGCTGCATTGGCGATATCAGCAGGCTTTCCAAGACGTTGCAAAGGCGTTGCGCGAACGAGCTGGTCAAGCAACTCCTTGGATGTGCTCAAGCTTTGTGTCATTGGCGTTTCAATAATTCCAGGGAATAGCGCGTTTACACGCACGCCAAGACGTCCGAATGTTGTCGCTGCTGCCTTTGAAATCGCGCGGACAGCCCCTTTGGATGCGGAGTAATGGTTAAACCCTTGTCCGATTTGTGCTGTATACGATGAAATATTAACGATCGAACCACTCTTTTGTTCAGCCATGATTGGCGCTACATGCTTCATACCTGCAAATGGACCGAAGCTGTTGATTGCCATCATTTTTTGCCAATCATCCATGCCGATTTCCGCATACGGTTTTTCAGAGGAAATGCCGGCGTTGTTCACAAGAATATCAATGCGGCCGAATTTTTCTTTCACTTCTTTTGCAAATGAAGCCCACTCTTCGTCGGACGCTACATTCAACTTCATGCCATGCACATTTTCCTTTTCACTTGCACGTTGTAAAGCTTCTTCATTAATGTCCGCTGCAATCACAATCGCACCTTCCGCTTGGAATAGATCAACCATTCCTTCGCCGATACCAGAAGCTCCACCTGTTACAATCGCTACTTTTCCGTCCAATTTACCCATATCGAACATCTCCTTATCGTAATTTAATTGAACCGCCGTCAACCATGATTGTTTGTCCTGTAATGTAATTCGCATCGTCGCTCGCCAAAAATACAGCTGTGCGGCCGATATCGCCTTCCGGATCACCTAAACGGCGCAACGGAATGCGGTTGATCATCGCTTCATACATGTCTGGTGCACTTTGTTTCCATGCTTCCACGCCAGGTGTCAACGCAATCGGTGAAATCAGGTTTACATTGATGCCTTCAGGACCCCACTCATTCGCCGCCACACGTGAAATCGCGCGGATCGCTTCTTTCGCTGCTGCGTAAGATGCTTGTGTCGGCTGGCCATCCAAACCAGCACCCGATGCGAAGTTAATCACTTTACCTTTTGTCTTCTTCAACTCAGGATACGCAGCTTGCATGAAATGGAATGTCGGGTAAAAGCCTGTCCCAAAAGACAAGTCAATCATTTCCATCGTCGTTTCAGCGAACATAGCTTGTCGGGACGCGTGCGCATTATTGACAAGTATATCCAACTTGCCGAACTTCGCTACGACTGCTTGTACAATTTCAGTGACATTTTCAGGTTTCGAAATATCTTTGATGAACAGCATGCTTTCAGTAAGCTCGTTCAATTCTTTTAACGTCTCTTGCCCTTTTTCTTCATTAATATCAACAACCGCGATATGGGCGCCTTCTTTCGCCATTGCAAGCGCCATTCCTCTTCCAATTCCTGATGCACTTCCTGTAATGATTGCTACTTTTCCTTGTAATCTCATTGTAGTCCTCTCCTTATCGTTCATAATGAAAACCATACGTACCTTACATCATTAATCTGTCCAGAAACCTTGTTCAACCAACTTCTTTTTATTGTTAAATGCGACGAATACACAACCAATATTGATAACGAGCATAATAATGATTGCATAGAGGACAGACGTATAGCTGCCTGTCGCATCATATACGAAACCATATGCCGGCAATGCAATAATTGAAGCGATTGCAAGACCTAGAGAAGCTGTAGAGTAAATTTCACTATACGCTTTCTTACCGAAAATCGTCGAAGCCAATGCGGGCGCAATAATTCCAATCGAAGAACTAATCAACCCGAACAGACCAACGGCAAATGTAATAATCGCTGTACTATTATTTGCGAAAAGAAGTAAGCTGATCGCTATGATTCCGGAAGCCATCGCCAGAATCGCCGTATATTTCGAGCCAAGCTTATCGACAAGGAATCCAAGAATGAGCGACCCTATCAAAATTCCGATCATATACGTTCCCATGACATTCCCTGCAAACGTAATATCAAATCCTTGATTGACTAGATACGTAGGAATATGCATGGAGAAGCTCGCAATCGATGTGATGAAAAAGAAGAACAGCATTAACGCGTAAAGAGCTGTTGATTTCTTAGCTGTCACCATATCAATGCCAGCCTCGCCGACTGTTTGATGCTGACTATCTTGCCCTACCACTTCCGTTGCGCCGTACGGCAATACGCCGTGTGCTTGAGGAGAACGTTTTATGAGCAACATTGCGATCGGCACGACAATAATAATCGCTGCAATGCCGACAATCATATAAGCAGTACGCCAGCCGAGCCCATCAATCAAGCCCGCCGCAACCGGTTGTGCAATCGCACCGATTCCGCCGCCGACCGCGCTAAGCACACCTAATGCCAATCCATTGCTCTTTTTGAACCATTGGTTAATGATGACGGGTCCTGCAATGACAGTGATGAAGACCCCGCCTACCGCCAAAGGAATCGCTAGTACATACCAGCCCCACACGGAGCTCATCAAACCGAATAATGCAAACGCTCCTGCTTGCAACACGATGCCGACCGATAAAATCAAACGGGTATCATATTTCGCCATCAGCTTTCCGCCAATTGGTAAAAAGAGCATCGTCACGACAGCAGAAACACTAAAGTAAAGCGATAATTTCCCCATCCCGAATCCGAGATCATTTGTCACACTCGTTAGAAAAAGACCCGAAGTATTATTAATGGCTCCTTTTCCGACCCCCACGATAATGCTGAGCGCAATTAGTATCCACCATGCATAGTGAAGTTTAGATTTCTGTTTCATTTTTGTTTTTCCTTTCTCAACCAGCAAATATATAGTTAGTTAAACATTTCTTTGAAGTCCGGAGCCGTCGGGTTCCCGAGATAATGGCCACCTTCAACTTGGATCGTCTGCCCGGTGATGAACTTGGATTCATCAGACGCTAAGAAGAGGACAGTATTTCCGATATCATCCGCTTCTCCGTGATAAGGCAATGCGTTATACTTCGCGAACACGTCCAATAATTCCTGAGACATATTGTTTTTTGCTGCCGGTGTCAAAATCAAACCAGGAGCTACTGCATTACAACGGATATTATGTTTTCCGTATTGTGTCGCTGTATATTTTGTTAAATTGATGACGCCAGCTTTTGAGGCACCGTACGCAACGCGAATTGCATCACTGAAAAACCCTGCCATCGAAGCGGTATTAATAATCGAGCCGCCGCCATTTTCAATCATGTGTGGAATCGCATATTTGGATCCTAAAAGGACACTTTTCAAATTGACATTGATAAGTCGATCCCATTCATCCAAATCGATATTGACAATGTCCAAGTCTTTACGGATATTCGTCAAGCCGACATTATTGAAAAGGATATCGATTTTTCCATAGTGACTAACTGTATGCTCAACTGCATGCTTGATCGATTCTCCATCGCCAGCATCTAAGAAAATACCGATTGCTTCCCCGCCTTGTGCACGAATCTCTTCAGCCGCATTGCGAGCGCCCTCCTCATTGAAATCTGCCAAAACGACTTTTGCGCCTTCTTTTGCCAATAGTTGCGCAGAAGATAAACCGATCCCTGAGGCGGCACCTGTTACCAACGCGATCCTATTTTCTACTCTGCCCATCTTTGTCATTCCTTCCTGCTTGTAATATGAAGCAATTGAACAGAAGAAAACTCATCTTTATTTATGGTGGTTGAAATCGCAAAATCTACACATCGAGATGAACGACTCACTCACTATTAATTTATGGTGTTTAATAATTAGATGACTAATCATTGTTCAACTAAAGATTAATCAACTATCAGAGAAAAAGCAACTAAAAAAGACTATTTTGTGACAGATTTATTTTTTCCGAAGCAAAAAACGCACCTTTTCTATTGACAAATCACCCTCTCTTACATAGAACACACCTACACCTGAACAACGTGTCTTATAACAAGTTCAAGGCAGGTGCCTGTGCGTCAACCATTTATGACTATTCGGTAAAATGTATAGTAATACAAAAAGAAGCCACCTAATCGTTGACATAGTTGGCTTCTCCAAATATTTTATGCAATTGTAGTGTATTCACTGAATAGTGTGCTGCACAGGCACCTTATTTCACAACCGTTACCGGGCAATTTACATGCTTCATTACTTTATGGCTGACACTGCCGAGTATCATTTCCTGAAATGTATTTAAGCCTCGGCTGCCGATGACGAGTTGATCGATCGCTTCTGCGTTCACATATTTAATGATTTCCTGGCTTGGGTCTCCTTTTAACATCGTCATTTTCGCTTGCACGCCGGCATTATGGGCTAGTTCCAAAACAGGATCGACTTTTTGCTTTCGTTTCAGCTGAAGACTTTCTTCGCTTTGCGATAAGAGCCGTTCGTCTTTCGCTTTATTAAAATCCGCTACATAGATGAATTCCAATTGCGCTTCCGGGAAGTGTTGGGCGAGCGTAATGGCGTGTTTCGCAGCGCGCAGCGCATTTGTCGATCCGTCGATAGCTACAGCAATTTTCATGTCAATCCTCCCTTATTGTAACTTCTCATATAGCTGTTCACTTGAAGAATTCAGCCCTCGGATTGTCACAGAGACCCCCTCTTCCTCAAGCTTCCCCTTCACTTTACTAATCGCACCGACAGCAGACTCGTCCCATAACTGGCTATCCCCAAAGTCGATAATGATGTTCTTTTCCTTAACGTCTTTAAATGATTGGATGAATTTTGTCGTGGACGCGAAAAACAGCGGTCCTTTTACTTTATATTTGCCCGCATCTCTCGTCACAGTCACACGAGAGATGTTGGCGACGAAAAATAATGAACTCATGATGACACCGACAACAACGCCAATCGCCAAATTATGCGTATACAAAATGATTGCAACAGTGATCAGCATGACGATCGATTCTGTTTTCGGCGCTTGTTTCAGGAACTTGAACGAACTCCAATTGAATGTCGTCATCGCCACCATAATCATCACTCCTGCCAGCACCGGCATCGGGATTTTCACAACGACATCTCCTAATACAATAATCAAAAACATGAGGAAAACACCTGCCGTAAATGTCGATAGACGTCCGCGACCACCTGATTTGATATTGATCATCGATTGCCCGATCAACGCACATCCTGCCATTCCTCCGAAAAATCCCGTGAAGAAGTTGGCGATGCCTTGCCCGCGGGCTTCCCGATTTTTATCGCTCGGCGTATCCGTCATATCATCCAGCACTTGGGAAGTGAGCAATGATTCCAATAAACCAACAATCGATAACGCCAATGAATACGGGAAGATGATTTTCAGCGTTTCCAAATTTAGCGGAATATCCGGAAGGAAAAACGTCGGCAGTGAACTCGGCATCTTTCCTAAATCACCAATTGTTTGCAGCGATACGCCGCTTAAAAGTGCAATGCCTGTCATGACGACAATCGCAATGAGTGGCGCGGGGATAGCTGTAAAGAAACGCGGGACCGCGTAAACGAGAACCAATGTCGCGATTGCAAAAACAAACGTCATTGTGCCATGTCCACGCAAGTATGGGAGTTGGGTGATGAAGATCATGATGCCGAGCGCATTAACGAAGCCCAACATGACGGAGTTTGGAATGAAGCGCATTAAATTCGCAACCCCGAGGCCTCCGAGGATCAATTGAATAATACCGGTCAATACCGTTGCCGCCAATACATATTGCAAGCCATGATCCGCCATCAAGTTGACGAGGACTAACGCCATGGCACCGGTCGCAGCTGAAATGAGACCCGGACGGCCGCCGACAAATGAAGTGATGACGGCGATTGTGAATGAAGCGTAGAGTGCGACACGCGGATCCACTCCAACGATGAACGCAAAAGCTAGCGCTTCAGGAATGAGTGCAAGTCCTACAACGATTCCAGCTAATATATCGGCCCGGATATTTCCGAACCATTGTTGTTTCAAAGTATGCATATATTGTTCTCCTCTTACTAGTTGCATTGTAAATCGTTCTTCATTATAACAGAATAGGCGCTTTGTAGCTGAATTGATTGGGTACCTGTGCATCAACCATTTATGACTATTCAATAATCAGTATAGTAATGCAAAAGAAGCCACCTACTAGTTGACATAGTTGACTTCTCCAAATATTTTATGCAATTGCAGTGTATTTACTGAATAGTGTGTTGCACAGGTATCTTAATCCTATTTCTATGCCTTATTTGTACAACTTCCCTTTATGCATCAACTGTCTGTTTTTCGGTAGTCTGGCAACGGCTTCTGCGCTGCAGCTCGCATCTACAAATACAAAACTGGCCTCATCGCCAACCATTGGCCACACTTGTTCACCTTCACGATTCAAAGGCGTTACTCCTTGTGTAATCAAACTTAAACTTTCGCGTAACGAACGTTCGCTTGATTTTCCTGTATAGTCGCAGAAATTATGCACTTTTTCCAAAACATCTCCAGGAACATAAGGGCTCCAAGAATCAAAGAAACCGTCACAGCCTAAGGCAACTTTAACACCTTCCGCTCTCATAATATCAATTGGAATGAGTTGAGAGTTTATAGAAATCGGGATAGTAGACATAATTTCCACGTTATGCTCGCTCAATTTTTTGGCAAATTGCTTTTGCATATGAGGCGTCAATTTGCTTAAACCAAATGCATGACTAAAAGCAGTGGATCCTTTAAAATCTTGTTCTTTCACCATGTCCAGCCATTTATCCATTGTATAGAAACCCACTTGTCCTCTATCATGCAGATGCATGTCGACATCGACATCATACTCTTTCGCAATATCCATTGTGACTTGCAATGATTTTTCGATATCTTTATCAATGCCTGCCGGGTCAAGTCCCCCTAAGATTGTTGCGCCAGATTCCAATGCTTGTCTTAATAAGTCTGGCATTTCTTCATGAGCTAACAAGCCATGTTGCGGAAACGCGATAATTTCATACGTTACATATTGCTCATAAGTTTTCAGTGCTTTTTTAACGCCTTCTAAATTTTTCAATTTAATGAAGGGATCAATATTCACGTGTGTTCGAATATGATTCACGCCATTATTCAAATGCAGTTCAATCATGGCAGATGCTCTTTGTTCCGCTGTTTCAGCAAGTTCCTCTAACTCAGCAGCTTCAAGAGCCAATCGCTCGGATAAACTCTTTACAGGACGACAAGCTCTCCATCCTAATGACAAATAAGTTTTATCCAAATGATTATGCATATCTTTGAATGCAGGAAGCGCTAATTTCCCTTCCATATCAATTGCATCAGGATCTGGCACAATTTCAGTTGCAGAAATAATCGTCTGAATTCCTTCTTCCGAAACTTGAATATGAAACAAATCGGTTACGGTTTGTATGCTGCCATCTTCATACGTTGTTTCACCAATTTCCAGTCGAACGTTTCGTAGCCATGTGCTCATCGGAATTCCCCCTTTAGCTCTATCTCTTCTTTATGAATTATGTTCCCTTTTGAAATCACTGTTGAAATAGGGCATTGTCTAGCAATCAGATGTGCGGAGCTTACTGCATCCACGAGTAGCGCATTGGCTGTATCGCCAACTTTTGGCCACTGTTGCGCGCCTTCGTCATTTAATGGTGTTAATCCACCTGTAGCATATTTCAAGGATTGTCCAATATGCCATTCGTCAATATAGCCAAAACGTTGTACAAACTGATTTAATTTTTGAATCGTATCGCCGCTTCCAAAAGGAGACCAATGATCAATAAGGCTATCATGCCCAAAAGAAACTTTTACGCCCCGATCATACATATACTTCACAGGAATTGTAATCGGACCTGCGCCAATTGGAACCGTTGTTGTCACTCCAACATTATGTGCAGCCACTCGATCGATTAGATTGTCTAATAATTGTTGTGGCAAATCCGCAAACGCGAATGCGTGACTGAGAGTTACTTCTTTATTAAAAGATCTTCGTTCGATTTCATTCAGAATTTGGTGGATTTCGAATTCCCCTAATGTATTTCGGTCATGTAAATGAATGTCGATTGCGACATCGTATTTTTCAGCTAATTGAAAAGTAGTTTTTAAAACTTCCCCACTATTGCGATCCATTGTAGCAGGGTCCACCCCGCCAATATGGGTCGCTCCCATTTGTAATGCTTTTTCAAGGATTGTTATAAATTCTGGACCGTTACGTAACAAACCATGTTGTGGGAATGCAACGATTTCATACGTAATTTGATCTTCATAACTTTCTAAAACACGCTTTGCTATTTCTATATGTTTCGTCTTAATTTGTGGGTCAACATTCACATGTGTACGAATATGTGTATGTCCGTTTTTTATATAATGCCGCACCATCGCATGCGCTCTCTCTTCAGCTACATCCAATTGTTTAGGCAATAAAGTCGCTTCTTCTTTTAAACGAGTAAAAATCCCTTCTGTAGCTGGAGTTGGTGCTTTCCACTCCCCACCGAAGTATGTTTTATCGATATGTGTATGCATTTCTTTGAACGATGGAACGAGTAGTTGCTCTTTGGCATCTACTACTTCTGCATCGTTCGCTTCGATTGTTGGGGCTATTTCAACAAACTCGCCATTTTTAATCAAGATATCAACTATTTTCGTTTCTGTAGCTGTGACAAAAGTTTGATCATACAAATATCCTGTTTCCAAACGTACATTCTTTAATAATAATGTCAAAACAATCTCTCCCCTTTTATAAATCTATCCCTTGAATTCAAAATAGAATGAAAACTTATTCTAAAATGATAAACATAGTTTATCACTATAAAATTATCACGCACCAGCTTCTTTCAAAATACGTTCAATTTCTTTAAATCCACGTTTTTCCGCATGTTCCAAAGGGGTAACTCCATCTTTATCACTAATATTGACATCAGCACCATGGTCAACTAATAATTGCACGATTTCTTGATAGTTCTCCTCACCATTTCCTAAAATGACAGCTTCCAATAATGCAGTCCAATGCAAGTTATTCAGGTGATTCACGTCCGTGTCAGAGTTCGTTAAAAGCTCTTTCACAATATCTACATGTCCTCGATCCGAAGCCGGAATGAGCGCAGTTCCACCAAAGCGATTTGTAATTGTTGTATCGGCCCCAGCTTGAACGGCAAGTTTCACGATTTCCAGCAAACCTTCTGCTCCTGCATATAAAAGCACATTATCTTTATTGTTATTGCGGATATTGATGTCTGCCCCTTTTTCAATAAGTACTTTAACTGTATCTACTTTATTCTTTTGCGTCGCAGCCATCACTGCTGTAACTCCCTGATTATTTGTCGCATTGATATCTGCTCCGTCTTCTAGTAATTCCAAAACGGTTTTTGTGTCTCCTTCTGCTGCTGCAGAAATTAACTGTTGTTCCATATTCTTTCCCTCCCTATTTTCTTGTATAGGTGAACCTTCCTCGGAGTTTGGAGTCGTGCTACATGCAGTAAGCATAACTACAAGGAAACTTATAAAAATCCCTTTCAGCTTCATAATAGTCTGCACCTCCTATATAAACATGTTATCATGAGGGTATTTATATGAAAAATATTAATAAAATTTGTTCTACTAATGTTTTGCATATACAAAGAGACATAAAAAAAGATGCTTATTATAAAATAATAAACATCCCCTGCATTCACTTCTTTTTAGGCTTTTCGTTCAAAATGGAACGTAATTCTTTAATATCCGTTTCCGACAAGGAATCATCCTCCACGAACTGAACTAACATCGACTTTAACGTCCCACCATAGATTCGTTTAATAAATGAACGTGCTTCGGCTCTCTGACATTCATCTTGCGAATAAAGCGGGAAAAAAGTATAGACTCTCTGATCTTTATTAACCCCTATCACTTTTTTGTGAACGAGACGATCCAAAAGAGTGCGTACGGTTTTCGGCTTCCAATCAATTTTCTCCTGCAAGGAGGATATAACGTCATTGGCCGTTTGTGGAGCCTTTTCCCACAGGACATTCATTACTTCCCATTCTGATTCTGAAATATTTGGGATTTCTTTCGTCAACCTTATTCCCCTCCTTCTCTTGAATGACGACTTCCTTTTATCGTTAATAGATTCCTTTATCTTTTAAAATTGATAACGTGATTTCCGCTGCCTTGCTTCCATAACTATTATCTTCATTTTGTATATTTGTTGCAAAGAAATAAGTATTGTCCTCAGTCTCTACATATCCAATGAACCAGCCGTTTACATTCTTGCCATTAACATTGCCCGTACCTGTTTTCCCAGAGAGGTGGTAACCATCGTATCCCTCTAAAATTAGGGAATCTTTAACCGCTTGGATATTCTTGTCCTCGAATCCAAATTGATTTGTATAAAACGCTACTAGCAATTGGACCTGTTCAACTGGAGATATCCTTAATGAAGATTCCAGCCAATAGTCTTGTCCACCAGAAAGATCATCATTTCCATAGCCCATCTGTTCCACATACGCTTTTGTAGTTTTCCGTGGGATTTTTTCGTCCACTTCTTGAAAATACCAGGTCACTGAATTTTTCATGGCCGTTGATAAGTTTTGGTCTGTATTCCAAGATACATAAGGATATTTCGTTCCATTCCATTTCATCGTGGAATTGTCACTTGTTATCACATCTGATTCCAATCCAATTAATGCACTATACATTTTGTAAGTAGAATTCGGAGAAACTCTTAGCGTGCTTTTATCCTCATTATAAATACGATATTGACCAGCTTCCAAGTCATATAAGACAAAGCTTCCATCGTACCCATCAAAATAAGAGCTTAAATCCTCATAAACCGTGTCTTCATTATTAAAATCGTAGTGGTCATTCGTAGTGGCCATTGCGGAAATAAATGGTACCTGACTCGCTACAAATACACCTATCAATGTAAAGATTGAAATACTCTTCAACTTCATCCACTTTGACTCAATTGTAAAGGATGCGATTCTTTCAATCCGCTTTTTCATTTGCTCCTTTGAACCGTTAAACTGATTGGCCAAAGCAAAATCTTTAGAGTGGGATGTCATAGCTGCGAAATTAATAATCGCATTCCCGTAATCTAGGTGACAATGCTCATCTAAAGATTTCAAAACAGCTATGTCACAAGCTATCTCACGATCCAATCTCATTTTTTTAAAAGCAATCCATACGAGTGGATTAAACCAATACAAAATTTGATAAATAATCATGAGATAATTTGTTGCTATATCTTTGTATTTATAGTGATGCAGTTCATGCATAAAAATATATTCGATATCTTTTATAGACATCCATTCGTCAAGATGTTTCGGCAGCACAACATACGTCTTAAACAGACCGAATGTCATTGGAGATTTGACAAGGGATGATTCTCCAACGGTTAAAGGTTTAGATATATGTAAATGATGCTTGCATCGTTCAAATAAGTGTACAACGTCTTGATTGTTCAAGACTGTTGTCGTATTTTTGATTTTCCTTACTTTGAACCACGCTTGTAGGAATAGAACAGCCATAACGAGCATGCCTGCAATCCAAATAGTTGTTAATCCGACAGTTAAAAACTTCAGATTAAGTTGATTGACAGGTATTGCAAAGTCCTGCATCCAGTTTACGTTACTAAGCCTTGAACCTTCAACGGTGCTTATAGAGGAGTCGCCGACTTTATTGCTTTGATTTATATGAAAAAAAATAAAAGGATTTTTAAAATGAATCAATTGCTTAGGTATAAATGGAAGCGTTAATGCGATCAATAATAAAAACCATAGATTGTATTGCCATTTTGCTGAAAGCTGCTTAGAGAATAATTTCCTAATAAGCAAAATAACCACTATCGTAATAGTAGATACAAAAAAACTTGTGATTAAATGGGTGAAAAACATACTTCTTAACCTCCTTTTCCCGAAGTACCACGATTAATGCTTTACATTCAGCTGATTCCCTTCAAGAAAATTCAACAACCCTATCCATTGGTACTCGAAGTTTAACACTTCATTACAATCTTATCAATTCATCATTTTTTCGAAATGGACTTTATGATTTTTTCCTTAACGGTAGAGTGAGGATTTTTTTAGTTTAACAGGTTGACATTTTTCGATTACAATTGTAATATCAGACTACAGTTGTAGTCAACATTGAGAGGAGGTAAATATTTGATCGGCTACATCTGTGAGTTTAGATTGGTGCTGTAAGTAATGAAACAGTAACTAACTAACAGATAAAAACTAGAAAGAGGTTATGAATGTGATAAAAACATATAAACACAAATTCAGCATGCAGCATTTTACATTGCTCATGTTATTGGTCGCAGCGCTTACACTTACTGCTTGCACGGAGAAAGACAAGCCGTCTAAAGAGGAGAATGAAGTAGGACAAACAGTAAATATAGATGAAAAGTTTAGCCAACTCGAGAATGAGTTTGATGCACAGATTGGTGTCTATGCCATTGATACAGGCTCGAATGAAACCATTGAATATAAACCAGAAGAGCGCTTCGCTTTTGCCTCTACTTACAAAGCATTAGCTGCAGCGATCTTGCTGCAGCAGAACTCTTTGGAAGATCTTAAGGAAGTCATTACTTACACCGAGGAGGATTTAGTTACCTATTCTCCGATTACAGAAAAACATGTCGATACCGGGATGACCCTTTTGGAATTAAGTGAGGCGGCGGTTCGGTTCAGTGATAACACCGCGGGGAACCTCTTATTTGAAGCATTGGAAGGGCCTAAAGGATTTGAGCAAGCATTACGAGAAATAGGTGATAACGTTACAATTGCGGATCGGTTTGAACCAGATTTGAATAATTTCACACCAGAAGATTCCCGTGACACTAGCACACCGAAAGCTCTTGCTACGAGTCTTCAGGCATTCGCAGTTAGCGACTTACTATCTGATGATAAACGGGAAATGTTCACGGATTGGCTTAAAGGAAATGCTACAGGAGACAAACTGATTCGCGCAGGCGCACCTAAAGGCTGGGAGGTTGGTGATAAGAGCGGAGCGGGTGCTTATGGAACAAGGAATGACATTGCCGTTGTTTGGCCGCCAGACAGAGCACCAATTGTCATAGCGATTCTGTCTAAACATAATACGGTGGATGCTAAGTACGATGATAAGCTGATCTCGCGGACTGCTGAGATTGCACTTAACGCTTTGAAGGAATTAAGAGACTGATACGTTATTATTAAGGAGTTGCATAATCATTCATTAACACCTGAACATGCTATGATTAAGTTATATGAAAAACATTAATAAAATTCATCCAATATATGTTTTGCATATACCTAATGGAAAGGGTGTTAATGATGGATATTCGGCAATTACGCTATTTCATCGCGATTGTTGAAGAAAGAAAGATTTCTGCTGCTGCTAAAAGACTTCATATGTCCCAACCTCCATTAAGCCAGCAATTGAAAGCGATGGAAAAAGAACTCGGTTCAAAATTGGTCGAGCGAAGCGGAAAGTATTTGGAAGTGACAGAGGCAGGAAATGCTCTATATAAAAATGCTTTGGAAATAACTCAATTGATGGAAGAAACGAAAACTGAAGTAATGGAAGTCGGTAAAGGCGTAAATGGAAGGCTAACGATTGGAGTCAACACCTTTTCGGTCAGCGGATTGCCTGAAGTTCTTGAGAAGTTTCAAACACAATTCCCAAAGATCACGTATAAAATTCAACAAAACGAATCCTCACATCTTTGTCAATTAGTCAGGGATCGAATTGTGGAATTAGCAATTATCCGCTTGCCACTGCCGTTGGACGATTTTTCTGTGCTCCATCTATGTAATGAACCATTTTATTTCATTACATCTAAGGAACACCCATCATTTGATGAAGAAATCTCACTTACTGAGATTCAACATCATCCTCTTCTTTTTCCAAGTACAGAAGGATTAGGTGTGCATTATTTGATTCTAGAAGCGTTTTCCCGATTCAAGCTACAGCCTACTATTGTTGGTGAGTGTTCTGATATTAGTCTTTTGATGGATCTCGTTTCAGCTGACTTTGCCGCATCTATTGTCCCAGAAACCTTACTTCATCGATTCCGAGGATACCCGATAAATGCTTATCGAATATCAAGCTCAACCGAGTTGACTGGATCCGTCGGATTAATATGGCTCAAAGATCATAGCTTGTCCAAGGCTGCTCAAAATTTTATTGAGATAATTCAAACTATATAAGGGCCTATTCTTTATTAAACAACTGCATTAAAAAACCCAATTTCTCCTTAATAAATAGAGAAATTGGGTTAAGTTTCAACGGTTCCGGTTTACGACTTGGTTGATCCAGTTTAAATCTGCGTCTAAATGGAATAACATGCCGGTGGTCAATAAATATTTTGTTTCGTCCCCCTCAAATAGAAATTCCGTTTTTAACTGGGTCAACTCCATCACTTCTTGAATAATCAACGTTTTCTGTTGCTCCAGCATCTGCTGTTCATCGTGGAACTGAATTTTACGAGCACAACTCCATTTAAAGAAAAAATCCTCTTTTGATGTGTTGTAAGGCACCGGCTCCAACAGCCACTTTTCCAATTCTTCCTTGCCTTTTAGCTCCAATTCGTATACCTTTCTCTCCTGCTGATCCATCCCCGCCGAAGAGACAAGCTGATCGCGAATAAGACGATCCAAAGTTGTATAGATTTGGCCCGGATTAATTTTTGCTTTCGTGCCAAGAAGGGAATCCAATTCTAACTTCAATTCATAGCCATGATTTTTTTGCTTGTATAATAACGTTAAAATACCGTATTTGACTGACAAATTATCAACCTTCTTTGAGTAATGTTTGGATATCCATTTTACTCGCACTCTTGCTGGAAATCCAGGCTGCAACCAAGCTTAGAAAAACGCCTGCAACTATTGCTAGCAACATGTCACTATATGGCAATTGGAAAGATAGAAACCCGTCCATCAGCTGTGATTTGCTAGTCAAATAAATTAAAAGGATGCCAGTTGCCAGTCCTCCCAATATTCCTGTCAGTCCAATGAGCAAACCTTCAGCCAGTATCATATTCCGTACTTGCCGTTTCGTAAACCCAAGAGCCCGCATCGTTCCAAGTTCTGATACACGTTCCAATGTATTCATCAACAATGTATTCGCTGTTCCGATACTAGCTAACCCGACGACGAGGACTAACATGACAAAGAGAAGCTCGTTCATTCCTGAAATTGCGGAAGTTGTCGACTGTATTTCATCCTCGACTGTTTCTACCTTGGAAAGGTGGCTACTAAAATCAGTCCATAATTGATCCCGTATTGTATCATACGGCTCCTTATCTACGGATAGCAGCAAATCAAAACTGTTTGCCCATCCGAATACATCATTCATGACGAGAGCATCCATAAAAGCAACATAACCGGCATAATGCGATGTTTTCCCAACACCGATCACTTCAAAAGACTTTTTTCCGTTCGGGGTATTCAAGACAATACTTTCGCCAATTGTACCTCCCCACTCGGCAAAAGCACGTTCGCCAAGCAGGACGGAAGGATTTTGCCGTAAACGATTCATAATGTCCTTTTCCTGTCCGTGAGTATATAAGGAAGGGCCGTTTTCCCGTACCGCCAGAACGGAGAATTGTCTCATTTGCCCTTCAATCGTTTCCCACGTAATAGGAGTTGCCTCAGCTAATGGTTCAACATTTGTCACGCCACTATACGAAAGTATTTTTTCCATATCTTCAGCTAACCACGGTGCCTCTGATTTGACTCTCATATTTCCGCCATAAGTGCTTCTAATATCATTATCGATTCCTCTTGGTGCTGATTCTACTACCGCGCTTAACAACAAAATAACTGCTATGCCAATGGCTAGGATCGCCGCTGTATTTCCATTTCGGTTTAATTGTCGCGTAACATTACGGGACGCCAATGTACCGGGATACTTATAAAAGGTAACGAACACCGGTTTCATGAGTGCACTGAGACCCTTTAACAGGTACGGGAATAAAAGGATGGCTCCTGCGATAATCGCTGCATAGGAAACAGGGTGATCGATTGTTCCTAATAAAAGGAGCACGACGCCGAAGAACGCTTTTACATAATGCCGTTTGGATGTGGAAGTCGTACGATCTGCCATCTTCATTGTCAATAAGATTGAAGTCTTTCCCGCATAATAGATTGGAAAAAGAGAAAATACAATCGGAAATAGCAAACCGATAAGAACACCTATCAAGGAAGGCATTTCCCAATTCATTGTATAAACCATATCGAATTCAAATACTCCGAGAAGAGCTTTCATGAACAGATCTCCAAGCCAAATTCCAAGCGGTACGCCAATCGCAGTACCGATAAATGCCAATAGTGTCATTTCAATCAATACAAGCTTGGAAACGGAAGATTGCGTATAACCGAGACTTTTCATGATAGCGAATTCTTTTTTTCTTTCAATCACGCTTGTGTAGATCATATTAAAAACGATAAACCCACTGATGAAAATGGATAAACCGGCGATTAAATAGAAAAACGTGTAAAGCCCACCGATGTCATTGCTCTGTAGGTCATCCGCAACGACCGGTTCAATATATGTGCTCGTTCCTTGGAAATTTTGCTGGAAAGTGTTAAAAAGCTCCGTTCCATCCCCTTCCACTTGAAATCGCATATAGGAGATTTTATCCTGTTTTCCGGTCCATTCTCTGAGTAATGAAAGAGGAGCCAATACACGAAAACTAGTTGATTCAGCCCGTTCCCAATTGGAGGGACTTGCTAGTAGTTGGGTGTACTCGACGATGGCGGAAATTTTTGCTTCCCCCATTCCGGTAAACTGAATTGTATCACCGACACCCTTCCCTAAAAGTTCTGCGACCGGTTCTGGTACGATGAGTCCTTCATTATCCAACTTACCTTCGATGACCGGAAGTGTTAGTAGAGGACTGCTTTGATCGCTCACCCCTGTAATTCGCACGGCCCTTTGACTGAGGGACCGATCATCCGCAAGCTCGAAGAAAGCTTGCTTATCAAGTGCAAGCAATGAGTTTGACACAATGGGTTCATTGAGGATAGGTGAAATCAGATCTTCCGGGAACGTATAGTCATCACTTAAAACCCAATAATCCGCATTCGCCACATACATTTGCTCATAGTAATCAAACACATCATCCGTCGTTTTATCGGCAATTAACATGGACGTTACAAAAGCCGTTCCTAAAACCATCGCAAGTAAAGTGAAGAATAACCTTTTTTTGTTTTGCGTCATGTTACGCCATGAAATTCGCCAAATACTTAGCATAGTCACTATCCTCCCTAGAGATAACTTGATCGATGATTCCATCTTTAAAGAGAATGATACGATCCGCGAATCCAGCCGCAAAAATGTCATGAGTAACCATTACAATCGTTTGTTTGTTTTTACGATGAAACGTGGACAGCAAAACGAGGATCTCCTCCGCCCTGGCTCGATCCAAATTCCCTGTCGGTTCATCAGCCAATAAAACGGTTGGGTGATTCGCTAACGCTCGTGCAATCGCGACACGTTGCTGTTGGCCACCACTTAAAAGATTCACACGCTTGTCATTCAATCCTTCTAATCCAACAGATCGGGTTAACTCATGAATCCACTCAATGTTTTCTTTCGTTAATTTTCCGTCCGCATGAAGAGGAAATGCTATATTTTCTTCCACCGTCAAGTTTGGGAGCAATTGATAATTTTGAAATACGAAGCCCATATTCTTTCTCCGGAAGACTGTTCGTTCCTTTTCCTTCATGGCATGTATTGGTGTATGATCAATTTCAATTTCTCCTTTAGTAGGTACATCAAGACCTCCAAGCAATTGGAGCAACGTGCTTTTTCCGGAACCACTTGGTCCCATAATCGCTATGAATTCTCCCTCTTCAATATTTAAATTTACTCCCTTTAACACTTGTGTTGACTCTTGCCCATTCAAAAATTCTTTTTGTAAATTGCTAACTTCAATCATATGAATTCCTCCCATTCCTGCTTTATTATATACTAAGTATATATTTTTTCAAAGAAAATTCGTTGAATATAACTAAAAATCATTAATTAAAGTTGATAATTCAATAAAAAAACCAATAAAGTCATATACTAAGTATATAACCTTACCGGTTTCAAATACGCCCCGACAAATTTCAATTATTATTAAATCGATACCCCGAACCCCAGATCGTTTCTAAAAACACTGGGTTTTTCGGATCGAATTCTATCTTTTCTCGCAAGCGTTTAATATGAACAACAACAGTTGAAGTATCACCGAGCGAATCTAATCCCCAAACGCGTTCAAATAAATCTTCTTTGCTAAACACTTGATTTGGGTGCTTCATGAGAAATTTCAATAGCTCAAATTCCTTTGTCGTCAAATTAATTTCTTGGTCAAAGGAAAATACTTTATGTGATTTGGTATTCAAACGAATATCGTTCACTTCCAAGATTTCATCCGATGTTGTCTGAGGTCCCTTTGTTAAGCGTTCAAAACGATTTAAGTGTGATTTTACACGAGCGACCAACTCATTCGGGCTAAAGGGTTTCGTAATATAATCATCCGCACCAATTCCAAGCGCACGGATTTTATCGATATCTTCCTTTTTAGCAGACACCATCAAAATAGGTGTATTCACTTTCCTACGTAATCTTTTACAAATTTCAAATCCCGTCATGTTGGGAATCATAATATCCAGTATGATTAAGTCATACTTTCCGGTGAGCCCTTCTTCTAAACCGACTACTCCATCGGAAACGATATGGACATTCATTTCATTTAGCTCAAGATAATCCCTTTGCAATTCTGCTATGTCCTGATCATCCTCCACTAATAGAATTTCCTTCATTGTCTCCATTCTCCTTTAAAGGCAGCGTAAATGTGATGCTTGTACCTTCACCTAATTTGCTATCCGCTTTTATCGTTCCACCGTGCTCTAAAATAATTTGCCTAGCAATAGCGAGGCCCAAACCACTGCCGCCTTTATCACTATTTCTTGAGCTTTCAATACGGTAGAACCGATCAAAAATCATTTCTAAATTTTCCACAGCCATTCCGGCACCATTATCTTGTACGGTAATGCTTACTGTCTCGACTTCTTGTCTTGCAATAATCGTTATCCGCTTTTCTTCCTTATTCATATGCTTGACGCTATTTTGGATCATATTATCTAGCACTCGACGAATTTGTTGTACATCGATTCGTACAATGGCTTTGTTCAAATGGACATCTTGTAAAGTAAGGTGAATGTCTTTTTGCTCAAGGTCTAATTGATACTCTTCAACGAAATGGACGAGGAACTTTTTCAGATCAATATACTCAAAATGAAACGGTAATTTTTGAAGATCTAGTTTAGAAAACACAAAGAGGTCATCAATTAAAAAGTTCATGCTTTTCGCCTTATTATAAACAATGTTCAAGTATTTATCTTGTTTTGCTTTTGTATCAGCTACACCATCTTTTAATCCCTCTACATAGCCGATAATCGAAGTGATCGGTGTTTTCAAGTCATGTGAGATATTAGAAAGTAATTCCTTTCTATTTTCCTCATACTTTCTATTTTCTTTACTGACTCTGTTTAACGCCTCACGCAACTTCTCAAATTCTTGAGCAAGCTCACTCACTTCCCCTTTGCTTGTTGAAATTTCAATTTTCCCTTCCAACTTACCTTCTTTTAGTTGCTGCACTTTTTTACTTAATTCACGTAAAGGGACAATAATCGCTTTATTTAGCGAACGGTTAAACAAAATAACAAGAAAAACAGCAATGGCTAAAATTAAGGTGATAATAATGAACCCCCACCTTTGTAAAAATTCAGCAAAGCTATTTACTTGCTTTAAAATCATCACACTACCTTTATCGTTATCGGAGAAATGAAAATCAAACTTAAGATAGCGATAAAGGCTACCTTTGTTATCAATGGTGCCTTGCGTATAAATATTTTCAGTATCAAATTTAGGTGCATGAGCGATTAACGATTTTACAATAAGGTCAGGAGAATGATATAGGATTTCATCTTGTTTCCGGATAACAATATTCAAACCTTTCATTTCATACGTATCAATACTTTGTCGAATGTTGGGCTTCATCAAATCATCCGGATTTTCCTTAGCGATTTTACGGAATGTAACCAATGCTTCTTGCTCATCATATGTAATTTGCTTTTGCTGCGTAACGGATTTATACAGCTGTACAGGTGAAGAGGCCTGTCCATTTATTGCAAACAACAGAAGCCAAAATATAGCTACCATCGAGCAAATAATAACAAATAGACTCCCGAGAAATGTGATTAAAAACCGTGAACGCATATTCATACTACCTCCCCACCTCCTTAGCTATATTATTTGGACAGCTTATGTTTATCAATTACGCCTTGGCGTAATTGCGTCCAGATTTTGAATTGCGCTTGCGCAATTCACTCCTTTCAAAATCTGTGACATCCGCCAGAGGCTTAACTTGCAATCAGCAGGGAGTTTAGACTCCCTGCTGATTGAAATACTTTCTGGCATTCATCCCGCCACTTATGGAAGTGGGGGACTTCTGCTGAATCAAGTTAAAATCCAAAGGAAGGATTAAATTCACCTTCATAAGGCTCATGTTCCACATAGATTTCGATGTCATTCCCATCAGCAGCTTTACCCATTCGTTTATAAGTAAAGCGCTCATCGTTTAACTCAGTGATTTCAAGGGCAGCACCATATTTGTTTTCACCGATCGATACATGTGTACGTATTTTATTATCATTGATAACGTCAAAATATCCAAAATCTCCGCGGCTTTTCCCACTAGTTACATCGAAGAATTCATATTTGCTTGTCTCCGCATCAAATTTAGCAATACTAATGAAATTACTATTGTACTCTGTCACGTCATTGCCGTCTTTATCCAACACTATAGTACCATTCCACAAAGTATCCGCTAAAATACGAACTCCTGGAATATCTTTAACAATTTCGCCCGTTTCACTAGTTAACTGTGGACCAGCATTTGTAAACTCGAGCTCAGCCTCAGTATATGGTACGTGTTCAACATACACTTCAACTTCGTTGCCATCTTTGTCTACACCCATTCGTTTGTAGGTAAAGATTTCATTAGTGATCTCCGTAATATCCACGACTGCTTGATAGCCCATACTTTGAGAAATTAAAATCCGCTTTTCCCCATCATTCGTGATGAAGAATATTCCTTCATCACCGCGTGTTTCACCCGTTGCTTTATCGAAAAATTCATAGCGATTCGTTACTTGATCGTATTTTGCTAACCCAATGAAATTACTATTTTCTTCTGTTAGATCATTTCCTTCTTCATCATATACTTCAGTACCTTGCCAATTCGTAGAAGTAAGGATGTTGGATAGTTCTTCACCCTTCGACAGCTCTTCACCTTGGGCTACCTCTTCAGTTTTTGATGCATTTTCAACTTGACTCGTTTCTTCCTGAGTTGTAGTTCCTTGCTCTTCGTCTTCGCTAACACTTCCATTTGCACTGCAACCCGCAAGAACAAGGCCACCACTCAAAATGAACAACGATAAACTTTTCTTAGTAAACATAGATTTTACATCTCCTTTAACTTTTGTCTAACCCTATCGTAAACAATGAGTATAAAATCCATATAAACTATAAATAAAACGTTAATGAACAATATATTAAATTTATATTAACTCCTACCGACCGGTTGGTTGTGATCTTTTCCCATGAAGGTCGTCTTTAAATGATTGGCGCCCTCCAATCATTAAAGCCGGTAGCAATGACGGTTATAATAATTTCGTCTTGTAAGTTTTCATTAATGACAGAACCGATAATCATATTGGACTCGTTGTCTCCGACAGAAGCAATAATATTCGCAGCCTCCTGTACTTCATTTAGGCTTACATTTCTCCCGCCCGTAAGTTTCATTAGCACACCTTGAGCCTCATTTATGGAGGTACCAGCTCCGAATAACGGACTAGAAATAGCCTTTTTTGCAGCTTCAGCAGCACGGTTTTCACCTGTTGCCCTGCCAATGCCGATTAAGGCCGAACCTTTATCGGACATGATTGTTTTGACATCAGCAAAGTCAACGTTAATTAAGCCCGGTACGGTAATTACATCCGAAATTCCTTGGATCGTTTGACGTAGCACATGATCCGCTTCACGGAACGCTTCAACTATAGGTGTATTTTTATTTATCATATCCAATAAACGATCGTTTGGAATAACAATTAAAGTGTCTACTACTTTCTTCATCGTGGTGATTCCAACTTCCGCTTGCGCTGCACGATTACGCCCCTCAAACGTAAAAGGATATGTTACAACACCAATCGTAAGTATGCCTAGCTCACGGGCAATTTCGGCAATCGCAGGGGCGGCCCCTGTTCCTGTACCGCCCCCCATTCCGGCTGTGACGATGACCATGTCTGCATCTTTCATTTTCCTTTTGAGCGTCTCCTTACTTTCTTCAACTGCCTTCTTACCTATTTCCGGATTAGCTCCCGCTCCTAAACCTTTTGTCAATGTTGCACCGATTTGAATCTTTGTCTCTGCTTTTGATAATTTGATAGCTTGCACATCTGTATTAACAGCAATAAACTCTACACCCTGAACCCCATGCTCGATCATACGGTTTACAGTATTGTTCCCTCCGCCACCTACACCGATTACTTGAATGACAACTATATTCGTATCAAACTCCATCTCCATCGCTCCCTCTGGCTCTTCCATATGACCCTTTTCAAATGATCTACTTTTGATAATTAAAGAAAAAGGCATTATTAAAGCAGTTCCTGAAAGGAAACTACTTTAACAATGCCTTCATGAAGTTCTATTACTCCCCAAGATCTGTAGGATCCAACACCGGACGGGGAATTATTGTTTTTAATTTTATTATAATATTACCTGATAAGCAATAAACGTTATTTGAATGAGAGGGTCTGGATGATACAACTTTATATCCAATCTACACTAGTCTTTTCTTACGTAAATAAGGGATTAGAGAAATTAACCCTAGGATAGCTAAACACACTCCAATCCATAGGGGAGAGACAAAGCCATATCCTTTACTAATTCCTAAACCACCTAGTGACGAACCAATAACAACACCAAGTGTAATAAAAGAACTATGAACAGTATTTATCATCGCTCCATTTTTAACTGTTTTCATTACCCTTGCAATCATAGCTGGATTCAATGCCACCCCAGTTAACCCAATAAAAATAGTAGAAATAACCGCCATATACTTATTTTCCGCGCCAAAAGCAAATAAAGACATCGCTACTATTAATATAATCAATCCACCCATAAGTATTTTCATTGTAAATTCATCTGCATATTTGCCGATCACTATATTCCCAACTACCGTTGCGCTGCCATAGAGAACAAGTAAATATGGAATGCTTGCGCTTGAAAAGCCCGTGACATTTGTAAAAATAGGAGTGAAATAACTAAATGCTGCAAACGTACCGCCAATAATAAACATACTTGTGATGTAAGCTGCCCAAAGATGCCTATTCTTAAAATTTATAAGTTCGTCTTTCCAGTTTAGTTGCTCTTTAATTTCTGATGATGGTAGCAACCATTGAATCATAATCCCTGATACAAGAACAAGAACAGAAACAGCCCAAAAGCTTGTCCGCCAGCCAAAATGTTGTGAAATAACAGTAGTGATAGGTAAACCTATTACAGTTGAGATCATTAAACCTGCAAGTACAATTGATGCAGCTTTCCCCCTTGAATTCGGGTGAACCAATGTTGCAGAATAGGAAATTGCAACTCCAAAAGCTGATGATGAAGCAATTCCAGTTATAATACGAGAAATCATCATAATATCATAGTTCCAAGCAATGGCCCCAAGCGACTGACCAATTAAAAATATAAATATTAAAAACAATAATGCTTGTTTACTGCGTATTCGTAGTAGAATTGCAGTTAAAATGGGTCCCCCTATTACCATTGCACCTGCATAAGCTGTAATTAAATACCCAACAGATGAAACAGAAACCTGAAATGCAAGTGCCAGTTCGTTCATCATACCCGCTATCATAAACTCTGATGTGGTCATACAAAAAATTGCTAAAGCTAGTAAATAAATAATCGATGGCATATAAACTCTCCTAAATTCATTATTGTAACGAACGGTACAAAAATAATTCTAAAAAAAGAGCGCATTAAGCGCCAAAAATAGATTCTAACGTTCCGTTCATAATCTGTTCAGCAAACATCCGATTTTGCATCGAAGTATTAAGAACACGGAGCCCATAATAACTGCTTAAAAATAGACTAGCTAATTCCTCAGCTGTTTGTTTTTTAGAAATTTCTCCGGTCTGCAATCCTTCCGCCATTACTTTTTTAATAGCTTGGTTCAGAAGTTCAACATGTCTTGAGAAAATTTCTTGAACCATTAAATCATTATTAGCTCGTTCCACACTCGCATTGATCAATAAACATCCTTTTTGGTCAACAAACTCAAAGTCCTCTTTCAATGCCCATTCAAAAAAATTACGTAACCGTTCTTTAACTGGGATTGAGGCATCTAATATTTCTTTTTGTTCCCTAATCCCAATTTCATGGTAACGTTCCAGTACTTGTTTATACAGTTCATGTTTACTGCCGAAAGTATTGTATAAACTTCCTTTACCAAGTCCTGTATCACTGCATAAATCTTGCGTAGAGCACCCCTCATACCCTCTTATCCAAAATGTTTTCATTGCAACATCTACAATTGAGGAGTAATCAAACTCTCGTGGTCTGCCGCGTTTATTCAATCTTATCCCCCTCTCATTTTAAAGGTAGCATGAATAGAATATACCTTTTGTACCGAATGGTCAATAACTAGGCTCGAATTTTAATTTACCAGTTAAATAGAGAGAGTATCTGATAAAGATAAGTGCAATTGCCACAAATATTCCGGCAATCCAGCTTAAATGGACAATGTCCATATATTGAATAATAATTCCTCCTAAAGCAGATCCAAGCATCATCCCAACATTCATTAATGCTGTATTAAAACTTAACACCGTTTCAGCTGACTGGGGTTTCAATGAAACTAAATAAAATTGCTTTGCTGGTGTGGTCGTCCATGTTGCTATTCCCCATACAGCTAATGTAATAAATACGCCTACTGTAGAGTACTGCGTAAATGTTAGTACAATTAAAGCAGCGATGTGAACAGAAAGACTGATAGATATCGTTAGGTTTGGGCCCCATTTATCTACTGCATAGCCCCCAAAGCGTGAACCAATAAAAGCAAATGTGCCTAAAACAAATAATGCAACACTCGTCATCTCTATAGAAAAGCCAGCAGTTTTACTTAACAATGGGGCAATATAGGCAAATACCATCGTATAGCCTAAAATCCAAAAAATTGTTGTCGTTAAACCTGTAAGGACTCGTTTGTCTTTCATGATTTGTAACTGTTGCTTAAATGGTAATGGTTTATTGCCGCCTATAGTCGGTACTAATTTATAAAGTGCTACTAACAAAAACACTGTACCCAGTGCAATGATAAGGAAAATGTAATGCCAATCAAAATATCCAGCTAAAAATGTCCCGATAGGTACTCCAAGTACTAATGAAACGGTAAAACCAGTAATAACCGTCGCCATTGCACTGCCTCGTTTTTCAGGCGCAGCAATTTGAGCAGCATAGTTAGTGGCAACGACAATATACAGCCCTCCACTCATAGCCATAATGACTCTGGATAACATTAGAACAACGAAATTATAGCTCACAAATGCAACTAAATTTCCTAGAATAAATGTGAAGATAGCATATAAAAGTACTTTTTTACGGTCAAATTGAGATGTAAGTATAACTAAAACCAACGCTCCAATGGCATAAGAAAGAGAATAAATCGTAATCAACTGACCCGCTATTGAAATAGAAACATCCAGTTCAAAAGAGATCAGTTCTAAAATTCCAGAAACAACAAACTCAGCTGTTCCTGTTACAAAAGCTCCCAGAGCTAAAAGTATAATAATAAATTGGTCTATCTTGTTTTTCATGTTGTTTCCCCTCTCCTTACTAGAACATTGAATTTATTGTAATTGCTGTGTTAGCATAAGTAAAATTGATGTTTTTAATAAAGGAGATGAGTAATTACTCATGAGCATTATACGTTTTGAAATCATAGCAAAAGTAGTTGAGCTAGGAAGCTTTACAAAAACCGCTGAAAAATTAAATATGACACAGTCAGCCGTAAGTCATGCAGTGGCAAGTTTAGAATCTGAATTAGATGTTCCCCTGTTAATACGAGATCGTAAAAGAGGAATAACACTTACAGAAGTTGGCAAAAAAATTCTTCCCCATATGAGAGAGATATTGAAAAGAATGGATAGTATTAATCAAGAAATTGCATTAGCAACCAATTTGGAAACTGGACTCATTCGTATTGGTACGTTTGCTAGTGCCTCTTCTTGCTTATTACCTAAGTTACTTGCTAAATTTCAAAAGAAGCATCCTAAGATAGAATTTAAGTTTTACGAAGGAACATATGAAGAAATCACAGAATGGCTGAGTTCCGGAATTATTGACATTGGATTTGTCGTAAAGGGAAAATCAAACCCGGGTTTTGATTTGGTTCCTTTGATAAAAGACGATATGGTGGTGGCATATCATCCTGAACATCGATTTCTTGCCAAGGAAACAGTGGATATGGATGAGTTATTGGAGGAGTCTTTTATTATGCCGACCGGAATGTATCAATCTCATGTAGAAGCATTATTCGAGGAAGCACAGGTGAAACCTTCTATCCGTTTCGAGGTGCACGATTGTACAACGATTGCCAACATGGTACAAGAAGGGCTTGGAGTTACTATTGGTCCAGAACTTTTTTTAAAGACACAGCAAAACGTAAAAATCAGTAAACTAAATATCGAAAACAGTCGTGAAGTTGCCCTCGCTTGTCAATCGATTGAAAATGCATCTCCTGCTGTGAAGGAATTTCTTCATACTGCACAAAACGTATTTTAATGGAAACACCCAAACGACTCGCTGAGCTTTGTGAAAATGGCTTGTTGGAGAAAACACTAATTACAGAACCAACACCGAAATATACGTATGCATTGAATAGTGATACGGAGCCGATTGTACGAAATGCATTTTGGAAAAGTATTGACTCTACTACTAACAGGTTCGGTTGATAGGGAGAAAAGTACAATTAACAACGTAAATAACAGGTTAACCAGCATATATTTTAACAATGAAATCGCTTAGAATAGAGCGTTTTGGGCGAAATAACTTACTATCCTTATTGAACTAAACCAGCACCCGTTAGTTCAATAAGAAATGCTTCAAAGTAGAATATTTCTTCATCCTCGCAAACAAAAATTCCTTTTTCGTCTTAGAGCATTAACTATTCAGTATCAATTTCCTTTAAATGATTTGCTACCACTGAACAATTCGTTCCAACTGATACAACTGATCCTGCATTTTCAAAAGAAAAGAAGGTTGATTCCTCTAGCATCGTACCGACAACTTTGTTTTTAGAATTCGTCCAAAACTTAGGGACATCTTCTTCAATATGAAAAATACTTTTTGAAGTTGATAATAAACTTAATGATTGTACTAAAGCTAAATAGCTAATCAAAGGAGCAATTTTCAAAAATTCCTCTTCGTTTGCTATTTTGATTAAAATGTAGAATTCATCTGGATGATTATTCATTATTTCGAAACTAAAGTTTAGTTTTTCAATCTCTTTCCTTAAAAATTCAAAGTGATTCTTATCTTCCAATGTTACAAAATTCAATGGATAAGTATTGGAATCTTTTAATACCTTACAAAGAACTTCCTCACAAAACTATTTACAATCAATACCTATATCGAAAGTATATTTTATATCTCCCATTAGGTCGCAAGGAAAATATTTCACAAAGTCATCATGTGATTCAAGCACCATCCAAATGCCTCCTTTTAATAAAGCCGTCTTGCTCATTGAACTAACCTGCTTTGTTAGTTCATTAAATTTAACACAAAGGTGCGTAATCCTTCTTGGATCAACGCACCCGTTAGTTAAATAAGAACCTTCAATCATTAACTGTTTTCATTACGAATTTCATATTGTCTAAATCCCAAACATCATCATCAGCATTAGAAAAAACAGTTATTTCAAGCTTCTGTCCAATGCTATATTCCCCAATACCTTCAACAGGAATTTCGTATATATTTCCGTCTTTTCTACCTTCATCAACCCCACCATATTCTTTAATAACTAACATTTCTTCTTCAACAAGTATCTCCTCCACTGATCCTGTGAAAGAAAAGTCCCCACGGTATTCAGAACAACCTGCAATGAATAATACAATTAAAAACAAAAAACTTATCTCAATCTTATTCTTCACAATAACCCTCCTTAAAAAGATAGAAGAATAAACGACTTAAAGTATCCAATTGATATTCAGCTAAACTCCCGTTAGCCATCCACGCAGCAAAAAACGCTGCACCACAGAGGATGAAAATTGTTTTAGAACGGGTATAGTTTTGTATGGCTGGCGAAGAAGGTCGATCAACTATGGTGCCATAGAGCCCATCCGTTAGTCTGACTCCAACGACCACGGTGCATCACAGAATGTCGCACTCTGTACGAGTAGCACTCATGGGAGATTAATCCTACTCTGGTTATTGCACCAGCCTTGCCTATATTCTAAAATGAATGGAGTTGGTTCCTGATATAACTATCAACTTAATATACACAATCTGAAGGCTCAGCCTTTTTAAAAATGCTTTTTCTGAGTCTCTTTTGTTATGCAATTTTATCGATTTTGAGCATTTATTAATTTTTACGGGAGTTCAATAAGAAAAGCTACCTTACAGGCACCCTTTACTAAAGCACCCAATAGTTGAATAAGCTAAGATTTCCACTCCTCATCTAAGAGTGCATAATAATACTCATCCCACCATTCGTTTCCTTGCCGTATACACTTTTTGAAAAAACCTTCTCTTCTCATACCAATTTTCTCCATAACTCTATATGATGGAATATTTTCAGGCTGACAAGTCGCTATAATCCTATGTAATTTCATTGTCTCAAAACCATATTTCAATATAGAATGTGCTGCTTCAGATGCATACCCTTTATTATGATATTTTGGATTTAACACCCATCCTATCTCATACGTATGTTCACCAAAATACTTATGGAACACAATGTGACCAATCAATGTTAGGTCTTTCTTTAACAACACAGGGAAATTCTTAGCATTTTCACTACTGTTGTTAATTACAAATTCCTTTGAATCTTCATCAGAAAAAACACCTTCTGGCATATATTTCATAACATTAATATCTGATGTATACTCATGTACACATTGCCAATCGTCATATGTAAATTTACGTATTATTAATCTTTCCGTTGTTATGTTCATTTGCTTCCCCTCGTACCTTATTTTTTTCTAATTTTTCTTTTATTATCATCATCGAAATACGAATTTCATTAATCTCACTATCAGTTAGTCCATTGAACAATTGCTTTATTTGTTCATCAGACTGAATATTAATCTTATCCAGCAGTTCCTCTCCTTTTTTTGTCAAATAGAGAAAGTTTTTTCTACTGTCCATTATTGTGCTTTTTTTCTCTATTAATTCTTCTCTCTCTAATTTGCGTAAAATTCTGCTCATATAACTTCTATCAATATTAAGTTCTTGAACGAGATTATTCGCAATACACTCAGTTCTCTCGCTAATTTCAAATAGTATTCGTGCTTCGATTAATGAATAATCTATATCCAAAATTTGGTTATTAAACACACTTAGTAACCTTGTATAAAATCTATTGAATTGTCTGATATCATAAATAATCTCTTTATCCATACATTCTCCTTTAGTTGACTTTGTCCACATTATATTTTAATATAATTATAACCCTAATATGTTGACTTTGTCCACATTTTTGGAATTCCATTCTAAAAAAACTTTCGCAACCTTTATTAAGAGCGAAATGAAGGAGATAATATATGATTATTAGAGAAATTAGAAAAGAAGACAATGTAAAAGTAAAGAAAATAATACAAGACTCACTAAAATCACTTGGATTAGCGATTCCTGGATCAGCTTATTTTGACCCTCAACTTAACGATCTTTACCAGTATTATAATAATTTTAAATATGCGAACTATTGGGTAGTAGAAATGGAAGGAGAAGTTGTTGGTGGAATTGGTATAGCACCGTTTAACGAACATGATAAAGTTTGCGAATTACAAAAGCTATATTTAAGTACAAAAACACAAGGTTTAGGATTTGGAAAGAAGCTAATGGAAACGGCTTTGTCATTTGCCTCTAAACATTATGAAAAGTGCTACTTAGAAACGATGCACGAATTAAAAACCGCATGTATATTATATGAAAAATTCGGATTTATACATTTACATGAAGCACTATCAGGGTCTGACCATTCCGCTATGGATGCGTGGTATTTAAAAGATTTGAATTAGCAGCAAGAAGTCCATTAATCAGTTATAATTAGAAATTAATATATTGAAAAAAGCCGATCTCCAATTAAATTGTGGAGTTCGGCTTTTTTTATGTACTTAAACTCATCTACTGCGTTTTCGAAAGATGGTCATGTTTAACTAAAGCACCCGTTCGTATTATAAGGTCAGCCAGATATTTCTGGTTGACCATTTTTTATATGGTTTTATGATTACTGTAGCCGGGGTAGGACATTGGGGATTTATATTCGGCTGTCTCCTTATTGACCTTAGTGGAATTCCCCACATCTAACGATGTAACAGCTGAAGAACAAGAAATATCTAATAAGATTTATGAACTTTGTAAGAGCCGTTCATATAGCTGGGCGGAAGCGAGATCACAGAAGTTAATTGATGCAGTTAAACGTAATCCGTTTCAAAACAACCTTTATCATAGCCATATTGGAAATGTATATAAAAGTGTTGTTGAAAGACCAAAAGCACCTATCCAACTTGGAAAAAGAGATAGATGCTTCGGCAAAAGAAATTGAAGAATAAAAGATTATCCAATCAATTCCGGGTATCGGAGAGAAGATCGCGGCAACGATTATTTCCGAAATCGGCGAGATTGATCGGTTTAATCATCCAAAGAAACTGGTTGCATTCGCTGGAATAGATCCAAGTATCTTTGAATCCGGCAGATTCAAAGGAACCGTAAACAGGATCACCAAAAGAGGGTCAAGTAGACTAAGACATGCCCTATTCATGGCTGTCAAATGTGCAATCCGGGACAGCCGCAAAATGAAAACTACTGAAGAAGTTATCCCACGCAACAAGAAAATGCGAGCATTCTACGATAAGAAACGTGAAGAAGGAAAACCATATAAAGTAGCTGTCATTGCCTGTGCAAATAAACTTTTACATTGGATTTATGCCCTGTTAAGAACCAATTCTGCTTTTGTAGATAACGCATAAGAAACGATAACCAAATAAAACAAAACCCTCCAATACGCTAAGAGGAAGATTATTTGGTATACCCTTTTTTAATTATTACAAGAAGTATTTCATGTTTCATTAAAAAAGGTTGACAAACTATTAGCTGGTTTAGTTTAAGTACAATGTTTCACATTCTCAACTAAACCACTTTTTCATACTCGGATTAGTAAGTAAATGTACTATCATACATTTCTATATTTCACTGAAACTTTCTCGTACAAAAATAAGAAATTCCATACATTTTTTTGTGTTTCCTAGCGTCTTTTGTATCGATAATAAAGAATGGCCTGAATCGGATACCAAGTTAAATGAAAAAGCATATGTACAACAATCGCAGCAAACAAGCCTGATTCGATAAAAGCAAAGGAAGCACACAAACCTACCCATATATTTCCTACAATTGTATAGACGTACATTTCTTTTTTGGGTTTTGTTGCGACGAGCTTTATTGAAGGTATATGTACAATAGCAAACAACAAACTAGTGACGAATACACTTGTATTTAAAGAAAACTGATTGTCCAAGCCAACTAATTGAAATATCCAAACGAATAGCGATAGTAAGCTCCAACGAAAGATAACTTCTTCTAAAACACCGCCATAAAATACTCGGCTTAGAATTCCTGTTTGACGGTAATGTGCTTCAATTTCAGCATAGTCATTAGGCGAAATTTTTGGTTTTAAGTAACCATAGTACATCATGAAATGAATTGTAGAACAAATAACTCCTACGATAAATCCAGTAAGTATTGCTTCATTAGAATAGAAGTAAAAGCCCACTTGATTTGCAGCAAATGCACCCAGACCCGAAAATAATATGACAGTTAATAAATGTGCGATCAATCTTTGACCATCAGTGGTATTATCTTTTACATGAATCTTTTCGGCATGGAACATAAAGTATACGCCTGGCAAGGAGATGATAGTGACAAAAAGCCAACTACTCCAATCCATCATAGTCACTTCCTTTCTCTGACCTGACAATTGCATGTAGCTTATTTACGGCGTATTCAAACTGATCAATGACTCCAGGGGAAAGTTTGGAATAATATTTGTCCACTATTTTTTGATCGACTTTCTCGTACGCTTGATATAAATCAGTACCTTTTTTTCCTAGTGTTACAAAAATTTCACGACGAGATTTTGGATTGATCGAACGGACAATGTATTGTTGTTGTTCTAACTTAGCTAAAAGTTGACTTATAGCTCCTGGTGTGACGTTCATTTTACTCGCCAATTCACTAACTAATAATGTTGAATGCTATGTACATGTTCTAGTACCAATGCTTGCTTCGGTGTTAAATTATGACCGATGATTTCTTCGTAATGATGAAGTAAAGCATAATTAATTTCATCCAGTTTTGCGAAAATGGATTTCATTTTATTTATATTCATATTAAATGAACACCCCTATATAATCACTCTAAACATTTTAGAGATCTATAATGTTTAGAGTGATTATATCAATGTCCTTTTACAAATTCAATTCAAATTAAATTTCAACTTAAGCATTACCTCTTTCTTGATGTCGATTAGTCGATTTTTTCAGCAATACAAAAATATTTTCTTATTCAACTAAACTGCTCCGTTAGTTGGGTTAAGAAGCTTTATTGTATAACGTATTTATTAAATTTGACTTGGATTGATTTCCCCCCAGGGTTAGGTGGTTGTCCTTCCAACAGATGTTTGCTCACCATACTAATTCTTGTTATTCAGAAGGTTTATCAACTCGCTTTTGCAAATAGGATAACTAGGAAACCCTTGGGTCCCAAAGACTCTGGATTATGAATTCAACTCGTTTATATAAATAGTTTATCTTCTATTGACAAATTGTCCCGGTTTTTATACCAGTAGGACCGTTAAATCCCGGGATTGTAGCAATTACCATATTTGTTGCTATATTGATGACAGACACGGTATTGTCAGCTTGATTTGTGACATAAGCAAGTGTTCCATCCGGCAAGATGGTTACTTGATCAGGGGATGCTCCCACGGGGATTGTAGCGATCACCGTATTTGTAGCTGTATTGATGACAGATACAGTATCACTACCTTTATTTACAATGTAAACAGATGTTCCATCAGGTGTAACTGCTGTTCCAACAGGTCCTGTTCCCACAAGGATTGTAGTAACTACCATATTTGTAGCTACATTTATTACAGATACTGTGTTACTACTTTCATTTGTAACGTACGCAAATTGTCCGCTTGGTGTGAAGACGATTGATCTCGGGCGAACTCCCACAGGGATTGTAGCGATCACCGTATTAGTTGCGGTATTAATAACAGATACAGTACCTGAGTTTTCATTTGCAACATAGGCAAACGCACCATTCGGAGTAAAGGCTATGCCTTGAGGTTGGAGTCCTACTGAAATAGTAGCAGTTACGGTATTTGTAGCAGTATTGATGACAGATACAGTGTTATCTCCATGATTTGCTACATAAACAAGTGTTCCATTTGGTGAAACCGCTAAACCGAGAGGATTGACTCCCACTGGAATGGTAGTGATCGGAGTGTTTGTTGCCGTATTAAAAACCGTTACATCATTCGATAAGAAACCTGGAGCATACCCAAGTGTTCCATTCGGTGAAATCGCTACTTCTAATGGACCAGTCCCTACTTGAATCGTTGCGACTATAGTGTTTGTAGCTGTATCAATCACCGATACTCTATTATCAGGACTTTCTAGCGTACCAGCGTCCGTGACATATACGAGATAGTTACAAATTGGTGGTACAGGTAAAAACGGCGGCTCAGTGCAAGGACAACTACAACAAAAGTGGCAACAATGACAACGACAACTTGGATTTGATTTAAACTTGAACTTTATAAACTTTTTATGTTTTTTTTCCACACTATACACCCTTTTCTATCATATATTTATACTATATGCAAACAGTATTATGATTCTTGTACTTTTACCACGTGACGCTTACTTCTCTATACGACGCATATTAGTCCGGATACGAGATAAAAAAGACCATCAACGGACGATTTCTTCATTTACAAGTATTTTTAACGCTGGAAACGTTTCTTCTTTGAAAGTTTTTGTTTTTTTGGTTTCGCTTTTTTGAATGTATAGAAAAAACTGTAGGCAAACACCAAATGCCATGGTATTTGTCTACAGTCTGAGACGTTCAATTTAATTAAACGTCTGAATATCATAAATCTATTAAATTAAAATTTATTACACTGTCGCTTTTCCACAACAGGTTAATTACTTGTCCGTTGCAACAACGCTACAACTTCCACATGCACCGTATGCGGGAAGAGGTCGACCGGCTGCACTTGTTGGAGTGTATAGCCGAACGGCAGCAATTCCGCTACATCCGTCGCAAATGTATCCGGGTTGCACGATACATAGACAATCCGTTCCGGTTGGGCACGTCCAATCCGGCGCATCACTTTGCCGCCAGCTCCGCTACGTGGCGGGTCGATCAATAACATGTCCGCCAAGCCCCAACTTTCGTGAATTTCATCGATTCCTTTACGCGCATCACGCGCGAGGAACGTCGTGTTATGCAAATCATTATCGACCGCATTCCGTTTTGCAGATTCAATTGACGTCTCCACAATTTCAATACCTGCGAGTTCCTTCACACGCGCAGCAAACGGCAGTGAAAACGTGCCGACGCCACAAAATAGGTCAATCATTTTTTCGTCTGCTTGCGGATTGCCCATCTCTAGCGCAAGGTCAACAAGCTTCTGCGCCTGGACTGGGTTCGTCTGGAAGAACGTATCGAACCAAAGTCGGTAGCGATAGCCGCCTAATTCATCATAAATGAAGTCGCGGCCCGCCAACACGAATGTCTCTTCGGATTGCGTACGATCAGCCAAATCCGTGTTCACAAGCCACATCAAGCTTTTCACATTCGGATACTTCTTCGTAATCCGTTCAATCAAATCTTCAGTTGCGGACGCCAATTCACCAGTAGGCGCTTTTGTCGCAAACAACGCCAGCATAAGTTCTCCCGTTTCAAACGATTCGCGGACCATCAAATGACGGAGAAGCCCTTCATGAGTGTCTTTATTGTAGCCTGTAAGGCCGAACGCCTTCACCCATTCGCCCACTTCCACTGTCGCGTCGACCATATTGCGGCCGGCAATCAAGCATGTTTCAAGCGGAATGATATTGCGGAAATTCCCTTGCTCATGCAGCCCAAGTTCCCCTTCAGGCGAAAAGGTGAATTCCATTTTATTGCGGTAATGCCAAGGGTCTTCGTCCATGCCAATCGTGTCCAAAACGAGTTCCGGATCCATTTCCACACTGCGTAAGGCCTTTTTCACGTATTCTGTCTTATACTTCAGTTGGCCTTCGTAATTCCAATGCTGCCAAACACAACCGCCACAAAGTTCGAAATGCGGGCAAGGCGCCTCAGTACGGTCCGGGTTCGCGACCAGAATCTCTTCCGGCATGACCTTACTCCACCTCATGGACGGATCTTCCACAGTCACCTGTACGGTCTCACCCGGCAACGATTGCGGAATGTAAAGCTTCAACTTTCTCAGGTTGCCCAATTCATTCTCACGCCAAATGGCCGCTTGTCCATTACCTTTACCATCCAAATGGTCAATCTTCGCTACCATTTTCTCTCCTATTACGGTCAAGATATGATTCTCCTTTCGATAGTTCCTTCATCTATTACACGGCCGCCGTCAAACGGCTTGCCTGTTTCTTCAACTGCCCTATTATAACGGAATTTGAGTGGAATGAAAATGAATGTTCATTTCCAAGTGAAAACCGCAAATTTGGACAAGTTTATCCGAAGCCCTTTTCCTATAATCAGGTGGAGGGGGAAGATTATGAGTTCATTCAACAGAAAAGATCCATATGCAGTTTACTTGTTCACATGCTTTTTATCACAACTGTTTTTCACTTTCATCTTTACGGTGAATTTGTTATACCACGTACAAGTTGTGAAACTTGACCCGCTCCAACTTGTTTTGGTCGGAACCATTTTGGAGCTGACGGTTTTCCTATTTGAAATTCCGACGGGTGTACTAGCCGACCTGAAAAGTCGAAAGCTCTCACTCGTCATCGGCTATTTCCTAATCGGATTCGGATTCATGATGGAAGGGATATTTCCTCTATTCGCCGCTGTCATCTTCTCGCAAATCGCTTGGGGTATCGGGTATACGTTCACAAGCGGCGCCCAACAAGCGTGGATTGCAGATGAAATCGGAGAGGAACGGGCGTCACTCGCATTCATTAGAGGAGCGAAATTCGGGAAGCTTGGTCAGATTATCGCTATTCCTTTAAGTATCCTGACAGGTTATTTCATGATTCACTTGCCGATCATTATCGGCGGCATCTGCATGCTTGGGCTGGCCATTTACTTACTGTTTTTCATGGAAGAGAAGAATTTCAAACCATTACGGGCAGGTGAGAGGATTTCGGCGTGGAACAGCATGAAGGGGAATATGAAAAAGATCGTTGTGTATTCGAAAGCGAGTTTCCTCATGAGAATGCTGCTTCTGATTGCATTGTTTATCGGCTTGTATAGCGAAGGCTTTGACCGTTTATGGATGACGCATTTCATTGACGTATCCGCTTTGGCTTCATTATCAAATGAAAAACTGGTCCTGTTCATGGGCGGGCTTCAATTCATTGTCGTTATCCTTTCCTTTTCGGCGCTTCACTTTATGAACCGGAGTACGATCCATTTGAATTTGCGACATATTTACGTGGCCCTTTTCATCGGCAGTTCACTTATTGTCGCTTCACTCATCGGATTTGCATTCTCTGCCTTTGTCGTTAGTTTGTTAGTCTTTTACGTTTTAATCGAAGTGACGAGGCAAGTGATGTACCCGTTGGAAGACATTTGGCTGAATAAAATCATCCCTGATGCCTCGACACGGGCGACCTTCTTTTCGGTGAAAGGACAAGTCGATGCGATCGGTCAAATTGGCGGTGGGCCGATCATTGGGGTGATCGCTTCACGATTCGCGGTGAAAACTGCAATTTTCGCAAGCGCTTGCTTTGTCATGCCCGTTTTGTTTTTATATACAGTCGTCTTGAAAAAAGACAAAGCGTGATTCATTCACACTTTGTCTTTTTCTTTAATTGGCACATATATTTCCATCGTAATTTTCTCGTACAGCCAGTGATGGCAAAGTTCATCGTAATACTCGAAATCATACCCCTGCTCATCGACTTCGTAAGATGATTGTGGCAGCCAATCCTCCACTATGAATTTCCACGTTCCTTTAATCGCCTGGACAAACTGCTCCACATCTACCAAGGGAATCTTGAATACGGCATACGTCGCCGGCTTTATATGCAGCTTCGTCAGCCCTTCTGGAAGTCGGGCATCTTCATCATCGCAATCGACTGCAAATAAATACGTGAATGTATGATTCATTTCTTGATCATTCAGGTTCACGCAATACTCCCCATGCTTTTTCGGGGATAATTGTTCATACAACATCGTTTCGATCGCCTCTTCCGGCGTGATGCGCTGATTCCAGAAAGCAGGGGCATCCCTCGTGTAAAATACGTTGTCTACCGTACTTTCATAGGTTTTTCCGGCAATCACAAAGCCGTCCTTCCGCACAATTTTCGGTTGCATGACGATACCGCCAACTTCCTTTTCACGCAAATTCAGTAAATCGAGCTTAGGTGGCAATGAAGTCGGACAATGCAGCCTGTAAAGACTCGGAGGACTTCCAAAAACCCGTTTGAACGCTTTCGTAAATCCTGAATGGGTTTCAAACCCATAGTCGAGAGCAATCTCAATCACTTTTTTTCCGTTCACCAACTCATATAAAGCGTACTGCAGCTTCCTTTTTACGACATAATCCATAACCGTATAGCCGATATGCTGATGAAAGATCCGATAAAAATGGTAAGGAGAGTACCCGATCACTTTCGCCAATTCTTCAGGTTTGATTTCTTCCTTTATACGGTCTTCAATCGTGTCGATGACCTTTTGCAATAATTGTATCTGTTGAATCGGAAACGCCTACCTTCATCATCCATTTATTCTTTTAATTATACGGGGAAATATGGTGCCTGTGCAGCACACATTTATGACAATTCACTAGGAGTTATATAAATACAGATAGAAGCCAAACGGATATTGAAATGTATGGCTTCCTCATTTATTTTATGCAATTGTAGTGTATCGTCAGAATTGATTGGATGCCTGTGCAATATTCAAGAATTACTATTCACTAATAGTTATATTAATACATAAAGAAGCCAGCCATATGTTGATTTTGGTTGGCTCCTTTATTAATCTTATACAATTGTCTTGTATATTCTGAATAGTGCGCCACACAGGTGCCGATACAATTGTTTAATTAAGCTTCAACGAAATAGAATCTGCTTCTTGCGTTACAACGATATCTTGTTGTTCAGAGCTTCCATCTATATATTTTACATTTACTTCGATTACTATGTCTTCAACTAATACAAAATTACCATCATGAGGAATTGCAAGTGTATATTTATGTTTTTCCTGCTCATTATAGTTAACTGTGTACGTATTCCCGATTTCCTTTATACCTTGGGATATATTCGACCCAGGCTCAGTAGTAATAAAATTTATCTTTTCCGATACTAACCAGTCATAGTCTTTGATTAATGGTAATGTAACATCCTCTACAAACTTGCCTTCGCTTAGGGTATAAGTGATTGAGTCGATATCCTCTCCGGTTATATTTAGCATAACATCTGTAAAAATAAAATTAGGTCCATCACCTCCTACACCACCTATTACACCCATTCTTTGTATTGTTGATAATTCAAAAGTAGCTTTTTCTGTTGAAAGATTTGTATTCAGCTGATTCTCATCATCACTCAATGCATAAGCCGTGATTGTAAAATTTACAACTTGGAGCTCTCCATTTTTATTGAAATATGGAATGCCAATCATAATGGACAATAGAATTGCCAATGCACTTGCTACCGGAAGCAACCTTTTAAAAAGTACTTGTCCCGATTTTCTCTTTCCTATATTCTCTTTCACACGATGTTCCATAGCCTCTGACATTTCAATAGAAGTAACAGCATCTTTGATCTTCTCAAAGTCCATATTCATTCTCCTTTCGATATCTTTCTCGAAGAAGCTCTCTTCCTCGTTGTAATCGCTTTTTTACAGCTGACGTAGTAATGGCAAGGATTTTTGCTATTTCATCGACTTTATAGCCCTCTACATAATGGAGTAACAATACAACTTTATGTTTAGTTGGCAATCTCATAAGATGATCAAGCAAACCATAGTTCTCATTATCCTTGGAATATAGTTGCAAATCACTGATATCCATATGTTTACGAATAAAATTGTACCTTCTCATATTTTTGCAGCGATTCGTAGCAATCGTTATCAACCATGCTTTCTCATGTTCAGAATCGTTAAAAGTCGGAGATTTCGTTAGATACGTAATAAAAGTATCTTGTACGACATCCTCCGCATCTTTTTCATTGGATAACATAACAAGACATATCCTAAATAGCATATTGCCATATGTATCAACAATTCGCTCTACATCAAGTTCAGCCGACCAAACTACTTGTTGCAACATCCTCTCCCCCTTTCACTACTAACACACTTCAAGAGGCTAGTTGGTGACTTTTTAAAAAAATATGTATCACTTTCAACTTCTCCATTTCCTTCATAAGTTCCTCTTAATTTACCCTAAGCTTACATTTGCTTTATCTATATGCAAAAAGAAACCAACCGAGGGCCGGTTGGCTTCTTCATTACCTTATTTAATGTTATCAACAAACTCATATAGTTTATCCAACGACCATACATGATGGTTGCAGTCGGTGGCATCTTGGCAAATGTAATTCCCTTTTTTCGTGTACGTACCTGGAATTTCACCTTTTGTTTTTGTCATGAACATGCAGACGTGCGTCAAGCGGTTACAAATTGCACATATTTGCTTGACGTTCATTTCATCGTAAGTACCTGCGAGTCCAGCCATGCCCTTTTGGGTAGGTGCTATCATATACCTTTTCTTCGTTCCAATATCATCGAAACTTAAAAAGGACATTCTATTAAAGTCGAAACCTTCCGTGGGCAGCTTCATTTTTTTCACTTTCGGGAACAGCTTTTTCAGCCTTTGCTCCGAAGGTTTGGTGAACGGAATGACGTAGGATTCCAAGTCCAATAAGAATTGTTCGGCCTCTTCTTTATCTGTAATCTCTACAATTTTGTTGAGAATTTCTCTTTGCTCGTCTGTCACGTCCGTAAACAAATCAGTCACTTTTTCAATAGAAAGTGATTCAAGGGCGCCAATGACGTGTTTGTCATTCACCGTTGCGTGGCCATTCACGAGTTGTTGTACTTGTCTTTTAATGAAATTATATTGATCGTTTCTTAGAAATTGTTCATCATTCATTTCTGTTAGCTCCTTTGTTTTTCATTACATAATAAACAAAGCGCAAAGCTTTCAATTCAGAAATGGAAACCTTCCTATAGGCGATTAAACGTCCATTCGCCCCATGCAAAGTATCGCCTTTTCCTCATTCGGCTTTGCATGAGTTTTGTTAGAAGCTGGCAATGCCATTTGATTTGCCATCTTCACATCACCTCCCGATATGTAGCCTTATCGATGCTACGTCAATTATCATACTGCTTTCTGTTTTTCGTGACAAGAATTTTTGCCATACTCGCACTTCTGAAGATATTTATGATGGATCTGATTTCCTCTCCAATACTCCGAGAAAGTTCTTTCTGTATGAGAACAACAAATAGCCAAGGGCAATAACAAGCAGGACGGCGAGAAGGAGTAATGAATGGTCGAGGAACAGATGGAGTAATAAAATATTGAAGATGATTGGAGCTAAAATTGCAATGGCCATTGGAATAAATCGGTTGAGTAGCAACAAGATCCCGCAAATTACTTCTAATGATTTTTCTACAATAAGAAGATATTTAAACTCGAATAACGCCATTGCTTCAGGGCTCGTTGCGATGAACGGCTCCATGTCGAAGATGACAAAGTAGCCGTTAATTCCTGCGACTAAAAAAACGACGCCTAAAAACAACCTGCTTATGTGAATGAGTACTTTTGTCAACTTGCACACCTCCCCTCTCCCCTGAATTCATACACTTTTCATACTCCTTTATCCTACGAAATAACGCTCTATAAGATGAAGGTGAAATCAAGGAGAGGTCACGTCGTTACTTACTCAAAGCTGTTGCTACACTACTTGCGCTACGCAAATTGGCTACGTGGTTGGAGCTATTCTCCCATTGGCGCATAAGCTCGATTTGCCTATTTTTGAGTTCTATATCCGGCTCCGCAATCATTTCGATTTTATTAAACTTGGCTTCAAAAATAGCAGCATCCTTCATCTTTTGAAAACCGCCAAATCCTAAGTCATCATTCAGCAGCCAGACTACTCTTTGGATTTTCGCAAAAAGAATTCCGCCTGTGCACATCGGACACGGTTCCAATGAACTGTATAAAGTGAACGTTTTATTATGTATTTTTGCGTCAAAGATGGCTTCCCCCGCATTGCGAATCGCTTCAATTTCAGCATGCGCAGTAGCGTCTTGAGCCGGATGCACCCGGTTGCGCCCTTTCGCAATTATGTTGAATTGGTCATCCACTAGAATCGCTCCAACAGGATACGTATTCTCCTTGAGAGCGAGCTCCGCCTCCTCCAGTGCCATTTGCAGAATATCTCGATCCGTAATCATCATCCACCAACTCCTTTTGCCTAATCATCATCTTCTCCATCAAAATCCCCCGTAACGTACACGACATTCAAAATGCTTTTCCTGAATAGGCAACTACGTAAACTTACGCAAAAACTGACCAAGCAGTACATTAAAAGAAACTGGGTTGTCTTGGTTGGAGCAGTGCCCTGCATCTTTAATCCAATGAAACTCACAATATGGCTCATGCTTTGCCCATTCCGGGGCCGTCTTTTTGATATTCCCTGTATCGTCGTGTTCTCCGCACACAAGCAGCATCGGCTTATTAATTCGATAGTCTTTCTCAAAGTGTAAACAGGCTGCTGTTTCAAGAAAAATTTTCGAAAAATCTTTTTTACCTACCATTGAAAAAGCATCTTTAAGATACTCCTGCACTTCCAATTTCACCGCGCTTGCACGAGCGCTTTGTGCAATCATGGCGTTCCACGGATAAAGTTTAACGATAAATGGCGCCATCTGGATCGACAACTTCTCTCCAACGGAAAGCTTCCACGTGTTGCATGCGCAGTCAATCAATACAAGTTTCTCTACCTTGCCTGGGTAATAAAAGACCATCTCTTGCGCCGTATTCCCGCCCATGGATTGACCAATGAAAGTCGCTTTTTCAATCCCTTCAATCTTCATAATGGCCAATAACGAGCAGTTTTATACTGAAGTCAGCGCCCATCGGCCTGGATAGACCATGCCCTCTCGCATCCCACATCAGTATTCCATACATAGGATCGAGATCTTTGACTTGCTCACTAAACATTCTATGATCAGCGCCTGCGCCGTGTAAAAAAATGAGCCATGGTCCTTTATGACCGGGTGTAATCCAATAATGGATAAGGCATTGATTCTTTTCTAGAATTTTTTCCACTACTGCCATTGCAGTTCACCCACTTCCATCTTGTTTATTCAACCGGAGGCCAGTACAGATTCACAATTTCCATTAACCGTTCAGCGCTTTCCGTGGATACGTTCTCCGCTAATCTAGCTCCTGCGAGGATCGGTGACCATTGCAAAATTTCATCTTTCGACAATCCGCTTTTTCCACAATACAACCGTAAATAGAGTTCCGCCACTTCCGCAGATAGTTCTGAATACAAAAGATATGTCCGGCACACGTCAGCACGGATATCTCCAGCGCTCGCATCCACCCAATCGATAATCGTCACTTTATCATCCGACATTATCACATTTAATAAATGAAAATCCCCATGGCAAAGCCTGTTTTCGTATGTCATCGAATCCAATTTCCTTAGTAACTCTGCTTTTTGAATATTACCCAAATAAGGGGCTGCCTCAAGTTGCCGACTTAATTTTCGTGACATCGGTTCAAAGGATTCAGCATGAATCTGATGGATTTCTCGCTGTATATCAATGGAAAGATCTAAGTAATACTCCGCCTGATCCATGTTTGCAAAAAACAGCTCCCCAATTGTTTTCCCTTCGATATATTCCATAACAATCGCTTGCTTTCCGTCTATTTTCGTGACGTCTAGTACTTTTGGAACGGAAAGTCCGCATGAGTAAGCAAATCGTTGTTTATTCGCCTCGTAAGTCGATTCGGTATGTGGTAAATGATCCTTAAAAACTTTTACGATCTTGTTTTCATGAAGATAGATTTCAGCGGTGTTTCCGAATGCAATCGGATTCCCTATAATCATTTGTTATCCCCCAACAACTTAATTATCAACCTTAAGCGGAATTAACCCTCGACCGATTACGTTAGCAGAGACCGGCTTCTTCCCGATTTCCCTAGCCCATACCGACAGCTGCCCGATATGATGAATTTCATGCGCGATAATATGCCGCATAACCTCACCCCAGGCATCTGTCACAATCCGGCCATCGGGCATCGTATCCTGCAGCACGTTAAGCTCCATATGTTCCTCCCAATTCCCGACAAACACCTCCACTTCGGGCTTAAATCGGGCATCCAGCTCCCGGACTCGCTGCAGACTTCTAAAGTCTTTAAAGTTCTCTTGATAATCCGGCTTCCCTTGCAGCATCCGGATCCAACTCCATTCCACATCGATAATATGGAACAACGTCTCTAAAATGTTGCCCACCCCACCAGTACGGGTTCGGAGCAGCTCCGCCTCCTCCACCTCTTCACACCAGCGATACCAATCCTCTCTGACTTGCCAATTGTACGCAAATAATGTTTTCAAACGATCACTCCTTCATTAGCTCTTCAAAACCGAAAATACCCGCGCATCAAATGATTGTCCACCTTGGAACAGATAGCTGCGCAGGATGCCTTCTTGTTCAAACCCATGCTTTTCTAATAACTTAATGGAAGCCACATTGTCCATGAACGTGACAGCTCCCATTCGATGCAGACCCATTTCTGTGAATGAATAATGCAAGACTGCCTTCAAAGCTTCAGAAGTAATGCCTGTTCGCCAAAAATCTGGATGCATCTCAAATCCGATTTCCGCACGTTTCATTCCTTTTGAAAGATTATTCAAACCAATTGTTCCCACGAAACGATTATCTTCTTTCCGTATAATAGCCCACCGCATGCTGTGACCTGTTAAAAAACTATTCTTGAAACGCTCAACCAACTTTTCCGCCTGCACCAATTCAGTCATCGGATCCATTCCATAATACTGAACGACCGCCGGATTTGAAAAATTGTCAAATAGTCCCTGAGCATGCTCCTTATTGACCTCTACAAGATGCAGCCGGTCTGTTTCTAATACAGGAAATGTCATCATCTGCAGCTCCTTTTTCGATAGCACTCATAATTATTGTAAAAAGTTACTAGATTTCTTTATATAGAATAACACAATTTTGGAAATTGTCATTATAAAATAAGTACACATTTCGGTGCCTGTGCAACACACATTTATGACAATTCAATACAATTTATATACATGCAGAAAAAAGCCAACCAAAAGTTGATGTGGTTGGCTTCTATATTTATTTTATTCAATTGTAGTGCATTGTCTGAGTTGTTTTTCGCACAGGCACCGAAAAGATTCTGAAATCATCATTCCACTACGCCACAAGCGATGCGGTCACCGGAGTTGCCGGATGGCTGGGTTTTTCCGTCGTCTGCTTCTGCATGGATGACGACGGCTGTACTGCCTTCATGGAATAATGAATTTTCCTCTCCAGCCAATAATGTAAGATTTTCAACGAAGAATTCTTCCTTCGCAGTACCGTCCGGACCTACTTCGAGGTTTGGCAAGTCGCCGGCATGCGATCCACCTTCGTGATCAAGTCCATGGCTTGCTTCCGTCGGATTGAAATGCCCTCCTGCCGATTCGAAGTCCGGCGCTTCACAAACCCCTTTTTCATGGAAATGAAATCCGTGAAGACCTTCAGGCAAATCTTTCGCGTCCACCATGACCCGCAACGCATCCTCTTCCTCTGTCAATTCCACAGTTCCAACCGGCTTTCCGTTGCCATCCATTAGATTGACGGTAACAAATGGCAATTTATCATCCTCGACTACATCCACTTCAGTCGATCCCGTCGTATTCTCGTCATTCATATCACCATCTGACGTCCCTTCTGTTTCAGTAACCGAGTCATCCTTTTCATCGGCACAAGCTGCGAAAACAAAAGCACAGATGAGGATCATTGTAATCCATATCCATTTTTTCATATCCACACGCTCCCTCTAGTAAAGTATTAACACTTATACAATTCACTATTTTTCGTGTGCTAAACGGAAATCATCCAAAAGAGCCCTAACCGATCATTCGAAATGGGATGTATTGACAGCAAACCGAGTAAGATTTCCCACAAAAAAAAGGAACAGGCCTACTTTCCTGACCTGTTCCCATTCAAATCTATTGATGTTCCAATTAATTCCGTACGAGATAATCAAACGCGCCTAGCGAAGCAGTTGCGCCGGATCCCATGGAAATAATGATCTGCTTAAACGGACTATCGGTGCAGTCTCCCGCAGCAAATACACCAGGGACATTTGTTGCACCGCGCTTATCAACGAGGATCTCGCCGAATTTATTGCGCTCAACTGAATCACCCAGCCAATCCGTATTTGGTACAAGACCGATTTGAACGAATACGCCTGCTAGCTCGACATGCTTTTCTTCGCCTGACTCACGATCGACGTAAGAGATTCCATTTACTTTATCCGTACCGGTGATCTCTTTCGTTTGAGCATTCGTAACGACAGTGACATTCGGCAAGCTTCGTAAACGCTCCTGTAAAACAGAATCAGCTTTCAACTCAGAGTTGAATTCAAGAACAGTTACGTGATTAGTAATTCCAGCAAGGTCAATTGCCGCCTCGATACCAGAGTTCCCGCCACCTACAACCGCAACGTCTTTTCCTTCGAATAAAGGGCCATCACAGTGCGGGCAGTACGCAACTCCTTTATTCCTGAATTCCGCCTCACCTGGAACGCCGATATTACGCCAGCGTGCACCTGTTGAAAGGATGACGGATTTACTCTTCAATATAGCTCCGTTTTCCAATTCAATTTCAATAAGATCTTTCTTCTCTAAACGTTTCGCACGCACCAAATTCATCACGTCGATGTTATAGTCTTTTACATGCTCCTCAAGGCTAGCAGCAAGTTTAGGACCTTCCGTACGATTCACGCTAATGAAGTTCTCGATCGCAGCCGTATCCAAAATCTGACCGCCGAAACGCTCGGCAACAATACCTGTACGAATCCCTTTACGAGCCGCGTAGATTGCCGCACTCGCACCTGCTGGACCGCCGCCGACAACGAGAACATCAAACGGATCTTTATCAGCGAATTCCGATGCATCCGGGCCGCTTCCAAGCTCAGCAAGGATTTCTTCAATCGTCTTACGCCCATTCGTGAACGGTTCCCCATTCAAGTAAACCGTCGGAACAGCAAGGATGTTTTTGCTTTCCACCTCTTCTTTAAACGCCGCGCCGTCAATCATCGTGTGCGTAACGTTCGGGTTCAATACGCTCATAAGGTTCAGTGCTTGTACAACTTCCGGACAGTTTTGGCAGCTTAAGCTGATATAGGATTCAAAGCGGAGCTCGTCTTTGATATTTTTCACTTGCTGGATCACTTTCTCATCCACTTTAGGAGCTCTGCCGCTCACTTGCAATAAAGCGAGCACCAATGAAGTGAATTCGTGTCCAAGCGGGATGCCGGCAAATGTGATGCCAGTATCTTCTCCAATACGGTTGACACTAAAGCTTGGCGTTCTTTCCAATTCTGCCATTTCCACTTTAATGTGGGACGACATTGTAGCCAATTCATCCACTAGTGCCGCCATCTCACGCGACACCTTATCTTCTCCAACGCTTACTTTTAGAAGTACATCGCCCTCCATCAATTCAAGATACTGGGCTAATTGTGCTTTAATATCTGCATCTAACATCATGAAATCTACTCCTTAACTTATACTTTAGCTCAACATAATTCGGCATGATTGCCTTAGATGTTGAATCGAATTAAGGTACGCGGTCTAAGTTCGCGACGTCAATGAGGATGGCAACCTAAGTACGCCACGTCCTAAAAGTGCCTTAATTTCCGCAAAGAACGCAGAAATACGGCAAATCGAACCCTTCGCTGTTCGATTGGCAATAGTTGCATGACCCGCATCGTGCGGCCCTCAACGACCGCATGACCAGCATCCTACTGGCCTCAATTCAACATCTAAGACATCTGCCGAAAACTTATCAAAAATAAAGGGAGCCCCTATCCCTAAGGAAGGGGGCCACCCCCATTATTCCGCTATCGCGAAATGAATTAGATTTTACCTACAAGGTCAAGGCTAGGCTTAAGTGTTTCTTCGCCTTCTTTCCATTTTGCAGGACAAACTTCACCTGGGTTGTTGCGCACGTATTGTGCAGCTTTGATTTTGTCGACAAGCGTGCTTGCGTCGCGTCCGATTCCGCCAGCATTGATTTCAACTGTTTGTACAATACCGTCTGGATCGATGATGAATGTACCGCGATCTGCTAGACCTGACTCCTCGTCCAATACATCGAAGTTACGGGAAATCGTTTGTGAAGGGTCACCGATCATAATATATTCAAGTTTGCTGATCGTTTCAGAGTGATCGTGCCAAGCTTTATGTGTGAAGTGCGTATCAGTTGAAACAGAATAAACTTCAGCACCTAGCTCTTTAAGAGTTGAATATTGATCTTGAAGATCTCCAAGCTCAGTCGGGCAAACGAATGTGAAGTCTGCTGGGTAGAAGCAAACAATGCTCCATTTCCCTTTTAGGTTCTCATCTGTAACATCGATGAACTCACCAGTACCGCTATTGTAAGCTGACGCTTTGAATGGTAGTATTTCTTTTCCGATTAGAGACATAAAAAAATTCCTCCTAGTGTGATTTTTTTCATAGTTAGCTTAGGTTATTTCATCAAAACCTAAACCGCAGTAATAATTATGATGCAATCCCTACCGCTTAACTATAATAATTCTAATTACATACTCATTATCATATAGATGTCGACTTTTGTCAACAAATACACTTTTATTGTAATAAACCCTTATACACCATGCATTTCGGAGGTAATTCATTATTATTGGTTCCATATTATTTACAGGATAATAAGATTTGTATTCAAACAACTAATTCTCAATTACCTACTCACGTTATCGATTATTAATTATTCAAAATATAATGAATACAAATAATATGATAACATCTATCCAAGAAACCCTTTCGATGCCTGTGCATCACACATTTATGACAATTCAATAATAATCATATATATACATATAGAAGCCGGCCAAGTCTTGATTTGGTCGGCTTCTTCATTTTTTTCATGCAATGAATAGTGTGTTGCACAGGCACCCAAACAATTCTTTTACTATTGTTGTCGGAATCATAATAGTGTATGATGCATAGTATAGGAAGACGAGGTGACAACTATGGGGCCATTATTGGATACATTCACGACTGAATTAAGGAGGGGAACGTTGACGCTTGCTGTATTGAGTCAATTGCGGACGCCTCAATATGGTTATTCATTAGTCCAGCGTCTTGAAAAAGCAGGCGTTGCCATTGAGCAAAGTACGTTATATCCGCTGCTTCGCCGATTAGAGAAACAGGAATTGTTAACGAGTAGTTGGGATACAACGGAAAGCAGACCCCGTAAGTATTACGTAATTAGTGAGTATGGCAGTGAAATTTATGAGCAATTGAAAAAGGAGTGGGAAACGATGACATTGGAACTGAAAACATTACTGGAAGGGGATGAGAATAATGAATCTGATTGAGGCCTATGTATATGAGGTGACGAGAAGACTGCCGGAAAAATCTCGAAATGATATCGCTCTTGAACTCAGATCCACCATTGAGGATATGCTGCCAGAACAGTTTACAGAGCAAGAAGTAATGGAAGTACTTACGAATCTTGGAGATCCGTCCCTCCTTGCCGCAAGCTACCGCGACACACCCATGCATTTGATTGGCCCGAAAGTATACGATGCTTATATATGGACTTTGAAAATGATCATCCCATGGGCGGTCTTCATTACCATTTTAGTTCATGTAGTTGAAACGATTGTCCTTTTTTCAGGAGAAGAAAGTGTTCTCTCTGTCGTGATAAAAAGCTTTGGAATCATCATCGCCAATATCATACATGTCCTCATCCAAACGTTCTTTTGGGTGACCATTGTATTTATCTTCATCGAAAGAGTCGGCTTATCAAAAAGCGATCTCCCTATGACAAAGTATGGAACGGAGTGGACTCCCGAACAATTGAAACTTGTTCTTGCCATCCCAAAGAAAAAAGCGATTCCAAGGGGCGAAGTTATTTTCGGATTGATCTGGACAGCGTTTTGGGTTGTTCTTTATTTCAATGCGGACCATCTTGCGGGTGTTTATCGATCAATAGATGGCGCTGGGTTGCAAATGGTGATGCCAGCTCTGAATCAAGATGTATTGATGTCATACTTGCCGATTGTTCTGCCATTCGCTGCATTCGAATTTGGATTGTCGCTTTTTAAATGGAAAGAACGGCAATGGACGATGAGGCTTGTAGCAATAAATGCTTTCATTAAAGTATTCAGCTTGATTGTCTTCGTTGTCATCGCCAGCAACCTTGCCCTCATGAACGAGGCAATGATTCCTTATTTGGCAGATGTACTAGAAATCAATTCGTCCTCCGTCGGTAATTTCATTGAATGGGCGAAATGGACCATCATCGTAACCGTCTTCGTCACCGTAGCAATTGAAATCTATGATAGTTACCGGAAAGCGAAAGCGATTTGAGCGATGCAAGGTGCCTGTGCAGCAAACATTTATGACAATTCAATAAAAATCATATATATACAAAATTAGCCGACCAGGTCTTGATTTGGTCGGCTTCCCCATTTATTTTATACAATTGTAGCTAATTATCTGAATAGTGTGTTGCGCAGGCACCCAAACAATTCTCCGCTCAATAACTTTGTATCCTTCTCCCCGCGGGAATGGCTTGCAGCCGAAGGGCTACGACAACTCCTATAATCGCCCCGCTTACACTGGAGACGAGAAAAGGCGGCATGAAGAAGAAGGCGGTGACGGTCGTTCCCATGAGGACGGCCGCATAGGGAACCGCGAATAGTGAAGCGATGATCCCAGTTCCGATAATTTCTCCCGTTGCCGCCAACCACACCCGGCCCGACTGTTTATACAACAGTCCCGCAAGTGCGGCGCCGATCATCCCTCCCGGAAAGGCAAGCAGTGATCCAGTGCCAGTCAATATGCGGACTAAACCGGTCATGAAGGCAATGATAACGGCTGGAATAGGTCCTAGCAAAATAGCGGCTATGACATTGACCGCGTGCTGGATCGGGTAGGCGCGTGCTATCCCTGCAGGAAAAGAGACGAATACGGATCCCGCCACCGCAATCGCTGTGAATACGGTCATCAGGACAAGCTTTCGCGTACTCATCGCAACAAGCTCCTTTCGCGACCACACTTTAAGGAGACTTCCTTTAATTGCCGTGCAGCCATTTCAGGGTTAGTGGATGATGCAATCGCTGAAATAACGGATATTCCATTTGCTCCTGCCCGAAAGACAGGTTCGGCATTCATCGCTGTAATGCCTCCGATTCCGACAATCGGCAAATCCGGATACATCTTCGCGACCGCCTCGATCATCGCAGTGCCCGCAACCGGTTTTGCATCATCTTTAGACATCGTCGGATAGACAGGCCCCATGCCAACATAATCCGCGCCCGCTGACATGGCCGCTTTTGTTTCTTCTATTGTATGGACGGACACGCCCATTATCTTTTCAGATCCAATTCTTTTTCGTACAAATCGCGCCTCTGCATCGTCCTGTCCGATATGGACCCCATCCGCGTTAATCTCCAGAGCGAGATCAACGTCGTCATTCACGATAAACGGGACGCCAAATTTCGAACATAATCTTTGGCAGCTCTTTGCAAATGCTTTCTTCTCCAATCCACGGAGTGCGCGCTCCCCCTTTTCGCGCAGCTGGAAACAAGTGATGCCGCCTTTTAAAGCTTCTTCCAAGACGGACAGCGGCTTCCCGGCATTTGTCGATCCCATTATGAAATAAAGCGTAACGTCAACGTTTCCCAATCAACTCGACATCCTTCCGTTCCGCATTGCCCCGATTCCGAAACGCCGCATGGTTTGTCGGACCGTGTCCATTACCGATGGAAAGCCCATCTTCAATCGCCACATGGATAAAATGCTTAGCCGTAACGACGGCCTCACGCATCGGTACCCGCTTCGCAAGCTCTGCCGTAATGGCGGCGGCAAACGTACATCCCGTACCATGAGTGTCTTTCGTGTCGATCCGCTTGCTCCTCATTAAAAAGTAGTCACCGGCCATCGACATAAATAAATCCTCTGCATAAGGCGTATCCGTCCGATGTCCCCCTTTCAGCAGTACAGCTCCGGCTCCCATCCGTAGCAATTGATTTGCCGCATTCTCCATATCTTTCATTGAGACAATCTTCATTCCCGTCAGCACTTCCGCTTCAGGGATATTCGGCGTCAGAAGGGCAGCCGACGGAATGAGGCACTCTTTCAAAGCCGCAATCGCTGTCTCTTGAAGAAGCGAAGCGCCTCCTTTCGCAATCATGACAGGATCGATGACTAAGGGAATCCGTTCATGACGGTTCAATGTAGCAGCGACCGCTTCAATGATTTCCGCAGAGAACAACATCCCTGTTTTAGCAGCTCCAACTGTGAAGTCATTTAGCACCGCCTCGATTTGCGCAATGACGATGTCGGTTTCAATAGGCTGCACCGCATGGACGCCCAACGTATTTTGCGCAGTTACTGCCGTCAATGCAGAAGTTCCGAACGTCCCAAGCTCCTGAAATGTTTTCAAATCGGCCTGGATGCCTGCGCCGCCCCCACTGTCCGAGCCGGCAATCGTAAGCGCAACTGAAGTCATTTGGCTACCTCCTCTTCAACAATGAATTGGTCGAAATCTATTGCCGCATCTTCTAATTGATGCATAGCATTTAGAAAATGGACGGCAAAATCCCCCGGGCCCGAAGCTTGTTCCGCTGCCACTTCTCCCGCCTTCTTATAAAACGCGAGACTATAAGCGACTGTCTCAATCGGCGCGAGCTTACCGATCGAAAGGAAAGCGGCGGAAACAGCGCTTAACAGGCAGCCCATGCCCGTGATACGCGACATGAGCGGGTGTCCGCCTTTTATTCCAATCACTTTTTCACCATCCGTCACGATATCGGTCTCACCGGTAACCGCGACGAGACAACGATGACGGCGCGCCACATCCTTTGCTGCCTCCACAATATTAGCCGTCCCGTTCCCCGCATCGACGCCTTTCGCTTTCCAGTCAACACCCGCGATGGATGCGATTTCACCGGCGTTTCCGCGGATGAGCGTAATCTCTAATTCCTCCAGAAGTTTAGCGACCGTCTGTTTACGGAATCCAGTCGCCCCTGCTCCGACGGGGTCCAATACAAGTGGCTGTCCTTTAGTGGAAGCGGCTTTTCCAGCAGCAAACATTGATGTAACAGCCGAACTGTCCAGCGTTCCGATATTAAGCAATGTACAAGAGGAAATGGCGGAAACATCCGCCGCCTCCTCAATTGAATCCGCCATGATCGGAGAAGCGCCCAATGCAAGCAGCCCATTTGCTTGAAAGTTTGCAACGACAATATTCGTGATGCAATGAACTAACGGGTTTTGCTGACGCAGTTTATTCAGCAATGAAATTCGGGCCTTCATGCATGCACCTCTCCTTTTTCAAGGGCCCATTTTTGCTTCGTCCATGCCATTTCCCAAAACTGCAATTCATAATGGACACTTTTACTGAAATGGGCTTTCAAATGTTCACGTCTTTTATCCGAAAGGTCTTCCGTCAGTTTATTCAAACGGTCGATCTGCTCTCGTGTTGCCTGTTCGAACCATTCGGAGCTGTACGTAGCAATCCATTTATCATAAATCGGATGATTCGGCTTCGCGTCCTTCAGCCGCTCACCGATTTCGTAATACAACCAATAACATGGCAGCAATGCGGACAAAGTTGCAGCCAAGTCGCCTTCCAATGCGGCCCGGTATAAATGCGACGTGTACGCATACGCTGTCGGCGCCGGCTCAAATTTTTCAATATCCTCATCTGTAACGCCCAATAGTCCAAAGAAGCCTTCATGCAAGGAAATCTCCGCCCCGCAAGTCCCATCCGCATGTTGTGCAAACCGTTGCACCGTCAATAAATCCGTTGCCTGCACAGCCGCCATTGCATGCACTTTCGCAAAATGCTTCAAATAATACGAGTCTTGCAGGACATACTGTTTGAACACCTCTTCAGGCAATGTCCCCTCCGCAAGCGACGCAATGAACGGATGATGAAAACTCGCCTCCCAAACAGCATTGCATTCCTTGCGTACCTCTTCACAAAAAGTCATCCAAACCACTCCTTTTTCATTTTGGAAAACCAAAAAAGCCGCTTCACTCAACACAATCGTTGAAGAAGCGGCTCGCATATCGGCGTAAGATAACCTTTGGAAGACGTGCGACCCACTTCCCTACGCTGGTATGAGCCAGATCAGGTTCGAAGGGTCCGCGTATCCATACACGTCTCAGTCTTTCACAAAGACTCCCCCAGTGGTTAACTCTTTTCAGTTTTCAACTTCACTATAACATAGATTACTAGTTTCGCAAGGTCATTGTAATAGTTTGAAATAATAGCGTTAAACCATTTAGCCTATCCGATAAACATGTCAATTTAGTAATGGAGTGTATATGCATCGGCTTTTGCAGATAGATTCCGGGTAGGAATAAAATGGATATAGAGGGTCATTTTGATTAGCATCCACCCTCTTTTTGGTCTATCAATCTGTTTTCTCAATATTACAAAGGTTAATATTTCCATGAATATCTGTTATTTGGTTGTCACACCATTGTTATTTACTTTTGTTATGGTTAGTCATGTGCAGAAGGGTACTGCGCATATCCGAATAAAAAGCTTTCTGTCGGATAGTAAAAAAACGAACCCATCTGAGAAGGAGGCGGATGTACATAGCGACTTAAGAGAATGAGTGTTAGTTCGCTTCATTATTGAGCAGTCGGGAACGAAAAATTTAAGAAAAGGGAGTTTGATGAATCTTGGTTAAAGAAACAAATCGCAATGAGAAGAACACGAAAAAGAAAATCTTACCGTTTGTCATGTCAACGTCAATGCTGACTGCAGCTGTTTTTGGCGCGGGCGGTTCAGCTTTCGCTGCGGAAAATGACGGAGAGAAAGAGTTTAAAAACCACGGTGAAATGGTTTCCTATTATGCAACAAGCATTCCAGGATCGCCTGAAAAAGGACAATTCATGCGTACCATTGCCAATAAAAACTTCGTAGCAGCAGAACCGGATGAAGAGGATACTACAGATGAAGATGATACAACAGACACACCTAATAACGATGACGAAGCTACAGATGTAGATGAAGAAGAAGCGGTCGGTGCTCCGGCTGACGAAGAGGAAGCGGTCGATGCTCCAGCTGATGAAGAAGAAGCGGTGGACGCTCCAGTTGATGGAGAAGAAGCGGTCGATGCACCAGTTGATGAAGAAGAAGTGGTAGATGCTCCGGCTGACGAAGAGGAAACTGTCGATACACCAGTTGACGAAGAAGAAGCGGTGGACGCTCCAGTTGATGGAGAAGAAGCGGTCGATGCTCCAGCTGATGAAGAAGAAGCGGTGGACG